>JARKPO010000021.1 GCA_029975215.1 Levilinea sp.
ATACCCCTCCGGGGCACTTACCACTGGCCTCCGGGTTATGAGAGATTTTCCTGGTTTCGGAACGATTTCCACTCAGGCTGCGCATTTTAGCCTGGCCTGAGGGACGCTCTTCTGAAGAGGCCGGAGGATCTTTGGTTACGATTTATTAGTCGTATGATAGCGACTTTTTATGACAGGGTCAAGTAGTAGTTTTTTCGCGACCCGGAGGACGATGGTTGGATTTTGGTGAATGAACGTCCTCTTTTTGAAGAACTTTTGTGAAATGAAAAAAATCCTTAAGATTCGAGGGTGTTTGATTCTGTCAAAGCCTGAAGGATGATGATTGTGCGAGCAGGCGATTAAAGTCTTTGAGGAGTAGGAATTTTCGAAATTCGCTACTAATCCTTGATGGATGGTCTCAAGGATAATCCCAGGTGGTATTTTCAAACAATTGGTAGTAAAACAATAAAAGAAAACCGATGAACTTTATTAGGCAAAGCGAAAGTTGGGTTACTCATGGACAACGGACAAAATTTTTCAACCCGAAAAAAACCTGTTCTTCTTGACCATCAACGCATTGGAAAGCGCTTGATTCCGCCATTGATGCAAGAAATCAACTATCAGGAGATAAGCTGGAGGAAACAACTTATTCCCGAGCTTATTTGGTTAGCATTAATTAATAACCGGTATGGGTACATGAAAGGTGCTGAATTGGCATTAGCCCTCCCAAAGTCAGCAGAAGAAGCTACCAATAATCACCCAATGGGAGCATGGTTCGTGACCGTAAGTTCTTATACTCAATTGTCGATCGAGGAAAAAAAGAAAACGGTTGAACTACTTCGGAGGAAAAACGCATTCGATCAATATCGCGCAGCTTTATTGCCATTAATCTACTTTTACCCAACCTGCCCATTAAGTTTTTTGTTTGATCTTGAAACAAAAAAAGAAATCGATACAGGGGATCTTGAAGCAATAAAGAGGGTATTAGAGTCCATATTTGATCGAAGAAGTGTCGAAGCGACTTTTATTCAAGCCAATGCGGTGTATATCGGCTTTACTGTAGGAAAATTAGTCGTTAGTCCAGATGTTAGTTTAGCCAGATTCCCTGAAGTTCAATATTATCCAAATACCGAAGTATCGAAGCAAGTTGCTGCCAGTATCCGAGCCACGGTGAATACGATTTTCGGTATTGATGTCATTAAGGATGGCTTATCTTGGCCTACCTACTTTTGGAATCATGGGCTAGAACTTGAAAAATGCAATTTTGATTGAGAGGTTACCAATGGATAGTATTACTGGAGACCAATTACTACCTGTTCTTCAAAAATATGTTCAAGAAGTTGAAAAAGAACTGAACACAAGGTGGGAATCCTGGTCTATTGATTTGAGCCATGCAGAAAAGTATGAGGTGATCGGAGCTCTATTAGCCAGAATGGTTACTTTGGCGACAGAATTGGCAGTCTCCCCTCAAATATGGAATGAACATATAGCACCTGTTCTATTAAGAACAATGGTTGATGCTTATATTACGCTAGCGTGGATATTTAATGACCCATTAGAACGGTCTCGTAAATTTTTATTATATGGTCTTGGCCAGGCAAAATTATCTAATGAACATAGGAAAGCACAATTACTGGCAGATGGAATTGACCCACAAAATGACCCTGTCGTTAAAGCTACTGAAGGATGGATCAATAGTCAAAGATACTTGTTTCTAACAGAGGTAAATTTAGGAAATTGGGCCGGGATTGACACTCGAAAAATGGCAGAAGAAGCAGGGTGTATTGATTTGTATAATTACGTCTATACGTCCTTCAGCGCTGCCACTCATAATATGTGGCATCATATTGGTAGATATAATCTCAAAGCATGTCTAAATCCACTTCATGGGCTGCACTATGTTCCAGTAGATTATCAACTTCCGAGCCATATCACGTATCTTAGATTGGCTGCAAAATATACTGATAAAGCCTTTAAATTATTTAATGAGAAGACAGGGATAAAGCCGATGTCACCGACCTCCTATGAGATTTTGCTAGCTGAATTAAAAACAGTTGAGAAGCCCGAAGAATGGACACAATCAAGTGAAAGCATCCCCTTTGAAAAAGAATAGAAACGAATAGGCGGTGTTCGACGAATATATCAAGTTGGTGAGTATAGGTAAGGAATAACTCGGAAAAATTCTCTTTTTAACCAAGGTTCCTCAATTGAGAAATTTGCTCTAAGCAAAAATATTTAAAATGACCCACCCCGGTGCGCTTGCATTGCAGAGGCGTGGTGGGTACTGTTGGATTGATTATAACCAAGTTTACCCATAATTAGTCTTACGTAGTAATTTTCTCGCGACCCGGAGGACAATGGTTGTTTGTAATCATTTCTAGGTTTTCAAATAGAATAAAAGGGAAGCGACGCTCCCCCTTTTTTGACAATATTTTGTTGAATTATTAAATCTTCAGTTTCTCGACTTCCTCCTTATATTTGACAATACGGCAGACTATCAAGGTTGTTGTCCTCTACTGCATCAGCCGCTGACTTTATGTGGTATTGTCGGCAATAGGTGCAGTAGTATTTTTCAACCCAAGCGGTATTTCCACTTCGAGGGCCTAAAGTATAGAATCGGTCCCCATTTTGCATCATTTGGATCACTTGCGATAACGAAAACCGTTGGGAGTAATGATCGGTAGTTGTTCCTACCCCGATAGCCACGATATGGGCATGTTGTGGTGGCTGTGATGCTGGCTCTTGGTTCGTGCAAATAACACGATAGGTTGTCATTGGATATTCCTTTGGTTATGTTTGAAATCGGAAATTGTGGATTTGGTAGATATCAATGCTTCTTATCCACTGGTGGAAAAGGGTCCTTTCCATAACTATCTTTATCCCTTATCGTTCCATCCTTCCTGTGGATAATCACCTCTGATTCTTGATTCTTAGCTATATCACGAGCAATATCAATTGCTTGTGTTTGAGTGGAGGTCTCTTTTGTTATTTTTGAGTTACCTTCACCACGAACTCCCCATTTGCCATTTGGCGTGGGAACAACACGTTGGTTTTTTCCTGACGTATTTACTCCTGTCTTGCATGATTTAGTTTGCATTGCATATTAATTATAGCATATCTTTTGTTAATTGCAAGGTTTAGTTGTCAATTTACTATTCTTGTTGACATGGATTGACTTTGATTCTATAATAAGAAAATAAAGCTCTGCTTATTTTCTATCTGTGAGGTGAGAAATGGATCCCAAGGAGCTTGGTCGTCAAGTCTTGGCAAAGAGAAAAGAAAAGGGGTGGAGTCAAGAACAGCTTGGTGAGATGGCTGAAATCTCAAGGAATTATGTATCCCAAATTGAACGGGGCGAGGCTGAGAGTATTTCAATAAAAATCATCAACAAGTTAGCAATCGCGTTGGGTGTATCTCCATCAGATCTTGGTGAGTCGTCAACTCCTTCCACTGTTATGATCCCCCCCGCTTTACGCGAATTAGCGCTTCAGGACAATTTATCCTATGAAGTGATTGACAAGTTAGTTAATATTCCAAGGAGGGGTAAAGAACCAAAATCTGCAGCAGAGTGGCGAGCTTTATACGAAGCCATTAGTCCGTTCATAAATGGGGACCATCCTGCATGACAGTGAACGATCCTGGTCTGATGTTCATAAATAAGCTAGGGCAGATAAATTCCGTCCAAGATATTCTTGCTTATGCGGACTTCCTATTGGAAGAATCGGGTCAGGCTCACAGTATCCCTGTAGATCTTTCGCTTATTTTTAAGCGTTTCCAAATTCCAACACCAATTCAAAAACCACTTCCAGGGCAGCAGGGGCTATTATTAGATGCCAAAAATGGAATTGTGGTAATAAATTCAAATGATCCACCTAGCAGACAGAAGTTCTCGCAAGCTCATGAATTAGTCGAGTTCCTTATTAACTCATTGCCCAATGGAAAAAATATTGGTAATGGTTGGACGTTGAAAAAACCAGGGGGATTTACTGAATCAATGAAAGAGATTTTATGTAATCGGACAGCTGCAAACATATTGATGCCACCTGCATATGTAGCTGATCAAATAAACCAACATGGTACAAATTTTGGTTGCGCTCGATTAATTTCAAATGAGTGCGAGATCTCACTATCCGCTGCGCTTGTTCAGGTTGCACGAATTAGCCGGGGAAGCCACTCTGTGATTTTATGGATAATGAAAAATAAGCCATCAGAAATAAAGGAAAAAATACCGGCTTCCCAATTAGGATTATTTGATGATAAACCATCTCAACCTGCTTTGAAATTGCGAGTCGAATGGTCAATGGGAAGTGAAAGTGCACCATTTATTCCAAAAGACAAATCGGTAGAAGAAACCTCGCTCATTTTCAAAGCTTGTCAAACCGGATCTTTTACATCGGGAGAAGAACGTTTGTGTCTAAACGGTAAAAAATCGCGCTGGTTTCGAACGGAGAATTTACCATTTCGTGCGGCTGGTGGAACGCAGGTGTTATCATTGATTGAACATATTTAAGGAGAGGGAATTGTCCAACTATTCATTTGAATCAATGCTTGCACAACCATTTGATGGTTTGGTTTTGGCAAATCCACAAGTCCAAATTCTGGATGAAATTTCAGAAAAAGTTCAATCCTTAGGGATAAACCACCTCAATGTCAGCAAGGAATTGAGTTGTGCATTGATGACAGTTCCGACCACCGAACGTAGCCGATTTGCACAAGAGTGGATAAAAGATCTTCTCGGACAAATAAAAGATGAGCCGATATTATGTTCTCACCCAGACCTCTTCTTTCATCCTTCGCTCAAAATTGATTTTTTTGCATTGATCCGCCAAGTTGCTCGAATAAAAAGGGTGATCATTCTCTGGCCAGGTGAGTATTCGAGAGATACACTTTCCTACGCTATTCCAGAGCATCGTCATTATAAAGTCTGGAATATTTCTGGTTCACTGCTAATTCAACCCAAGATATTACTTTTCCAAATTTCTGCCGCAGAAGGAGCATAAATTATGCTGTATCGAGACCTCGTTCAATTTACACCCATTGAATCCATCATCCAGTTACGTGACGCAGAGAAAGAGTCTGCGGCAAAAAGCCTGGTGCAAACCTACGTAATTTCAGAACCCATGGCGAACAAGCTGGTCGATATGGCTTTTCCACAATTGCAATTTGAACGACCACAAGATAATAAAGGTGTTTTGATTGTTGGCAATTACGGCACCGGTAAGAGCCACTTGATGTCTGTCATTTCTGCAATAGCAGAAAGAACTGAGCTGAAAGATCAACTGACCAATGAAAAGGTGAAGAAAGCCTCCGAAAGTTTTGCGGGTAAGTTCAAAGTTGTCCGCGTAGAAATTGGCAGCGTAACCCGAGGTTTACGGGAAATCCTGCTAGATGAAATTCAATCCGCTCTCAATACATGGGGGGTATCTTTTACATTTCCTTCAGCAGATCAAGTAACCAATAATAAAACAATCATTATTCAAGCAGTTGCTGCATTTCAGGAAAAGTATCCCGGAATGGGAATCTTGTTGGTTGTAGATGAGTTATTGGATTATCTGCGCACCCGTGAACAGCGCGCCTTGATTCTCGACCTGGGGTTCTTACGTGAATTGGGCGAAGTGGCCGCATCCTGTCCCTTCCGGTTTATCGGCGGTTTACAGGAGACTCTGTTTGAAAATCCGAGGTTCGGTTTTGTGGCAGAACAGCTTCGCCGTGTCAAGGACCGTTTTGAACAAATCAATATTGCCCGCGAAGATATTACTTTCGTTGTTTCTCAACGCTTACTCAAAAAGACAGATGCACAGAAAGCCAAGATTGCTGATTATTTACGGAAATTTGCACCCTTATACAAATCTATGGCTGATCGTTTAGATGAATATGTGGATCTCTTCCCTATTCATCCAGTTTATGTAGAAACGTTTGAAAACCTGGCTATTGCTGAAAAACGACAGGTATTAAAAACATTCAGCACTGCGATCCGATGTGTATTGGATCAGGAGGTTCCCCCTGACCAGCCTGGATTAATTTCTTATGATCAGTATTGGAAGTTGATCCAGGAAGATCCCAGCTTACGCAGTATTGATGATATCGCCCGCGTGATTCAAAAAAGTAATATCCTGGAGGGATTAATTCAAAATGCCTATACCCGTCCCAACCTTAAGGATATGGCAATCCGCATCATTCGTGCGTTGAGTGTGCAGCGGCTGGCAACGAGCGATGTGTTTGTCCCTCTTGGTGTGACAGCAGAAAGTCTGCGAGATGGTTTGTGCCTTTTCCAACGCTTGCCGACCGAGATGAATAATGCAGACTTCTTGTTGGATCAGGTCCAGGTTGCCTTGAAAGAAATAATGAAGACCGTACAGGGTCAATTCCTGTCTTATAACTCCGAAAATGGTCAATATTACCTGGACTTGAAAAAGGCTGTGGATTTTGATCAAAAAATCCGTGAACGCGGCGACTTCATGGATAAATCAGACCTTAACGCCTATTTTTTTGATGCCCTGCGCCAGGCACTCAATCTAAACGACTCCACTTATCTCACAGGATACAGTATCTGGTTCTATGAATTGCCGTGGGCAAACCATAAAGTAACCCGTCCTGGTTATTTATTCTTCGGACCACCGGATGAACGCACAACTGCCCAACCGCCGCGGGATTTCTATATATACTTTCTCCCGCCTTTCCAAAATCGCACCTATAACGACCAGAAGCTGCCTGATGAAGTACTCTTCTACCTAACCGGTTTGGATCATGAATTTGAGGAAAAAATCCGGCTCTATGCCGGTGCGCGGTCCATGGCGAATGAGTCTACCGAGTACCGCACAGAATACGCCAATAAAGCCGAAACGAATTTCCGCCACCTGATGCGCTGGCTGCAAGACCATCTGGTAGAGAAATTACACATCATTTATCAAGGTGTGGATGAACCGATTCAATCCGTCCTCACGCGGATGCGCAGCACTGCTAGTCAAAATATTGAGGAACTAATCCGCCTGGTTTCCTCACACTTGTTCTCGCCCGAATTTGAGGACCGATATCCTGATTATCCGAAGTTCTCTAGATTGAGCCAACCCGTGACCGAAACCGCACGCGCCAACAGCGCCATGGAAGCCATCCGCCGCCTGTGCGGGCGCACTTCCAACTTGGGTTCAGGTATTTTGGAAGGGTTGGGCATTCTGGATGCGCAAGGCAATATCCGCCCGTACGATTCATCCTACGCTGGACATTTCCTGAAGCTGCTCAACGATAAAGCCGATGGGCAGGTGATCAATCGCGGGGAAGTGATTGAACAGGTTGCTGGCGGAATCCAACCGGTGGAAAAAGACATCAAATTCAACCTGGAACCGGAGTGGGTCTCTGTCATTTTATTGGCTTTGGTGTATAACGGCGATATTGTCATCAGCCTGGACGGCCGTGAAGAATTGGACGCCAGTTCCCTGGAGCGTGCCTTAACCCGCTCAATGACCGATATCATCAACTTCCGTTTCTACAAACGCCCACGTACCTTACCCATCAACCTGTGGAGCATGATTTTCGAAGGATTAGGATTACAGCCCGGACTGGTTAGGGATGAAAATACACGAGAAAATGCTGTCACTGAATTACAGCGGCTGGTGCATGCAGAATTAGAAATGGTCGTTCAGCTGCAAAACCGGTTGGAACAGGGTGCGCAACTATGGAACACACCGATCTTCACCGACCGGTTAACTTTTGTGGTGGAACAGGGCACGGTGGTAGGCAGCGATGCCCCAGATTTTTCTCTATCCAGTATGGATCTTTTACCGGGCCTGCGCGGATACAAACAATTTTTAGAGGAATTGAGTAAATACACTACCGTTGGAAAATTGCGAAATCTGCGCTACACCCCCGGGCAAATTCAGGAAAACCTGGAGTACCGGCTCACCGTTCAACGGGCGCGCCAGCTTTTGGATGCCGTCAATCAAATCCAACCCTACACCACATATTTAGCTGAAGCCCAGGCTAACCTGCCAGAAGATCATGAATGGACCCAGCATGCCCGGCAAACCCAAAAAAACACACTGGATTCAATCCGCCGGTTTGGCAAAGGCAATGCAGCTTTAGATCTGCAGGCTTTAATCCGGGAGCTGACCCATTTAAAGCAAGAATATATCACCATATACAGTGACCTGCACCGTAAATCGGTGCTCACAGCCAGCGGTGACGATTTGCGCCAGCGGTTTTACCGGGATGCGCGTTTTGAATCTATGCGTGCGCTTTCCGCCATTGAGTTGTTGACGCGCAGCGGTGATTTTGAATTCTGGAAGCAGCAGCTCACCGGGTTGGTTTCGTGCCGCGAGTTCCATGAAGGCGTATTGACCGATTCACCCACCTGTCCCTACTGTCATCTGCGGCCAGCACAGCTCCGCACAGCAGCCAACTCTGATGCCCTGGTACACCTGCTGGACGACAAGTTGAGCGATCTGCTGAAGAACTGGCGCAAAGCCCTGCGCGACAATCTGAACAGTGATACCGCCCAACACAGCCTGGAAGCCATGTCGCCTGCTGAGCGTAAACCGGTGGAGGATTTCTTGCAGCAAGGCGATGACGCAGAAACCCTGCCGGCGAACTTTGTCCAGTCAGCCATCCAGGCATTGCGCGGGATACAGGCAGTAACTTTGCCGGTGGATGCGCTGCTGCAAGCATTAAAAGCCGGCGGGCTGCCCTGTACACGTGAAGAACTGCAAAATCGTTTCAAACAGTTTTTAGACCAGCAAATGCGCGGCCATGATGCTGGCAATACCCGCCTGACACTGGACCAATAATTTCAAGAGGTCAGATGACAGTCATTGTTAAACGAAAATCCCCCGCAATGGGGGATCTCACGAGCGGCTCACCCTGGGCCTTGATTTCATTATTTCCCGCCGTATTCCAGCGGAGGCTGGGACACGCTACGAGTGACCGGGGTCACCAGGCTAAGCCCCCAGTTTTCATGGGAGTTACGATACCGCTCTTCATCATTTTAGCAGAAACGACCTGAAAGAGGTATTTTCATGACCGAACATCAAGCCGAACTCTATCAACAAGCTAACGCCGAATCTTCCCCCGAAGAGCAGGCCAAACGCGAAGAATACCGCCGGCGATTAGCAGAATATCTCAAAGACCCCGCCTTTCGCGCCATTGAAGGTTTCCCCATCGGAACGGATGAGGATATTCTGGCGCTATCGGACCCGCCCTATTACACCGCCTGCCCCAACCCCTTCCTGCCGGAGATCATCGAGCAATGGCAGCAGGAGCGGGAGGAAATCCGGCAAAAGCTTGGATTAAAAGACGAAAAATACCAGCGCGAGCCCTTTGCAGCGGATGTCAGCGAGGGCAAGAACGACCCGATCTACAACGCCCATTCCTACCACACCAAGGTGCCGCACAAAGCCATCATGCGCTACATCCTGCATTACACCGACCCGGGTGATATTGTCTTTGACGGGTTTTGCGGCACGGGCATGACCGGCGTGGCGGCCCAACTGTGCGGCGACAAGAAGACCGTGGAAAGCCTGGGCTACAGCGTGGATGACCAGGGTGTGATCTGGGAGGGCGACAAAGCCATTTCGCGCCTGGGCGCGCGCAAGGCGGTGTTGAACGACCTTTCGCCGGCTGCCACCTTTATTGCCTATAACTACAACACCCCGGTGGATGCCGCCGCCTTCGAACGCGAAGCCAGACGGATTTTAAATGAAGTGGAACAGGAATGCGGTTGGATGTATGAGACCTGGCACCCCAATTGTGATGATCCTAACCGGGTGAAAGGGAAGATTAACTACACGGTCTGGTCGGATGTCTTTGTTTGTCCCAACTGCGCGCAGGAAATGGTTTTCTGGGATGTGGCAGTGGATCAAGCTTCTGGCAGTATTCGAGATAGTTGGAACTGTCCAGGTTGCGCAACACTCTTAGCAAAAAGCCCACACAAAGATAGTGGAGCACTAAAAGCAGAGCGGGCTTGGAATACTCATTATGATCACCAATTAAAAGAGACTATTCGTCAGGCAAGACAAGTCCCGGTGTTAATAAACTATTCGGTGGGAATAAAACGTTGGGAGAAAACTCCGGATAAGGTCGATTTAGAGCTAATACAGAAGATCGAGGAAAGTAACATTCCTTACCCTGTTCCAACTAGCAAAATTCCTAAAGGGGATAAAACCTCTGATCCATTCAATCTAGGTATCACTCATGTTCACCATTTCTATACACGGAGAAATTTATGGACATTGGCCTTGGCATTGAAATTAAGTTTGAGATCAAAAAATGCAAAACCTTTTTGGGTGACTGCAAGTATGATAAGAACCTCTAAACTATATAAATTTACACTAGATCGAAAAATGGGTAATGTTTCAGGAACCTTATATATTCCTTCATTATGGACAGAGAATACTCCGACAAAATTACTAAACTATAAAATATCCATTTCAGAAATTTTCCGAGACATAAAAACAAATAATGCAATAAATAATAGCTCTTCTTCCGATCTCAAACATCAAATTAATAATGAGCTTGATTATATTTTTGTTGATCCACCATTTGGTGCGAATCTAATGTATTCAGAGCTAAATATTATTTGGGAATCATGGCTCCGAGTTTTAACAAATAATCATACTGAAGCGATCATGAACAATGAACAACATAAAGGGCTAGTGGAATATCAAAGTCTAATGCAAAATTGTTTTCAAGAATTTTGTCATATTCTAAAGCCTGGCCATTGGATGACCGTTGAATTCCACAATTCCCAAAATTCAGTCTGGAATGCCATCCAAGAAGCATTAATGAGAGCTGGTTTTGTAATTGCAGATGTGCGTTCACTAGACAAACAACAACTTGGATTTAATGGAGTCAATGCGGCTGGCGCAGTCAAACAAGATCTAATAATTTCAGCCTACAAACCTAACGGTAACCTCGAAGAAAACTTCCGCCTCAAAGCCGGCACAGAAGACGGCGCCTGGGAATTTGTACGCTATCACCTGGGCAAACTGCCGGTGGTCAATGAAGCCAACGGCGTCCCGGCGGTCAACGCCGAACGCCAGGCGTTTCTACTCTTCGACCGCATGGTAGCTTTTCACATTCAGCGCGGAGTCATGGTGCCATTGTCAGCGCCTGAATTTTACGCCGGGCTGGAGCAGCGCTTTACCCGCCGCGACGGCATGTATTTCCTGCCCGACCAGGTGGCAGAATATGACCGTGCCGTGCTTGATTCCGGCAAGCCCACCCAACTCTCGCTTTTCGTCTCCGATGAAAAAACCGCCATCACCTGGCTCAGGCAGCAGCTGGACCCGGCCTCCGGCGGCGAACCAAAAACCCAGGGCGATCTAACTAACGACTTCAATCGCGTAATGAACCGCGCCAAACATGAGCAGCCGCTGGAATTAATCGAACTTCTCAAACAGAACTTCTTACAGGATGAGGATGGCAAATGGTATGTACCCGATCACAACAAAGCCAGCGACCTGGAGAAAGTCCGCCAGCGCGCCCTGTTGAAAGAATTCAAAGAGTACACTGAGAGCAGCGGCCGTTTGCGCGTCTTCCGCAGTGAAGCGGTGCGTGCCGGCTTTACGGATTGCTTCAGGCGCCAGGACTACGAGACGATCATCAAGGTCGCCGAGCGTCTGCCGGAAGATGTGCTGCGCGAAGATCCCGATTTGCTGATGTACTACGACAGCGCGCTGTTGCGGAAGAAGTAGGAAGAGGAAAACAATATGGGATTTGAGACACCAATTACCATTGAAAAAGTCATTCAGGGTATGCAGGAAAATAAATATGTTCTGCCCGCCATTCAACGCGAGTTTGTTTGGGACGCGGAGCAGATTGAGAAATTGTTTGATTCCCTGATGCGCGGCTATCCGATTGGCTCGTTCCTGTTCTGGAAAATCGAGCCGGATCATCTCAAGGACTTCCAATTCTACCGTTTTATGGATCATTTCCATGAGCGGGATTACCGTCATAATGAACCGATTGAATTGGTGGGCAGTAACAGCGTAACTGCTGTGCTGGATGGGCAGCAGCGATTAACAGCATTAAATCTTGGTTTGAAGGGCTGGTATGCGAATAAAATGCCCTATTACCGCTGGAACAGCGATTACGCTTTTCCAATGAAGCGCTTGTACCTTAACCTGCTTAATCCTCCGGAAGAGAATGGGAATGCTTACGAATTCAAGATGCTGCAGGATAGGGAAGTAAAAAATATCGAAGGAAAAAAATATTGGTTTCGCGTAAGTGAGATCTTCAAGTTTAAAGAATTGCAAGAAACCATGTATTATTGCATCGAAAACGGTCTCACCGCTGATAGACGGACATTTCCATCCAGCGCATTGATGGAACTATATCGCATCGTTAAAGAAAAACCATTGGTTAATTACTTCCAGGAGGAAAGCCAGGATCTGGATAAAGTCTTGAATATTTTTATTCGGGTCAATTCTGGAGGAACGGTATTGAGCTACTCTGATATGCTGCTTTCCATAGCAACAGCCGCCTGGAAGAAAATTGACGCGCGCAAAGCCATTTATGATCTTGTTGATGATCTGAATGACATTGGTGAAAAATTCACCTTTAACAAAGACTTTGTTCTTAAATCATGCCTGGTGTTAAGTGACATCCCGGCCATTGAATTCCGGGTATCCAATTTCACCCGTGAAAACATGGAAAAAATTGAGAAAAATTGGGAATCGATAGCCAGGGCATTGAACGAAACGGTTAAACTGATTTCCAGTTGGGGGTATAGCTGGCAAACCCTGGTTTCAGCTTATGCCATTATTCCCCTGGCTTATACCATTTATAAACTAGGCAGCCCTTCAAATTTCATTTCCTCGAATAAATATACTGAAGATCGAACTCTGATGCGCAAGTGGCTGCAAATTGCCCTATTAAAAAGAACATTTAGTGGAACACCGGACAACGTTTTGCGACCTGTGCGAAAGGTCATTCAGGAAAATCTAAATGGTTTTCCGTTTAATGCTATTTTGGAAGAACTAAAAGGCACAACAAGATCCATGCAATTTGATGCCGCTGAATTAGACGGGTTGATGTCTTATCGTTATGAACAACCTTACACATTCAGTGTTCTCACCTTCTTATACCCTTGGCTTAGATATGATCAACAATTCCATGTTGACCATATATTCCCGCGAGCAATGTTCACAGCCAAAGAGTTAAGAAAGCACAATATTGCTCAAGAGAATTGGCCTCTTTGGCTCGACCATTATAATGATCTGGGGAACTTACAACTCCTTCAAGGACCCGTGAATATCGCGAAATCTGACGAGCCATTTGACACCTGGATTACAAAAGAGTGCACAACCCCTGAAAAATTGGCGGCTTATAAAGGGTTGCACTTCATTCCGGAATGTTCCTTGAAATTTGAAGATTTCCCTGCGTTTTTAGAGGAACGCGAAAAAATATTACGAACCAAACTGGCCGATGTGCTTGATATCCATTTATGGCAGTAGGAATGCTTCAGCGAATCTCCTCTCTATTTCCATCTCATACGCACCCCCTTACACTGGTCAGCGACCCGGATCGTTTGCTGGCGGGTGAAGCGCTGATGGCAGAATTGACCCGGCGTGGGTTTCAGGTCATCCAGGAAGATGACCCGGTGCTCATGCGTCACCGTATGGAAGAAGCGCGGCCCTTTACAGCAGATCACCCAATCATCTTAACCACCACCGGCCCACTGGAAGAAATTCCGTACGACCTCTATCAGGACGCATATCGAATTCGTCTATCACTGCACCAGTATTTTCCCAACCTGGCTTACCCGGTCTTGCAAACGCTCAGTCCTGATCAAATTGAAATCCTTGAATCCCGCCCGCAGCCGGTCCAACCCTTGAGCCGGCAAAAAACCATTAACTACCTTTTACAAGAGGTTTTCAACGCCGATCCTGTTTCGCTTTCTCAACCATACGCTTTGATTGCCTGGTTAAATGAATATCATCACCGGCAATCACCCCTACCAGAACTATTACGAACCAGCCTGGTAAACCTGTTGAAGGAATTTTCTGAATATCGAGAATGGAATATCGATCTTCTCATCAAGGACGCTCAAGCTTTCCGGGATTTTATCCAAAACCAGTGGCAGCTATCCATTGTCCAATCTCTTTCAGGTAAACAGGTCAAAGAGGCTTCAGCGGGTTATGTCATTCCTTTCTCTCGCGATCCACAACTGCAAGATTTGGTGCCCAGTCTTGTGCGTCAGGGAACCATTCAGCCTTTAAGAATAACTAACCAAAAAGAATCGCCAAAATGGGCGCAACCCGGCGTCACAATGATCGATATTCGCCTTCAAAGATTAAAGACATTGTTGGAAAATATCGGAAACCAATTGACAGAAATACAAAGCGGGCAAATGGGTTGGAATACCTGGCAAAATCTTGCCCGAGAATGGGCTGAGACGAACAGCCTCATGGCTCAGACTGAACTTGCAATTCAACCAGAGCAAAAAACACTTTTCCAAAAATATATTTCAAATCTGGATACGTTATTTACATACTGGCTTCTGAAAAACTATACAGCTTTGGGTGCCCAACGTTTGCCCAATCCTCACCATGTACACCACACCCCCCATTATCTGGCTTATCTTCACAATCTCGGAAATCTACGTAAAGCGGTGCTTTTGGTCATGGATTGTCTTTCTTTGGCTGATTGGCAAGTAATCTCTTCTGTGTGGACCAAACGACATGCCGATTGGAGGATGAACACAGAAACTTTGCTAGCCCAAATCCCAACCATCACATCAATTTCGAGATACGCCCTGATATCTGGCCTTCGGCCCGCTGATTTTCCAGGTGGAATTGATCCTAGTATTCCAGAAGCGCGAGCCTGGGAACTTTTCTGGTCCCGCGAAGGATTCAGTGAGGATACATGCAAGGTGCTTCCCCTTTATTATGATCGACAGATCGACCAACAACCAGAGCTACAAGATCCCAGGGTGAATTTTTGGTGCTTAATTGATGATACTTTGGATAAATTAGCCCATAATGCCACACTCGGCGCAGCGGATCAGCAATCTTCATTACGATTATGGCTGGATCCTGCGCATGAGCAAAATTCATTAGCCCTGGAAAATCAACTTGACTGGTATTTAGATCACGATTTTTCCGTATTTATTGCCAGCGATCATGGGCATGTTGAAGCAACTGGCTTCGGTCAGCCATCGGAAGGCTTGCTGGCTCAAACACGTGGAAAACGCGCTCGAATTTATTTGGATCGACTGGCTGCTTTGAGAGTTCAAGATGCCTTTGCAGACACAATTTTGTGGGATAATGACGGTCTTTTACTTGAACAAATGTCAGCACTTATGCCGATAAAACGAGAGGCGTTTACCACTGCCGGGGAGGTAGTTGTAACTCATGGTGGAGTTTCCATGGACGAAGTTATTGTTCCGTTTATTCAAATTACAAAAGAGAGAAAATAATGGAAAAAGGTATTGGATTTAGCCGCACGATATTACTGGATTGGTTGGATGTGACCGCATCTTTGGCTGTTCAAAAGATGGAACCATCAGCTATCCGACAACGTTTAGCAGACACAATTTCAGGAACCGTTACCGGCACAGATGCCCAGCGAAAAACCATTGATGTCCTTTCAGCAATATGGGTAAAAACTGAGAAAACTGCTCCTCGCATCCACCAGGAAGCGCTTGCGTTATTTCCAACTTTATCGTCATCCGATGAACGTCTCTGGCTTCATTATGGAATGACCCTGGTTTGCTATCCCTTCTTCAGGAAATGTGTCGCTGCCATTGGTCAAACCAGCCGTACTACAGAAATCATTACCCGAAAAATGATCAAAGACAGGATCGCCGGCGAATACGGTCACTTAGGTGCGTTGGACCGATCGGTAGAGCGCATCATTGCATCTCTGACCAATTGGGGGGTATTGGCACACACAGAACAAAAACAGAATTATCGAATCCTTCTGCACAATTTTGCTTCTTCCGAAAATATCCAGAGCTGGCTATTAACTTGCGCTCTCCAAGCGCATCCGTCCGATGCCATCCCCTTTGACGACCTGGTCAATTTACCCGAACTCTACCCATTTAAAATCACTCTCGGGGTAGATAGCCTGCGAAGGGATGGGCATTTTGAGGTTCATCGGCAAGGTGGTGGGTTGGATATGGTGACTATAAAATAAAAAGGGTGCTCAAATTATCTATTTACAGGGGTAAATCAATGACGATTGCATCATCGCAAACAATTAAAGACCGCGCATTGAATCTTCTACACCAAATGATTGGGGAGGATAAAGACTTCCGCCCTGGTCAGTGGGAAGCTATCGAAGCAGTTGCCATAAAAAAGCAACGTGCGCTGGTTGTGCAGCGCACTGGATGGGGAAAGAGTCTGGTTTACTTTCTCGCTACAAAATTATTACGCGAGCATGGTTCTGGCCCCACAATCCTAATCAGTCCATTATTGTCGCTTATGCGCAATCAAATTGAAATGGCCGGAAGGATTGGCATTCGCGCATTCACGATAAACAGCGCGAACAAGGAAGAATGGGCAGCTATTGAAGAAGCATTAGCAAAGGATGAATGTGATTTAATGCTCATTTCCCCAGAACGGCTAAATAATGACCATTTCCTAAAAGAAGTCCTTCCACAAATTTCTGGGCGAATCGGTCTTTTTGTGGTGGATGAAGCTCATTGTATCTCCGATTGGGGACATGATTTTCGTCCGGACTATCGCCGAATTGTGCGAATCGTTCAGATGCTCCCAAAAGGCATCCCCGTACTCGGAACAACAGCCACCGCCAACGACCGGGTTGTTAAAGATGTCCAGGCGCAGTTAGGACCTGAACTTACCGTTCATCGGGGTCCACTAGCCCGTGAATCTCTACGTCTGCAGAATATTCGACTATCCAATCAAAGTGAACGATTGGCTTGGCTAGTGGAGAATTTACCGAAATTCAAGGGGAGTGGGATTATTTATTGTCTGACCGTTGCGGATACAGAACGGGTAACTGGATGGTTAAAACAGAAAGGCTTTTCAGCTGAGGCGTATCATGCTGGTGATGATGGCAATATGGATCGGCCGGCATTAGAACAGGCATTTCTCAACAATGAAATTAAGATACTGGTCGCTACTGTAGCATTGGGGATGGGCTTTGATAAACCAGATATCGACTTTGTTATCCACTTTCAACGCCCTGGCTCAGTCGTGGCTTACTATCAGCAGGTCGGCCGTGCTGGACGGGCGGTTGAAAAATCGTATGGCGTCTTGCTTAGTGGCGCTGAAGATGATGAAATCCAAAATTATTTTATTGAGTCAGCCTTCCCAAGTACACAAGTATTTCTAGACATCCTCCAAGAGCTTGAAAAAAGCGAAGGATTGTCATTGTATGAAATATTAGCCAGGGTTAACACATCAAAATCAATGGCGGAGAAAGCACTCAAGTTATTAGAAGTTGATGGTGCAGTCGGCCAGACCTTTGATAAAAAGGTACTTTATTTTCGCACGCCTAATCCATGGGTTCCAGAAACAGACCGAATTAATCGAGTCCTCGACTTGCGCAGATCTGAATTAGCTCAAATGCAAGCTTATGTGGATCATCCTGACTGCCTGATGAAATTTTTGCTGGAAGCATTGGATGACACAAACCCTGTTCCTTGCGGCCGATGTGCAAATTGTCAAGGAAAAGGTCTTTCCGCTTCCGTACCACATGAACTTGTGATCGAAGCAGAAAACTATCTAAAAGGGACACAAGTTCTCATCCAACCACGCAAACAATGGCCGATTGGTTTATTCCCAGATCAAAAACGCAATATTCCTCTTGAATTGCAAAATGCTCCAGGTCGTTCATTGTGCTATTATGGCGATGCCGGATGGGGAAAAATCGTTCAGACAGGAAAGTATCGGGAAGGTCATTTTCCTGATGAATTGGTTAATGCAGCCTCTCATTTAATTCTGGATTTATGGAAGCCTGAGCCTTTCCCTGACTGGGTTACTTCAATCCCATCTACCCGGCATCCGAATCTTGTCCCAGATTTTGCAGCCCGTCTGGCTCAATCGTTAGGTATTCCCTTCCACCCCGTTTTTCGACGAACGAGCGAAGCTCCTGAACAAAAAACTATGCAAAACAGCACCATGCAAGCGCGGAATGTGGTTGGTACAATAAGCATAGATCCTCAACTTCCATCCGGTGCGGTTTTACTGGTGGACGATATTATTGATTCTGGATGGACATTAACCATGGCAGGATACTTATTAAAGGTAAATGGAAGTGGAACGGTTTTTCCATTTACCCTGGCTCAAGCAACTGGAAGGAATACCAACGGATGACCATTTCTCTTGATTCTCAAGCCATTCTTTTGTTGTGCTCTCATATTGGACTTTTATCAAATTCCGAATATGCATCATTGACACTGAAAGAATGGAACCCTTTAGCCAAAACACTACAATCCAACTCCATGCGTCCGGGTGATTTATTTGGGCTAACCCCGGAAGGGATCCAAAGTCAACTTGGAATTAAGCTAGAAGAAGCTGAACGTTATTACCGCCTTCTCCAACGCAGTGGCTCTTTAGCAATTGAACTAGAACGATTAGCATCGCTTGGAATTCATGTGATAACGAGGGCTGATCAAGAATACCCAACACGATATCGTCAGCGACTCAAGGAAAGCGCGCCTGCTGTTCTTTTTTATGCAGGTGAAAAAGCTCTTTTAGGCCAGCCAGGTATTGCAGTGGTTGGGTCGCGCCATCTTGATGAAGCTGGTAAGGCTTGTGCTGAATTTGTAGGTAATTCGTGTGGTTTATCGGGATTAGTTCTATATTCAGGTGGTGCAAAAGGCGTCGACACCATTAGCATGAATGCTGCATTAACTTCGAGAGGAACAGCTGTTGGAATACTCGCTGATAGTTTGGAAAAATCTATTCGGAATCCGGAAAATCGTGCAGCCATTGGACGTGGGGATTTATGCTTAGTAACCCCTTATTCTCCTAGCGCTCCATTTTCGGTTGGGACAGCAATGGGTAGAAACAAATTAATTTACACACTTGCTGATTATGCCATTGTGGTGGCAAGTGATGCAGAAAAGGGCGGCACTTGGGCCGGCGCGACCGAGGCCCTTAAATCGAAATGGCTTCCGATTTTCGTTTTAGACCACCCCAACATGCCAGAAGGAAACAAATTACTCATTCAAAAAGGGGCTTTGCCGTTTCCACATCCATTCCCTGAGCATCCCCTAAAATTAAAAACATGGTTGGAGGAGCAATCCGCAAAGATCAAAACTGATCCTCAGCAGCCATCACTTTTTTAAACGATAAAACCACAAATCAGTTTTAGTTCGATACGAAAATTATCGGGTTGCAAGACAATTCTTGATTTTGTTGACCTTTTAATATTTTGCACATTGAAGTGCTTTTTTTCAGAATACCCCGTTCCCCCTTAAGACTCTAGGGGATCGAAGTGGATGGAACAGAGTGCACTCCGTTCCAATGGATCAAGATGGTTTTTCCTTGCACAAAAATATATGCCGATTTATTTGTGCAAATATTTCCAGTCTCTCATCTGCTAGACTCTCCATTTGACCTATGTATGGTGGTGCAATTTATGCCAGCTTAGAGTCAAGTTTTCGGGATAGAGAGGTCATTCCAGGTCAAATGGTATTTCCATATCCTTTTACGGTAATAGGCGCTTCAGCGCTCTTCCTGTTCAATCAACGTCAGCGGTAGGGTCTGCGTCAACGTCTGCGGCGTGTCAACAAGGCGTCTGCGGCACGTCAGCTAGGACGCAGACCCTAATTTTTGGTCGAAAATATTTTTCTGTCTTTTCTAGACTTTGAAACTATCAACCTAACAATAGGATACGTCGTCAGAATTTTTAGGTCATTTAACCTTCAGGTCAGTTAACCAAAGATTACGCAACCTTTTTTCTGTAAATTCGAGTCAGAAATATCCATCGTTCTTTAACAATTCAATGACTTGCCAGAGCAGTAGCGTTTGCCAATTTGCCAATCTTCGCTAATCTCCATCAGGATTGCAGACACCAGCCGTAAGCAAGAAGCATCATACGGAAAGATGCCCACCACCCGGGTCCTTCTGCGGATCTCTTTGTTGACCCGTTCCAGGTTGTTGGTGGTGCGAATGGATCGCCGGTGTTCCAATGGAAAATCGAACACCGTTAACCCTTCGGAAAGATTTTCCTCCAACCAGGCCGACAACCTGGGAGCTGAGACAGCATACTTCTGATGTCAGCCTGCAAGAGCTCTTCGGCTGTTTTGCGGTCTGAGGCGTTGAAGATCGAGCGAATATCGGCCGCCACTTCACCTCGCATGGCTTGACGTGGCACATAAGTTCCCGCATTTTGCTGCAGGTGAAACCGGCAGCGTTGCCAGGGCACACTGCCCAAAATAGCTCGTCGAGCTGCTCCCAGTCCCTCGTGGTCACACTTGCACCTGCTGCAAGTGCAGGTGTCACTGATCACCAACTGGACGCCATGCAAACCACGGTCTTTCAAGCTCCTTAAAAAGGCTTTCCAGTGGGTTTCGTGCTCGCTGAGGGACACGGAAACCCCTAGAACCTGGCGCTCACCGCCTGGATCGATCCCGGTGGCCACCAATACAGCTGCATCTCGCACCTGGCTGCTTTCTCGCACCTTCTCATAGCGAGCATCCAGGTAAAGATAGCAGATTTCACCCAAAGGTCGCTCTCGCCACTCTTGCAAAACGGCATCCAATTGAGCGGTGGCCCGGCTGACCTGTTCGGCTGAGATCTCAAACCCGCAGAGTTTTTCGGTGATATCCTTCACTCGGCGAGTGGAAACACCTTGAACGTACATTTCGGCTAAGGTCATGGTCAAAGCTCGTTCGCTACGCAGACCCTTTTCCAGAGCCGAGGGGTAAAATCCACCTTCCCGCACCTGGGGTACGGAAAAGGTGATTTCCCCGACCCGCGTTTTGACCGTTTTGGGCTTGTAGCCATTGGCATAGCCTTTCTGGTCTTGGGTACGCTCGTATTCCTCGGCTTGCAAATAGCGAGCTCGTTCCTCTTGCATGGCCTGGTTGATCAAAATGCGGATCAGGTCGGGAATAGCTCCCCAGCCATTCTTGGCCAGTAGATCGGTTACTTTCTCGGAAGGGGTATAATCTTCTTGGTGAGTCATTTCAGTCTCCTATTTTGGTCTGGTAACCTATTTAGGATACTTCTGACTCACCTCTTTTGTTAAGGTTCATCATTTTACAGAAAGAATGTTACACCTACTAACCGAAATTTCACAGTTGAATCATTGCCACCTTGGATCAAGCCTGATTTATTTGTAGAATAAAAATGTAATCGTATCGGGTCGCTGATCTCCTTGGACATCAATCAAATCGTAGGAGCGGCCGCATAACAAAGAACTTTGTTATGCCGGTCGCTTTTCGTTTTCTCTAGCGACCTTCTTTTTGAGGTAATGAGTAAATATCAAACCACTTGGAGATTTTGATGTCCGATCCCATTCCGCCCAGAGATATTGAAGCCGAACAGGCTTTGCTCGGTTCGATCATGATTGCACCTTATTTATTTGAAGATTTGGTCACTATCGTAAAAGCGGAATATTTTTATCGCAACTCACACCGCTGGATTTGGGAAGCAATGAATCACCTGTTGGAATCTGAGCAACAGATCGATCAGGTCACCCTGTGTAATGCCTTGAATACCAGCGGCAAACTAAAGGAAATTGGCGGGCCAGCATATATCATGGGCTTGCTCAATGC
Source organism: Levilinea sp. (assembly GCA_029975215.1). GTDB lineage: Bacteria > Chloroflexota > Anaerolineae > Anaerolineales > Anaerolineaceae > Levilinea. Next base: position 21,665 of record JARKPO010000021.1, read on the forward strand.
AACTCCGACTTCCATGAACGCCGAGTCTTACGCGAAGATCGTGCGTGAAAAAGCATTTAAGCGAAAAGCGTTGGAGATTGCGACAAACCTTGCACAAAATGCTATTCAAGATAAATCGCTTTCTGATGCTCTGCAGCAAATGGAGGAATTCTTTGTCACCTCATCCGCCTTGTCGGGAGTCATGGAGCGAATGGTTATGACCGCAGAGAAATTGTGTTTGTCGGAGATGGGTGAGTTGACCTGGATTCTCAAAGACTGGATTATGGCTGGTGGGATCAACTTGATCGCCGGTATGCCGGCAGCCGGAAAGAGTTTTCTTGCTCTGGACCTGGCGATTGGCATGGCTTCTTCTGGACTGGCGTGGGATAACCAACCGGTAACCCAGGGCAAAGTGCTGTATCACTTCCTGGATGGCAGCTATCGGGGTATGCGCTCGCGCGTTCTTAAACTGTGCCATGCGCGGGGCATTCAACCGCCTGCGAACCTGATTTTCGACTTTTCTCCGCTTAACTTAAAGGTCACTTCCGAAGTGCTGGCATTACGTCAACGTATTCACCGGTTGGATGCCTCTGTCGTCATTTTTGATGTCATGGCCAAGTTTATGCCTGGCGCAGATGAAAATTCGGTTGCAGAAATTTCCCCTATGATGAACACCCTGCGTGAAATTGCCAACCAGACTGGTACGACTTTCATTCTGATTCATCACCTCAATAAGGGTGGAAACCCCGATCTTTCTTATCGTGTCCGGGGTTCCTCCGATATTTTGGGGTCTGTCGATACAGCCATTGTGGTTGTACATGAAAACCAGCATTCAGCACACTCAATGCGAACGATCATTCCACAAAAAGTGCGCGAATCCCAGCCACCCGCGCAGTTGCAGTTCCAAATTGAATCGACCGAAGAGAGCATCGCGCTCCGATTTTCTGAAACAAATGCTTCTGAACAGGTACGTGTTCCTGGTCAAGCGGAACTCATCTTTGCGGATATTCTGGAATATCTGCAAAGCGTACCAGCGCAGGAATTCAAGAAGAACGAGCTCATCTCGGCGCTTCAAATCAATAGCAGCGCCAGGACGATCGACCGGGCATTTTCAAAACTCAATAATGATCCGCGTATCAGAGTTACAAAACGAGGATCTTTCAACACCTATCAATGGGAAGAGGATACGCCAGCCACGCCATTCCCTTAAGGGGTTGGCATGGCTGGCGTATGTTTATTCGATACAAAGTCTAAACAATAACAAAGGAGAAGGATGTCAGAAAACCAAAATAGCTCAAATTGCCGGATTTCCAGGAATGTCCTGATCAAAGCCCCCGGTTTGCTGCCCATGCTTTACACACCGCGGGAAATCGCTGAAGACCTGGACGTTCCTGAAACCACCTTGCGAGATTGGCTCAACCATGGCGCGCCACACAGCCGGGATGAATCCAATCATATCTGGATCGATGGCAGGCAATTTGCCGCCTGGGTTGACAGTCAACGAAACGCTAGAAAGAAACCAACCCATCCGCTTCAAGCGGGGGAGGGATTTTGTATGCGCTGCAATACCATCGTCAAAATTCAAAATGGGGAAATTCGGCCTGTCAAAGGCCGTCTGAGCCATTTGAAAGGCAAATGTCCCATCTGCGGCGGGATTGTCAATCGCGGGATTTGGAATGCTGGATCGGCAGAACTATCTCAAGGTTAAGTTGTTCCTGAAATTTTCACGAGATGTTCATGGGCGTTCTTCGCTCCAGATCTCTACTGATTTCGAGCATCTTAAAGCGCTGCTTCTTTGGGCTGGCTCACAACCGATCAGTTCAGCGCCCGCTTTCAACACCAGTCTCCCTGATTTCCTTTTTCAGAAAGTTGAGAAAGGATTGATTCAATCAGAATTAAAGAGCATCTTGAATACCAACCAGCGTTTTCTTTTGTGGGCGAAAGCCATGTTCCCGGTTGAGTTTCAGAATATCCGGCTGAGCTGGATTATGAAAATTCCAGCAATCTCGGAATGAAAGGAGGTGATTATTTGAAAAAACGACCGATTATCATTACCACGACCAACGCCATCACAATCCCCAAAAAGGTTCGTAACCTGTTGGATTTACAACCTGGTGACTGCCTGGATTATGAAGTCATGGCAAATGGTTCAATCATTTTGGTGCGCAAGGAATGCTGTGATTCGCCATCGCTCCGGCCAACATGCAAACTTCCCTGCCAATCCCAAAAACGGAAATAACCTGAATGGCTGGAGGAAGGTCTAATTGGGTTCCTTCCTCCAGCTCTGGCATAAAGAGAAAATGATCGTTTTTAGAACCTCAAGTTATCAACTGGGCTGGCTTTTCGATGCACTCGTTCAATGTCCATCTCAGCGATTTGAGCATAATGACGAACCATATCCAACGAGCTATGGCCTAAGAGGGCTTGCAGGGTAAAGACATCCCCACCTGAACGGAGGTAAGTGATTGCAAAAGTATGCCGGAATTTATGTGGATGGGCCCCTTTGACACCCGCTTTATCAGCCAGGCGCACGATCAAATGTCGCAGGCTATTGGAGTTAAACGGATGATTGCCGCGGTTGATAAATACTGGCGATTCTGGGTCATCGCGATCTTCACGGTCAGCCAGATAGCGCCATACAGCCCGGCGGGTGCTCTTTCCAATGAATACCGTGCGCCCTTTGCCACCTTTTGCCCCACCTTCGTTCCCATGCTTGATGACAACTTTACCGGTGCGCAAATCCAGTTCGCCGATTTTCAAACTGCAAAGCTCGGAAGCACGCAAACCGGTATCCAACATGAACATGATCATGGCTTCATCTCTTTTGGCGGATGGTCGTCGGGTGACAAAATTATGGCGATTGATTGGATTGTACTCACGGGAGTAGGTACAGGCTTTGAGCAGCGCAGCAAGATCTTCCTGAGTAAATGCAGCTACCGGTGCTTCTTTATAACGTGGTCCCGGGATGCCTTCCATGGGATTCTTGATTTTGAACTCTGCGACCGCCCAACCGAAGAAAGCTTTGAAAGTGATCCAGTGGTTTCGCAGTGTCTTTGGGGAGAGTTTGCGCGTTGGTGCCTCATGCGCAGGATTCGGTTTGGCGAAAGTGTGGGGAATATACTCGGTACGCAGATAGGTCATGTAATCGAGCACGTCGGCAGAAGTGATCTTACCGACCGGCTGGTCGCCTATCTTTTCCATCCACTTACGCAGCACCCACTCATACGAATCGACCGTCCGTTGGCTTAAGCCTTCGGCGGTTTTGTATTTGACGAAGCCGTCAATACAAAGAGAAAATAACAGGCCTGAGGGATTACGGTTCATCGAAAAATCCTCCTCGCGAAGCATGCCTACGGCAAAAGTGATTTTTCGTAACCATCGACCCTCAGGCTCTCGCTCTGCGCCCCTTTGGGGATCAAAAAACCGTAGCCCCAGGGACTACGGTTCTCGTTAGTAGCGGGGAGTGGATTCGAACCACTGACCTCCGGGTTATGAGTCAAAATCCTGAATCCGTGCCATTTGTGCGGCGGTCTCTGCAAATCAGCCGACCTGACGAACTCTGGTCCATGCTTGCCGGGCACGCTGCGGTAGCTAATCGATATTCGTATAGTATCTGTTTTACGTGGGTTCGTCAAGTACTTTTTCTTGCTTTTCTTCATTCCTCTTTCCAATTCAATTCATTCAAATCTATTTTCTCATGGGGGATGCGTCCTCCCTGATTCAATAATGGTGCAACACACTATTAATTTTTGATTCCCCGGTCATGGGTGTTCCACAATCTCAATAAGCCTGCATAAGGTAAGGGCTAATCCTTTCCCCCTGCCCGTCTATTTGCGCACCTGTTTGCCGGCTAATTTTATAAGGTTCGGAGAGCCATTCAAGATGCCAGGTAAAGACTTAGATTATTTTATTGCTCAAGATAAAAAGAACCCCGTTGAACTTCGAGGCTACGTTTGGAAAGTCATTATGGATCCAACCAGGGTTGATGATGATCCAGGGATGTTCTTTGGAAGATTGTTTCGAATGATCGATATACGCCTCAACCGGGACGAGAAATCAACCTGGCCGGAAGGAATCGTGTTTGAACACATTACCTCAGGATGCCGCCTTACTTATAAAGATGGCTTGTTGATGGATCTGACAAATTCCAAAGTCATTCAGAAAAAACCAAGAATCCGTGATCGCAGCCGGCGGACAGGTTTTAGAAACCAAGCTAAAGGTGAAAGTATGGTTCGAAAACCAAATCAAATTTCTTCAAACAGTCAGATGCGTCGGTTTGTGTTAATTCGAGTGGAAGACCTCACGGGTGTCTCAGGGACTGGTGAAGTTGCAGAAGGAACTGTATTTAGCAGCGGCTTGGCAGTCATACATTGGCTCAGGGAACCTTATGCCATGGGTGTTTATCAGACTCTCGAAGATGTCATTTCTGTCCATGGTCATGAAGGCCGAACACAACTGCAATTTATCGATTAAGGAGAAATCAAATGACCACAAAAATCATCACCATTTCGAACCAAAAAGGCGGGGTAGGAAAGACAACCACCGCCGTAAATCTGGCACATGCTCTCACGCTGAGAAATAAACAAGTGCTGTTGATTGACCTTGATCCACAAGGACAGTGCGCAACCAAGTTGGGTATGGATAGCCAAATGGGAACGTATTATTTTCTGACAACCCAACCAGGCTCTCCAAGTGAAATAACATTTGTCCGCCAATGGGTCCGTGATACAGGTCGTGATTTCTTACAGTTGATTCCAGGCAACTCAATGACCTCCGCTGCGCAAATGATGTTGGGTGTTCAGGATCAACCGATCTCCTACATAAAAGGGCTACTGAAAACATTCACCAAAGATCGGTTTGATTACATTATTTTCGATACCTCCCCATCTGTGGGTGGCTTACAGGAGCGTGCAATCTGGGCAGCTGACCTGGTGATCGTTCCAACGGCTACAGAATTCGCATCATTAGATTCGTTAGCGAAGACAGTCACAACCATCCAAACCTTGAGGGACAAAAAGAATTGGCAAGGGGGATTGCTGGGGATACTACCTACCTTTTTTGATGGTACCAACGAGTCACGCGACTCACTTCAGGATCTGCAGGCAACATTCAGGGACAAGGTGCTTTCCCCCATTCATCGGGCGACTGTCTTACGTGAATGTTGGTCTGAGGGAAAGACCATTTTTGAGTATGCGCCAGAAACGCGGGCTGCCGAGGAATATAAAGCTTTGGCAACTCTTGTATTGAAATATTAGAGGTCATGATGGCCAGGCGAGACGCATTTACAGGTTTACGTGACCCTAATCCAATAACCGAGGTTGAGGAGGATCAACAACAAGAACCTACTATGATCCCACGACAGCCCTTGGATTTAATCCCCACGGCAGATTTCAGGAAGAAAAGATCCCGTAAGTGGGAACAGGTTCATCGGCTTGAAACTGTAACGTACCGGGGAATACCTCAGCAGGTTGTGGATTTGATTATCAAAGATGCTCAGTCTCTTTCGGTTCCTAGAGATGAAGTCGTCAGGGCGTTTCTGGAATATGGCGCAAGGCTTTACCGCAATGGAGAGATCAAACTTTTAGCGTACCCCAAGGCGCAGAGGATGACCCTGTACTCTGAAGGCAATGAAGGAATCCCAATCATGCCTATTCAAAAACCGGCAAACCATAAATGGTTAGCGGAGGCATTCCCAGTCCCTGAAAAGAAAGCTGGCGGAACCAAAAAGAAAAAATCCAGGAAAGACCAAGAAGTTTTCCCTGAATGGGAAAAAAGAGCGACATTCCGAATTCCAGCTTTATTAAAGGAAGAAGTCCGGTCGATCGCGCGGGAGCATACTTTACCAGTCGGAGAAGTTGTCTGTTACTTCGTTATAGAAGGTTCACAGGCTTTTCGCAATGGAAGCTTAATCCTGCAACCGTCTCCTAAGACAATAGGGAAGACTTTATTTCTGGAGTGATGCTAATGGCCTCTAACCTTTCCTGGAAAATCAACAATTCCATTTTCGCTCCAAGAATCACGTCTGCGTCCATGCTGACGTGCCGCAGACGTACTGCTGACATGCCGCAGACGTTGACGCAGACGGAGTTGCTGACGTTGAAACCACAGGAAGCCCGTAAATGGGTCTTTTCTGGAACGAATGGGATAACTACCGTTCTTCCAACTAAGGCTGTAAATGTGCCTCTATTTCGCTTTATTCGAGATTGATCTTTTTATCAATAGGGATTTCTTTTATGAATGCAGTCATCGGATTTTCACCGGAGAAAGCCTGGCAAGCGGCTATTGCTAACCTCGAAATGGATATGTCGCGGGCGGCTTTTAGTACCTGGGTGAAGCCAACCCATTTGGTGGATTTTTCAGATGACACATTTGTGATCGGCTGCATGAATTCGTATGGCCGTGAGTGGTTAGAAAACCGATTAACGACCACCCTGCAGCGATTCCTAATGGGGGTGATGAACAGAGAGGTTAAGGTTCGTTTCGTTGTTTGTGACCAGGAAATTGATGATGAGGATGATCTCACTCAGGAAGTTGATCCAGACCAGGAAGATTCTCAGGACAGTTCCATTGAGTTGAATATCTATTACAGCTCCATCCGGAATTACCTAATTGAGCCAAGCCGGTTAGTTCGCTTACCTGTATATTACCTGCGCTGGCTGCCATACGTCGGATCACAAATGATTTTCTTGATCATGGCATTGTGGCAGGAATATTACCTGGCGAGCGGTGGAAAGGCTCGAAAAGGGAGCTGCAAATTTGCCGTTCGCGCTGAGCGTATTTGCCAATGGGCTGGGATCAGCCGGGCTCAGTTCTTTCGCTTGTTACAACCCGGTAGCAGTCTGGAATGGTTTGCGAGAAAGATTGACACCGATCATGAAGTAGATAAGCGCTCAGGAAGAACCAAAAAGTCCTCCAACAAATATGAACTATTCGAATCACCGCTGACGCCTGGGGATGCTGAAGACTTGAAAACTTTCTTATTGGCTCATGGTATCCAGGATTCCCCTCAGTCTGCTTTGCAATTGGCTATCAACGCGAATCCAAAGGACATCTTGCATTATCCGGCGCGGCTCCCTCAAGAAGAATTCGACAAAATGATTCCACACTATTTGACCGTTCAGGATGTCATCCGGGAATTGATTGGTCACCGGCTCGACGGAGAACTTGGGACCCTGGCAGATCAGCTTGCTGACCGATTGTTAGGTCAGGGGGATTTCATCCTGGTCACCTGGTATTTCCTCAGAAACTGGTTACCGGTTCTCGGAGCAGATGCTGCCATGTTTGTTCTGGTTCTGCGCAACCTGTGCTACTTCAATGATGAGACAGGTGAGATCAGAGATGCAGTCTGGATTAAGGGTGGATATCAAGCTATCGCAAATCGTCTAGGTATCAATAACGCTCGCGTTGTGGCGAACTGGCTTCCAGCCTGGATTGAGAGAGGAAAACGTAAGGATGAATTAAGTGATCGTACCGTTGATGAATTTTCTCGCCGGCAACGTCTTCAGGATCTATTAGCCCTTTTTGTTGAGCGCATTGATCATCGGATCAATTCTGAGGGCAGCTATAGTTGGAAATTCAAGGTACAGAGGGTGGATCCACTTACTCCACAACACCAAGCCATCCAACAAGCTGTTTCATCCCTTCTTGTGAAATCCGAAGATCATTGTGTTCAAGACGAATTAGGTTCTTGGATCACTTTATTGGGCAATGGTTGTTTCGAGACTGTCAAAACAGAACCAAAGGTTGTTTTGAGACTCTCAGATTTAACCAAGGATTGTTCTGAGACTTTCAAGGGTATCCTCAATGATTGTTTTGCGACGCTCGACCCGGAAGCCAAGGGTTGTATTGAGACCCTTTTAAAGATTCTCAAAGGCTTTAAAGATTCCCCAAAAGAAAAAGATACCTCCTCTACCCAAGATACATCGATTTTACTGAACGATCCAACCAGTCAATCGGTGGTGGTAGTAACTGATTCGAGTGGAAATTGGTCATTGGAAAAATTGTTGGCGCGCGCAGACAAGAAAAATAGGCAAGCTTTACTCGATCAAGAAAAGAACGCTTTACCTTTTGTATCCTGGATCATTCATGGTGCTTCCCAACCTAACATCCAGAATCCGTACAGCCTGTCCATCGCCAAGCTAAAAGAGAACCCCAGAATCGGTGCCGGCGGAGCGAGTGAACGCCTGGCTGCATTACAGCCGCGAAATCTTGCCCGCCTGATTGATCAGTCGTTCACCTTTTGTTCCCCAACCGACCAAAATTGGCGACGGCTTTTTGCAGAGGTGAAAAAGGATCGTATCCAGCTTTTAGCAGATGCATTGGGATTGGTTCTGGATATCGAGGAGGAAACAGGCTGGATGAGCAATTAAGCCAGACGCACTTTGTGGACTATTGAATTCAAACAAACATTCATAAAAGGAGACAATGAATTATGGCGCAAGGAAATCTTACGTGGCAACGGGGCGACATCACCGGGGATATCTATTTTGATTATTTGCGTCCCCAAAATCAGGACCCTATCCCTTATGTTCGCCTATACCTGATGATTGACGGCAGCCCGGAATCAAAACCGGTGAAGGGATTACGAGTGCTGGTCTATGGCACCCTGGCTGAATTGGTGTACGGACATGTCCAGAAAGGCAGCCGGATCGGTGTTGAAGGGCATATTCAACTACGCTACCGGCCAAACACGACGACTCCTGTTTTTGAAGTCGTTGCCGAACGAGTTGAATTTATCCGCAATATTGATTATGAACGCGGAAAACAAGTGATCGCAGATTTAAAACAACGTGGAAAACGAAATTCCGTAACCGATCTGGAAATCATCACACAAATCCTAGAAGTTGGAGAATTGGGTCATGACAGTGAATAATCCTAGTGAACCGGAAATCCAGATTTCTGAAGAAAAACTGCAAAAGCTTGGTTGGATACT
>JARKPO010000025.1 GCA_029975215.1 Levilinea sp.
TGAACACGACTAAAACAGCCAGGATCACTCTTGTTTTAACCGCGAATGGTAGCCAGGTGGTGTTCCGTTGTGAAAACATGCAGATTGTTTCACAATTAATCGATGGGAAATTCCCGGATTATCAGGCGATTCTACCCAAAGGTCACAAGACCAGAGCAGTCCTTGACACGGGTGAACTGCTCAAAGCCTGCAAACAGGCCAGCATCATTGCTCGCGAAGGTAGCAATGTAGTGCGGTTTCACTTTCAACCCGGAGCTGATCAAACAGGGAGGGTCAAACTGTTGGCTGAATCCGATGAGACCGGCGCGAGTGAGATAGAACTTGATGCCACGGTTGAAGGACAGGAATTGGAGATCGCATTCAATGTGAAATTCTTGCAAGATGGGTTGGAAGCAATCACTACCAAAAAAGTGACCATTGAGGCGAATGCCCACAACACACCGGCGGTACTCCATTCAACAGGAGATGAGGAGAATTTATACGTTTTAATGCCCATGCATATCGATGGAAAATAATAAAAATGGAGGGAGTTACTGCTCCCTCCATAACTGACTTCTGATTCACAAGTCAATAAATGTTCAGGTAAGAAGTGCTTTCAACAAAAATTGCGCACGCTCATATGCGTCTCTTTGGATCTGTGCTCGAGTTTCTGGCTCATTTTCATCTAGAAAATTGGTTACAAATACAGGGCCAACAGAGTCTGAAGCCGAAAATTTTTCAGATAAAATCGCTAATCCCTCATGTATCAAAGGATGATCAGGAAATGTTCGGAACGCCTCAACCAATGCATCCATCCCATCCGGAAAATTAGTTAAACAATAATAAATATCGTAGGCATCTTTTTCTTTGAGTCTACTATTCAAAGCCTGCGCTTTCATTATGAGAAATGGGACAATCGAAGCAACTTGAATGGAAGCCCGATCCTTTCCACCCTCTGGCAAAGTACCCTCTATCGTTATTTGAATAGGGTTTTGAAAGGCAAGATCACAAGCACGCGCTTTTCTGGGATGCATATCTTGAACATTCTGCGTTCTGTGCTTCTTGCTCGTCCCTCCATATTCGCCGGCCAAGAAATCCACTTCAACTGTAATCTCTTGATCGTCGACCTGTAAAGTACGATAAAAAATAAACGGCTGATCCCCTTGAACATATCCTCGTTTGGAAAGCAATTGCATGATAGAGCGGTAACCGACTTCCTGGATAGTATTTTGATCCAGTGCGACATCTACATCAATTGTTCCAATGTGTTCAGAAACTCCCTGATCAAATAATAATCCAGGAACAGAACCACCTACCAACACAATTCCATCTCGGTAGTCATACAAAAGCCGAGCAACTTCCAGAAGTACTCTGTGCGCAGCCTCTACTAGGAGGCGATCATATTCATTTTTAGTTGTTGCCATCTTGGATTAATCACCTCTCTAAATAGGAAATCTGCTGCTTCTTCGCCACGTCCTGGGTAACGTTTCAGATCAAGATAAACCTGAACCGGTTCGGAGATTTCTAGATCACCGATTGACTTGGCGTTCCAAAATACACCATCATCGTATGGTTGAATCAAAATGATGTTGGCTCCACTTTCGACGGGTTTCAAACCCACTTTTTCGGCCACCGAATCAATATCTCGGCTGACATATAACATTGCACGTTGACCCCTGACGATTGGGGCTAAACGATTGCTCGCCGAAAAACCAGTCAAGGCATAAGGAATGTTCATCATTCTACATGTATCAGCGATCTCGATTTCTAAATCTTGCAGCGGCTTCATTGAGTAGTAATTCTTTTGGACATTGCGTTTAATGGTGTAGTTATTGCTCCAATCTGCTAAAAGATTTTCTGGTTGGGTTAATGAGATACCTTGCGATGTCTTTTTTAACCATTCTTCTTCAATCAATTTCTTGCTTACCTGCGTGATCATACCAAGACTGACTTGAGCTTCTTTCGCAAGATCGATTGCTTTCCAGGTTCGATATGGGTAAACGAGTAAAACACGTAATATCCGTTCGGATTTTGGCGAGTAGATCGACGACAGACCCGTTTTGAAAGGAAATTGATTTCCTGATTTTTCTCGATTGATAAAAATCTGTTGGAAAGCAATGGAACAATTTCCAGATAAATCGACATACCCGATTCCAGATTCCTTGCAAATGGCAGCTGATCTAGGGGCTATGTAAGGCGCAACAAATATCCCATAGGATGCGGGGTCATTTTGAATCCGTCTCACGAGTAAATTGACTGCCTCTCTCGTGCTTTTTGGAGTTCCCAGAGTTTTTATTTCAAGGTAAACGATCTGTTTGAATCCCTTCCCACGAACAATCGCTTGATAATCAGGCATGTCTTTAGCAGGCAGCTCCTCTATGGAATCGATTGTAAGGGATGGCACAACCGAAAGGCATTCCCTGAATGCAAACAATCCTTTTTTAGAGACATCTGCTTCTTTTAACATAATAACCTCTTTTAATACTTATTAAAACATATGTTTTCATTAAAAACAAGATGGATAATCAGTCAGTTTTAATAGAATGGGGAGTTTTAATAACTATTAAAACACCATAACTGTACTCTCAGGAAGTTATCTGTATCACCCTCCATGTCAATTTGATCAACACACAGGACCATAAAAAAGGTTCACAAACATTTCGTTTCCGACCCTTTTTTGCTGTTCTGTATGGCATTTCACTACAGACACAAGAACGTTGGCTATTTTTACAATTCAACGTCGGTTATTCAATCCATATCTAATCCAAAGGAGGATCACATGAATGTATACGAAGACAAATACCTGCGTGAAAAGGTGAACCGTATTATCGCCAGGCAGAAGGAGGGCAAGATCATCATCGCTGCATATAAGGATGGCAGTGGCTTACCTGCGAGAGAAGACCTTGGGCAGGAACTGACACGGGCAGCGTACCCATATGATTATGCAGTTGGAAAAGCCGGTTTCCTTAACTACGATTCGGAACTCGGAGCTTACCTGTTTACTGCAAAATCGGGTGAGAAACGACCCCAAGTGTTAGCTAACTACCGAATTCTTACTCTAGGTGAAGCGATCCTCGATGTAAAGGACCGTAGTATGCATATTCAATGCGGCGAAACCAGCGTCACCTTCACCGGAGCACAACCCTGGAAAGGTCTGTACGAAGTTCTGAAAGAGGTCAACGAAGAACTGGCTCGAGTCAATTCTGGGATTGTTGTTTGGAAGATTGTTCCGAAGGAAAGCGGGGATTCCAAATCGGGTGATCGTCTATTTCCTGAAGCGGTACCAAAGCTTCGGAACGGGCAAGCAATGGCACATGCCAC
>JARKPO010000053.1 GCA_029975215.1 Levilinea sp.
TTTCTTTTCTTGTAGTGTGCAGTCTATTTTATGACTGCACTTTTTTTTTGTTGGTTGGGTGAAGTTGGTGCGGTCCAAAGCGACCGCACCCTACCGGACTCTTTCTATTCTTGTAGGGTGCAGTCGATTTTATGACTGCACCTTTTTTGACAGCCGGGTGAAGATGGTGCGGTCCAAGGCGACTGCACCCTACAGGCCATATTGGACTGATTGTAATCGCCCTCGAGTCATGCTATATTGAATTTGCGCGACGAAATTCACACACAGCGGATTGAACATCCATGGCGGGGAGCACTGCGGCGCGTGGGGGGAAGGTCGAGCGATCCCGTCCGGGCATGGATGGGATTTTTTGTCTACCGGGAGCATGCAAATGGGAGGTGCGGAATGTCTGTCATCACAATCTCACGCCAATATGGCAGCGGAGGGGATGAGATTGCCGATCGCGTCTGCGAACTGTTGGGCTACCGGCACTTCGACAAGCGCTTGATCCAACAGGCAGCCGTAGAAGCGGGGCTGGCGGAGCAGGAGGTCATCGATTACACCGAAGACAGCTACCGGGTGAAGAACTTCATCGAGCGCCTGACGGGCAGGCCCATCCCGGTGGCAAAGGTGAGCGTGTGGAAGGAAGACGCCAGGGGGGTGCGCAGCGCAGAGAACGTGATCCTCAACGACGAGGTGGCCCTGGGGCTGGTGCAGAAGGCGGTCAAAGCGGCCTACGAAACCGGCAACATGGTCATCGTCGGGCGCGGCGGGCAGGTCATCCTCAAGGATCACCCAGAAGTGGTGCACGTGCGCATCGAAGCCCCCATGGAAGACCGCATCCAGCGGGTGAAGGCACAGCTCAAGCAGGAAAAGCAGGCCTACCAGGCCGATATCAACCTGCGGCGCGCGGCCCAGGATCTGATCGTCACGCGCGATTTTGCCTCGGGCGATTACATCCTGCAATATTACGGCGTGGATTGGTCGGACCCGCTGCTGTATCACATGGTGCTCAACACGGGCAAGGTGAGCATCGAACAGGCGGCCCACATCATTGTGGAGCTGGTCCACGCACTGCAGGGCGAACCGGCCTGAGCAGGGGCTTTTCCTTCACACAAGCACGTCGATCACCAGCGCCAGGAAGAGAAAAGCCAGGTACATGCTCGACGAGCGGTACATCGTCCAGGCCGTCTTGTTCCCGCCGTGCCTGAGCACCCGCCAGGCGGTGTAGATGAGCCACGCGCCCAGGACTGCCGCCGAGACGAGGTAGAAACTGCCCGCCATGTGGAAGAGCGGCATGAGCAGCGTCAGGCCCACCAGTTCCAGGGTGTAGATGAACACCTGCCTGCGCGTCACGGCCTCGCCCTTGACGACCGGCAGCATGGGCACCTTGCCGCGGGCGTAATCGTTACGCCGGACGAGGGCCAGCGCCCAGAAGTGCGGCGGGGTCCAGAAAAACACGATGGCGAAGAGAAACAGCGCGGGGATGTTCAGCCCGCCGGTGGCGGCCGCCCAGCCGACCAGCGGAGGAATGGCCCCTGCTCCGCCGCCAATGACAATGTTCTGCACGGTGGCATGTTTGAGCCAGACGCTGTAGAGCAAGACGTAGTAGAACATCCCGGCCAGCGAAAGCAGTGCGGCAAGCAGGTTCACATAACAGGCCAGGAGGAAGAACGAGGCCAGCACGGCGCCGGTGCCATAAGCCAGCCCTTCGGCGGGGAACATGCGCCCTGAGGGCAGCGGGCGTTGAGCGGTGCGCTGCATGGCCTTGTCGGTCTCGCGGTCGATATACTGGTTGAGCGCGCTCGCGCCGCCCGCCGCCAGTGCCCCGCCGAGCAGAGTCCAGGCGGTGAGTTCCAGCGAGGGCAGGCGCCTGCCGCCAACCACCATGCCCGCGTAGGTGGTGACGAGCAGGAGCAGAACGATCACCGGTTTGTTGAGCAGGAGAAAATCTTTCAGCCGCGGCCCAAGCGGAAGCGGTTGAGCGGCCTCGGCGGCTTCTTCGTCGGCGCTGCGCGTGGATGCAGCCGCGCTGTAAAAAGCGACGGCCTGAACCGCCCACAGGGCCGCCGAGGCGGCAGCGTGCAGCACCGCCAAATCGGCGGGGAAGCCGCGCGCCACCTTCACCGCGCCGAGGAGCGCCTGCCCGCCCAGCAGCACGAACGCGCCTGTGACGGCGGTGAGGGTGACGGGCCGGCTGCGCTGCGACCTCCAGGCCTTCAGAAAGAGCGCCGTTTCGAGCGCCAGCACACCCAGGGTGACGGCGCGGTGAGCCAGCGCCAGCCACCCGGCGGGGCCTTCGGGGCGGCAGAGGGGCCAGCCTGCGCAGGCCGTGCCAGCATCCAGCGCGGAGACGAGCGAGCCGCTCACCATGAGCAGAAAGAGCGCCCCCAAAGCAGCCAGCGCCAGCCGGGCGAAGCCCCGCTCGAGCGAGAGCCGCAGCGGCTGACCGGGGCGGGCTTGACGGAGGAACGCCCCCAGCGCAGCCGCTGAAAGCATTCCAAGCGCGAGCACGCCAAGCACCAGGTGCGCGGGCTGCATCAAGGCAGCCGGCAGGCGGCCGGCAGTCGCCAGCCCGCCGCCCAGCAGCACCTCGGCGAGCATGAGCAGGGCCGCCGCCGCAACAGGCGGCACGATGGCCCGCTCGCTGCGCAGCTTGAACAGCGCCCACCCGGCGGCCAGCCAGGTGAGCAGCCCTGCCGCGGCCGCCAGTGCGCGGTGAACCACGTCCAGGCGGGCTGCATCGCCGGCCGGGAGGTTAAAACTGCCGTAGCAGGTGGGCCAATCGGGGCAGGCCTGGCCCTGGGGGGCGGCGCGCAGGAGCGTGCCCATCACCACCAGGAGAAAGGTGAAAAGCGTTGCGGCAAAGAGCAGGTAGCCGAAGCGCCTAAGCGTTAGGTTTTCGGGCTGCGGGAGGGTTGAGCTGTTTGCGGACATAGAAAGGGTAACCTGCGCTGAGAATGAATGCAAAAATGAACCATTGGATGGCGTAGCCCAGGTGCGGGCCTTCGCTGAGGTCAACTTCGCCCAGGCTGCGCCGGGTGAGGGCGGGCGATGAGCCGTCTGGCGCGGCCAGCAGGTAGAGCGGGAGCAGCGGGCGGCTCACCTGCTGCGCGATACGTTCGAGGTTGATCCAGTTCCAGGCATCCAGGCGGGCCTGGCCGGGCTGCAGAGCGGGGTCGGCTGCGCCGCCGAATTTCGGCTCTTGCTGGGCGGGCATCAGCCGCCCGCTGACGGTGACGGTTCCACCCTCGGCGTAGCGGGCGCGCGCCTCCGGGGCGCCATCCGAAAGGGGCACCCAGCCGCGGTCCACCAGGATGGCCTGTGACGAACCCTCGATGATCAACGGGGTGAGCAGATGGTAGCCGGGCCGGTCCTCCCAGGCCTGGTTGCGCAAGATCACCTCGGCTGAGAAGTCATAGCGCCCGCGCACAACGGCGCTGCGAAAGACCTCTGCGCTCAGGTTTTCCGCCGAACCGGGCCGGGTCAAATCCAATGGGGGGAGGGCCAGGCTGCGCTCGAACTGGGCGTTGCGCGCCCGGCGCTGCTCCAGGCGGTCGAGCTGCCAGATGCCCAAACGCACCATCACCGCTGCGGCCAGCAGCACCAGCAGGGTGGTCAGCAGCCAGCGCGGGGTGAAGAATGCGCGCGCCGGAGAGAGGCCCTGAAGGGAAGAAGCCTTGGCGCTCATGCAGCCTGCGCACCTTTCCGGCGGGGTTTGACCGGCACGACCAGGAAGCTATATAAGCCGAGCATCAGGCTGGTGGGCAGGCCCACCGCCAGCGCGCCTTGCAGCCGGGTGCCAAAGGACAGGCGCTGGCGCACCTCGATGCCGAAGACCCTGGAGGATTGAAACGAACAGGTGTAGACGTAATCATCGGCCTGGCCAAGCTGCAAGACGCCGCTCGATTGCGGCGGAACCCACACCGGCCCGAGCTGGTGGCTGACGTTATCTTCGTTCTTCACCACCAGCAGGTCGCCTTCCACAAAGGTCATTTTCTTGGGCAGGGAAAGCACGTCCTCGCCGGCTGCCACGCGCTCCGCCGTCCCCAGCGGGATGACCAGCTCGATGCGCCGGGCGCTGTCGCGGCTGGAGGGGTCTTTGAGCAGCAGGTACGAGCCTTCGCTGACCGCCCAGCCAAAGAGCATGCCGATGAGCAGGGAGAGGAACGCGCGAACCAGAACGGCGGAAGAGAGCTTCATGGGGTCACTTCAACAGGGAGCGCACATCGGCAAGGATGACATCGGCCGATGTGCCGAAGGTGTAGGTGGTGCGCAGTCTGCCCTGCGGGTCGATCAAATAAGCCCGCGAGGTGTGATCTACGGTATACGCCCCGCCCGCAGAAGGGGGCTGCTCCTCGCGGAACACGCCATAGGCCTGCCAGACCTTTTCGAGCTCGGTTTCGCTGCCCGAGAGGCCGCGAATGCGCGGGTCGAAGGCGGCGGTGTAGGCGTGCATCTTCTCGGGCGTGTCGCGTTTGGGGTCTACGGTGATGAAGAGCATCTGCACCTGCCCGGCCTGCGTGCCGAGCCGCTCGAGGAGGGTCTTCATCATCCCCAGGGTGGCGGGGCACACATCGGGGCAGTTGGTGTAGCCGAAGAAAACCAGCACCGCCTTGCCGCGGGCCTGGGCGATGGTGAAATCTTCCAGGGCGACCTCCGGGGCGGGCTGCGGCGGCTCGATGACCGAGCCGCCCAGGCGGTGCGGCTGCGCCAGGAACGTTGCGGCGGCCAGGATCAACCCGGCGGCAAGCCCAAGGGCAAGCCAGAACAGGTACTTCTTCATCGGGCTAGAGCGTCCCCATCAGGTAAAGAGCCGGGTAGAAGAAGATCCAGACCAGGTCCACGAAGTGCCAGTAATTGGCGGCGGCTTCCACCGCCCAGTGGCGCTCGGGGGTGTAGCGGCCGCGCAGTCCGTTGCGCAGCACGACGGCGAGGAAGACCACGCCGGTGAAGACATGGAAGGCGTGCATGCCGGTCATCATGTAGAAGACGGCGCCTTCCGGCCCGTCGCCGGGGCCAAAGGGAGCCAGGCGCCATTCCACGCCCAGCACGCCGGCCAGGAAGCCGATGCCCAGCAGCATGGTGACGAGGGTGCTGATGATGAAGCCCTTGCGGTTGCCGGCCGAAGCCTGCACTTCGGCGCGGTTCATGAAGAAGCTCGAAAGCAGCAGCACGGAGGTGACGATGAGCCCGACGAACTGGTCGAGTTCCGGACGGCGGCCGCCCAGCAGGTAGAAGCGCGCCACAAGCAGCCCGGCGAACATGAACGAATCGGAGACGATGAACAGCCACAACCCAATGCGGTTGGTGCGCAGCTTGTGCGCGTAAGAAGGTGCGGCGTGCTCGCCGTGAGCGGGGGAGATTGCGGGGCTGGTTTCCATATCAGTGCTCTCCTTCGGTGAATGCGCGCTTGAGGTGCATGAAGAACCACAACACCAGCCCGGCTTTGATCAGGGCGATCAGCCAGAGGAAAGCCCTCGGCGCGGCGTGCGTGGCGATGAAATATTCGATAGCCGTCAGCACCGCCAGGGCGATGAAGACCATCACGCCGCGGCGCAGTTCATCTCGTTTGTTGGAAATTTCGTTGTGTTCCATCGGTTTCCTCGCTTAATCGGCCGGAGAAGCGGCCGGTTTGGCTTCCACCTGCCCGAAATCGGGGGCGTTTTCCAGGCCGTAATCATAGGGCTCGCCGGTGATGACCACAGCGCCCTCGAAGTTGTGCGCCGGGGTGGGGGAGGGAATCTGCCACTCGAGCGAGCGCGATTCCCAGATGTTCCCGGCGGCCACCTTGCCGAAGCGGGCGCTGCGATACAGGTTGATGAACAGGATCAGCACCGAAATCGCCACCGCCACGCCCGCCAGGGTGATGACCAGATTGGGCAGCTGGAAGCCCATGTTGGGGTCATAATCGGCGATGCGGCGGCGCATCCCCAGCAGGCCGATGCGCATTTGCCCGAGCGACATGACCATGAAGCCGATGAAGAGCAGCCAGAACTGCCACTTGCCGAGGCGCTCGCTCATCTGCCGCCCGGTGATCTTGGGGAACCAGTAATACAGCGCCGCGAAGAAGGGGAAGATGTAACCGCCGAACATGGTGGCGTGGAAGTGGCCGACCACGTAGTAGGTATCGGTGACGTGCAAGTCGGTGGAGACGGTGCCCAGCAGCGGCCCGGTGATGCCGCCCAGCAGGAAGACCACGATGGCCCCCAGCAAGAAGAGCATGGGTGTCTTGAGGCGCATGCGCCCCTGCCAGAGCGTGGCCGTCCAACTGAAGAATTTCACACCCGTGGGGACGGCCACCAGCAGCGTGCTGTACATGAAGGGCACGCGCAGGTATTCCTCCATGCCCGCGGCAAACATGTGGTGCGCCCAGACGAGAAAGCCCACCAGCGCGATGCCGAAAGAAGACATGGCCACCCATTTGTACCCAAAGAGGGGCTTGCGCACGAAGACCGGCAGCAGTTCGCTGATCACCCCCAGCCCCGGCAGGACGAAGATATAGACCGCCGGGTGAGAGTAGAACCAGAAGAGGTGCTGGTAGAGGATGGGGTTGCCGCCCTGGGCAGGGTCGAAGAACCCCATGCCCAGCAGGCGCTCGAAGAGCGAGAGTTGGAAGGAAAGGCCGATCAACTGCGTGGCGTTCAACGCAATGATGGAAGTGGCCAGGACGGCCCAGGCCAGGATGGGCAGGCGGAAATACGTCATACCGGGGGCGCGGTAACGCAGAATGGTGGCGATGAGGTTGAGCGCTCCAAGAATGGACGACCAGCCCACGAACCAAACGCCGAGGAAGAACATATCCACGCCCATCGGGCCGCGCACCGAGAGCGGCGGGTAACCCGTCCAGCCGGTTTCGAAGCCGCCCAGCGCCAGGCTGAAGACCAGCAAGAGCGCGCCCGGCACCGCCACCCAGAAGGAGAAGGCGTTCAGGCGGGGGAAGGCCATATCGCGCGCGCCGATCAGCAGCGGGATGGTGTAGTTGGATAACGCGGAGATGCCCATTAAGATGGAAGCGATCAGCACCATGCCGTGCAGGCCCACCAGCGTGTTGAAGAGGTTAAAGCTGAGGAACTGCAAGCCCGCCTGCGCCAGCTCGGTGCGGAAGATGATGGCGAAGCTGCCGCCCACCGCCAGAAGGAACAGCGAGAGGAAGCCATATTGCACGCCGATCACTTTGTGGTCGAAGGTCAGCCCCCAAAAGCGCTTCCAGCCTTCGGGCTGGGCGGCGTCCTCGGGTTCTTCCACTTCATCGCCTTTGGCCATGCGGAACCA
The DNA here is from genome assembly GCA_029975215.1 of Levilinea sp. Taxonomy (GTDB): domain Bacteria; phylum Chloroflexota; class Anaerolineae; order Anaerolineales; family Anaerolineaceae; genus Levilinea. The sequence goes on from JARKPO010000053.1 coordinate 7,255, forward strand.
GTCGCGGAACGCTCCAAGTGAAATTAAGAACGCAAGCGCTCCGAGGAACCCGCCGACCACCCAGGCCGGTTCGGCTTTAAAGGCCGCGCCGGTGAGCGCCTGGATGGCGGTGACCAGCCCATAGCCGAGTGCCGTGCCGATGACCTGGCCGGCGATCCCGCGCAGAAGCCCAATGGAGAAGAATTTGTTCATGCTGCAAGTCTCCTTAATCGTCAACGAGACGATCCGTCCATGCGAGGAGGAGCCGGTTGATGATGAAACTGCACGATGCTTCTACTCATCCCATCCTCCACTTCATCTCTCATTGACTACTTCACCGTTTTGATAAATTCGATGATGTCCTTCACCTGGTCGGGGGTCAGCAGTGAGCCGTAAGTAGAGGGCATCACGTTGGGCGGAAAGCCCTTGCTGACCTGCGCGTTGGGGTCGAGGATCGATTTCGTCAGGTAGGCGTCGTCTGCGGTGACGGTGGTGCCGTCTGCCAGCGCGACCTGCTCGCCGTAGAGACCTTTCCAGGTGGGCCCGACCAGTTTGCTGCCATCCAGCGAGTGGCAGGAGGTGCAGCCGTTGGTTTGGGCCCATTTTTCGCCGCGCGCCACGGGGTCGGTGAGCGTGGCGCCGACCTGTTCGGCGATCCAGCTCTCGAAATCGGCTTTGGCAACGACGTGGACGGGGGCGGTCATGTAGGCGTGCGAGCCGCCGCACAACTCGGCGCACAACACCTGGTAATCGCCGGTGCGCGTGGGGGTGATGCGCAGCTGCTTGACGAGGTTTGCGCCGGGAAGGGCATCTTGCTTGACGCGGAACTCGGGCACCCAGAAGGAGTGGATCACATCGCGCGAAGTCAGGCTGAGCAGCACCTGGCGGTCAACCGGCAGGTAAAGGTCGCGCGAGGTGACGCCGAAATCGGGGTATTCGAACGACCAGCCCCATTGGAAGGCGGTGACCTTCACATTCAAGGCCTGCGGGTCGGCGGTGCGGGTTTCGGCCAGGTTGCGCGCCCCAAAGAAGGAAAAGGCGATCACCGTTCCAAGCGGGATGATTGTCCAGATCACTTCCAGGCGGTTGTTGCCCTTGATGTAAGCGCCTTCCTGCTTTTCTCCCGGCTTGCTGCGAAACACTACCAGGCTGTAGACCATGAAGCCCACGATGAGGGAAAAGAGCAGGGCGATCATGAACCAATGGACGTTGAACAGGCGGTCGATGGTGGCTGCCTGCACGCTGGCCTCGACGGGCAGGATGCCGATGTTCGTCAGCAGCAGGTAGATGAGCGCCGTCGAGGCGGCCACCACGAGGCCGGCAAAAATGAAATGCTTCGCGCTTCCCTTCATTTGGCTACTCCTTGAGGGGATCTCGGGTTGGGATTCTGGCTGCCAGGGCAGGTTGAGCCAATCTTCGGCCTGGGCCGGGGTGAGTGTGCGCCGGTCATAGACGACCACAGCCCCGCTGGCCTGGAGGGAGACGAGCACCACCTGCATGGGGCGCTCGCCGGTGATGAAAACGCTCAAAAATTCTTCACGGTGGATGGTGCGGTCGTCATAATCGACGATGACCAGCTCGGGCTGCCAGGATTCAAGCCTGGCAAGGGTTTCGCCCATGCTGCTTGCCAGCTCGAATTCCACGGCCTCTTTCCCCCAGCGTTCGCCGTAAATCTTCCGCAGCCCTTTGCCAAACAGCGGATTGGCTGAGGCAATCAGTACCCGCCGCGCGTGTTTTGGTTGTGCATCGGTCATGGAAACCCGCTCCGTGCCTGGCAAGCAAATACGACCCAATTGATCTGGATTGTATTGTACCGATCGGTTCAGGGCGGGGCTATCCGCCGGGCGGGAATGGAAGGGTTAACTTGGAAGGAAAGAGGGGTGATTCTGCAATCACCCCTCTCACGGCAAGCGGGCGTCAGTTTTTCTTTAGCAGGCCGAGCTGCGTGGCTTTGCCGACGGCTTCGGTGCGGTTGGAGGCCTCAAGCTTTTCGAGAATATGGCGGATGTGCGTCTTGACCGTGTTTTCGGAGATGTACAGGCGCATGGCAATCTGGATGGTGGTCAGGCCTTCAGAGAGGCAGCCGAGCACTTCCAGTTCGCGGTCGCTGAGCAGCGCTGCGGGGGCATCCAGCATGGCATGGCTGACGGCATTGAGCACCGGGCCGATCACTTCCGGCGAGAGCGCGCCCTGCCCCGCGGCCACGCTGCGCAGCGCCTGGCGCAATTCCTCCGGCTCTGAGTTCTTCAGCATATAGCCGTTCGCCCCGGCGCGGATGGCATTCAACAGGTCGGAATCATCCTTCGAGATCGTCAGCATGAGGATGCGCACGGGGTCTTTCCTGCGCCGCAGGGCCTGCACCAGGGCGATGCCGTCCATCACCGGCATGTTGACATCCACCAGGGCAATATCCGGGCGCAAGGCGGCGATGACCTCCAAGGCCTCGCTGCCGTTCCCGGCTTCGCCGACCACTTCGAACTCGGGCATATCGTTCAGCAGGCCCACAAGCCCGCGTCGGAACAGTGCGTGGTCATCCACAACCACCAGGCGGTAGCGGCGGGTAACGTTCATTCGCCGACCTCCTCCAGGTTCACCGGCAGGCTGATCTGCACCGTGGTGCCCTGGCGCGGCTGGCTGATGATCTGAAAATCGGCGCCGATCCATTCGGCGCGTTCGCGCATACCGCGCAGCCCGTACTGGGCCACGCTGGGAATATCCTGCGGGTCGAACCCCTGGCCGTCGTCTTTGATCTCGAGCAGCAGGTCGCCGCCCCATTCGCGCAGGCCAATTTCCACCTGCGAGGCGTGAGCGTGCTTGCGCACGTTGGTGAGCGCTTCCTGGATGATGCGCACCAGCTGCGCCTGCACCTCGGGGAGGAAGGGAGGGTCATCCACCTGGAGGCTGGTGACAACGCTGATGCCCGAGGATTTCTCGAAATCGCGGGCCATTTGCTCCAGCCAGGAAGAAAAGCATTCCTCGGGGTGCACGCGCAGGTTGTCGATCACGTGGCGGGTTTCCTGATAAGCGTCGGTGAGCGCCTGGCGGCTTTCGTTCAACAGGCGGCTCAAGCGCCCGGTGTCATTCTGCGCGAGCGCGGTGTGCATTTGCGCGGTTTGCATCTTCAGGAATGCCAGCGTTTGCGCGAGCCCGTCGTGAATTTCACGCGCCAGGCGGGTGCGCTCCTGGAGGACGAGCGTGTACTCCAGCGAGAAGGTGAGTCGCTCGTTCTCGATGATCAGCGCGGCCTGGGCGGCTGCCGTTTGCAGCATGCTCAACTGGCGGTTTTCCAGCCCGCCGGGCCGGCTGGAGAAGGCGAGCAGCGCGCCGAGCACCTGGCCCTCCGGCAGGGTGAGGGGAAAGCCCTCGCAGAAAGGCGCCGGTCCGCTCAGGTGCAGCCGAAGCGGCCCCGCAGCAGAGAGCGCCTGGGCGGCAGCCATCTCCACTTCGGCATCGGTGATTCCCTCCAGGCTGCCGGAGACGACGCGCAGTTCCGAAAGGCGCTCGTCGGCCAGCGGGCGGACCTGGATTACCAGCCCTTCAGCTTCCAGCGCGGAGCGGACGCCATCGAGAAATGCTTCGAGGGTGGTGGCCAGGCCGGCGCGCGGCGAGCGCAGCCGGTGAGTCTGGCGCAGGGCATTGAGTTCACGGCTGCGCAGGCGCATCGTCTCGACTGCCAGGGCCATTTCGTTGAGCAGCGCTTCGATGAAAGCGCGCAGGTTGGGGTCGAGCGCGCGGCCGGGGCGGTCGTAGATGTTGACCACGCCCAATGAACGCATGCCCAGCGAGAGCGGCAGGCAGGTGATGGTCATGGCGTTGCCCAGCGGCCCGGGTTTGAGCGGACAGGGCTGCCCGGAGGGCGAATGCAGCGCCTGGCACTGGCTGCACTGCGAGCGCACCTGTTCCGAGACGAGGTGTTCGGCCCAGGCCTGCATCACCGGGGCTGGCATCTCACCGAAGGTAAAGGCGGGCAGCGGCTGGCCCCAGGCGTCGAAGGGGACGAAGGACACGCCCAGGCCCTGCGCCAGGCGGTTCACCGCGGCGAGGGCCGCCTCGACGAGCGTCTTCTCGTCGCGCGCTTCCACCAGCTGGCGGTTAAGCTGCAAGACCGTCTCAAGGCGCAGGCGGGTATCCGCAAGCAGCGCCTCCGCCTGGCGGGTGATGCGCCTGTTTTTGGCAGATTGCGCCGCGAGCACGCCGGCGGCCGTCAATGCCGCCAGCAGAAGCACGGCGGGCAGCCAGGTCAGGATGCCGGGGGAGGTGAGCATAGGTGTATTGTATTACAAAACAGGCAGTGCTTCTGTTTTCTTATCCTCGATGGGGCATGCCCCACAGAGGATAAGAAACGAAACACCCGGTCTATAAAATAAGGGGATTGCCGCCTCAGGCGGCAATCCCCCGATCATTCGAGAGGGTTTTCGCGGCGCACGGCTTTGCGCCGCCGAAACGGTTATTGCAGCGTTTTGACGTAGGCCAGGATCTTCCAGATCTCGTCTTCGCTCAGGATGCCTTTGTAAGAAGCCATGGAGGCGCTGCGTCCGGCGGCTGCGCCGCCCTCATTGACGACCCAGAACATATAGGCTTCGGTGGCGTCTTTATCGGCGTTGCGCAGATTGGCGGGTTTCGGGTCGAGGGCCGCGCCGGCGGGGCCGTCGCCTTCGCCCTTGGCGCCGTGGCACGATTCGCAGTTTTGCGTGTAGAGCGTCTTGCCCTCATCGATCGCGGCCTGTTGCCCTGCGAATGGGTTGGTTTTGCCGGCGTACTCCGACGGGGGATCCTTGCGGGTGATGGTGGCGCCGCCTCCGCCGCCCCCTCCGCAGGCTGCCAGGAGCACTGCGCTGAGGATCAACACGGACAGTACAACCCAGGTGGTCTTCTTCATAGGGAACTCCTCTGTACAAACTTTATATATTTTGGTGAATTTGTTCACAAGGACGATTATAATCTTAATTGGCTATTTTGGAAGAGTTGATAACCGCCTGGGGAGCATTTCCCCAGCAAGTGCCTCGCTTCTCTGCGCCTGCCGAGCTTATTTCAGAGGTTTTTAATGGTTTTCTCGTTAAGTTCCTGGATTCTTCCCTCACCCCACCCCTACGGGTGCGCGAAGCGCGTCTCAAAGGGAGAGGGTTTTTACCTCCCTTCTCCCTTTGGGAGAAGGCCCGGGGATGAGGGGAATGTTTTGAACTTAGCGAGAAAACCATTTAGAGAAGCCAAAGCGCAACCCTTCGCTATGTGACATTCGTCGAGTAAAGCGGTCGTTTTTCGGATAGATGACTGTAAAAGTATTGAGTTTTGTCACTATTGTGAAGGCTCTCATACGGTTATCATTTCTATCAATATACTCAACCTTCTATTAGAGGTGACGCATGTTTCGAATCAGTCGAAGACTTGACTACGGCCTGCAATTGATGATCGCCCTCGCGAAAGACGAGCAGAATCGCCCTCAGGCCACCGCCGTTCTTGCCGAACGTCTGCACATCCCCCTGCCCTTCCTGCATCAGATCGGCCGCTCTCTCATCCAGGGCGGGTTGATCAAAGCCACCCCCGGGCCGCGGGGCGGGCTGCGCCTGAACCAGCCTGCCGGCAAGATTTCCCTCCTGCAGATCATCGAAACCCTCGAAGGGCCGGTGAGCATCCTGCCTGAACCGAACGGCAACGGCAACGGCGCCGCATCGCGCACCGTCTGGGAAAGCCTGCAAAGCACGCTCGTGGAGCAGCTCTCGGCGATCAGCCTGGAAGATCTGGCTGAGGGCCGCGGAGTTCTTCCGGCCGTCCCCGTTCACGCCTACCAGACTGCAGACCACAACAACTAATTCCGGTTCTTCAAACCCGCCATCATCCTACACTGGAACGCCTGACATGGTTTAGCCGCAAGAGGCCGAACCATATCGGCGTTTAAGTTCCTGCAAGGAAGTGGTTCACTCCGGCCTTCATGTGGTTATAAGGCATTCAGCCGCCCGGTGGCTGTGGTGGTGATTGGCCCGAACGGCGTCGAGGTGAAGCCGGTTCTGGACGTGACCAAGATCGCCCTGGCAGCCCTGACGGCCTGGGGCTTCATGGCCGCGATGGTCGTGCGCATGATGCGCCGGCCGAGAAGCTGAAACCGGGCGACACCTCGACGGGGCCGGTCCTTCAGGCGTTCTGCCAGGCCGAAAGAGCCTGCAGCACTTCTTTGCTGTGGCCGTCTGGCTTCACGCCTTCCCAGACTTTGAGGATCATTCCATCCGGGCTGATCAGGAACGTGGTGCGTAAAACGCCCATGTATTCCTTGCCCAGCATCTTCTTCGGTCCCCAGGTTCCATACAGATCGCAGACTTTATGGCCTTCGTCGGCCAGCAGGCTGAACGGCAGGTGATACTTCTGCTTGAATTTGGCGTGCGACTTTGAAGAATCGGGGCTGACGCCCAGGATCACCACGCCGTTATCGGTGTAGTTGTGGTAATCGTCACGGAAGTTGCAGGCTTCGGTGGTGCAGCCGGGGGTATCGTCTTTGGGGTAGAAATAGAGCACGACGGGCTTGCCGCGGAACTCGGCCAGCGTGCGCACGGTTCCGGTCTCATCGGTCAGCGAAAACTCTGGGGCGGGTTGGTTGGCTGAAATCGGCATAGGTTCCTCCAGGTGAAGAGCGTTTCTCAAAGAAAAAAGCTCCAAAAACCGGCGAGTTCCATAGGGTGATGACCCCCTTCCTGCCCCTGGTTGCCTCGCGGTTTCTGGCGCATTTTCTAGGTGTATTGTCTCACAATTTGACCCATTTTGTCAACTTCGTACCCGGGGAGGTTGTGTACCATCCGGCGGAAGGCGGGGCTTTGCATCAGCTCCAGCAGCGGTTCGAGCAGGCGGCTCTCGTAAAAACGGGTGGGGATGACGAGCTGGTATTCCTCGCTGAACAAGGGGATGAAGCCGAGGCCCAGCGCCTGCGCCGCCGCCATGACGCCCAGGCCGCAATCGGCCCGCCCGGATGCCACCGCGGCGGCGACGGCCAGGTGCGTGTATTCTTCCTGCTCGTATCCGCGCACCTGCTCCGGGGCGATTCCCAGCCGGGCCAGGTGAAAATCGAGCAAGACGCGCGTGCCCGCGCCGCGCTGGCGGTTGACGAAGGTGATCTCAGGCCGGGCCAGGTCGGCCAATCCCTGGATGTTCAGCGGGTTGCCCGCGCGCACCAACAGCCCCTGGCTCCTGCCGGCCCAGGCCACCAGCGTGACGGGCTGGCCGGGCAGGTACTGGCGGATGTACGCGTCGTTGTAGATGCCCGTGGCCGGGTCGAGCAGGTGTGAGCCTGCCAGGTGGGCTTCGCCGCGCCGCAAGGCCGCCAGCCCGCCCAGGCTGCCGACGTTGGCCGAGGCCAGCCGCCGCCCGCGCGCCGCGAGCTCCTGCGCCAGCAGGTCGAGAGTCATATCATGCGAGCCGATGGCGAAGATGGTGCGCTCCAGCTCCGCCTGAGTGCGGTAGAGGCGCACGCGCACGCGCGCTCCGGCCTCCAGGCCCTGCACTCCGCTGGGAAGGATGCAGATGCCATCGGCGCGCACCAGCGAGGTGATCACCCCCGCCCCGCGCGAGAGCGGCGCGGCCAGGAGCTTTTCGCCGACCCTCCCGACGACGACGCGCAGGTAATCGTCGTCGCCGGCCGGAGAGGTGACCTTGCGAGTCAACTCGGCTTCCACCTCCACCGGTTCGCGCGGCGGGCGCCCCAGCCAGGCGGCCAGCAGCGGTTCGACGAAGATCTCGCCGGTGAGCGCCGCCGAGACGGGGTAGCCCGGCACGCCGATCACCGGAACCTGCCCGCCCTGCGGGCGGCGCACCAGCCCCAAGATCACCGGGTGGCCCGGGCGGACGGCCACGCCATGCACCAGCACTCCCGGAGGGCCCAGGCTTTCGATCACCCGGGCCGAGAAATCTTCCGAACCGGCCGATGAACCCGCGTTGAGCAGCACCAAATCGCTTTGGGCGGAGGCGGCCAGCACCTGGGCGCGGATCCGGTCAAAGTCATCCGGGCAGATCGGCAGGCGCACCGCCTCTCCGCCCCAGCCCTGCACCTGGGCCGCCAGGACGAGGCTGTTGTATTCGATGATCTCTCCGCGTTGGACGGGCTGCCCCACCGGCACCAGCTCGCTGCCGGTGGGGAGGATGCTCACGCGCGGCCTGCGCGCCGCCGCGATGGAAGTGTGCCCGCTGGCGGCGATGGCCCCCAGGTCCACCGGCCGGAGCGTGTGCCCGGCGGGGAGCACCAGCTCGGTGGCAACGATATCCTCGCCCATCGGGCGCACGTGGCTCCAGGGGGGCAGCGCCTCGCGCAGGCGGATGCTCTCGGGGCGGCGCGGATCTGCGGCGGGGTGTTCGGAGGAGTCCAGGGCTTCGACGTTTTCGATCGGGACGACGGCGTTGGCCCAATCGGGCAGGGGGTCGCCGGTGTCCACGTAGACGGTCTGTTCGCCCGCCAGCAGCGTCACCGGGCGGGATGGGGCCGCCCCGGCCGTATCGGCGGCGCGCAGGGCAAAGCCGTCCATCGCGGCGGCGTGGTAGTGCGGGGAGGATAGTCGCGCCCAGACGGGTTCCGCCAGGACGCGCCCAACCGCGGCTTCATCGAGCGGGAGCCGTTCTGAGCCAAGCACCTGCCACAGCCCGGCCTGGGCCAGGGCTTCTTGCAGGCGGGCTTTGGCCTGAGCGAGCGGGATATCATGCAGGTAGATGGTCATTTTTTTAATAGAAGATAACCACAGAGAGCACAGAGAAGTTTCTATTAAAGAGTGGAGAGTAATTCTTCTTCAACACAGGTTTCCTTTTCGTCATCCTGCTCCTCTCTCCGTGTTCTCCATGCCCTTTGTGGTTGAATCTTCTCATAGCAGCACAACCTCAACCAGAGCGCCCACTTCCAGGCCGTTTGCGTCGGCGGGGATGCGCAGCAGGCCGTCGGCCTGGGCGAGGGTGAAGATCAGGTTGCTCTTGTAGAAGATCGGCTCGGCCAGCCACGCCCCGGTAGAATCGCGCGAGAGCTTCACGGGCACGTAATCTTCACGCCCGGCCTGCGAGGGGAGGTTGAGCGCCAGCCGCGCGCTGAGCGCAGGCCGCGGCCTGCCGCCCGGCAGGCCCAGCAGGCGCTCGATGACCGGGATGACGAACAGTCCGGCGATGACCAGCGCGCTGACGGGGTTGCCCGGCAGGCCGATGACGGGCTTGCCATCGCAGACTGCCAGGATGGTGGGCTTGCCGGGCTTGACGTTGACCCCGTGCACCAGCACCCCGGGGCTGCCCATCTGCCCGATGACCCCGGCCGTCAGGTCGCGCGCAGAGGCCGACGAACCGGCGGTGATCACCACCAGGTCGCATTCCACCAGAGCGCGGCCGAGGGCGCCGTGCAGCGCGGCGCGGTCATCCGGCAGGATGCCGTAGGGGCAAGGGATGCCGCCGTGGGCGGTGACGAGCGCAGAAAGGGTGTGGGTGTTCACATCACGCACCTGCCCGGGCGCGGGCGTCTGGTGGGATGGGACGATCTCATCCCCGCTGGAGAGAACCCCCACCCGCGGGCGGGCTGCGACGGACACCTCGCCGATTCCCAGGGCCATCAGCCCGCCGATCTCCGCCGGGCGCAGCAGCGCGCCGGCCGGGAGGACTTCTTGCCCCCGCCGGACGTCCTCGCCCTGGTGCAAGACGTTCTCTCCAGGCGCGGCGGCCCGCAGCACTTCCACCTCTCCGGCGCGGGCGGCCTGGGTGTGCTCGAGCATCACCACCGCGTCTGCGCCGGAGGGGAGCATCCCGCCGGTATGGATCAACGCAGCCTGCCCGGGGTGGAGCTCAAATGCGGGCGCGCGGCCCATCGGAACCTCTCCGGCCAGGGCGAGGTAGGCGGGCAGGCTTTCGGATGCGCCGAATGTATCGCGGGCGCGCACGGCGAAGCCGTCCACCGTGCTGCGCGAGAATCCGGGCAGGTCTTCAGGTGCAGAGATGGCCTGCGCGCTGACCCGCCCGAGCGACTGCCCGACCGGCACCCGCTCGGCTTTCACCTGCGCGGGGGGCAGGTTTTGAAGCAATAAATTCAAGGCTTCTGCGGGTGGCAGCAGAGTGAGGAATTCGGGCATGCGTCACCCCGTCCAGAGCGCCAGGGTGATAAAGTAAGCCGTCAACGCCAGGCTGGCGGCAGCCGTGATGGCCAGCAGGCGCCAGCGCGGTTTGGCCCCCGCGGCAATGCTCTGCAATTGGAAAATCTGGAACAGCCCGACGGGCAGGCCCAGCAGCCCGGGCCAGGTGAGGTTCCAGGGCAGGCCGGCCAGCGCAGCCGTGCCCAGCAGCAAGAACGCGGTGAGGACGAGCAGGTTGTGGACGAAAATGCCGCGCTGCCAGCCCAGGCGGGTGAGCATGTTCTTTCGCTCGACGATGGAATCATCGGCATAGGTTTCGAATCTCAGCACCAGCGCCGCGGCCAGGCAGAGGAAAGTCAGTGGAAAGGTGAGGAAAGCCAGCAGGCGGTGCAGCTCGCCGTATTGCAGCAAACAGGCCAGGACGGGGGTGATATTGGCCAGGAAGATAGACACGACCAGCTCGCCATAACCGGAATGCGCCAGACGCAGCGGCGGGACGGCATACGCCAGGGCCAGGACTAACCCCAGGCCGAGCACCAGCAAGGCGGAAGGGTTGAGGGCCCCATCGGCGAAGAGCAGCACCGTGAGCGCCGCGCCGATGGTGAGGGTGGTGGCGGCAATCTGGATCAGGTTGATGCGCAGCAGACGCGGCGGTTCGCCGGGTTTGCGCGGGGCTTCGCGCAGCGGCGAGCGGTCAAAGTACTCACGCAGGAAGTAGCTGCTGAGCAGCAAAATGAGCACTGCCGCCTGGCCGATCAGGTAGGCCGACCAGTCGATGGGCGAGCCCAGGTAGTTGGCGATGCCCGCGCCGAGCGAATAGGTGAGCGCCGATGCCAGCAGCACCCACGGATGCGCGATGCGCAGAATTTCTTGAGCAGGGGAAGGCGAAGGTTGATCCATCAATTTCGCAGCAGGTTGGTCAAGAAGAATCGCAGGTTGTCTGGGCGCTCGCCCAGTCGGCGCATGAGGTAAGGATACCAGTGTGAGCCGTACGGCACATACACCCGCACCGGGTAACCGGCGGCGGAGAGGGCCGCTTGCAGGTCGCGGCGAATGCCGTAGAGCATTTGAAATTCGAGCGCGCGCTGCGAGAGGCCCAGGCCGGCGGCTGCCTGGCGGGCATGGGCGATCCGCGCCGGGTCGTGGGTGGCAATGGCCGGAACGGGCGGGAAGCGCCCGTCTGCGCTCGCCTCCGGCGCGCCGCGTTCCTGCGCGCGCTGGAGGAGGAAGGCAGCCTGCCGGTCGAAAGCTGCACTCACCTCGGCCCTGCGCCGGTATGCCAGCGCAGCGGGTTCGTTGTAGGCGCCCTTGCACAGCCGCACGCGCCCGGCGGCATCCAGGACCGCGCGCAGGTCGGAACCGGTCCGGCGCAGGTAGGCCTGCAAGACGATGCCCACGTTTTCGTAGCCGCTCCGCAAGGCCTGCAGGTACAGGCCGAGGATGGCTTCGGTCAGCGAGCTGTCTTCCATATCAATGCGCACGAAGTTGCGCAGCGCTCGCGCCCGATCGAGAATGGTAAAGAGCAGTTCCCGGCAGAGGTCGGGGTCGATCAGCAGGCCCAGCTGGCTGAGTTTGATCGAGACGTTGGCTCGCGCGTTCCAGCGGTCGATCTCCTCGAGCAGGGCCCGGATTTCCTCCGCCGCGCTGCGCGCTTGGGCGGCCGTGGTGGTCGATTCGCCCAGGTGGTCGAGCGAGGCCTGGATGCCGCGCTCCTGCAGGCGCGCAACGGCGCGGAGAGCCTCGGCCCGGTCAACCCCGGCGACGAAACGGGCTGCCGCCCTCCGGGCAAAGCCGGAGCGGGTGAGCCAGCGCTGCGCCCAGCGAGCCCTGGAAAGCGAATCGAAGAACGCGCGGAGCATCGGGATGATTCTAACATGCTTTGCCGGAACAGGCCGCCCGGCCCGGCTGCGCCGCAGGGCAGCCGGAGCGCTTTCTTCGAGGGGGCGGCGGGAGGTTTCTTTGATATAATTTCTTTAATATTGTTTCCCGTTGGCTTTCAAAACGCAGTACTTTGTCAAATGTAATTTGGTGCATATTCTGGAGGCGAAACCCCCAAGATCCGCATCAAAATCAGTTTGACGAACCATTCAGTGTACAAAGGAGATGAAAGAAGATGAAGCGTGTTTCTTTGATTCTTGTTTCTGTGCTTGTCCTGGCGGCTCTGCTGCTGGGGGCCTGCGCGCCCGCTGCAACGCCTGCGGCCGGCAAGACCAAAGTGCGCGTCGCCACCGACGCCACCTTCCCGCCCTTCGAGCTGGTCGATGAGAACACCAAAGACCTGACCGGCTTTGACGTGGAACTGATGAAAGCCATTGCTGCGAAGGCCAACTTTGAACTCGAGTGGACGAACGTCGGGTTCGATTCGCTCCTGGCAGGCATCTCGGAGTGCCAGTATGACGTGGCGATCGCCGCGATCACCATCACCGATGAGCGCAAAGCGACGATGACCTTCTCCGATCCCTACATCAACGCGGGGCAGATCGTCACCGTGCGCAAGGAAACCACCGAGATCAAGAGCAAGGATGATCTGACCGGCAAGAAGATCGGCGCGCAGATCGGCACCACCGGCGCGATCGAAGCCGGCAACATCAGCGGCGCCGAGGTCAAGACGTATGACTCCTACGACCAGGCTTTCCTCGACCTGGCCAACGGGCAGATCGACGCCGTGATCGCCGATTACCCGACCACGCTGGCCTTCCTGGCCACCAACCCCGATAAGCTGATGACGGTGGGCAGCGTCTTCACCGACGAGAACTACGGCATCGCCATCTGCAATAAGAAGACCGACCTGGCCGGGCCGATCAACAACGCGCTCAAGGCGTTGAAGGACGACGGGACGATCAAATCGCTCGAAGATAAGTGGCTGGCGGGCAAGTAACCTTGCTTCAGGAGGAGGGCCGGGGTCATTCCCGGCCCTCCCAGAAAACGATGCCAGGCCGGGCTGCCGTGCAGCCGGCGGGGAAATCCGAAAAACCAGGTGAACCCACATGACCTCTGAGACGAATACGAAGATCGATCCGCACCTGCCGACGATCGCCGCGAACGAGAATCACCGCCGGTTCGACGCAGGCTGGCTGCTGGTCATTGGCGCAGCCGTGCTGCTGGTCGTCCTCATCTGGCTGGTGGGCGATCCGTTCAACCGGATCGCGAAATTCGTGCTGGATGGGGTGCGCGTCACCGTGCTGGTGACGGTGGTGACTTTTGTGCTGGTGCTGATCGTCGGGATGATCGGCGCGCTGGGGAGGCTCTCGCGCATCGGCGTGATCCGCGGCATTGCCACCGTGTACGTGGAAGTCGTGCGCGGCATCCCGCTGCTGGTGCAGCTCTACTTCTGGTATTATGCCTTCCCTTCCATCGTGCGCGACCTGGGCGCGGCCTGGAACGTGGCAGGGATGAAGGATTTCGTCGCCAACCCGTATGTGATGGCGATCCTCGGGTTGACGCTGTGCTACGCGGCCTACATGACCGAAGTGTACCGGGCGGGCATCCAGAGTATTGCCAAGGGGCAAATGGAAGCCGCGCGCAGCCTGGGGATGACGTACTTCCAGGCCATGCGTTACATCATCCTCCCGCAGGCCTTTCGGGTGATCCTCCCGCCGGTGGGGAACGAGTTCATCACCCTGCTCAAAGATTCTTCACTCGTCTCGGCGGTGGCGGTGGCCGACCTGACTCGCCGGGGGCGCGAATTCCAGGCCATCACGCCTCTGCCGCTGCACATTTACCTGATGATCGGCCTGATGTACCTGATCATGACCCTGCTTTCTGCCCGCGTGGTTGCCCTGCTGGAGGCCCGCGTGGTGCGGGAGCGTTGAGATGACCCCTATCATCCAGATCGAAAACATCCACAAGTACTTCGGGCGTGTGCATGCGCTCAAGGGCGTCAGCCTCGAAATCCAAAAGGGCGAGGTGGTGGTGATTATCGGCCCCTCCGGCTCGGGCAAATCCACGCTGCTGCGCTGCATCAACCGCCTGGAGGAATTCGACCAGGGCAAAATCATCGTGGACGGCATCCCGCTCGACACGGCCGAGAATATCAACGCCGTGCGCACCGAGGTCGGGATGGTCTTCCAGCAGTTCAACCTTTTCCCTCACCTCTCCGTGGTGGATAATATCACCCTGGCCCAGCGCATCATCCGCAAGCGGGAGAAAGCCGAAGCAGAAGAAATCGCCATGCAGCTGCTCAATAAGGTGGGCATCCCTGAAAAAGCCAAAGCCCTCCCCGGCCAGCTCTCCGGCGGCCAGCAGCAGCGCGTGGCCATTGCCCGCGCCCTGGCCATGAACCCCAAGATCATGCTCTTCGACGAGCCTACCAGCGCCCTCGACCCCGAAATGATCCAGGAAGTGCTGGATGTGATGATGAATTTGGCCCAGGAAGGTATGACCATGGTGGTAGTGTCGCACGAAATGGGCTTTGCCCGCGCCGCCGCCAACCGGGCCATCCTCATGGACAGCGGCCAAATCATCGAAGAAGCCCCACCCAACATCCTTTTCACCAACCCCACCCAGGAGCGCACCAAAGAGTTCCTTTCCCGGGTGCTTTAACGCTCGCTATTTCTCCGTTCCTCCCCAACCGCGCCCCGCATTTGCATGCGGGGCGCACTTTTTGCCTGCCCCCATCTCTACATTTGCCGCAGCCCTTTTTTTGACATTTGTCTTCAATTGTGCTATTAATACTCTTCGAATTACTTCGCATACCGCCGGTTAACCAGACCGGTTTGTCAAAGAACAGGAAGGCTCCATGCAGCGCGAACGCGTCTCTGAAAATGTATACTGGTTTCAAAGCGATGTCTATGCACAGGTAACCGCCGGGGTCATCACCGGCCCCCAATGGGCTGTCGTCATTGACACCCTGGCTATTCCCGATGAAACCCTGGCCATGCGCTCCTTCATCGAGGAAGAACTCAGCGTTCCTGTTCGCTACATTATCAACACCCACAACCACGCCGACCACACCTGGGGAAACTGCTTCTTCCCCGGCGCCACCATCGTCGCCCACAGCCTCACCGGCCAGATCATGGCCGAGCGCGGCCAAACCGCACTGGAAGCCGCCCGCAAGCAAAACCCGGCCTTCAAGAACGTCAAAATTGTCCTGCCCCACCTCACCTTTGACGAGGGTCAGATCACCCTGCGCGTGGGCAAGAAAAACCTGGTGCTGTTCTCCACCCCCGGCCACAGCCGAGACGGCATCTCTGTTCTGGTGGAAGAAGACCGCGTGCTCTTCGCCGGGGATGCCTTCATGCCCGTCCCCTATGTGGTGGACGGCAACCTGGATCAGCTCTCCGAAACCATGAAATCTTTGGGCAAAATGGGCCTGGAAAATATCATCCAGGGCCACGGGGATATCATCCTGCGCGGTGAAATAGACAACGCCGTCAAAGAAAACATCGCCTATCTCAGCGCCGTGCGCAAATCCGTCAAGTCCGCCCTCAAGCGCCGCAACCCCCTGGAAGCCCTCTCCCAGGTGGATATCTCCGCCTGCGGCAAGAGCCGTGTCTATCTCGGCGGGCTGGCCGAAGACCTCCACCGCCGCAATTTGCGCGCCGTGCTCAAGCAAATGGCTGAGGCCGAAGGCATGGATCTGGCCGCCATCGTCGCCATCGCCCAGCAGGAGCAGGAGTACGAAGAAGACGTTTAACCCCTCTCTCCCTTGTCCTCGCCCCATTTGTAATAGAAAGATCACCCCACACAACGGTCGGGGTGATCTTATTTTTTCGTCTCCGATGGGTCAGGTTACGGCTTGCGCCCAGCCTTCTTCAGCAGGTATGCCCGCAGCCCCACCATGCGCTCTGTCCCGCGCTTCAGCCGTTCCAGGTTGGGGCGCAGGGCAATCACCACAATGGCCAACGCCAGCGCACCGTAAAGCACATACACCCAGGGGGATGTGCCCACCGCCGCGCGGTAGATAAACACCAGTAAAGCTGAAGCGGCAATGCTGATGGTGGTTACCGAGGCGTAGCCCACCAGCAGGAACACCAGCACCGCCAGCGGCAGGATTACCATCCAGGCCTGCGGCCACAAAGCGATCGCCCCGCCCAGGGCGGTGGCGCCGCCGGCCCCGCCGCGAAAGCGCAGCTTGCCGTTTTCATCCAGTTTCAGCAAAAATACCGAATAGTTGTGACCAATAATCGCCAATACCGCCGCCAGCACTTGCAGCCATACATCCCCTGGCATCAGCCAGCTTACAATCCATCCGGTGGAAACACCCTTGAGCACATCCAGAATGGCCGTCACCAACCCGGCCAAAAAACCTGCCGCGCGCATGGCGTTGGTGCCGCCGGTGCGGCCGCTTTCCACTTTGAGCACATCTTTGCCCGTCGCAATTTTCACCACAATCCAGCCGCTTGGAATTGAACCTACCAGGTAGGCCAACAGCAGAACCGATAAAATCCGTAGAATTTCCATTTTCACATGCCTCCGCCTGTCGAAATGTTAAACCCCAATCTACCCGCCGGGTTGCGCTTCCGGCACAACTTCCCAGTCCAATTCCAAAAAACCCTGTCCCTCCGCTGCCGCAAAAGCCCGCATGCGCCAACCTTCTGGCGCAGGTGAAAAAATCAGCACCGCCGAATCCGGATAGGCGAACTCGCGTTCATCCGTCTCCGAAGGGTGGTCGGGGCCGCTGGGGTGCGAATGGAAAATGGCCAAAATCTCCTGCCCAGCCGCTTCTAACTGCATCATAGCGTCATACTGCGCCTGCGGCTCCATCCGAAAACGCACCGGGCTGTGGGCCGCGTTTTCCACCGGCAGCACCACCTGGGCCGTGCCGTCTGCCCCCCCCACCAGGCCGCAGCCTTCCTCGGGCAAACAGCTTTCCACATGCCGGATCATGGCCTCCCACAGCGTTGGGGTAAACCGCAGCCTCCCCACGCGCCTTAACTCCACCAAAACGCCAGTGCCCACAGCACCGTCAGCATCAAAACCGGTTCAATCCACAAAATCGCCTTGGGGCGTCCCTCTTCCCAGGCCCCTGCCGCGCTGGTCAGCGCATAGGCCGCCCCCAACAGAATCAGGCCGTAGGCAATGGGCCGCAGGGGCAGATAATGCAGCCCCATCCCAATCTGGCCAGTGACCAATGCGATACCCGCCGCCCAACCCCAGGCCCAGCGCCCCCCCAGCCGCAGGTACAGCGTGCGCAGCACCACCAAGAACAGCGCCAGCACCATCGCCGGAAGTTGAAGGTACAGCCGCAGTTCCGCCGCCCGCATGGCGATAGAAAGGATCAAATACAAGGCAAAGGCCACCGCCGTCAATCCCACCATCGCCGGGGCAAACAGCGCACCGGATAAATCCACCACCACGTATTCCGCAATGAACACCAGAATCAGCAGCAGGGCCCCCAGCGCCAACATGGCCCACCATTCCACCCCCACTTCCAGCGTGTTCAGCGTCACCCCAATGGCCCAGGCCGTCATCATCGGCACCAGCCAATGCGGCAGCGTACTGCCCTCCCCCAGGCGCGGATGCCCGCGCAGCAGCCATTCGCACCCCACCGCCGCCAGGCCCGCCACCGCAAAAGTCACCAGCGTGGATAGATCAAAACTGAAGGAAAATACCGCTCCCGGCAGGGTCAGGTTCCACACCCGTTCCTGCGTATCCACCAGCGGAGTCAAGGCATAGGCCAACAGAATGGTGGAAGTCAGCACGCTCAGCCGGTTCACGTCCGGAAAAACGGGATGCTCCTCACTGCTCAAAGCCGCTGGGGCAGGCGTTTCGCTCATAGCTTTCATTTTAACCTCCCCCTGGCGTGCTGCCAAGTCACCAAAGTCACACCGCGGTCATGGTTTCCGCCTCGCCCGGCATGCGCCCGCCTGTGGTAAAATTGAAGCCATATGGACGCAAATTCTGAAACCACCCAGGCCGCCCCGCCCCGCCTCATTCCGGCCGTAACCGCGGGCTTCAACCTCATCGCTACCAACGTCTGGATCATCCTGCTGCCCCTGGCGCTGGACCTTTGGCTGTGGTTCGGCCCCAAACTGCGTCTGAAAGCCCTGCTTTTGCCCTGGGTCACCGACTTTTTCAGCCAATTGCCCCCCACCGCCGCGCCTGAATCGGCCGTTCTGATTCAGCGCATCACCGAAACCTGGCAAAAAACGCTGGAATCCTTCAACCTGTTGGGCGTACTGCGCACCTATCCCATCGGCGTGCCCAGCCTGCTGTCGGTCAACGGCGTGGCTCAAACTCCGCTGGGGCCTTCGCAGGAATATGAAATGATCACCGCCGCGGGGGCTTTGGGCCTTTGGCTGCTGCTGCTCCTGGCAGGCCTCTTCATCGGCAGTCTGTTCTTTGGCCGCATCGCCCGCCTGGCCTTCCCCACCCAGCGGCAAGACACCCTGCGCGCTCTCTTCTGGCAGTTCATGCAGATTCTGATCTTCAACCTGGCCCTCATCTTCCTGCTGCTGGTGCTGCTCTTCCCCATCGCCCTGGCCACCACCCTGCTGGCCGCCATCAACCCAGACCTGGCTCAAATTGCCCTTTTCCTCATGGGCCTGGTGCTCATCTGGCTGCTCTTCCCCCTGGTGTTCGCCCCGCACGGTGTCTTCGCCCTGCGTCAAAATGTCGTCTCCGCCACCCTCACCAGCCTGCGCTTGGTGCGCTTCTTCCTCCCCGGCGCAAGCCTCTTCCTGGTGGTGCTCTTCGTCATCAGCCAGGGCCTCGACATCATCTGGCGCATTCCCCCCAGCAACTCGTGGATGCTCCTGCTGGGTCTGGGCGGGCATGCCTTCATCTCCAGCAGCCTCATCGCCGCCAGCTTCGTCTATTACCGCGGCGGCATCGAATGGATGCAGTCCAATCTGAAAAAAATCATGCAACCTTCCTCCCCCACCCGCGCCTAGCGCAGGGAGAGACTTTTAACCGTCCAAGGATCGCGCTGTGGAATCCACCAAACCGAACGCCAGCTCGTATAACGCCAGCAATATTCAGATTTTGGAAGGCCTCGAAGCCGTGCGCCGCCGCCCCGGTATGTATGTGGGCGGCACCGATCAAAAGGCTCTGCATCATCTGGTGTATGAGGTGGTGGATAACTCCATTGACGAGGCCCTGGCCGGCACTTGCGACCACATCCTCATCGTGCTGCGCGAAGACGGCTCCGTCATGGTGGAAGATAACGGCCGCGGCATTCCTGTGGATCCCCACCCCGAAAAGAAGATTTCCGCCCTTGAAGTGGTCATGACCGTGCTGCACGCCGGCGGCAAATTTGGCGGCGGCGGCTACAAGGTCTCCGGCGGTCTGCACGGCGTGGGCGTTTCGGCGGTCAACGCCCTTTCGGCCTGGTGCGAAGTGGAAGTGCGGCGCGACGGCAAAGTCTATATGCAGCGTTACGAGCGCGGTATCCCCCAGTTCCCCGTGCGCGTCGTGGGCGAATGCCCCCCCGAAGTCACCGGAACCCGCACCACCTTCCGCTACGACCCCGAAATCTTCAAAGAAGAAGTTGAATTCCGCTTCGACACGCTGGCCACACGCTTCCGTGAAATGGCTTTTGTCACCCGCAAAGTGCGCATTCAGCTGGTGGACGAACACAACCACCGCGAAGCCTCGTTCTACTTTGACGGCGGCATCGTCTCGTTCGTCCGCTATCTCAACCGCTCGCGCGAAACCCTGCACCCCGTGGTCTACGCTGAAAAAGAACTGGAGGGCATGAGCATTGAAGCCGCCATCCAGTTCACCGATGCCTACACCGAAACGGTGTATTCCTTTGCCAACACCATCAACACCGTGGACGGCGGCACCCACCTCACCGGCCTGCGCGCCGCCATCACCCGCGTGATCAACGATTACGCCCGCCGCTACAACCTCATCAAAGAATCCGACCCCAACTTCTCCGGCGATGACACCCGCGAAGGCCTGACCGCCATCGTCAGCATCAAGCACCCCGACCCGCAGTTCGAAAGCCAGACCAAGGTCAAGCTGATGAACCCCGAAGCCCAGACCGGCGTGCAGCAGGCCGTCGGTGAGGCCTTTACGGCCTTTTTGGAAGAAAACCCCAACGCCGGGCGCGCCATTGTGCAGAAATGCCTCACCTCGGCCCGCGCCCGCGACGCCGCCCGCAAGGCCCGCGATCTGGTCATCCGCAAATCCGCCCTGGAGAGCATGACCCTTCCCGGCAAGCTGGCCGACTGTTCGGAGCGCGACCCCCAAAAGACCGAACTCTACATCGTAGAGGGTGATTCCGCTGGCGGCTCGGCCAAGCAAGGCCGCGACCGCCATTTCCAGGCCATTCTGCCCCTGCGCGGCAAGATCCTCAACACCGAACGCGCCCGCCTGGATAAAATCCTCTCCAACAACGAAGTCAAAGCCCTCATCTCGGCCATCGGCGCCAATATCGGCGATTCCTTCGACCTGACCAACCTGCGCTACCACCGCATCATCATCATGACCGATGCCGACGTGGACGGCAGCCACATCCGCACCCTGCTGCTGACCTTCTTCTTCCGCTACATGCCCGCCCTCATCGAGCAAGGCCATCTGTACATCGCCCAACCGCCCCTCTACCGCATCGCTTACCGCAACCAGGTGCAGTATGCCTACAGCGACCCGCAGAAAGAGGCCATCCTGAGCGAACTGGGCATTAGCGCCGACAAAGCCAGCATCTCGCGCTACAAAGGTCTGGGCGAAATGAACCCCGAACAACTGTGGGAAACCACCATGAACCCCGAAAACCGCACCCTGCTGCGCGTCACCATTGAAGATGCCGCCGCCGCCGACCGCACCTTTGACATGCTCATGGGCGAAGAAGTCCCCCCGCGCACGCGCTTCATCCAGACCCACGCCAAAGAAGTGGCCAATCTGGATATTTAGCGCGGCCTCAATCACAGTCCATTAAACTGTCATTGCTTCGACCAGACAAGTTTTCTGGTCGAAGCAATCTTTACCCCCTCTCTCTCCCTCTTGCCCTTTGCGCTACAATTAACCTATACTCCAACCGCACACGAGGTGAGCCATGCCCCCTACCCTGCTCTTCCGCGCCGATGACCTGCGCGATTTCATGATCCGTTACTTCACCGCCCTGAACGTGCCCGCCGCCGACGCCGCCGTCACCGCAGATGTGCTCCTCTCCGCCGACCTGCGCGGGGTCGATTCGCACGGCATCATCCGCCTGTACACCTATTACGGCTCGCGCCTGCGCAGCGGCAAGATGGACCCCCACACCCCTTACCGCCTGACCCACGAGACCCCTACCACCCTCAATTTTGACGGCGGCAACGGCCTGGGCCAGGTGGTCAGCTACCACGCCATGCAGCGCTGCATCGAAAAGGCCCGCGACATGGGCATTGCCATGGTCAGCGTGCACAACTCCAACCATTACGGCATCGCCGGCTACTACGCCATGATGGCCCTGCCCCACGACATGATCGGCATCAGCTTCACCAATTCGCAGCCCCTGGTGGCCCCCACCTACGGCCGTACCGCCGTGCTGGGCACCAACCCCATCGCCGTGGCCGTGCCCGCCGGGTCGCAGCGCCCCTACGTGCTGGATATGGCCACCAGCATCGTGCCCATCGGGCGTGTCACCGTCTACGACAAAGCCGGTAAAACCATGCCCGCAGGCTGGGGCATCAACTCACGCGGCGAAGTCACCACCACCCCCGCCGAAGTGCTGCAAGGCGGCGCGCTCATGCCCCTGGGTGGGGTGGATATCATGCGCGGCTATAAGGGCTACGGCCTGTCGCTGTGGGTGGACATCTTCTCCGGCGTGCTCTCCGGCGCAGCCTTCCTGACGCATGTCGGCCACCCCTCCAGCACCCGTCCCAACGCCGACGTGGGCCATTTCTTCGCCGCCATGCGCGTGGATGCCTTCCGCCCCCTGGCCGAATTTAAAGCCGATATGGACGCCATGCTGAGCGAATTAAAAGACGCCCCCAAAGCTGCCGGGCAGGATCGCATCTACATTCACGGCGAAAAAGAGTTCGAACGCGCCGAGCGGTATCAAAATGAGGGCGTGCCTCTGCTGGCCAATGTGGCCGAAGGGCTGCGCACTTCCGGGGCCGAGATCGGCGTGTGCTTCCCCGATCCCATCGGCCAGGCCGCCGAAGAAGACGACTAAATCATCTTCAGGATCAGCGCCTCTTCCCCTGCCAGAGTGATGACCCCGTCCTGCGGTACGGGAGCTTCATTGCGCTTATTCGACAGCAGCAGCTGCCAACGTTTCCCTGCCAACCGCCCGCCCAACACCAGGCGCGCCGGCCAGCGCCGAAAATTCAACGCCACCAACACGGTTTCCCCCTGGGTCTGCTTTAAATACCCCAGAACCGCGCGCGGCTCATAGCTGAGCGGCTGAAACAACCCCTGACGCAGGGCCGCATGTTCGCGCCGCAGGGCCAGCAAACGCTTGTAGAAATTCAGCAGCGAATCGGGGTCCTCGGCCTGCGCCGCGACGTTGCGGAAGGGGTAATCCGGGTGCGGCGGCAGCCAGGGCTTGCCCGCTCCAAAACCGGCGTTCTCGCTCGCGTCCCACTGCATGGGTGCACGGCAGCCGTCGCGGCCCTTATGGAAGGGCCAGTAACGCTTCCCAATCGGGTCCAAAATCTCACTGCGCCGCAGCGAAATATCGCGCATGCCAATTTCCTCGCCGTAATACAGGAAAGGCGTGCCGCGCAGGCTGAGCAGCATGGCCGCAGCCACCTTCAGCCGCTCGTCGTTCTCCCCGCGCCCAAAGCGGCTGGCCGAACGGCGCACATCGTGATTGTTCAGCACGTAATTGGGCCAGCTTTCGGGCGACAGCACATGATCCCATTCCTGAATGGCGCGCAAATAGCCCCCCGGCCGCCAGCCCTGGCGCAGCATTTTGAAGTTGAAGGCTGCATGCAGTCGGCCCGGCGCGCAATACTGAGCAGCCACCTCCGCGGGCGAATCAAAGGTCTCACCTACCACATAGCGTTCCGGGTATTGGTCCAGCAGCGCGCGAATCTCTTCCAGCAAGCCCATCATTTCCGGTTGGTTGTTGTCGTAAATATGCTGTTGGCGGTCGTAGCCGCGCAGCCCCAGCTTGGGCGGGTTATTGGGCATGTCGGCGTGCTTAAAGTACAGGTTAAACACATCCAATCGGAACCCGTCCACGCCGCGCTCCAGCCAAAAGCGGAACACATCCAACATGGCCTGGCGCACGGCCGGGTTGCGCCAGTTCACATCCGGCTGCTGTTTGTAGAACATGTGGTAATAGTACTGTCCGCTGGCCTCATCCCATTCCCAGGCGCTGCCCCCAAACACCGCCTGCCAATTGTTGGGCGGCCCGCCGCCGGGACGAGGATCGCGCCACAGATAATAATCGCGGTAGGGATTATCACGCCCCTGACGCGCCTGCTGAAACCAGGGGTGCTGGTCGCTGGTGTGATTCAGCACCAGATCCAGCACAATGCGAATGCCGCGCGCGTGGGCGTCAGCCACCAGTGCGTCAAAATCAGCCAGCGCGCCAAAATCAGGGTGGATATCTACATAGTTGCTCACGTCATAGCCGAAATCCACATTGGGCGAAGGGTAAATGGGCGACAGCCAGACGGCATCAATCCCCAAATCCTGCAAATAAGGCAATTTACCGCGGATCCCCTGCAAATCTCCCACCCCGCTGCTGTTGCTGCTGGCAAACGACCGCGGGTAAATTTGGTAAATTACGCCGTCTCGCCACCACAAGAAGGGCTCTGCTGTCATGTCGGCTCCATCCACGCGAAAATGAGTACCTATCGGGTATGATTATATCAAAGCTGCCCCGCTCCAATGGTTGGAAGGCTGGCTGATTACTTGCTATCTCTTCAAAGGTATGTTAAAATAGGGTCACTGAGTAGTTAACGTCATAGAGCGCAACGAAAAGTGGGCGACCCCCACTTTTCTTTGTATGTCAGACAAGGTTCGAAAAAGGCTGGAGTAAGGTAGGATGAAGAACGAATTTATCCTGGCGTTCAATGAAGTGTTGGAAGAAAAGCAGCTGCCGAAGGAAATCATCCTTCAGGCCATTGAGTCTGCTATGGTCTCTGCGTACCGGCGGGCGGTCAACGCTTCAAGCGCGCAGCATGTCGAGGCTAAAATCAATCCGGATACGGGCAAAGTCACCATTATGGCTGAAAAAGAGGTCGTCGAAACGGTGGAGGATACCCGCACCGAAGTGACCCTTTCTGAAGCCCGCCAGGTTAACCCGGACGCACAACTGGGCGAAATGGTCATCGTCGAAAGCACCCCGCGCGACTTTGGCCGCGTGGCGGCTCAGACCGCCCGGCAGGTCATCCAACAGCGCATCCGCGACGCCGAACGCCAGATGCAGTTCGATTACTTCCAAAAACAATTGGGAGAAATCGTCTCCGGCGTGGTGCAGGCGGTCAACGCCCAGGGGCTCACCATTGGCTTGGACATGCGCGCCGAAGGCATGATGTCGCGCAAAGACCTCATCAATGGCGAGCGCTTCCGCATTCACGACCGTGTGCGCGCTCTCATCGCCGAGGTCAAAGACAACCCCCGCGGCCCGCAGATCATCCTCTCGCGCACCCACCGCGATTTTCTGCGCCGGCTGCTAGAAAATGAAGTCCCCGAAATCTACCACGGCATCGTGGAAATTCGCTCCATCGCTCGCGAACCTGGCGAACGCGCCAAAGTGGCCGTCTCTGCCACCCAATCGGGCATTGACCCGGTGGGCGCCTGCGTGGGCATCCGCGGCGTGCGCATTCAAGCCATTGTGCGCGAGCTGCACGATGAAAAAATTGACGTGATCGAATGGAACCCCGACGCTGCGGTCTTCATCGCCAAGGCCATCTCCCCCGCGCGCGTGGTGGGCGTGTACCTGAATGAACGCTCGGCCAACGGCAAAACCGCCACCGTGGTGGTTCCCGAAGATCAGCTCAGCCTGGCCATCGGCCGCGACGGTCAGAACGCGCGCCTGGCTGCCAAGCTCACCGGCTGGCGGATTGACATCAAGAGCCTCAGCGAAGCCGCCAGCGACACCCTCTACCGCCTGCAGAACGAAGCCGAGCTGGCAGACATCGCCCAGGCCGAACAATCCATCCTAGATGATATCTCGGCCTCCCTGGCCAAGAAGGCCGAAGGCCGCCCGCTGACCCCCGAAGAATACGACCAGATGGCCGCCTTCGTGGACCGAGTGGAAAAGCGCTCCACCCAAGCCCGACAGCCCGTGAAACCCGCGGTGGAATCTGCCGTAATGGACGAAGCCCGCGCCTCCATCCCCGAAGAAGCCTTCCAGCAGAACCTGCTGGACAGCGGTTTGGCCGAACATCTGGTCAACTTGCTCCAGGAAGCCGGTTACACCACCGTGGGCGATCTGGCCCTGGAACTGAAAGTCAACCCCGACAACGTCCTGCGAATGCCGGGCGTGGGCGCCAAGTCCATCGCGCAGCTCAACGCCCTGATGGACTCGCTGACGGCAGCCCCCGCTGTGGAAGAACAACCCGCTGCGCCGGTGGAAATTGAGGCCCCTGCCCAGGTTTCCGCCCCCGTCGAAGCCGTTGCCGAAACGGTGGAAGAAGCTGCTGCCCCCGAAGTGGAAGTTGCCGCACCCGCGGCGGCCGAACCTGAAGAGGAAGAAGTGGAAGTATCCTTCAACGAACTCTTTGCCCTCAAACCTGTGATTGAACCGGCCATCCTCGAAGACGAAGAAGAGGATGACACCAGCAGCGACAAGAAGGACAAGAAGGGTTCGAAGAAGAAAAAGAAGAAGCAGGTGGTCATTTCGTATGACCCCGACCGCGATATGACCATCGTCCGCAAGAAGCACAAACGCGGTGACGGAGATTGGAGTGATTGGGAGGCCTAACGCCAGGCGGCGAACGTACTGTGGCTAAGAAAACGCTGAAGAAAGTTAAACATGTTCCGCAAAGGACCTGCGTCGGCTGCCGGTCTGTGTTAGCCAAGCGAAACCTCATTCGCCTGGTGCGCACACCCGAAGGCGTGCAGGTAGACCCGAAAGGCAAAATGGCTGGGCGCGGTGCATATCTGCACGATCAACGCTCTTGTTGGCTGCGCGCCCTCAAAGGCCCGCTGGCGAATGCCCTCAAGGTCGAACTCTCCCAAACGGAACGCGCCGCTTTGCTTGCGTTTCTGGAAACCTTGCCAGAATCGGATGATGATCCCCTCTCGGGCCTGTCTTCTGCTGAAAATCCCGGCAGCATGACACCCTGACCCTCGCTGAATGGCGCGCCTCCCCCGCGCCACCTCTGCGACCCCAGGCCGCCCGAGTACGCTCTCGCAATCACCGGCTGGCAGGCAAAATGGGGTGCAATGAAGGAGGTATTTTATGAGCGAGACTGGGTTGAAGAAGATCGAACTTCCCCATAGCATCACAGTGCGCGACCTCGGTCAGCGCATGGACGCCAGTCCCATTCAGGTCATCAAAATCTTGATGACCAATGGAGTCATGGCCAACATCAATCAACTGGTGGATTTTGATACCGCCGCCATCGTCGCCAACGAATTGGGGTTTGAAGCGACGCTCGAAAGCCTCGAAGAAGTCGAAGAAAAAGAGACCGGTGAAATTCCCCTCTGGCGTCAGGTCATCATGAATGAAGACCCGCGCAGCCTGGTCAAACGTCCGCCGGTGGTCACCATCCTCGGCCACGTGGATCACGGCAAAACCACCCTGTTGGACGCGATCCGCCACAGCAATGTGGCCAGCGGTGAAGCCGGCGGCATCACCCAGCACATCGGCGCCTACCAGGTGGAACATCACAACCAGCTCATCACCTTCCTCGATACCCCCGGGCATGCCGCCTTCACTGCCATGCGCGCCCGCGGCGCCCAGGGTGCAGATATCGTTGTCTTAGTGGTAGCTGCCAACGACGGTGTCATGCCCCAAACCCGTGAGGCTATCGCCCACGCCAAGGCCGCCCGTGTGCCTATCATTGTAGCCCTCAACAAAATCGACCGTCCCGATTCCAATCCCGACTTTGTCAAACGCCAATTGGCTGAAAATGGCCTGGTTCCCGATGAGTGGGATGGCGACACCATGATTGTGCCCGTCTCGGCCAAACAGAAAATGGGCATTGAAGACCTGCTGGAAGCCATCCTGCTCGTTTCCGACAGCATGGACATCCGCGCCAACCCCAACGGCAAAGTCCTCGGCACGGTCATCGAAGCCCAGGTAGAAAAAGCCAAAGGCGTCGTCGCCACCCTGCTGGTACAAAATGGCTCCCTGGAAATGGGCGATATCATTGTGGCCGGAACATCGATGGGCCGCATCCGCGCCATGTTTGATTACCGCAACCGCAAAGTGCGCAAAGCCGGCCCCTCCATGCCTGTTCTGGTCATGGGGCTCAGCGACGTGCCCGCCGCGGGCGATATCTTCCAGGTCTACACCAATGACCGCGAAGCCCGCGCCGTCATCGAAGAACGCAAAACGCAGGCCCAAAACCGCCAGGCTGCTGCGCCAAAAGCCACCCTCGAACAGCTCTTTGAGCGCTACCAGGCCGGTGAAACCCGCGAACTGTGTCTGGTGCTCAAAGCCGACGTGCAAGGCTCCCTGGAACCGATCGTGAGTGAGTTAAAAGACCTCAATAAGTCCGAGATCAAAGTCACCATCCTCCAGGCCGAAACCGGCAACGTCAGCGAAAGCGATGTCATGCTGGCGGCCGCCTCCAAAGCCATCGTCATCGGTTTCAACGTCACCGCCGATGCGGCTGCCCGCCGCCTGGCCGAAGCCGAAGGGGTCTCCATCCGCCTGTACGACATCATCTACCGCCTGACGGAAGATATCGAAAAAGCCCTCAAAGGTATGCTGGAACCGGAATTCAAGGAAGTGCCCCTGGGCAAAGCCGAGGTTTTGGCTGTGTTCAACATCTCCAAAGTGGGCAACATTGCCGGCTGCCGCGTCACTCAGGGCGAAGTACGCCGCAATGGGAAAGCCCGTATCCTGCGCGCCGGTAAGGTCATCTTTGAAGGTGATATCTCTTCCCTCAAACACGAACGCGACGACGTGCGCGAAGTGCGCCAGGGATACGACTGCGGTATCTCCTTCCGCAACTTTGATGAAATGCAGGCCGGAGACCAAATTGAATGTTATACGATTGAGCGATTCGGCAGCTAAGCGCCGTTTTGCATGTGGAGTAATCAGTTATGCCGTCTAAAGTTCGTCTTACCCGTATTGCCGACCGTATCCGCCAGGACCTGTCGGAAATGCTGATTCGCGAGGTGCAGGACCCCCGCCTCAGCGGAATTTCCATCACCGACGTCAAGGTGGATCGTGAATTGACCTTTGCCGACATCTACGTGTCTGCGGTGGAAGGCAGCGAGCGCAGCAAAGAGGTTCTGGAAGGCCTGCAAAGTGCCTCCGGCTTCCTGCGCAGCCAGCTGGCCGCCCGCATTGACCTGCGCACCTTCCCACGCCTGCGCTTCCATTGGGATCCCACCCCCGAACGGGCAGATCACATTGAGCGCATATTGGCCTCCCTGCGCCAGGAGCCCAGCATCCCACAGGAAAAGCCGAGCGATGAATCCTGAGCAAGCCCAGCAGGCCGCGCTGATTGGCGAGCGCATTCACGCCGCCTCGCATTTCACCCTCGTTTCCCATGTCCGCCCGGACGGAGATGCGGTAGGCTCTTTGTTGGGTCTAGGACTGTCGCTGCAAGCCGCGGGTAAAACCGTGGAAATGGTGCTGGCGGACGGCGTGCCCTACAGCTTCCGCCATCTGGAAGGCGCCGATCAAATCGTGCGCACGGCTTCGTTCACCTCCGGCCTGACCGCCGTGCTGGACTGCTCCGATCTGGCCCGCACCGGCGGCGTGCTGGAAACGCGCATCCCAGACCTCAGCCTGGATCACCACGCCACGAACCAGGGCTTTGCCCGTCACAACCTGATCTGGCCCCAGGCCGCCGCCACCTGTGAGCTGCTGGCCGCCTGCCTGCCTCTGTGGAATTTGCCCATGCCTCCCGCCGTGGCCAGCGCGCTGCTCAGCGGGCTGCTCAGCGATACCATCGGCTTCCGCACCCCCAACGTCACCCCCCTCACCCTGCGTCTGGCAGCTGATCTGATGGAAAAAGGCGCGCCGCTTTCCAACCTGTATCATCAGGCCCTCATCAGCCGCTCGCTGGAAGCCGCCCATTTTTGGGGCGCCGGTCTGGAATTGGGCCGCCTGCAGCAGCAAGGCCGCGTCCTGTGGACCGTCCTCACCCTCTCCGACCGCAAACGCGTGGGGTACCCTGGCAATGACGACGCCGACCTGATCAACCTCATCGCCAGCGTTGAAGGCGCCGATGTGGCCTTGATCTTTGTGGAGCAGAAAACCGGTAAAATCAAGGTCAGTTGGCGCGCCGTCCCCGGCATTGACATCTCAAAAGTCGCGCTCCAGTTTGGCGGCGGAGGGCACGCCGCCGCAGCGGGCGCTGAAATTAGCGGATCTTTAGAATATGTACAGCAGCAAGTCTTAGAAGCCACCCACCAATACCTGTCCAAACTCAACGGTCATTCAACCCAACCGGTTATGAATAAGGGGAAAGGAAAATGAGCGACAATCACGGTGTAGACATTAAAAGTGCCATCTCTGGTGTTCTGGTCATTGACAAACCCGTGCGCATGACCTCACATGATGTCGTCCAGGCCGTCCGCAAAGGGACCAACATCCGCCGTGCCGGCCACACCGGCACCCTCGATCCGCGCGCATCCGGCGTTTTAGTGGTACTCATCGGCCCTGCCGTGCGCCTGAGCGAATACGTCTCCGCCTCCGACAAACGCTATCAGGCCATCATCCAGCTAGGTTCCTCCACCGATACCTACGACGCCGATGGACGCGTCGTACAGACCTCGCCGGTGGATATCACCGAGCAGCAGTTTGAGGAAGTCCTCGATACTTTCGTGGGTGAAATCGAACAGGTGCCCCCGCCCTACTCGGCCATCAAAGTCAAAGGCCGCAAAGCCTACGAAATGGCCCGCGAAGGCGAAGAGGTGGATCTGGCCCCGCGCAAAATTCAGGTCTACAGCCTGGAACTGCTGGAATGGGCCCCGCCCGAAGCGGTCATTGACGTGTACTGCTCCTCCGGAACTTATGTGCGCTCGCTGGCCCACGACCTCGGTCAAAAACTGGGCTGTGGGGCACACCTGGTGGGTCTGCGCCGCACCAAAAGCGGCCGCTTCACCCTGCGCGACGCGGTTCCCCTGCGCAAGCTGCGCGACGCCTTTGAATCGGGCAATTGGTATCAATACCTCATCCCCGCCGCCGAAGCCCTGTCCGATTGGCCCGCGGTGGAGCTGGATCAGGAAGCGATGGATACCATCCGCCACGGCCACCGCATCCCCGCCGATGAAGGTTCCAAAGGCATGGCCCGCGGCATCAGTGAACAAGGTGAGCTGGTAGCCCTGCTGGAGTTCGACGAAGAAACCAAAGAGTGGCAGCCGCGTAAGGTCTTTTTCTCCTAAATGGCAGCCCGCATTCCAGGCTCACCTGCGCCCACGGTCTGATGCAGCAGTATTCCTCTCTGGAAACCCCTAGTCTCCTGGCCTCCTGGGTGGCGGTTGGCGTCTTTGACGGCGTCCACCGCGGCCATCAGGCCCTGCTGTCGCATTTAACCGCCGGTGCGCACGCCGCCGGTCTGCCTGCCGCCGTAGTCACCTTTCACCCTCACCCTGCCGTAGCCCTCGGCAAAGTGCAGCCGCCCTTTTATCTCACCAGCCCGCAGCAGCGGGCTGAACAGCTTTCCCTCCTGGGCATTGACGCCCTGGTCACCCTGGCCTTCAACGCCAGCCTGGCCCAAGTGGAGGCCGAAGCCTTCATGCGCCAGCTCATCCACGCCCTCGGCCTGCGCCGTCTGGTGGTGGGTGAAGGCTTTGCCCTGGGCCGCGGCCGCCAGGGGAACATCCTCACCCTGCAAAAACTGGGGGAAGCCCTGGGCTACGGCGTAGAAATCATTCCGCCCCAGCAGTCCGCCAACGAAGTCATATCCTCCAGCCGCGCCCGCGCCTTGCTGGCCCAGGGGGATATGCCCCAGGTTGCAGCCCTGTTGGGCCGCCCCTACCGCATCGCCGGGCCAGTGGTACATGGCGACGGCCGCGGCCGCACCCTCGGCATCCCCACCGCCAATATAGCCCCCTGGCCCGAACAGCTCCTCCCCCCAGCCGGGGTGTATGCCACCTGGTTCACCCTCAAAAACCAGCGCTACCCCTCCGTCACCAACGTCGGCTACCGCCCCACTTTCCTCGAACAAGCCCCCTCCCCGCGTGTAGAAACACTCGTCTTGGATTTTGAGCGCGACATCTACGGAGATGATGTAGAATTAGATTTCATCACCCGTTTGCGCCCTGAGCAGCGTTTTCCTGGCCCAGCAGAGCTCATCGCTCAGATCCAACGGGATATCCAACACGCACGGGAGACGCTTTCTCATGTCTCATAACCCTCGCCAGGTTTATCTGCTTGACCCGCAAAAGCTGCCCCCCGAAACCATCG
Source organism: Levilinea sp. (assembly GCA_029975215.1). GTDB lineage: Bacteria > Chloroflexota > Anaerolineae > Anaerolineales > Anaerolineaceae > Levilinea. The sequence goes on from JARKPO010000053.1 coordinate 38,668, forward strand.
CAGTGGCCTTTGCCAAAACCTCGCGCTCTCCCCTGTCTTTTCAAGAAATTGCCGCCGAACTCACCGACGAAAAAAGCGCCGAATTCCACGAACGCTGGGTGGTGGGGTACGGCCACGCCTCCGTCGCCGAACATGCCGTGCTGCACATCGCCGTGGAGAATATCTCCCGCCTGGCGGTGGAAGTGCTGGAATCCAACCGCCTGGCCTCCTACACCGAAAAATCCACCCGCTACCAAACCTGGACCCCAGACGGCTATTACATTCCCGAAGAGCTGAGCGCGCCCCCCCTGCGGAAAACCTACACAGATATCTGCCGCCTGCTTTTCGACACCTACCAACGCGCCATCCCCGCCGTGCGTGAAGTGATCCTCAGCGAAAACCCGCCCCAGCCTGGCGAATCAGAAGCCGCCTGGGACCGCCGCCTGCGCTCGGCCTATGTGGATGTCTGCCGCTTTCTGCTACCGGCGGCCTCCCTGGCCAATGTCGGCGTCACCATCAACGCCCGCGCCCTGGAACATGCCTTGCGCAAAATGATTTCACACCCCCTGGCCGAAGTGCGCGCCGCCGGGGAGGAAATGAAAGCCGTGGCTCAGGCCCAGGCCCCCACCCTGGTGAAATATGCCGATGCCCAGCCCTACCTCCAGCGTCTGCCCGAATTCTTCAGCGAAGCCGCCGCCGAAATCCCCACCCCCGATTCTCCTCCCAGCGACTGGTGCACGCTCATCTCCAGCGACCCCGACGGTGAAAACCGCGTGCTGGCTGCCGCCCTCTACCGCTTTGGCCAACACAGTTATCCCCAGATTCTGACCCATCTGCGCAGCCTGAACGCCAAGGGCCGCCGCGAATTGGCCCACCTGCTGCTGGACGGCCTGGAACGCCACGACATCCCCCTGCGCGAACTGGAGTATTGCAGCTACACCGTGGATCTAACCCTGGATCAAGGGGCTTATTTTGAGCTGAAGCGCCACCGCATGATGACCCAAACCGCCCAGCCCCTCAGCCCCCATCTGGGGTACGCCGTCCCCCGCCGCATCCGTGCCGCCGGAATTGAGGAAGATTACCGCCGCGCCATGCAGGCCGCCGCCCAGGCGTATGAGCACCTGGCCGCCTGGAACCCACATGTGGCCTCCTACGTCATCCCTAACGCCTTTAACCGCCGCGTGCTGCTGCAATTTAACCTGCGCAGCGCCTTCCATCTGGTCAACTTGCGCACCGCTGAAAACGCCCATTTCTCCATCCGCCGCGCCGTGCTGCGCATCGCCGAGCAGATCCAGGCCGTCCACCCCTTGCTGGGGGCCTATCTGCGCCTCCCCGCAGGCGAAACCTGGAAAACGGTGGAAGACGCCCATTTTGTACAAACCGCTTGAGCTGCCCTCAATGGGTAATTCACCTCTTGACAGAAGCGGCGTTTTGCCTATAATCATACGAAATCATACAGAAAGACTGTGATGAGGACGAGTACACATCGCCCCGGCGGTACAGAGAGCAGTGAATGGTGAGAGACTGCCCGTACAGTGATGTGGAATGGACCTCGGAGTTGCAGGGCAAACGCAAAAGCCAGTAGCCCGCGCCGGAGCTGCCACCGTTATCCAGGCAAAGGGTATCGCGACCTTCGGGTTTGCCGTACCCCAAAGAGTGAGGCTGGCCTTTTCCCCCTTGTGGTGCATCACCGCAGGGGTTTTTTGTTAACAAGGCGCACAACAGCCTAATGTGGGTGGCACCACGGACCTGACACAGCGTTCGTCCCAACAGGGATGAACGCTGTTTTTATTTGCCAAAAGGAGACGCCATGCCAACTGAAACCATCCTCACCGGACACCGCCCCACTGGCCCCCGCCATTTGGGTCACCTGGTCGGAACTCTGCACAATTGGGTCGCCCTGCAAAACACACACACCTGCTTCTTCCTGGTGGCCGACCTGCATGTGCTCACCACCGATTACGAGCACCCTCAGCGCATTTCTGCCAACATTCTCGACACGGTACTGGATTGGCTCGCCGCCGGCATTGACCCCTCCCGCGCCACCCTCGTGCTGCAGTCAGCCGTCCCCGCCCATGCCCAATTTGCCGCCCTGCTGGGAATGTTGGTCACGGTTGCCCGCCTGGAGCGCGTTCCCACCTATAAAGAGCAGACGCGCGAATTAGGCCTGACCCCCTCGTTGGGGCTGCTCTCGTATCCCGTTCTGCAGGCCGCCGACATCCTGCTCTACCGCGCTTCGGCTGTGCCCGTCGGCGAAGATCAGCTGCCCCATCTGGAACTCACCCGCGAACTGGCGCGCCGCCTGAACCAGCTCTATGACGCCGATTTTCCCCTGCCGCGCCCCCTGCTGGCCGCCCAGCCGCGCCTTCCCGGTGTGGATAACCGCACCATGCACAATTCGTACGGCAATGCCATTTATCTCAAAGATACCCCCGAGGAGACCGCCCGCAAAGTGATGCAAATGTACACCGACCCCACCCGCCTGCGCCCCACCGATCCCGGCCATGTGGAAGGCAACCCCGTGTTCACCTATCTGGATGCCTTTGACCCCCAGCCCGAAGCCCTGCAGGCGCTGAAAGAAAGTTACCGCGCCGGTAAGGTGGGAGATGTGGCCGTCAAGCAGCATCTCGCCGCCGTGCTGAACCAATCCCTGGCTCCCCTGCGCCAGCGCCGCAGCGAACTGGCCCGCCACCCCCAGGACGTGTTGGATATTCTGCAAACCGGCTCGCAGCATGCCGCCAGCGTAGCCCAAGAAACACTCGACAACGTCCACCGCTGCCTGGGACTTTCCTTAGGCCAATCGTTCAATCGTTTTTCCACCCCAGTTGAAATCGCGCCTCTGGTCGGCGCTTTCTGCTAACCACCCCAATCATCTTAAGGAGGAATTCACCATGTCCGAACAAACCCGTTTTCTCTTGAGCGAAAATGATATCCCCAAAACCTGGTACAACATCAACGCCGACAGCCCCGTAGTCCCGGCGCCTGTTCTGCACCCCGGAACGTTAGAACCGGTCACCCCCGATTTCCTCAGCGTGCTCTTCCCCATGGAACTGATCTTGCAAGAGATCAGCACCGAGCGCTATATTGACATCCCCGAACCCGTGCGCGAGATTTACCGCCTGTGGAGGCCCACCCCCCTGATCCGCGCCCTGCGGCTGGAGCGCGCCCTGGGCACCCCTGCCCATATCTACTACAAGTACGAAGGCGCTTCCCCCTCCGGCAGCCATAAATCCAACACCGCCGTGGCACAGGCCTTTTACAATAAAGCCGCCGGAACCCGCGCCCTCACCACTGAAACTGGCGCCGGGCAGTGGGGTTCAGCCCTCTCGATGGCCTGCCAGTTCTTCAACCTGGATTTGGAAGTGTACATGGTCAAGGTGTCGTACGACCAAAAGCCCTACCGCCGCTTCTTGATGGAAACCTTCGGCGCGCAAGTCTTTGCCAGCCCCACCCAGCGCACCCAGTCGGGCCGCAGCATCCTGGCCGCCGACCCCAACAGCCCCGGCTCCCTGGGCATTGCCATCTCTGAGGCGGTCGAAGTGGCGGCGGCATCCGGTGGAGCAAAAAAATACAGCCTCGGTTCCGTGCTCAACCATGTCCTCCTGCACCAGACTGTCATCGGCGAAGAATCCCTCAAGCAGATGGACCTCGCCAATGAATATCCGGATGTCGTCATCGGCTGTGTCGGCGGCGGCTCCAACTTCTCCGGCATCGCCTTCCCCTTCCTGCGCGAAAATCTGCGCAGCGGCCAACGTACCCGCCTGGTAGCGGTCGAACCCGCCGCCACGCCCTCCCTCACCCGCGGCATCTATGCCTTTGACTACGGCGACACCGCCCGCATGGCGCCGGTGGTGAAAATGCACACCCTCGGCCACGATTTCATCCCCCCCTCCATCCACGCCGGCGGCCTGCGCTATCACGGCATGGCCCCCGCCCTCTCCGCGTTGGTAGATGCTGGTCTGGTAGAAGCCGTAGCCGTGCGCCAATTGGAAACCTTTGAAGCCGCCCGCCTGTTTGCCCACACCGAAGGTTTGGTGCCTGCGCCTGAATCGGCACACGCTATCCGTGCCGCCATTGACGAGGCTCTGCAGGCCAAAGCCCAGGGCGAAAAGCGCGTCATCCTCTTCAACCTCTCCGGACACGGCAATTTTGACCTGGCCGCCTACAATGCCTTCAACTCCGGTGCATTGGAAAATGACGACCTGTCTGAAGAAGACATCGCCAATATCCCCGACCGCCTGCCCCAGGTGAATCTGCCCATCCCAGCCTAAGCCGACCGTGCCATAATCAACACCCCTGGATCTGGGCCCAAAAGCCCAAATCCAGGGGTGTTCTATTTTCAGTCTTGTTTCGGTGAGCCTATCCGGCTTCCATGCCGATCAAGACCACCTGTATCTGTTGGTTGAGGGCCTGCGGGGGCTTTTCCGGCAGGGTGCGCACCACCTGACCCAACGTATACGCGCCTACCAGTGGGATCTGCTTTCCCACCACCCCTTGTACGGCTTCCAAGAAGCGCGGCGACTGGCTTTCAAACAGATAATGCCAGCTCACATCCGCAAAGACCAGTGCAGCCGCCGGAACCGCCCCACCCAACATGGTCAGGGCCTCTTCTGCCGCGCTTTGCGCCGCGCGCACACATGCATCCGGGTCGCCCACCATCAGCCGTGCCATCACCCCCGCTTCTACAGGAGCGTTCATACGCAGCGCACCGTCCGCTTCCATGCGCACCGGTGTGCGGATGCTTAAATCGGAGCTGCCGGGGAATTCTTCTAAACCCAACGGGTACAGCCGGATCAAATCTGCCAGCGGCGGTGTGCGCCAATCCTGCAAACTGGCTCCAAACACCTCCTCATACACCTCCGCCGGGGTGCGCCCGTCCATGCGCGTCACGCGCAGTCCGTCCACACGCTCCACCGCAAAACTCAGACCCACATCTCGCCAGCCGCTGCCGATCCCCACCCCCAGGCGCGCCCGCCCCCCCAGTTCCAACGCGCTCAAGGCCCCGCCCGCGGTTTGGCCGGAGCCAATTAATTCACACAGCTCCCCATTGGTAGGAACCGCCAACCCCCCCGCCAACGCCACAGGCAGCTCAGTCAGCGCACTGCACACCGCGGCGCAGTCCCCCCGCACCCCATCCGCAGCGATCAGCAGACCTGCGCTGCTGGAACCGGCCATCTGCATGCCAATCTGCGCCGCAGCCGTCTTGCCGTCCTGCCCATAATTGGCCAACCAGATGCCGCGCGCGCGCATCTCTGCCCCGCCCAGCAGCAAAACTGCCGCCCGCCGGGGATGATCCTGATTGCTGTGCAGAATGCGCGGGCTGCCCATCCCCCACAGGGGGATATTTCCCAAAACCCCGCTGACCCCATGCACCAGCTCACTGCCGTCAAACTCCTGTGAAAACAACACCACCCCAGCCGCAGGCCGTTGGGTTCCCAGGGCGTTCAGCGCCTTCTGAACCGCGTCTAAACCAGCCTCACGTCCGTCTAACCCTTCACCTATCCCCAAAGCCGCGTTGTTTGCCAAGCCATCCTCCCCGCGGCCTACTCAGCCACTGGTACGGTAAAGTGGAATGTCGTTCCCTTGCGGAATTCGCTCTCAAACCAGATGCGCCCCCCCTGCATTTCCACCAGGCTTTTGGTGATATTCAGCCCCAAGCCTGTCCCCGGTGATTTGCGCGTTTCGGCATCTTCGGAGCGGAAGAATTTTTGGAAGATCTTCTTCTGATCCTCTTCGTTGATGCCGATACCGGTATCCCGCACCCAGAAATGCACCACCTGAGGCGCGCCCTCCGGGTCCCAACGGTTCTCACAAGCCTCCGCCGAAACGTACACATATCCGCCGTTCGGCGTGTATTTGTAGGCGTTGCTCATCAGGTTGGTGATCACCTGCAGCAGCCGCACCCGGTCGCCCCATACTGCCGGTAAATCCTCCGGCATGGTGATGTCCAACACCTGCCCCTTATCCTTGATCTGCTGCTGAAGCGAGCGCGCCACCTCGTCCACCACTTCACGCAGTACCGTGGACTTAAATTCCAGCTTCAAGCGCCCCGCCTCAATGCGCGACACATCCGCCAGATCGGTCACCAGGGTGGCCATGCGCTCCACATTGGAACGGATCGTGGCCAGGAAGTTAGCCTGCGCGTCATTAATCGGCCCCACCGCCCCCTTGGCCAGCAGTTCACTGTACCCTTTGATAGAGGTCATCGGGTTTTTCAGCTCATGAGACACAAAGGACACAAATTCGCTCTTGGCCACGTTCGCCGCCTGCACCGCCGCGTAGAGCTGCGCGTTGGAAATGGCAATGGCGGCGTGATCGCACAGACGCTCCAAAAATCCCAGACGGTCGGGGTTGAGCGCGCGCTCCTCGCGGCTTTCCAGCATCAAAATCGCGGTCGTGCTCGTCTCCCGCCGAATCGGCAGCAGGGTGATCCACTTGCCGCCCGTCAGCAGCCCCTGGTCCACATCTTTGCCCACTGCCAGCAAACGTGCCTCACCGCTCTCGGCAGTTTCACCCAGCGCGCAGCGGCTGAGGGGGATCAGATCCTCTTGATAGGGTTCCAGTTCGGCCTGATATCCTTCGGAGGCCATCACCTGAACGCCGTCCTCATGGATCACTCCCACCAGCCCCGCCTCACATTTGGACTGGCGCAGTGCCCATTCCAGGGTAATGCGCATCGCTCGACCAGGTTCCAGACTGGCGTTCAGTTCGCGGTCCACACGCTGCATGATCGAAAGTTCTTCCACACGCGCCGCCAGGGCCTGATCGGTCAGCGTGTAAAGGCGTGCGTTTTCCAAAGCTACCGCCGCCTGAGCCGCAAAGGCCGAGAGCAAATCCTGGTCGTCGCGGTCAAAGGGCGAGCCGTCGCGCTTATTGATGACTTCAATCACGCCCAGCACCGTATCCTTCACCATCAGCGGCACAGCCAGCAAGCCGCGGGTGGTGAAGCCGGTCTGCTTGTCGGTCTGCGGGGCCCACACCTCAGATCCTTGAGTCGAGTTGACAATCACCGCCTGGCGGTTGACCACCGCCTTGCCCACCACACCGCTGCCGGGCGGCAGGCGTTTGTTAATCAAGTCGCTGGCCACCGGGCCCACTGTGACCTTAAACACGAGTTCATCCGTCTGCTCATCCATCATGAACAGCGTGCCCGCCTCGCATTCCAAAATGTCCACCGCCGACTGCAAGATGTTTTGCAGCAGGGGCTCGGTCTCCAGGGTCGAAGTCAGTTGGCGGGTCACATCGTTCAGCGAGGCCAGCTGCCGCGCGCGCCGCTCGGTTTCCTGCAGCAGCCGCGCCTTCACAATCGCCCCCGCCACCTGATCAGCGATCGCCTGCAGAAGGTTTAACTGCTCGCGGGTAAAGGTTCCAGCCGCGTCGCGACGCGCCAGGCTCAGCGAACCGATAGTTTCAGCCCCTGCATTCAGCGGAACCCCCATCCAGGCGTACACGCCCTTGCGCGTCACGCTGATGCCGTGCTGGCCGCATTCACGCGCGTAATCATCGGTCAAAATCGCTCGCCGCTGACGAATAATTTCCTGCTCCAAAACCTGCCCGGCCTCAATGGGTTTATTCTCTTTCTGCGGGTAACGCTCATCGTTCTCCACACAGAAAATTTCCACCAAAGCCCCGCTCTCACGGTCAAACAGCAGGATATGAAAATCATCCGTCCGCAAAATCTGGGTGGTCTGAGCGTAAATCAGCTCCAGAATGTCGTCCAACGTCAGAGTAATGTTGATCCCCTGGGCCACGCGCGTCAGCACGTTCATTTCGCGCACGCGGTTTTCCATATTGGCCACCACCTGGGCGCGTTCAATGGCCAGCGCCGCCTGGTCGTTTAAAGCCTCCAGGAAGTTAACCTCGCGCGAGGTGTAGGGCTCGCCCGAAAGCCGTGCCCCCAATGCCATCCACCCCGCCAGGCGCTGCCGCCCAGGCAAGGGGATAAAGAGCTGCGCCTGCAAAAGCTGCAAGCGCGCCTGCTCCGTGCGCAGTTCCACCGGCAGGGCGCGCAGATCGTTCAGGAAAAAGGTGGCTTTCTTGCGGTTCAAAGCGCTGACCAGCGGGCTGTGCGCCGGAAAGCGCAGATCGCTGGTGTTGCGGTTGTTTTCGTCCGGCGTCGCCAAATACATTTCGCTCAGCGGGTCATACACAAACAGGTGCAGTTGGCTGGGCATCACCGAACGGTTCACGTACTCGCGCAGGGTGCGGATGATCTGATGAACTTCAATGGTGGAGGTCAGTTCGCCGCTGAAAGTTTGCAGCCGCTCCTGAAACGCCTGTTCCCCACGGAAGAACAGGGTGTCCACCGAGCGTTCCATCGCTTGATACAGGGGCTTAAATGCCAGCGCCAGCAGGAAGAACACCAGCGCGTTCAGCAGCACCTGGTTCCCCACCCAGCGCTGGAAAATCATCCCTAGCCCTGTCACCAGCAAAGCGTAGCCCATGCTCACCAGCACCGCCAGGGTGGCGTACAGCACCGTGCGGCTGAGAATAAAATCGGTGTTGAGCATGCGAAAGCGCTGCAAGATATAGGTGGACACCATCGGGAAAACCACCATCGGCGCCAGCAAAAATGGTGAAAAATTCAGCGGCCAGAAACGGCTGATGACAAACCAGATGCCCAGCGGAGCCAGGGCAATCACCAGCGCCCAGGTCATCAGCCGCACCTGTTCACGGTCCACGGTGGAGCCCAGACGCATGCGCCGCAGCCAAAGCCAAACCGCCAGCCCGGCCAACCCCAGTGCTGCAAAAACCGTCGCCAGGCCGCGCAGCCAGGGCTGCGCCCCCAACGCCAAAGCCGCTGCCCCCAACGCCAGACCCAACCCGTACACCAGCACCGTCAGCGGTGGGAAATGTCCCACCACCGCGTCATCCTGCGGGAAGCGCAGCATTAAATCCACCGCGCCAGCCCCCGTCAGCGCCAGGGCCAACGTCCAGCCTGCTGTCCACTGCTGGGTATTGTAGGCGTCGAACAAACCAGCGCATACCCAGGCAATGGAGACCGCCAGCATGGTAAAGGCTCGCCCGCTGGGGTGCGCACGCCGCACCAAAAATACCCAGGCCCCGCTCACCAGATAGACCACACCTACCAGGTAGGCAAACAGGCGGTAAGGCGGTCCAAAGCTGCCCCCCGGCTGTATCTCGGCTGTTCCCGGCCAGTGCACCGCCTGGCCAAAATACAGCGCAAAGGCGGCCAACCCAGCCAGCAAGTAAGCCAAAACCAGCCCTTGCAAGATCAAACTGCGGTCTAGGGTTTGACGACGGAAGAATGGACGCACTTCGTTCATGAAGATCCTTTGTTGGCTAGGCTGCCTGCCGTGTGTTCTCGCAAATCGGCCCGGTCTCGCTGCCGCGCATTCATTGATTTTTTACAGTGATCCTTACACGTTCTGTGCCAAACAGCACCAGAAAGAAAATCCCACCGGCCCCAAACCGGCCTCCCCAAAATCAGCAAAAACCCTGGTCATGGGGTTAACTGGATTCACCCGCAGGTGCGGAAGAGACTTCCACACCGCGGGCCTCATTCTGCCAGCACAGCGGTCCTTCGGTTGGCGGTCAGTTGTCTGCGGTACCACCAGCGTGCCATGCTCCTGGAAATCTCCCATACATTCCGAGATGAGTCTGGCTTCTGCTGTATTATACCAACTGCCGCGCCCAGATGTTTACCCTCTGCCCCGATTCAGCACACCTGCAAATAACCTGTAAGGCTGAGCGGTGTCTTTTCCTCTCCACTCCATCCCGTGTCCATTCGGGGTAAACAGAGTCTGGCAATTTATTACTAAATCACTATACTTATTAACAACGTGAAAACGACCCTATCCTATTACCCGCCCACCGCCCCCCTAGCGGAACTGCCCCTGGGACGTTACTTACCACCCGTCCCAGCCGGACTGGCGTCCGGCTGGCTGCGTGAAAACCTGCCGCCGGGCACCTGGGTGCTCGACCCTCTGGGCGCATCCCCCAATTTTGCCCTGGAGGCCGCCGCGGCGGGGTATCGTGTTATGGTGGTGTGCAATAACCCCGTGCTGGCCTTTCTGCTGGAAACCCTGGCCAGCGCGCCCACCCGCGCCGAATTCCAGAGCGTTCTGGCCGATCTGGCCTCCGCCCGCCGCGGGGATGGGCGCATGGAAGTCTACATCAACGCCCTTTACGCTTCGCAGTGCCCCCACTGCGGCCTATCCCTGCCCGCGCGCAGCTATCTGTGGAAGCGCGGCGAAACCCAACCTGCCGCTCGCCAGATCATCTGCCCACAATGCGGCGATCTGGGCGACCTGCCCCTATCGGAAATGGATCTGGCCACTCTGGCCGCCCTTGGCTCCGATTCCCTCCACCGCGCCCGCGCCGTGCAGCGCCTGAATCTGGAGGATTCCAATGCGCAGGAGGCCGCCCAAGAGGCCCTGCAGACCTATTTACCCCGCCCGCTGGTATCTCTCTTTTCTCTGATCAACAAAGCCGAAGGGCTGAACCTGCCCCCGCGCCGCCGCCAGCTGCTTCACGCCCTGCTGCTCAGCCTGTGCGACCAGGCCTCGGCCCTGTGGCCCGTGCCTGCCAGCCGATCTCGGCCTCGTCAAATCACCCTCCCGGCCCAATTTCGCGAAGTCAACCTGTGGGCTGCCCTTGAGGCTGCCCCAGATCTGTGGCCTGCTGCCGTCCCCGTGCCCTGCCTGCGCTGGCCAGAGCTGCCGCCTCCCTCTGGCGGCATCACCCTCGTCCCCGCCCGTCTCAAGTCTGTCCTGCCCATCCCCATTGATTTTCAAGCTGCCGCCGCCGTGCTGCCGCGTCCAAACCAGGCTTTTTGGACCTTTTCAGCCATCTGGGCGGGCTGGCTGTGGGGCGCTTCAGCCACCCAACCTTTGCGCACCTCCCTGGAGCGCCGCCGCTACGATTGGTCCTGGCACGCCGCCGCCCTGCACCGCACTTTTCAGGCCATGAGCACCCACCTGCCGCCCCAACTGCCCTTTTTTGCCCTGCTGCCCGATCTGGCTCCTGGTTTCCTCTCGGCCGCCTTCCTGGCCGCCGCCTCCAGCCGCCATACCTGCCTGGACCTGCGCCTGGAACCCGATGCCGATCTGGCCGCGGTCCTATGGTGCATGCCCGATGCGCCCGCCCCTGCGGCAGGCAGCAGCCCCGCCCCCACCCAGCTGCGCACCGTTGTGCAAACGGCTGTGCTGGCCCACCTGCGCGAACGCGCCGAGCCAGCCCCTTACATCGTGCTGCACGCCGCTGCCCTGCAAAAGCTCGAAAAAGAAGGGCTGCTGGCGGCTGCTGACCGTAAACAACTTACCAGCCGCCTGGCCGAGGTGCAAACCAGCCTGAGCGCTGTCTTTCAAATGGAAAACGGCCCTCTGCGCCGTCCGGACGCCGCCGTCCCCATCATCGAAGGCGGCCTATGGTGGTTGTCCGACCCGCCCACACCCGAAGTCGAACCGCTCAGCGACCAGATTGAACGCGAAGTCATCCGCGCCCTCAGCGGCGGCCAACCCTGGACGCTCTCAGCTCTGCGCGCCGCCCTGGCCTCGCGCTTTACGGGGCTGTTCTCCCCCTCAGATGAATGGTTAACCGCCTGTTTAGAATCCTATGCTGCTCCCGCCCCCCAGGCCCCCGAAACCTGGGTGATCAAAACCCAGGAAACCCCGCGCGAACGCCAGATCAGCCTGCGGCATGCCCGTCAACAGCTCACCCGCCTGGGGCAGCGACTGGGGTATCAGGTCAGCGGCTCCACGCCTGTCTTGTGGAGCGAGCACCAGCAAGCCGAATTCGCGTTTTACCCCTTCGCCTCCAGCATCCTCAGCCGCCACCTCTTCGCCCCGCCTGCCGCCCGCCACAATGTACTCCTCTTTCCCGCCAGCCGCGCACTGCTCATCCTGCGCAAGCTGGAGTTTAACCCCCACCTGGCTCAGGCCGCCGCGGGCTGGCACTTCCTCAAGCTGCGCCACCTGCGCCGCCTGGAGCAATCCCCAATCGTCACCCGCGAATCCTTCCCAGCCCTGCTGGATCAAGATCCGCTGGGCTGGGAAGAGGCTGTGCAAATGTCGATGTTTGATTAGCGTTTTTTTACTTTTTCTGTCCGTAGGTCTTAAATTTCTCAACCACTACGGCCATCTCTTCATCCGAAAGGATCACCGGGTTGCCAATGCAGCGCGCCTGGTAATAAATACGCGCCACCAGCTCAATCTCTTCCGCTGCGGCAAAGGCCGTGGCCAGGTTCGGGCCCACCGTCACCAGCCCGTGGTTGGCCATCAAACAGGCGTTGTACTGCCCAATCGCCGCCACAATGTGGTCGGCCAGCGCCTGTGTGCCAAAGGTAGCGTAGGGGGCCAGAGGCACCTTGTTTCCTGAAAACCCCACCAGATAATGCACAGCGGGCAGTTCCCAATTTAAGCACGCGATGGTGGTGGCGTACACGGAATGGGTGTGCACCACCGCGTTGACCTCTGGGCGAGCCTGCAGCAATCCCAGGTGAAAATTCACCTCGCTGGAGGGCTTCTTGTCCCCTTCCACAATGCGCCCCTCCGGCGTCATCACCACCACATCTTGCGGCTGCATCTCATAGTAATCCACTCCCGAAGGTTTAATTGCGATCAAGTTGGCTTCGCGGTTGATCACGCTCAAATTCCCCCCCGACCCGGTGGTCAATTGGGAGGTGATCAGCTTGCGGCCAAAGGTCACAATCGCTTCTCGTTCTTGTTCTAAAAGCATCCTCATTCTCCTTCTGGTATCAACCACTCCTGTTTCGGGCGCCGGTCAGACCCTTCCCCGCATCGGGGCAGTCAAAACGGGCTGCGCCGCGCACAGGGCTGCCCAGCCCGCTGAAATCTGCCGAAGGTATCACCCTCAGGGTGTGGGCGTCTCGCTGGGTGTGGGCGTCTGCGACGGCTGCGGCGTAGCGGTAACCGTGGCGGTAGCGGTCGGCGTCGGTGTCAAAGTCGGCTCGTCCGTGGCCGTGCGCGTCACCGTCACCGTGGGGGTGATGGAAGGAACCTGCATATTGATGTGAATCCGCCGTTCCGCGTAGGTCCCTGTCGTACTTTCCATGTAAATGCGCAGCGTCACCCGCCCCGTGGGCGGCTTACGCAGCGCCCAGGTATAAATCCGCTCCGGTTGCTTGTACTGGTTCTTCACCCCTTCCACCAACACCCGCCATTCCTTGGGGTCGTCCCCAGCACCCCATTCCAGGCGAAATTGCTTAAAGTTCGCGCTGGCATACACCACCGCGTAAATATCCAGCGGCCCGCTGGTGATGGTCTGTCCGTCATTGAGACCCGCAAACAGGATGGTTGGCCGCGGATCGCCCTCCTTACATTCGCGTTTGGGCGTAAAAATCACCGGGTCTTCAAAACCCTTCTCCTGCGCCCAGGCCCGCCCCGCGTCTGTCTCGCGCAGCCACTTGATCGCCCACGGGTCGGTCACATTCATGGTGAACTTCTCATCGGTGTAGTCCGCGCAGAACGGCGATTCACGCAGCTCTGTCCAGGTGTCAATTTTGGTGCGCTTCCATAGATCTTCTTCCTTGGGCAGCGGCGGCTGATCCATAGCGAACAGTTCGTTGCGCTGTGACGGGCACCATTCTGAAGGCTCAGCCCCCGAAACCGAACAGATCACCCGCTCCACCACCCCCTGAGGCCGCGAAAAGCGTGTCGGGTTGCCGTTGGCCCAGCGCTGAATGCCAAACTGCATAAATTCTGACCAAATGGGGGCAGCCCCCGTCAGACCGGTGGTGTTTTCCATCGGTGTATAATCTGCGTTGCCCACCCACACCCCCACCACCAGGTCGGGCGTGTACCCAATTGTCCAGTTGTCGCGGAAATCGTTGGTGGTTCCAGTTTTCACCGCCACTTCAAAAGGCAGGTTCAGCACAGAATTGGCCCCGAACATGGGCGTGCGCGCCTCATTATCCGAAAGGATCGAGCTGATCAGATACGCATGCTCCGGCCGCAGCACTTGTTCCCCCTGCGGCGGGCGGTATTCATACACCACATTGCCCTGATAATCCAAAATCTTGGTGATGGCCACCGGCGGGACGCGCAGGCCGGCGTTGGCAATCGTGCCAAAAGCCGAGGTCAATTCCAACAGGCTCACATCCCCACCGCCCAGGGTCAGCGCCAGGCCGTAATCATTGCGCGTCAGGGTGGTGATCCCCAACCGCTGAGCAAAATTGATAAAGCCGTCTGGGTTGGGTGTTTTGGGGTCATCGTACACACTCACAAAGTTCAGCGTCTTCACCGCTGGAACGTTGTAGCTGTTGGCCAACGCCGAGCGCACCGTCACCGGCCCGTGAAAACGCCCGTCGTAATTCACCGGTTTATACACCGGCGCCGGGTCATCCTCACGTCCCGAAGGCGGAAATTCGCTTTCCACGTCCCAGATCAAAGTCGCTGGGGTCCAGCCCTTTTCAAAGGCAGCCAGGTAGGTCAGCGGCTTAATGGAAGACCCTGGCTGGCGCGGGCTGATGGCCATGTTGACCTGCCCGGAGATGGCTTCATTATAAAAATCTGCCGAGCCGACCATCGTTAGGATTTCCCCCGTAGCCGGGTCTATCGCCACCAACGCGCCGTCTGTGGTGCGCCGATCTGCCAGGGCCAGCACCTGTTCCTTCACCATCCGCTCGGCTTCTTTCTGCATCTCTGGGTCCAGGGTGGTGTACACCGTGAAGCCAGAGCGGTAAATTTGCTGCGAGTCGTACTGCTCTTCCAGAAGGCCGCGCACATAGGTCACCCAATGCGGAAAACGCATCATCTGCCGCTGCGGCTTAAAATCATAGGCGTCCATCTCGCGCGCCGCCTGGGTGGCCGCTGCTGCATCCACGCACACCGGCTGGACGCTGTTGGACACATCAATGCAGTTCTTTTCCAGGCTCAGCTGGTACATGAGCCCCAGCACCTGCTTGTTGCGCCGCAGGGTTTGATCGCGGTTGGTATAAATATCGTACACGGACGGCGCCTGAGGCAGCCCTGCCAGGAAGGCCGACTGAGAAAGGGTCAAATTGGCCGCTTGCGTGCCAAAATAGGTCTCAGCCGCAGCCTGAATACCGTAGGCCATATTGCCGTAGAAGTTTTCATTTAAGTATAGTTCCAGGATCTCATCTTTGGAATACAGACGGGTGATTTCAGCCGCCAGCACGATCTCGCGCGTCTTGCGTTCCACCGTGCGCTCGTACCGCTCGGATGGATCCATCAGCAGGGTGCGCGCCAGCTGCTGGGTGATGGTGGAAGCCCCCGAAACCACCTCACCGGTGGTGTAGTTCTGCCAAAAGGCGCGCAAAATCCCCACCGGGTCAAAGCCAGGGTGGTTGTAAAATTCCTTGTCCTCAGTGGCCAGGGTAGCCGCCACCAGGTACGGTGAAATCTTCTCCAGCGGCACATACGTGCGCCGCCCCGCGTTGGGATCGAGAATTTCATAGAGCACATCCCCGTTGCGGTCCAAAATGCGCGTGGTTTCAAACTGCGAAGCCCGCTCGCGCAGCGTTTTCACATCCGGCAGTGTGGCGCGAATGGAGAAATAGCGCACCACCACGATGGACAGCAGGCCAATCACCACTAAAACGCCCACAAACAAACTGCCCACCAATACCTTACCCAAACAGCCCAAAGTTTTTTGCCAGGAACCGCCGCCAGAAGAAGGCCGTTTGCGCGGCGGGCGGGGAGGCTGGGCTGGAGGACGCTGAGCAGGCGGACCGTAGCTGGGGCGCTGCGGCGGGTAACTGGGCGGCGGCGTGTAGCTGGGTTGAACCGGCTGGGTCGGCCGAGGCGGCGGGGGGTAACTGGGCGGCTGCGCCCCATAGGCCGTTGGGCTGACCTGGGTGGCGTAAGGATCCACCTCATTCACCCGCCGCGGCAGCACACCAGGGCCGTTGCGGGGTGGGGCGGGCGGAGTCACCTGCGCATTTGGGGGGGTAGCCCCTAGCGGGCGGACCGGTGCGGCCACCGTGGCCGCAGCGTTGGTCGGGGGAGCCGTGGGCGGCTCCGAACTGGCGGGCTGAACCGGACCGGCCTGGGTCTTCAGTTCCGCGTACCACCCGCCGGTGGCGTCCGGCGTGCCAGTAGGGTGATGATCCAGCGCCTGGGCCTGGGTCTGGAACTCAGCGTACCAACCCACGGTGGCGTCCGTCTCACCAGTGGGATGCCGCGACAGATGCTCCAGGGCTTCTTCTGCGTTCTCCGCTTCGGAAAGCAGGCGACGCAGCCGTTCACCCGGGCGGTTGGGCTGGGTATCGCCAATGGCCGGGGAGGGCTTCTTCGGTTCTTCACCAGCGTTTTTTGGGTCGGTCGAGTTCTCGTTCATAAGCGTCTCAGTTCTTCTCCTCATCACCAGCCGCGCACAAGCGCAGGGTGTCCGTTCTTTTAACGATACAGGAGCAAGCTTCGTTCCCGTTTCCTCGATTCTAGCACAAACCCCCCGCTCCCGCTTCAATTCAGTTCTCCGCTGCTTACCGCCTTTTTTCACTTGCGCTGTACAATAATACTGTTATGCTTCCGCTGGACCTCCCGTTAACACCTCCCCTTGCCGTGCCTTTGGCCGCCGACCAGCGTCTGAGCCATGCCGAGTATCCCAACGATATTGTCTGGGAGCTGAACGCTGCGGGCCACCCCCCAGCCCTCAGCCTGCACACCAGCTTCGGCCTGCGTGCCCATTGGATGCGCCTCTTCCCACGCTTTATCACCCCTGCTGCTGCCGTGCAGGACCCGCAGTCCTTCACAGTTCCGCCGCGCCTCACCTTTCTATCTCCGGCCTTTGTGCGCCTGGCCTTCGCGCCCCTGCCCTCCATCGAAACCGTGTTTGAAATCCGCGTGCCTGGCTCGCAAGTCTTGGCGGGGCGCTTCACCTTTAGGAACCCTTCCGTCCTACCCCAACGCTTCACTCTGGAATGGTGCGCCGTGCTCAGCCCGCTCCCCGGCGGCCAAAGCATGGCCTTTCTGCCTCTCCTGCTCTCCCCCGTTCTGCAAGGCCGCTCCGCCAATCTGGCGCCGGTGTGCTTCCTGGCGGGCGGAGCCGCCGCCAGCCAGGGGCCTTACCCCGGCCTATCCCTCAGCATAGATCTGCCCCCCGGAGTCGAACACAGCTGCGTCTGGGCGTTGGCCGCCCTGGCCGACCCGCAAGCGTCTTTCGAAGCCGCCCGCGCCGCCGGCAGCCTTTGGGAGGCCGAAACCGCCCGCGCTGAGCTGCTCCACTCTGCCCAAACCGTCTCCATCCGTACCGGCAATCCCGATTGGGACGCCGCCCTGGCTCTCAGCCAACAGATCGCCCCCGCCCTGTTCTTCCCCGCCTCGTCCCGCCTGCCCCATCCCTCCGCTGTGCTCAGCCGCCGCCCCGACCAGGGCCATTCCTTGCGCGGCGACGGCAGCGACTACGACCACCAGTGGAACGGACAGCCCAGCCTGGATTCGGCCTACCTGGCCGCCCTGCTGGGCCCTGGCGGGGTGGATTTGGCCCGCGGCCTCCTCCTCAATTTCCTCGCCGTGCAGCAGGAGGACGGCTTTATTGATTGGAAACCCGGCCTGGCCGGGCAGCGCTCACGCCATTTGTCGCAGCCCCTGCTCTCCGTCCTGGCCCTGGAACTGCACCGCCAGCAGCCCGACCTGGCCTGGCTGGAGCCGCTGTACCCTAAGCTGCGCCGCTTTTTCCTACGCTGGTTTGCCCCCGACCGCGACCGCGATCAGGACGGTTGGCCGGAGTGGGATCATCCCCTGCAAACTGGCCTGGAAGATTCGCCCCTCTACGACCGCTGGAACCCTCACGCCCAGGGCGTGCCCCCTGCTCGCCTGGAATGTCCCTCTCTGGCTGCCATGTTGTACCGCGAAGGCCAATCTCTCGACCGGATTGCCGCCTTGCTGGGGTATGCAGAGGATCAGGCCGCCCTTCAACCGCGCCTGAACACCCTGCGGCAGGCGGTGGAATCCACCTGGGATGCCAAAGCCCGCACCTACCGCTACCGCGACGCCCTCACCCACACCACCCGCCCCGTACGGCTGCTGTTCACCTTTCAGGGCAGCGGTCTCCACCGTCTGCGCAAGTCTTTCAAGCAGCCTACCCGCCTGCATCTGCACCTTTACACCCCCCAAGAGATCACCCAGCCGGTGCTGCTGACCCTGGAAGGTGAAGGTGAAGACGGCCCGCTCAGCGAACAGATCAGTTCGGTGCAGTTTATCTGGAACCACGGTCACGCCCGCTGGACCTCAGAAAAAGTCTATAAAAAACTGCATACCCTGACGGTCAAAAACATCTCCCCTCAAACCACCGGCCGCCTGGAAGCCCCCGACACGTTACAGGACGATCTCAGCCTGCTGCTGCCCCTGTGGGCGGGCATCCCCTCGCCGCACCGCGCCCGCGAATTGGTGGAATCCACCCTTATCCCGCGGTACCTGCAGCCCTTTGGCCTGGTGTTGGCCCCCCCAGACCGCTGTCCGCCAGCGCCCAGCCGTGCCTGTGGGGTGTCACCCCTGTGGAACGCCCTCATCGTGGACGGTCTGCTCCAATATGGTTATGATGATCTGGCCGCAGAAATTCTCACCCGCCTGATGAACGGCATTTCCGCCGCCTTACGCGCGGGCGGCACCTTCCGCGAGATTTACCCCGCGGCCCCTGGCCAGCCCTGCCTGGGTGAAATGAACCCCCTGCGCGGCCTTCCCCCCGTTCACCTCTTCCTGCGCCTGGCGGGCGTTCACCAATTTATCAAAAACGGGGTAATTGTGCACGGTTTTAATCGATTTTTTGCTCCAGTTACGGTAAAATATCATCAAACATTGATATCCTGTCAATCCAGGGAAACTGTGGTTCGTTTTGCCACTGGTGAATCCATCACCATCCAAGACCCTGGCTCACACCGTGTCCAACTGGATGATGAAGAACAGCAGTCTCCCAATCTTGAAGAAAGGAGGAACTTGCCCTGATGTACACGAAGGATCCTCACTTAATGCTCATCGCCGTGGTTCAGGCCCAGGATATTGAAAACGCGCACAACAGCCTGGAACAAGCAGGCTTGGTCGCCGAACGTCTCCCTAGTGTCGGTGGTTTTTTAGGCCGCCGCAATGCTACCCTTCTAATTGTTCTCCCCAAAGATCGCCAACAAGAAGCCGTGGATATTCTCTCCAGCACCTGCCGCCAGCGGGTGGAGTATATCGCCGTGCCGTTGGAAAGCGCCCCCCTGCCCCTGCCCACCCCTACCCCCATCACCATCGGCGGGGCCACGATTTTTGGTTTGGATATCGAACATTTTGAGGAGTTCTAGCCATGAAGCTCATAATTACCATCGTCCCGGATTCGGATACTGAAGCCATCTCCAGCGCCCTCACGAGCGCAGAACTGCGCGTTACCACCATTGCCTCCACCGGCGGTTTCCTGCGCCGCGGCCATTCCACCCTTTTGATCGGGCTGGAAGATGAACAGGTGGAGCAGGCCCTCCACATCATCCGCACCACCAGCGGCAAATCCAACGAGCCTGCCAACCGCCGTGGGGTCATCTTTGTCCTCAAAGTGGATCAATACCTCCACCTCTAAAAGCGCGCGGCCTCTGTCCTATTGATAATATTTATCCAGATTATGCTATAATCTGGCCATTCAATTGTGTAATTCCTAAACCTGCAATACCTAAGGAGAATCCATTATGTCCGAACAGCCGTCTACCGTTCAGCCCACCAGTGATGATAAACTTTGGGCCATCCTGTCCTATCTCCTCGCCCCTTGGGTCTCGTTGATCATCATGCTCTTCGTCAAAGAAAAAGCTGAAAGCCCCTTCATTCGCTATCATTACATTCAGGCTCTGGGATGGGGTGTGGTTGGCCTGGTCATCTCCCTCCTCACCGTTGGCTTTTGCGGTATTCTCTGGCTGATCGGCAGCATCTACTTCGCTGTTAAAGCCAACAACGGCGAATATGTGGTCATCCCCGTCCTCACAGACCTGATGAAAAAGCAGGGCTGGCTCTAAAGCCCCTCCAAAAACAGAAACGGCGGGGTTTGCGCTTGCGCCCCGCCGTAAACCTATGTATAGTA
This sequence comes from Levilinea sp., assembly GCA_029975215.1. Lineage (GTDB taxonomy): Bacteria > Chloroflexota > Anaerolineae > Anaerolineales > Anaerolineaceae > Levilinea. The sequence continues at coordinate 58,633 of JARKPO010000053.1, forward strand.
TTCTCAATGTTGTAAGCGTGTTAAACCGCAGTCACGGTTCATAGATAAGGAGGACAGGCATGGAATTCGGTCAGGCTTTTTCGTATGTCTTCAAAGACCCGGAGTGGTTCAAAAAAGTCGCCCTCACTGCTCTCATCTCCCTCATCCCGGTCATCGGTCAATTCTATGTTATAGGATGGGGCCTGGAAATCACCCGGCGCGTCATCACCAATGACCCCGACCTGCTCCCTGGGATTGACTTCGGCGGTTTCCTCGGCAAAGGCTTCAAGGCCTTCATCGTCAGCTTTGTCTACAGCCTGCCGATGATCCTCTTTGTCCTGCCCATCCAATTGGTTGCGCCCATTGGCGCCGCCGTTGAGCTGGACCAGGAGACCCTGAGCATCGTCTTGATCGCCGTTTCTGTGTGCTGCGGTGGTTTGGCCCTCATCTACGGCCTTCTCATGGCCTTCCTCATCCCGGCCGCTTTCGGCAACCTGGCCGCCAAGGGTAACATCAGCGACGGTCTGCGCTTTGGCGAAGTCTTCGGTCTGGTAAAGAAAGCCCCCGTGGCCTACCTGCTGGTGCTGCTGGGCAGCCTCATCGGCGGCTTCATTGCCCCGCTGGGCTCCATCGCCTGCGCGATCGGCGTCTTCCTTACCGCCGTCTACGCCACCACCATCACCGCCCATCTGCAAGGTCAGGCCTATAAACAGGCCACAGGCATTCTCTAAGCCTGTTTTCCCTTCACCTGTTTCCTGGAGAAGCAGGGACGCCCTTAAATAAGCGCTTTCCGGTGCTGTGCCGGAAAGCGCTCCCTTTTTTCCTTATTCCAGCTTAGATTTGACCTTCGTGAAATTCATCCACCTGATACACCCCCACGCGCAGCTTGCGCCGCCGCCAGGTGTCTGCGGGTGCGCCCATTTTCATGCACAAATGGGACAAAAACTCCGCTGGGTCAGGCAGCTTTTCCCATACCTGCGGCAAAAACGTCGCCCGCCGTCCCCCATCCCATAGGATGACCCCATCCACCCCGGGGCGCAGCCGCGCGGCCAAGTCGTCCCCATCGCTGTATTCCAATATTTGCGGCGGGGTCAGGATCGAAATCTCAATCTGAAGTCCGTCCACTTCCTCAGGCCGCACGGGGTAAAAGCGGTAATCTTCGCTGGCGGCCGCTGCAGCGTGCTCGCACACATCTTGCACCAATGGCTGGTAGGCTTCCAACGCGCCAATGCACCCGCGCAGATCCCCATCCGCCGTGGTCAGGGTCACAAAAGACGCTCCCCAGGCCTGCAGCGCGGGCGAATAGTCCTCTACCCGCACGTTCATCGTCTGTTGGCGCGCCGTCCGCGCCACCGTTTCGCGTGCCAGCCGCAGCAGGGTGCGGCGATCTTCCAGAGTCAGAGCCGTTGAGGTCATCATCCAATCGTATGAAACTTCCGTCCCAAATACACCAAAGGCCGCCCCTCATCACCCAGTTGAGCCTGAAGCACTTCGCCCACCAACAGGGTCGATTCGGCCATGTCGTAACGGTGCACCACTTTGCAGTCCAAAAAGGCCAGCCCGCCCGCCAAAAACGGCGCACGGCTGGCCGCCTCCGTCCAATCCAAACCCGCGAAGCGGTCTCCATCTTCAGGGATGCGCCCCGCAAAACGCTCCGCCGCTTCCAACTGATCCTCCCGCAAAATGGTGACGGCGAAAATTCCGCTCTCTTCCACCAAACGGAAGGTGCGCGTTCGTCGCGCCAGGGTCACCGCCACCCGCGGCGGGAACAGCGATACCGAAGTAAAAGAGTTCACCGTCATGCCGTGCCGCACGCCGTCCAGTTGGCTGGTCAAAATGGCCACCCCTGTGGTCCAGCGCCGCATGGCGCTGCGCAGGTCTTCACCGCCTACACTCATCCTGTTTTCAATGCCTCACACCTTTCTAAAGTTAATCCATTTATACAACGCTCCTTAACCCCGAGTCAAGTCGCGCGTATATCCGAAAAAAGGCTTGCCGGAATTCCTCAAATTGAGTACTATCATCAGTATGAATAATTCGATTCCTTCCCGCCCCGCCTCGCGTCCCGCCCGCACAGCCCCCTACAGCGCTTTAAACGCGCTGCAATCGGTGCTGACGGTCGCCTTCATCATGGCCACGCTGCTCACCATGTGGACGCCTAGCAACCTTTTTTCCGATCAACTCCTCAATGAAATGCTTCTGGCCGTGCAAAGCGGCGGCTTCACCCCCACTCCCAGCGCCCCGCTCAATACCCTCACCCCCTCCTCCCGTCCCCGCATCGGCATTGTTGCCGGCCACTGGGGCAACGACGTGGGCGCAGTGTGTGATGATGGCCTGACAGAATTGGATGTCAACCTGAAAATCGCCACCTACGTGCGCGACTACCTGATTCAGGCAGGCTATGACGTGGACTTGTTCAAAGAACGCGATCCCAAGCTGGTGCAATACCGCGCCGCCGCGTTGGTGTCCATTCACAATGACTCTTGTGTGTACGTTAACGATGAAGCCACGGGCTTCAAAGTGGCTGCAGCCATGTACTCCGCCTACCCCGAAAAAGCCAAGCGTCTGGAAAGCTGCCTCGTCCAGCGTTATCAGGCCCTCACCAACCTCAAGTTTCACGTCAACACCATCACCAATGACATGACGGAATACCACATGTTTAATGAAATCCACACGGACACCACCGCCGCCATCATTGAAACTGGTTTCCTCAACCTGGATCGAGAAATCCTCACCCAACAGCCGGAGCTAGTGGCGCGCGGTGTGGCGAATGGGATCATCTGCTACGTGAACAACGAAACCTTAGACACGCCCAATGAAGAGGAAACCCCCGCCCCATGAACCAGGCTGTTGAGCCAGCCGCCCTACAGGCGCTGCATCAAGCCCGCCAGGCTCTTTCCCATCGCGACAGCGCGTCGGCGCACCGCTGGGCCGAAGAAGCCGCTCGCCTGGCCCCTCACCTGGAAGAACCCTGGCTCATCTTAGCGGCAGTGGCCGCCCCTCAAGATAGCATCGAATTTCTCAAGCGTGCGCTGGAGGTAAACCCCACCAGCCAACGCGCGCGCAAAGGCATGCATTGGGCCGTCCGCCGTCAACGCGAAGCCCAAAGCAAGCTTACCCCGCCCGCGCCCGACCCCGCTGCCACCCGTCAGGTCAACGTCACTGCCCGCCCCAGCGCGCCGGTCATGTCCCCCGACCGCACTTCGCCTGTGGCCGTGCGCCGCGGTTCCGCCCCGCCCCCGCGCCAAAAAGCCAACCCTTTGCTGGCCGCTGCTCCCTGGCTTGCGGCTGTGATCTTCCTCTGTTTGGCAGGTTTCACCTGGCTGGTCTGGAACAATCAATGGGTGGTTCTGGCGGGAAATCACGATGCACTCCGCGATATTCCCCTGCTGAAGCCCACCCTCACCGCCACCAACACGCCCACCCCCACAGCCACCTTCACCGCCACAGCCACCCCCCTGCCCACCCGCACACCCAAACCCACCCGCACGCCCACGCGCAAACCCACCCGCACCCCCACTTCGCCGCCCATTGAAGTACTGCCCACCGAAGCGGTCTATGAGGAAGAACCCGCCTACGAGCCGCCGCCGGTCAGCTTTGAGGGGCGCTGGATGGATGTCAACCTCACCACCCAAACCCTGACTGCCTACGAAGGGGACGCGGCTGTCAACACCTTTATCGTCTCCACCGGCACCTGGGAACACCCCACCATCACCGGGCAATATGCCGTTTATGTCAAATACCGCTACGCGGATATGTCGGGCCCGGGTTACTACCTCCCTAACGTGCCCTATGTCATGTATTTTTACCAAGGATACGGCCTGCACGGCACCTACTGGCATAACAATTTCGGCGTGCCCATGAGCCACGGCTGTGTGAACCTGCAAACGGATGACGCTGGTTGGCTCTTTGACTGGGCCTCTGTGGGAACAACGGTGAACGTTCATTACTGATGGATACGCTCTACCCCTCAGATCTGAAACGCTATTCCCGTCGGGAATTTATCCGCCTGGCTGCTCGATCCCTGGCAGGCTTCTTTATGCTGCCTCTGCTGGAAGCCCCCACCCCCCAGGCCGCTTTTTTGGACCCTACCCAGGAGCGCCAGGGACGCATCCTCAACAATCAGGCCTCGCTGTACGCCAGTCCATCTTTTTCCAGCACCTTCATTAAGGTCTTCCACTTCGACCGCATTGTGCCCATCACCGCCATCACCATCGGCGACAAGGAACCGGCCTACAACCGCATCTGGTACCAAATTAATAATGAAGGTTGGGTGCATTCCGGCAGCGTGCAGCCTGTCGAAATCAGCCCCGTGTCGCCCCTGCGCAAAATTCCGGAAAAAGGTTTTCTGGGCGAGATCTGCGTGCCCTACACCGACGCCGTGTGGCATTACCGCCGTCCCACCTCCATCGCCTACCGCTTTTATTACTCCACCACGCATTGGGTCACCGGCGTCAGCGTGGACAGCCGCGATCAGGTCTGGTATCACGTGCCGGATGATAAATGGGGCTACACCTATTATGTCGACGCCCGCCACCTGCGGCCGCTCTCTGCCGAACAGCTTTCACCGCTCTCACCCCACGTACCCCCCGAAGAAAAACGCATTGAGGTTCACCTGGACGAACAGGTGCTCATCGCCTACGAGGGCGGGAAGGCCGTATTCATGTCGCGAACAGCCACCGGCGCGCGCTTTCGCGACGGCGATTTCACCACCCGCAAGGGCCGCTACATCACCAACCGCAAGCGCCCCTCGCGCCACATGGCTGCCGGGGATGCCGCTGCCCCCAACAGTTACGATTTGCCCGGCGTCCCCTGGGTGTCGTATCTAACCAAGTCGGGCGTCGCCATTCACGGCACCTTCTGGCATAACGATTTTGGCAAACCGCGCAGCCACGGATGCATCAACGTCTCGTCCCGCGCCTCCCATTGGATTTACCGCTGGACGATGCCCGAAGTTCCCAAGGGCGAGCAGACCTGGGCCGCCGAAGACGGTACCGCCGTGGATGTGATGGATTAGTCCCCCACCGGCCGCCGTCATCTTGGCGCCCTTCGTTTCTTCGCGGTAAAAACGTGTCTTTGAACCGCAAAGGCGCAAAGAACGCAAAGGTAGATTGGTGCATCCCGCTTCATCCAACAGGCAGGACGGCCCCCTCCCCGCATCTCATCACCTGGCCCCATTCCAACGAAAAGTTAATACAATTCTTTTGAAAACCTACCACGGCTCGCAGTATAATAACCCCAAGGAGAGTACCATGCCGCGACCTATGTTTGCTGGCCTCATTGTGGATGAGTACGATCAGCCCGTCGAAGTCACCTACGTCGGCGCCGAGCCGTGCTACGTGGTCAATGATGCTGGTTTTCGCCGCCATATCCCCTCCGAGCAGGTGGACCGTCAGGTTCTGGAACTGCTTACCAGCCAGGTGGAAGAAAACAAAGAAGCCATCGCCGACCAAACCGCCAAAATGCTGGGGCAGGATGATATCTTCTCCCGCGCCATGCTCCTGAACCAATTGACCACCCTGGATCAGCAGTTTGATAAGCTCCTCGAACAAGGCATCCCCGAAGAGGGCCGCGCCTATTTGGGCATGCTTGGCTTCCGCATCGTCATCAACCTGCACGGCGAAGTCGTCCGCGTAGACCAACCCGCTGCGCCCCCCAGCGATGAGGGCAACGAGTGAACTATGCCAACGCCTGACTTTATCGTGGATGTCAACGAACTGAATTTTGAATATGACGTCGTCACCTACTCCCAAAATATCCCCGTCGTCGTGGATTTTTGGGCCGATTGGTGCCGCCCCTGCAAGACCCTTTCCCCCATGCTCGAACAGCTCGCCGTCGAAGCCGGTGGGGCGTTTCGCCTGGCCCGCCTGGATGCCGACGCCAACCCCAACCTCATCGCTCTGTACGGCGTGCGCACCCTGCCCACCGTCAAAGCCTTTTCCGGCGGACAGGTGGTTTCTGAATTTTCCGGCCTACTGCCCGAAGCCCGCCTGCGCGAATTCCTCAGCAAAATCACCCCGCCCAGCCCCACCAATTTGCTGCTGGAAAAAGCCGCCAGCCTGCTCTTCTATGAAAAATGGGAGGCTGCCGAAAAGGCCTACCAGCAATATCTGGAAACCATCCCCGACCAGCCCGCCGCCCTGCTGGGGCTGGCCAAAGCCCTCCTGGCTCAGGGAAAAACTGCCCGAGCTGAAACCGTGCTCCAGCATATTCCCCTCAGCCGTGAATTTCGCCAGGCCGAGCACCTGTGGCCTTTGATCAAAGAGGTGCAAAAAGCCGCCAAAGACCAGGCTCCGCTCAGCGACCTGGAAGCTGCCTTCCAAAACTGCGTCCATCTCCTCAGCCTGGGCAAGTTGTACCCCGCTCTCGACGGTCTGCTCGACATCCTGCGCCAGGACCGTCACTACAAAGAAGACCGCGCCCGTCAACTGGTGGTGGGGATTCTGGAAATCCTCGGCTATGAAAGCGATCAGGCCCGCCGTTACCGCGCAGAACTGGCCTCCATATTGTTCTAAGACTCAGCTATAAAAAAACCGCCGTCCGATCAATCCTGGGACGGCGGTTGTGCGTTAAACTGTGATCAGCGGCCAGCTTTCATGGCCGCTTTTAACTGTACCAGCGCCTCCACCGGCGTGGGGTCCATGCCGTAAGCCGCCGCCAGATAAAACATGGCGTAATCGCCAAACTGCAGCGCTGTCCACTGCTGGGCCAGCTTGCCTGTTCCCTGAGCCTGGTAGCTGTCGGTGAACAGCCCCTCAGCCGTCATCATCTGACGCGTTAACAGCAGGCGTTTCTGGTTGCGAGGGTGAACGCTTTCGCCCTGTAAAAACAGCACCGCCAGGCGGCTGAGCGCATCTTCGGGGTTCACCAGTCCCGCCAGAGTGTTGTGATCCGCCTCGGGCAGTTCCTCAAATTGACCCCAGGCTTTAGCCAGCTCGCTCACCTGGCCCTTCCAGCGCCGCGCCACGGGGGCCAGCGCGTCTGCGCCCAAGATCACCGGAATGCGCCCCACCAGCTGCCCTGCTGTGCGTTTGGCCGAATTTTGGTGCGTGGGAGATTCCATACGCAAATTCTCTCGCTGCGCTTCCATCGCCTGCACCGCTGCAGTCAGCTCGGCGCTGGGGTCGGGCAGCAGCCCCAATCGAAAAAAGGCCGCCAGCAGCAAACCAAAGGAAAAACCCACCGCCGAACGGGGCTGCCCCGCATGTTCAAACGTCCAGGAAGGCAGGCCTGCTTCGGCCGCCCGCGCCTGCAATGCCCCGCCCGTGCTCAGGCTCAAAATGCGGCAGCCCGCTGCGCGCGCCGCCTCAAACGCCTCCAGGGTCTCTTCCGTCTGTCCAGAGTGGGATGAGCAAATCACCAGGGTCTCTGAGCCGCGCGCCCAGCCCGGCAGCCCGTAGTTGCGGTGCAGCACCACCGGCACACGCAAAGCATCAGCTCCAAACGCCATCACCAAATCGCCGCCGATAGCCGATCCGCCCATTCCGGCGATGACCACCTGGCGAACGCCATCCATCCTTTCCAGGGGCAATCTCAGCCCCAATTCCCAGGCCTGCCGCAATTGTTCGGGCAGCTGGTCAATATAGGTGTACATCCCTTCCGTGTCCAGCGCCCGCATGCGATCTAACTGGTCTAAATCCATTCAGCCATTCTCCGTTTCTCAGGCTGTGCGCCTGTATCATGATTCATGGACCTGTCCAGGTCACATATTCGACATTGAGGACATATTCTTCCAGATCGATCTGTCCCAATTGTAAGAAGCCGTATAACCCGCGGTTCGTGGCGTAACACACGTAGACCCCGTCCCGCAAACTTTCCAGCAAAACAGGTTCGTCCCCCAAAGGGATGGCCTGGCAGTCAGCTATTTGCGGCTCACGCGCGCCAAAGACTGCCATGCGTGTGTTGCGTCCCAACTCAAGCTGGGCCGCTCCTGTATCTGCCAGCATAAAGCGCATCTCCCCCCCCATTTCGGCGTTGATCTGGCCCTGATCCAGGTCCAGGTCGTCCTGCAGAAACAGGGTCGCCTCGCCCGCCACCAGGATATTCACCTGCGCGGCTGCGGTGGGGGAGATGCTCAGCACAGCAGCATCATTTTTGATCACTTCGACCCGAACCCAAAACGGGGATTTGCCGTTGGGACCAATGCCAAAAAAGCTGCCGTCAGGAGCCTGCAAAATCCAATTGCCCTGATACATCGCCGGCCCTTGGGGCGCGGTCATCTCCACCGAAATATCCACGCTCTCGCCCGCCGCCACCTCGCCCCGCAAGGGGATACGCTCCGGCGCGCCAAAGGTCTCTCCCGAAAACCACACCAGCTCATAGGTTTCATCCCAGGCACAGCTTCCCTGGTTCACCAGCCTCCAGGTTTTGGTAAATCCTTCCCCTTCGTGCAGCACCGTGCCGTCCGGAATGGTCACGTCAATCGGCCGTCCCGCCGCAGCGCGGTGGCAGGGCCCTTCTGCCGCGGCCGGCTCACTTGCCGCTGGTTTGGTGTCGGGCGCGGGCGGCGGTTCCTGCGTGGGCGGGGGCGGCAGTTGAAACTCTGCGGTCCGGGCCGCCGCCTCCAGTTTATCTTCCGTCTGATATAACGTCTGCGGCAGCAGACCGCAGCCCGACAGGAACAAGCTCACCATCCACAGCATCATCCCGATTCGTTTCATGCCCAAATTGTACCTTGAATCACCGCCGAAATCAGCCTTCTTTCCCACCGTCAAAAGTTCGACACTAGTCTTGCCGCGGGGCTTTTTTCGGATATAATGAGGTGGATTATTACGGATAGAAATCGCTGGTTGGAGAAGCCCATGTCTGAGAATGCCCGTCACGCCGCCTTTTGGAGATATCTGGATGGCGCCTGGGATGCACAAGAAAATTCTGTCATCGCCGAAGTCCCCGTCTCGCTGACGGTGAACGCCGAAGTCTGGATTACCTTCATGTGTACCCCCCTCCAGTTAGAGGCCCTGGCAGTGGGGTTCTTATACAACGAAGGTTTCATCCAATCCAGCAGCGATATTGCCGATGTGCGCGTGTGTGAAAACGGCACCAACATTGACGTGTGGACTTCCATCCCCGTTAAAAAGCCCGCCCATTGGCAGCGCACCTCGGGCTGTACCGGCGGGGTCAGCAGCCCCAACCCTCAAAACCCAGGCGCCGCGCGCAGAACGGAAACCAGCCCCAGTCTCACCCCCCAAGCCGTTTTAGCGAGCATGGAACAACTGGCCGTGTCGCAGTCGCTGTACCGCGAATCGCGCGGGGTGCACTGTTCTGCCCTCTCTGACGGACAAAACGTGCGTCTGTTGGCCGAAGATATTGGCCGCCACAACACCGTGGACAAGCTGACCGGCCTGTATCTGCTGCAAAAAGAAACCTTCACCCCCACACTGGTGATCACCACCGGCCGCATCAGCTCCGAAATGCTGCGCAAATCCGCCCGGTTGGGAGCCTTAGCGGTGGCTTCGCGCACCTCCCCCACGACCCTATCCATCGAGATGGCCGAAGAGATGGGGCTGACCCTCATCGGCTATGTGCGCGGCAACCGTTTTAACGTCTACACGCACCCTGAGCGTTTATGCGGCCTGCCCTGTTTCTCGCTGGCCGATTCTGTATCTTCCGAACAGCCGTCCAACTGAAGCGCCTGTGCCTGAGCCTGAGCAAATTCTTCAGGGGTATTTACATTTAAAAATGTCCATCCCTGGGGATCCGCCGCAGCCACCTCATTTCGCCCAAACACCCGCACACGCACCTCTGGAAACCAGGCGATCATGCGCCGCTGTTCGCGCGCCAGCGCCCGTTCCACCGCCGGAAGGCAGGTTGCTCGGCGGTACGCCGCATGCAGCGGCTCCAGTCCGTTCTCCGTCTCCGGGATGACCACATCCGCCCCCTCGGCATCCATCACTGCCAACATGCGCAAGAGCATGGCGCAGCTGACAAAGGGCATGTCGCAGCCCACCACCAGCACCCGTTCCCCTCGCGCCGCCGCCAGCGCCGTATACAAGCCCCCCAAAGCCCCTTTGCCGGGGAAAATATCCGCAAACAGCGGCAGCCCCAAGAAAGCGTACAGCTCTGGCTCCTGCGTGGTCACCAGAGTCTCATCCGCAGCCGGGTGAACCCGCGCCGCCACTCGTGCAATCAGCGGCTGGCCGCAAAATTCCATCAATGCCTTATTCTGCCCCATCCGCCGTGATTCCCCCCCCGCCTGAATCACCGCGCTGGTTCGCAACCGGTCGTTCATGTTGGCAACCTTCATCCTTTCATCGGCGCGCTGCGCCTCGCAGATACCTTTATTCTACCCGATTCATCGCTTTCGTTCCCGCTTTATGGTACACTTTTATTATATGAATACTCCATTTTACCTGCCCCGCCAGGCAAAATGGCCGTCGCACCTCGTCCACGGGTTGCCCCCTTTCTAGACCTGCCACGGAGCGTGTATGAACGAGATAGACCTGACCCTTCTGGAGCCTGTTCTTCAAACCTACGGCCCTCAAGGCCGCACCGCCCTTCTCCCCGCCCTACACGCCGCTCAAAACCTTTATGGGTATCTGCCAGAGCCAGTAGCGGCTGCTGTTGCCCGTGCCTTACATGTTCCCCTGGCCGATGTGCACGGCGTCATCGAGTTCTACGCCATGTTCTACCCCCAACCGGTGGCCAAAACCGTCCTGCACGTCTGCAACGACCCCGCCTGCGGCATGGCCGGGGCCGATGCGCTGTTTAAGCAGCTTGCCAGCCGCGTTGAACTGAATCTCGACACCCCCACCGGCGCATCTGTCACCGTAGAACGCGCCCCCTGCCTGGGTCTGTGCGAACACGCCCCCGCTCTGCTGGTGCAAGGGTCCCAGGTGGCCCAGGCCGACCGCCGCTCATGGGAAGACCTGGTGCGCGGCCGCCTGCCCCGTCCCCGCACCCTTGTGGGCGGCGATGTCTCCATCCTCACCGCCAATTGTGGCAAGAATCGCCCCACCACCCTGGAAGAGTACATCCAATCCGGTGGGTATGCCGGTCTGCGCCGAGCCCTGCAAAGCTCCCCCGCCGAGGTCATCGCCGAGGTCAAGGCGTCGGGTTTGGTGGGGCGCGGCGGCGCAGCTTTCCCCACCGGTCTTAAGTGGGAAGGGGCCGCCAACGTCTCCGGCGATCCCAAATATGTGGTCTGCAACGCCGATGAAGCCGAACCTGGCACCTTCAAAGACCGCGTGCTGATGGAAAATGACCCCCACCGCATCCTCGAAGGCCTGCTCATCTGCGCCTACGCCGTCGGCGCCTCGCATGGGTATTGGTATATCCGCGGCGAATACACCGCACAGATGGAAATCGTTGCCCATGCGGTCGAAGAAGCCCGCCAGGCCGGAATCTTGGGCGATGCCATCCTCGGCTCCCCCTTCCACTTTGACCTGGAAATCCGCCGCGGCGCGGGAGCCTATATCTGCGGTGAAGAAACCGCCCTGTTTGAATCCATCGAGGGTAAGCGCGGCTTTCCCCGCATTAAGCCTCCCTTCCCCACCACCCACGGCCTGTTTGGGCGGCCTACGGTCATCAACAACGTCGAGACCCTGGCTAACCTGCCCTACATCCTCACCCACGGCGCGGCCCAATACCGCCAATTGGGCACCGAAAAATCCCCCGGACCCAAGCTCTTCTGCCTTTCGGGAGATGTGGTGCGCCCGGGACTGTACGAAGTGCCTTTCGGGGTCACTTTTGACCATTTGCTCAACGACCTGGCGGGCGGCGTGCGCGGCGGCGCGCTAAAAGCTGCCCTGTTCGGCGGCGCAGCCGGGGCTTTTGCCACCCCGCAGCACCTCAGCGTGCGCCTCACGTTTGAAGATCTGCGCGCCGCGGGCCTGCCCCTGGGATCCGGCGTCATCACCGTCTTTAACCAGCATCGCGACCTGCGCGATGTGCTCGTACGCCTGGGGCATTTCTTCGCCGACGAATCCTGCGGCAAATGCTACCCCTGCCAGTTGGGAACCCAACGTCAGTATGAAATCCTCCAGCGCGTGGCCGCGGGCAGCCCCCTGCCCGAAGATGCCGCCCGCCTGCAGGATGTCGGCTGGACCATGACCGACGCCTCTTTGTGCGGCCTGGGGCAGACCGCCGCCTCTGCCGTGCTCAGCGCCATGCGCCACTGGCCCGAACTGTTCGTCCCCGCCGCCCAATCCGCCCCTCAAGCACAGGTATAGGGAGCTGCCGCTATGTCCGAAACGATTTCCCTGACCATCAACGGCCAACCCGTCACCGTACCCGCCGGAACCACCCTGCTCAAAGCCGCCGAGCAGGCCGGCATCTCCATTCCGACCATCTGCTACCACGATTACTGCACCGCTAACGGCCTTTGCCGCCTGTGCGTGGTGGAGGTAGAAGGCTCCCGCACCCTGGTGGCCTCCTGCGTGGCCAAAGCCGCCCCCAATATGCAGGTGCAGACCCATTCTGAACGGGTCCTTCGCGCCCGCCGCACGGTATTGGAAATGCTGGAAGCCTCGGTGGATCTGTCCGAAGCCCCCGAAATCCAGGCCTTTTCCCAGGAACTGAACGCCGACCCCCAGCGCTTCCCAGACGCCGAAAAACGCCAGCCGCCCGTGGTGGATGATAACCCCATGTATGTGCGCGACTACGCCAAATGCGTCTTATGCTGGCGCTGCGTGCAGGTCTGCGCCGAAGATGCCCAATACACCTTTGCCATCAACTTCACTGGCCGCGGCTTTGAGACCCAAATTGGCACATTCTTTGAAAAGCCCCTGCCCGATACCAGCTGCGTCTTCTGCGGGCAGTGCGTGGGCGTTTGCCCCACCAATGCGCTGAAACCCAAACGGCAGTGGCTGATGGAACAGGGCTACAGCGCCGATGAAATCACAGAGATGACTCGCACCGAGCGCCGCCGCCACAAACGCGCCCCTCTCTCCGCCGAATGACCCGCCCAGGAGAACCCGCCATGTTAAAACCAGACCGAATCGTCTCCACCACCTGCCCCTACTGCGGCGTCGGCTGCAATTTGCAGCTCCACATCCAGGGCGACACCATTTTCAAAGTCACCACCCCCTTCGACGCCCCTGTCAATAAGGGCAACCTGTGCGTCAAAGGCCGCTTTGGTTACGATTTTATCTATCACCCCCAGCGCGTCACCACCCCTCTCATCCGCAAGACCCCCCAGCAGCCCGGCAGCCGCACCCAGGCCTTTGACCGTTCGGAATGGCGCGAGGTATCCTGGGACGAAGCCCTGGAATACACGGCCGACCGCCTGGTGGAAATCTACCAGCGCGACGGTTCCCGCGCTATGGCCGCTTACTGCTGCGCCAAGGCCACCAACGAGGATAATTACCTGCTGCAAAAGATGTACCGCGCGCTTTTCCGCACCAATCACATTGACCACTGCACCCGCCTGTGCCACGCAGCCAGTGTGGTGGCTTTGCAAATGGCGGTGGGCTCCTCCGCCATGAGCAACACCGCGGATGAGGTGGTGGACAACGACGTATTCATCCTGACCGGCTCCAACACCACCGAAAACCACCCCATCATCGCCCTGCAAATGAAGGCCGCCATCCAAAAACACGGCGCCAAATTGATTGTGGCCGACCCGCGCCGCATCGAGATGGTGGATTACGCTGTGCTGTGGCTGGCGCAGAAACCCGGAACCGACGTACCCCTCTTTTCGGCGATGGCGCACGTCATTCTCAAAGAGAACCGCTACAACCAGGAATTTATTGACGCCCGCACCGAGAATTTCGCTGAATTTGCCGCCTCGATGGAAAAGTTCACCCCCGAATACGCCGAATCCATCACCGGCGTCAGCCGCGATAAGATCATCGAAGCCGCCCGCCTGTATGCCGATGCCCGTAACGCCGCCATCTACTGGTCTCTGGGCATCCCCGAACATTCGCACGGCACAGCCAACGCCCTCAGCCTGATCAATCTGGCCCTGCTCACCGGCCACATCGGCCGCCGCGGCAACGGGCTGAACCCCCTGCGCGGGCAAAACAACGTCCAGGGAGCCTCCGATTCCGGGGCCATGCCCTGGCATTACCCGGGCTACCAGTCTGTGGCCAATGAAGAAGCCGCCCAAAAGTTTGAGCGCGCCTGGAATATCGAACCGGGCGGCCTCAACCGCAAGCTGGGCCTCACCACCACCGAGATTCTCGGCAATGTCCAGCCCAACGGCGTGCGCGCCCTGTACATCATGGGCGAAAACCCTATGATGTCGGAACCCAATCTCAACCACACCCGCCACCAGATGGAACAGCTGGAATTCGTCGTCGCCCAGGATCTGTTCATCAACGAATCCGGCGCCTTTGCCGATGTCTTCCTGCCCGCCGCCAGTTGGGCTGAAAAAGAGGGAACCTTCACCAACACCGACCGGCGCGTCCAGCGCGTCCGTCAGGCCATCGCCCCCCGCGGTCAGGCCCGCGCCGATTGGCAGATCGTCTGCGATCTGGCCCAGCGCATTGAAAAACGCCTGGGCCGCCCCACCGCCCGCTGGGATTACACCCACCCCTCGCAGGTGCTGGAAGAGATGGGCAGCCTGGTGCCAGAATACGCCGGGGTCAAATATCACCGCATTGAAACCCTCGGTCTGCAAGTCCCCGTGCTGAACGACGAACACCCCGGCACACCCTTCCTCTTTGCCGAAAGCTTCCCCCGCGGGCGCGGCAAATTTCACCCCCTGGAATACGTGCCCTCCGCCGAAATGCCCGACGACGAATATCCCTTCATCCTCACCACTGGCCGCGTATTGGAACACTGGCACGGCGGAACCCTCACGCGTAATTCCGGCCTCAACGACCTGTGGCCCGAAGCCCTGATGGAGATCAACCCAGAAGACGCCGCCCGCCTGAGGATCGCACCCAACGGGCCGGTGCGCGTCACCTCGCGCCGCGGCACCATCGTGCTGCGCGCCCGCGTCACCCCCAAGGCCGTGCGTGGCGTGGTTTTCATCCCCTTCTTTTACGGCCCAGCCGCCGCCAACCTGCTCACCAATGACGTGGTGGACCCGCAAGCCAAAATCCCAGAATACAAGGTCAGCGCCGTGCGCATCACACCGGTGGAGGAAAGCGAACTGCCCGACCCACAAGCTTTCCAGAGCCGCGGACGCTACTAAGCCCAACCCCTTTTACTGCCAATCGCCCAGCGCGTATGCTTTTTCTGCCGCTGGGCGGTTTTGCTTCTGGCTTCCAGGTCTTCCTGTGCACCCGCAGGCCTTGCTGTCGCCAAAGCTGATGATCACAACTGACCTTGCCCTGTCTATCAATCCGTTGGGTGATATACTTGTTTGCAAGGAAACACACCATCTTCTCCCCACTTGATTAAGACCCTGAAACACCAGGGTCGTATTGTGTTTGGAATGGATTATTACGTGAGGGAAAAATGGTGGATAGCAAATGCACCGTTTACTTTGAAGACCCTTTTTGGGTGGCCGTATTTGAGCGTTTAGATGGGTGCGGTTATTCTGTGGCTCGGTTTGTATTTGGCAGTGAGCCGTCGGAGACAGAACTGCATGAGTTTGCCCTCAAGCACTTTCAAACGCTATCATTTAGTCTTCCAGGGCCAAGGTCAAAACTGACAAGCCATGAAGTTCGTTTTAAACGCCGCCAACGTGAAGCCCGTCAACAAACACAGCAAGCGGGTATCGGCACTCGTGCTCAGCGCGCGCTCCAGGCAGAACGTGAACGAATGAAGCGGGATCGCCAGGAAGAAAGCCGTGAGGAACGCGAAACACGGGAACGGCAAAAGTTTATTCAAAAACTGACGCAGAAGAAGCAAAAACACCGCGGGCATTAACCCTGCTTGCATCAGCAGTTCTACACCAGCCAACCTCCGCCCTATTGCGTTGAGTGTGGTTCATTTCTGCAAATCCCCAGCCATTTTGGGGCAGGCCCGTCTCCTCAGGTCTTGCGCCTCACCTCCGTCTGGGGTATAAACAAATCATCTGTTCTCACCACTCAGTGAGTCCGTATGCTGCCGCAAATTCAGACCTTCCTCAACCGATCCCGTCAGTTAGAAGAAGAAGGCAAAACCCTGGACGCTCTTCAAGCCGCCCAGGAAGCTCTGGACTGCGTACGTGATCAGGAAGGATCCCTGGAGTGGGTCCACGCCCAGGCCCGCCTGGCACGTGTGTACGTGCTCACCGGCCAATACGCGCAGGCCGAAGAACATGCCGCTGCCGCCATCAACGCGCCCAACTGCCCTCTGCACGTTAAGGGTGACGCCACCCTCACTCTGGGGGTGTGCGCCAGTGAAACCGACCGCCTGCAGGAAGCTGAGGAGCTTTTTTACCGCGCTGCTGACATCTTTCGACAGGCGGACCTGCCCTCCGAAGTTGGCCGCGCCCTGCACGACCTGACCACCTGTGTTTTCATGCACCGCGGGCAGTTCCGGCTGGCCCTCATCACCATTGAAGAAGCTGCCAGCCTGCGCACCACAGACCAAAACGACCATTGGGGCCTGCCCTGGGTGCAGGCCTACATCTACCAGTTATTTGGAGACCGCAGCCGCACACGCCAGGCTCTGGACGAACTCCTGCCCCTGATCAAACCTGGAACGCGCGTGGCAGGCGGCTATTACTTCCTGTGGGCGCGCCAATCGCTGGACGACGGCGAATTGGATAAAGCGGCCGAATACCTGCGCCTGGGCATGCGCATCGCCACCACCACCGGATCACCCGATCTCAACATCTGGATGCGCATGGAATACAGCCGTTTTTACCGTCTTTCTGGCGAAGCGCCGGTGGGCCTCTCCTGGGCCGAAGACGCCGTCAACTACGCCCGCCGCGTTGCTTACAAAAGCCTGCTGGGCGCGGCCCTCATCGAACGCGCCCAGGCCGCCTGGGAGTGCGGCGATCTCACCTCGCCCCTTCAGGATCTGCGCGAAGCCCTCGCCATCCTCGATCAGGTCGAAAACAATTTCGACGCCGCTCGGGCTGCCTTCCTGTTGGCCGCCTGGGAACAACAGCATGCCAGCCCAACAGCCCTGGAGGCCTGGAATGAAGCCGCCGAGCGCATCCTGCGGGGCGGCTACGCCTTCCTCATCGAGCGCGAGCGCCGCACCACCTTCCCCCTCCTGGCCAGCCATCTGCGCGGCCCCGGCCGCCCCGCCGCCGAAAAGCTCCTCCACAAACTGGTGCTGGTGGACCCCCCGCCCCTGCGCATCCACGGTCTGGGTCAGTTCACCGTCTGGCAGGGCCGCAGCCCCATCCCCGACCAGGTGTGGAAGCGCCGCAAAGCCGGTGAATTGTTTCGCTTCCTGCTGCTACAAGAGCAGTACTCCGCCAGCCGCGATATTCTCCTGGACGCCCTGTGGGCCGAAAGCGACGCCGCCGCCCTCACCGACCTCTTCCATCAGGCCACCTCCACCCTGCGCCACCTCTTAGAGCCAGACCTGCCCGATAAATTCCCCTCCCGTTATCTCAAGGTGGAAGGCGACCGTGTGTACCTGCTGCTGCCCCCTGGTTCTCACATGGATTTTCTGGAATTTGAGCAGGCCCTGCCCCTGGCGGTTCAACGGGGAACCATTGAGCCCCTGGAAAAAGCCCTGTCGCTGTACATGGGCGAACTCTTCCCCATGGACCGCTACAACGATTGGAGCGCCCTGCGGCGTCAGAGCCTGGAAGATCTGTACCTCAGCGGTATGCAAACCCTGGCCTCAGCCTACCTCAACAACCATCAGGAATACCGCGCCCTGCAGTGCGCCCGGCTCATCCTTCAAAAAGACCCCTGGAATGAAATGGCTGTGTGGATTGGCATGCGCGCCCACATGCGCCTGAACAACGCACCCCGCGCCCTCCAGCTCTACCGCCAGTTGGAAGAAAGCCTGCGCAGCGATCTGAACACGCGTCCCTCCCCCGAACTGCGTGATCTGGCCGACCAAATTCGCCAGCGGTAGCCCCTTTTTCGATTTTTCCCCAAAAATCCCCTCAAAAACGCCCCAGTTGTCAGTAAAATGTCAGCCGTTTGTTGTATAAACAGGGTGTCATTGTTCCATACCTTCGCAATACCCCTCTCGCTTTGCCCCCCTCCTTTTGACGCGACCGAGGGGAAGCGTCAAAGTCCACAAGCCCCCGTTTCCGCAGGAAAAACGGGGGTTTGGCCTTAATAACCCTCGTTAATTGACTCTCCCTCCGGTGTGCTATAATCTGAATCAACCTGCCCACTGCAATTTGGTCGGGCGGCCCCAACCTTGCCAAAGGAGGGTTTGTTCATGCGCCTGCGTCGCGCGGCTCCCTGGTTTATCCTCGGTTCGATCTTTATTCTCATCTCGCTCTGCGGCGGCTGCACCTCGCTGCTCGGCCTGAGCGGCGGTTCGTCCAGCCCGGCCTGGAACAGCGGTTCCGGCCCCAGCGTTTCCAATCCGCTGCCGGATTCATCAACCGATGAAAATTCCGATAGTTTCTGGAATTGGAATGACGGCGACAGCGGCGGTTGGGAGTCTGGATCTGACTCCGGCAGTTGGGATTGGGGCGGCTCCGATTCGGGCAGCTGGGATTCCGGCGGCTGGGATTCGAGCGATTCGGGCAGTTGGGATTCTGGCGGTTGGGATTCTGGGGGGTGGGATTCCGGCGGCTCTGACAGCGGTTCTTGGTGAGGTTCTTATGCTCTACGGATGTTTCTTCGCACTTGGCTGCCTCTTCTTCCTGGTCGGGATTGTGGAGCTGCTCTCCTCGCGCGGGTCTGCGGGCCGCAGCGCCCCGCCCATGCCGCGGCGCACTTCAACCTTTATACCTGTCCCTAACAACCCCCTCAAACCCTCCTCTCCGCTGCCGCCTGCGGTGCAGGCAGCCAAATCCACCCTTCCTACCGAACCGCGCGGCGCCATGAACACTCCTCAAAAACTCACCTGGATCAAAATCGGCAACCGCATCCGCATCCGCGGCCTGCAGCAGGGCGAACTGACTCTGCACGTCCTCGGCTCGGTCACCTTTGCTGAGCTGTGGCAAACCTCACGCGGGCCTCAGGCCCCCTGGGTGCCCACCGGTCAGCAGTTCATCGGCTTCTGGTTAGAGACCAACCGTTTCCTCCTCAACTGGCTCAACCGTTTTTACCTGTTGGATGAGGCCATCCCCACCTCAGACGTGGAAATTCAGCGTGATTTCGCCCCCCACGCCAAAAAGTTTGCCCAGTCGAATCAGACAGCTGACATTCATTTTGAATACCCTCCTGCGGTCTGGCATATTGACGACATCGGCAAGTTTTCCATCGCCGATCTTCAGGGCGAAGGCTTTAACACACTCACCCCGCATGCCGTCGGGCGCTTCATCCATTGTTCCGGCGACAGCCGACGCGCCCTGGTGCTGGAAGATTACGAAGGCGGCGGCGGGCCCGATACCGTCTGGCTCGGCACTCTGATTGACGAAAACGATATTCAACCTGCCTGACCGCAGGCCTCCATCATTCCGTTCCTTCAAGGAGAAGGCTTATGAACAAGAATTCACGCGAAATCTGGGTGATCATGGCAGCGCTGGCCGCTTTTGTGATCCTTGGACAACTGGCTTCTTACTTTCTGGCTCCCGCCTCATGGGCGGCCTTTCTGCAGCGGCTGCCCGTCATCCTCAGCATGATCGCCTTTTGGGTGCCCATCATCACCCTGCTCACCACCCTCATCGTCTGGGGCGTGCTGCGCTTCCTCGGCTTTGAATCCCTGCAAGCCATCCGCAGCGAGATGGTGGAACAAAACAACCCCGCCCCAGCCATCCTCTTTATCGGTGCTGTCATCGCCGCTGTGCTGCTCTTCTCCATCGTCATCCGCCCCTAAAGTTCCCTTGCCTTTACAATCAAAAACAGGCTTGCCTTTCGGTAAGCCTGTTTTTTTGGTTCAGTCACCCACTGCGCGGTTAGCGCCGTTCGATCAGGGTGCGCGCCAGCTGCAGGAATTCTTCCCATTCATCATCGAAGAAGTGCAGCGTCACATTGTTCAGTTCCATGTGGAAAGTGGTCTCGCCGTCCGGCTCTTCGGCCTTCCACGCCAGATAATTGTCGGTCTCAGCCAACGTCTCAGTCTTGGGTTCCATCGGGTTGCTCATAGTTTTCCTTCTTTCCTATCCTTCGGCTCGTGAATAAATTGATTATCCCACACCTTGCCCCACTTGCAAAGACGCCAGCTCTCTCAGCGTTTCTGCAGCCGGTCGCGCAGGGCGCGTACCCGGCTGACCCACTGCTCGCGCAAACCGTGAATGACGTTGGAAAAGCGCGGCGGGGGCGGCGGGGTCACAATCCCTTCCCACGGGTCCCGATCTGCCAGCTTGCGCAGCGCATACTCCACCAGCAGCTTACCCGTGGCCACCACCGGCGCCGCTAGAACCACACCCACAATGCCCAACAGTCGCGCTCCTACCAAAGCCGCCACCATCACCGCCGCCGGGTGCACCCGCAGCGTATCGGCCAGCAGGCGCGGCACGACCATATTATCCATGATCACGTCCGTCACCCAGGCCACACCCACCACCACCAGGGCATAGGCAATTGGGCTGATCCCAAACAGCGTCCATCCCTGGAAAAAAGCCACCAAACCGTAAGCCGTCCAGGCCACCGCCGGGCCCACATACGGCACAAAACGGGCCAACCCCGCCAGCAGCGCCAGGCCGTAAAAGTAGCGCACGCCCAGCCCGCCCAGCAGAATGGAATATACCACCACGGTAATGAGCATGATGATCATCTGGCCGCGCAGAAATGCATTCCAAATCCGCGAAAGCTCCAGTCCCATCCGTTTCAGGTCATATTCATATCCCGGAATTTGGATGCTGAACAAATCCTCGCGCAGCCCACCGCTTTCGGCCAGCATGAAGTACGACACCAACAGCATAAAGAACAGCCAGCCCATGGTCGTGGCTGCCCCCGAGGCCAGGCTGGTAATCACCCCGCCCAGGCGCGAAAGTATCGGCTGCACCACCCCCAGAGCTTGATTGGCCAGATTTGCCAGGTTGCTGGTCTCCACTGGAATTTGAAACGGTCCAAATTGCAAGGGTTGGGCAGCAAGGTTGTTCAGCAGCCGCGGCAGATCTGCGATGCCTTTCTGTAAAAAGGTCACCAGACTGGAGGCCTGTTCCACCAGGGCAATCCCGCCCCAAGTCAGCAGACCCAAAAGCAGCACCAGCACCACCAGATAGAGCAGATTCACAGCGGTTTGCCACGAGCAGTGCAGCCTGCGGCGCAGTCCGTCGGCCAGGGGTTGGAACAAATAAGCAATCATAAACGCCAACAGCAGCGGCCCCACAATGCTTTTATAGCCAATCAGCAGCCCCGCTAGCATGGCCACCAGCGTCAGGCCCACAATCAGCTTGGTGGTGTTGCTCCACCGCGGCGAACTTTCCTCTTTGCGTGTTCGCTTTCCCTCTTCAGCAGGATGCTGCTCTGTTTTCGTCTCATCCATATCGATCTACCTGACCTGTCCACGTATCTTCCACTTACCCGTTTTTAATTATACGAGGAAACCGCCCAAAAAGTCTCACCCCGGCGTAAAAAAACCCCCGCCGCAGAACTGCACACTGCCACAGGGGTTCATGAATCAATCACTGTGTCTATGGGCAGGCGCCCGGCCCAAAAGCCCAGCCAAACAGGCTGCACCACAAATTCAAAGCGTCAATGGCAAAAAACACCACCCCGCACAAACACACCACCACCAACAGCGCGATCAAAATGATCAGCCACACCGGGAATTTCTTCTTGGGTTCATCCTCTTCGGGCGGTAAAGGAACCTGCCCGGAATAGGCAGGCGCAGCCTGACGCGGCGGAGGGGCCGGGGCATACGCCGGGGGCGGCGGGGCATAGGCAGGAGGCGCGGCTGGGGGCTGCGGAGCCGCATAGGGCGCACTTCCCCGCACCGGCGCGGCCACAGTGGCCGCCTGGTCGCTTTGCACCGTCTCGAACAGCAGGGCCACATGCTCGCCAAAAGTCACCATTTCCCCTGGCCGCAGCAAATACGGCCCCATCAGGCGTTGGCCGTTCACCGCCGTGCCGTTGGTGGAACCTAAATCCTCCAGCACATAATTGGCCCCCTGAAGGTACAGGCGCGCATGGCGGCGCGACATTTCAGGGTCGTTGATGACAATATCGTTATTCAAATCCCGCCCGATGAACAGTTCCGCCTTTTCCAGCGGGTAAGCCGTCCCTGCGTTCGGGCCAGACCGAATGACAATTTGGTAAAACGCGCTCATAGAGTCTCCTCCTTGCAGTCTGCCGCCCAATTTTCACACCGCCGGCAGAATTGGCTGGTTTCCGATTTCCTCTTTAGTATATACCAATATTGCAAATCCAAAAGCCCCTGCCCGCGTCAATTTTCCCAACCCAGCCCGCAAACCAATTACAAAATGCAACTTTTTAAACTCTTGTATTTTTTCGGCTAGCCCTTATAATTCGACGCTATGCAACTTTTTGCTGCTGATCTACAGGCTTAAGAAGCCAAAGGAGAAACCATGTCCGACTTTTTGCTGAACTCCACTTCCCCCTCGCCGGATGACCAGGAAGTCACCGAAGGCGATAAACCTCCTGATCCCAGCCCGCGTCCGGCTCGTCCCTGGCGCGTCGCGGTGATTGCCAACGTGAAGGGGGAAACCTCACTGCCGATTCATTCACCCCAGGATGCCGGCGCGGAATTTGACCGAAAAGAAACCATTCAGGCCATTCAAGCGGCCATCGAATCTGACGGCCATTCCACCATCTTTTTACAAGCAGACGCCAGTTTACCGTTTAAACTCAGCGAAGCCTGCCCCGATATCTGCTTCAACATCGCCGAGGGTGCGGGGGGTGACGCGCGCGAAGCCCAGGTTCCGGCTTTGCTGGAAATGCTGCATATCCCCTACACCGCCTCGCGCGTGCTGGCCAACGCCCTGGCCCTGGACAAAACCATGACAAAGCACATCTGGTCGGTCGCAGGTTTACCCACCGCCCTCTTCCAGGAATTCAGCCAGGCAGACGACCCGCTGGATGAGCACATGACCTTCCCCATGTTCGTCAAGCCTGCGCGCGAAGGCACCGGCATGGGCATGGGCTCCGAATCCATCGTCTACGATGAAGCCCAACTGCGCCGCCGTGTGGCCTGGGTGATCCAGGAATACGCCCAGCCCGCCCTGGTGGAAGAGTACCTGCCCGGGCGCGAGTTCACCGTAGCGGTCTTAGGCCGCCGCCAGGCCCAGCTTTACAGCCGCCTGCCGCATCTCTATGCCGAAGACGGTTTCCACCGTTTCCCCGTGCTGGAAATTGACAACACCCGCTCCGCCACCCCCGGTGTCTACGGACATTTCACCAAAACCCTCACCAATGAAGACCCCGGTGTGCCTGGCTTCCTCTGCCCTGCGCCCATCCCCGCCGAGCTGGCCTCCGAGCTGTGCGAGTTGGCCATCCGCGCCCACCAGGCCATCGGTGCGCTGGATGTCTCGCGCATTGACTTCCGCATGGATGCCGCCGGGCGCCCGCGCCTGCTAGAGATCAACAGCCTTCCCGGCCTGACCCCTGGCTTCTCGGATATCTGCGTCATTGCCAACGCCGAGGGCATCTCCTACAACGATCTCATTTTAGAGATCCTCTACCTGGGCGCCTCGCGCTTTGGGCTGCTGCCGGCCCGCGGTGAACCCCGCGCTGCCGTAACCCTGCCCATCAATCAGATACAGGCCGCGTCCAAGCTCTAAGCCGCCGCGTCAGCCTGCCGGGCAAAAAAATCAAAACGCCTCAGGGCTAATCACCCTGGGGCGTTCACTTTTTCTCATCCACAAAGGTCAAAAGAGGAAAGGAACCGCCGCCACCATCCACGGGGCCAGTTCCACCATCCCCCAGCCCACCAGCAGCCCCAACAGGTAGCCCGCCACCACATCCGAAACGTAATGCACCCCCATCAGCACACGCGCCGCGGCCACCACCGGCGACCACAGCACCACCAGCCAGCCAAACCAGGCCGGCCCCAGCGCCATCGCCATCACCGCCAAAAGCGCCGCGCGCGCCGCATGGCCAGAGGGAAAGGAATGCGGATCGGTTGAGCGGTAAATTCCGCCCCATTCGCCTTCCGGGCGCCGCCGACGGATCAGCAATTTAATGGAAAGTACCAGCACGGCCTCAAATACCAGACTCACCGCCAAAATCGCCGCCAAACAGCGCCAGTCCGGCGTGCCCAACAGCCACACCAGGCCCAAGCCCGCCAGCCAAAACCATGAATCGCCCGAATGGGCTAAAAAGGACATCGCCTTCCAGCCGCGCACCCCCGGCCGCAGCCGCAGTTGGTCCGTCAGATTCGCGTCCCAAACCATCAGCGTTCTGAGCATGGCTAAATCTCCCCGGTTTCCAGCCGCAGCAAATCCCGGCGCATCAGTTCATACTGCCCGTATTTATCAATATCCATTCCCAGCTCCGCATACGGGCTGATGATGGCCCGCCCGCGCATGCCCATGCGCTGCGCCACACGCCGCACCGCCCCTTCCAGGTCCAACCGCCCCAACAGCACCAGCGCCAGCGTATCCAGCCCAAT
This sequence comes from Levilinea sp., assembly GCA_029975215.1. Lineage (GTDB taxonomy): Bacteria > Chloroflexota > Anaerolineae > Anaerolineales > Anaerolineaceae > Levilinea. Next base: position 83,032 of record JARKPO010000053.1, read on the forward strand.
CATAGCCGCCTGTTTCAGCGGGTTCTTGCGAGCAGCAATCAGGCGCGCCGCCACCGGCTGGTCATCCAGCGCCAGCCCCAATCGGAACCCGTTTAAATCCCCCCCGCACACCTCAGCCCCCTTCAAGCGCAGATAGGTGCGCCGCGAACCGGGGTAACGCGCCTCCATCACCTGACGCTGCACCACGGTGTAGTATAAATCCTCCTCACTCTCGCCCATGCGCTCCGCCAGCCATTCAATGATCTCCGGCCGGATTCCCGGAATGTCCGCTGAAACGGAAATGCAGTTCTCCTGCGGCGAGCGCCACTGCATCAAAACCTTGGCCCCCGCCACCATGTTTTCCAGCACCCCGCCGTGATCCGCCAGGCGCGCCGCGCACTTCGGGCAGTCCACCGCCGCCCCCTCCGGCAGCCCCACAATCACCACCCGCTCCACGCAGTCCGCCGCGTTCATCGCGTCCAACGTCCACTGCGCCACCGGTTTACCGCCCAGGGAGATCAAAGATTTATGCCCGTCCACCGTCAAAGGGTACAAAGGGTCATCCGTCCGACAGGTTCCACCCGCTAAGAGAATCGCATCCATGCGCCTTACAGCTCCTGAAGCTGCGGCTGAAGTTTCAAATCAGCCACCAGCGATTTCATCAAATCTAAATACCCGTCCATGTGCGCGTAATCCACCGGCTTTTTCCAGCCGACGGCCGCCAGCATGCCCGCTTCCAGCAAATTGGTGCCAAAGGTGCGCCCGTCATAGGAGGGCGTGGTGGTGACCATGTGCTGAACTCCCGCCGCGCGAAAAATTGCGCGGTCTTCCGGCGTGGTGGTGTTGGTCACAATCACCTTGCCATCCATCCGCTCCGGCATGTTATGAGTGATGTAATGGCAGTCCCCCGCCACCACATGCGCCCATTGGAAATATTTCTCAAAGCGCGGATGGCGCTCTTCCTGCTTTTCGCCTGTAGGGTACAGCCACGAAAAGGGCAGCCGCCCCACCACCGGCAGCAGCAGCCGCAGCACCCGCTGTAAGCTGCGCTTGCTGTGCAGGGGGATGGGCGCGCCGAGCACAAACATCAAGTCACCAATCACCGAATCATACCCACCGTCCAAAAAACCGCAGGTCAGGCCGTAGCGGTCTACCCCACTGATGAGGAAGGCGCGTCTCTGCTCCCCCCTGGGCTTCAGCTGAGTCTCCACCACCTCCGCCGCCTGGCGTTCCAGCGTCTCTTTCAGGCCGGTTCCATCCACCACCGGAGTCTTTTCCACAAAGCGCACCATTGAAGCCACCGAGCGCAGCGGGTGCCATTCCCCTTCCACCAATAAGCCCAACACCGCCCCGCCCACGCCAAAGGCATCTACCTGCCCATCCAGCTCCCGGTACAATTGAGCGGCGGCTTCCATATCACCGTCTGTGCCAATCCGTTCCAATTGCACTTTTTCCCCCAAAAGGTTCACCACTACAGATTTATTACGCTTCGAGGATCCAATGCTGATACTAACCGCTCTCTTCATCGTATTCGGCTCCCAACCACTGAGATGGTACCATTTTACCGCCAACTGACCAATTTATAAAAATCCCAAAAAATCTGAAGATCGGACAAAAGATCGGACAAGTGAATAAGCAGAGAAACCTCGAAGGAGATAAACTTGGTTTTCCACGACCATACTTATCAACGACGAGGTTTCATGGACAAGTTTATCAACAATCAGGAATTTATGGTGG
>JARKPO010000067.1 GCA_029975215.1 Levilinea sp.
GAGGGTACAAGAATTGGCCAGGAATGGCCAGCGGATTGATGGCTGCGGGGGTCAGGATCCATTAGGTTCCTTTGCCGAATATTCCCCAAAACCGTCTGCTGTTTGCATGCTAAATCACCAACCGACTTTGGGACAGACACGAGGTCGGCGCAGAATTGATTCTTAGGGGGGTCTCGTTTATAATGGGCACACTGTTTTGATCCAATACTATGAAACCTGATTGAGGAGTGCAATTTATGGAAAAGAAATGGACCGGTGCAAATATCCGGCAGTCCTTTATTGATTTTTTTATCAGCAAAGGCCACACCTTTGTTCCGTCCTCCTCATTGGTTCCGGGGGGAGATCAGACTTTGCTGTTCACCAACGCCGGTATGGTCCAATTCAAGGACGTTTTTTTAGGGACAGATCACAGACCGTACACGCGGGCTGCAAACAGCCAGAAATGCATGCGCGTAGCCGGTAAGCACAACGATTTGGATGATGTGGGCCGCGACGATTCGCACCACACATTCTTTGAAATGCTGGGCAACTGGTCGTTCGGCGATTATTACAAAGCCGAGGCGATTGCCTGGGCGTGGGAACTGCTGACTGAGGTGTGGGGACTGGATAAGGCGCGCCTGTGGACAACCTGCTTCAAAGATGATAAGGGTGATATTCCCACGGACGAAGAGGCGGCGTCGGCCTGGCGCAAGCAGCCGGGGATCAACCCTGATCAGGTGCTGTATTATGGGCGTAAAGATAACTTCTGGGAAATGGCTGATACTGGGCCGTGCGGGCCGTGCAGTGAAATCCACATTGATTTAGGGCCGGAAGCCTGCGATAAGAAGGGCGTGCCTGGCCATGTGTGCCGCGTGAACGGCGACTGCGCCCGCTACCTGGAAATCTGGAATCTGGTGTTTATTCAATATAACCGTATTAACGCAACGACGTTGGAGCCGCTGCCGGCCATGCATGTGGACACGGGGATGGGCTTTGAGCGCATTGTACGCATCATGCAGGGTGTGAACTCGAACTATCGCACTGATTTGCTGCTGCCTTTGATGAAAGTAGTTCAGGGGATTACAGGCCACAGCGATGCTGAGCGGGACGCGAATTTTACCCCTTACCGGGTGATTGCGGATCATGCGCGGGCGGCATCCTTCTTAATCGCGGATGGGGTGGTTCCGGGGAACACGGGGCGTAACTATGTATGCCGGATGATCATTCGCCGCGGTGCCCGTTTTGGCGGGAAGATTGGCCTGACCAAGCCCTTCCTGGCGCAGGTGGCGGAACAGGTGATCGCCATCTACGGCGAGCATTACCCTGAGTTGGTGCGCAACCGCACCGCCATTTTGGACAGCCTGACGCGTGAAGAAGTGCGCTTCCAGCGCACGGTGGAAAGCGGCCTGAGCGTTTTGCAGGGCTATTTTGATGAGATGCGTGCGAGCGGTCAGCGGGTTTTGGATGGTGCGCGGGCATTTGAATTATATGCCACCCACGGTCTGCCGTTGGAGATTACGCGTGATATTGCCCGCGAACAGGATCTGGATGTGGATGAACCCGGTTTTCGTCAGGCGATGGAAGATCACAAAGTGGCTTCGGGAGCTGGGAAGGCTTTTGGGGCGATGGGCGGCGATGATGTGGAGATTTACCGCGCTGTGTTTGAGGACCTGAACGCGAAAGGCAAGCTGGGCAAGGATGGGGTAGCCTACGACCCGTATTCTACCTTGGAAGTTGAAGGCGAAGTTCTGGCGCTGGTGCGGGACGGGGAGCCTGTGAGTGCGGCAGCCGTGGGCGACAGCGTGGAAGTGGTGCTGCCCAAGACATGTTTCTATGTTGAATCGGGCGGTCAGGTCTCCGATATGGGCACGATTGTGTCGGCGGGATCACCCTATTGGGAAATTCAGGTGGAGGATATCCGCCGGCCTGCGGCGGGCATTTTGGTGCACATGGGCCGGGTAGTGAAGGGTGAACCGCGGGTAGGTGAAACCGCTATTGCGCGGGTGGATGCAGCCCGCCGGCGGGACACGATCCGCAACCATACCGCCACACACCTGCTGCATGCAGAGCTGCACGCTGTTTTGGGCGGGCATGCACGGCAGGCTGGTTCACTGGTGGCGCCGGACAAGCTGCGCTTTGACTTTACCCATTCCGAAGCGGTGACGCCGGAACAATTGGAGAAAATTGAAGCCGGAGTGAACCGCGCGATTCTGGAGAATCACCGGCTGAAGATCGAAACCAAGCCGCAGGCGAAAGCTATTGAAGAAGGCGCGATGGCCCTGTTTGGCGAGAAATACGGAGACATGGTGCGAACCATTGCCATCGGGAACGGAGATCCGTTCTCGTATGAGCTGTGCGGCGGCACGCATGTGGAAGAGACGGGAGACATTGGCCTGTTTCTGATTGTGAGCGAAAGCTCAGCGGCGGCGGGCGTGCGGCGCATTGAGGCGGTGACGGGGCGGGCGGCCTATGAACTGGTGCAGCGCCGTTTCCGGGCGCTGAAGCGGGCGGCGAACCTGCTGAACGGGACGCCGGAAGATGTGCCGGTGAAGATTGAACTGCTCCAGGATGAACTGGCTGACCAACATAAACGTATGATGCACCTGCGGCAAGAAGCGGCAGCTTCGGAATTTGTGCGCCTGCTGGACAGCGTGCCTGAGGTGAAGGGTGTGCCGGTGTTGGCGGTGACCCTGGCCAACGCGGATGCGGATACCTTGCGGCAGATGACCGACCGCTTCCGCCAGCGCTATGCCAGCGGCGTGGTGGTGGTCGGCAGCGCGGTGGAGGGCCGGCCGGTGCTGATTGCTGCGGTGACGGATGACTTGATCAAGCGCGGGCTGCACGCGGGGGATTTGCTGAAAACGATTGCCAAGAAGATTGATGGCAGCGGCGGCGGGCGGCCCAACCTGGCGCAGGCGGGTGGAAAAGACGCCTCGCGGCTGCCGGAGGCGATTGCGGCCGTGAAGGGATATGTGGAAGAGCGTCTGAACTAAGAAAACCTTCATATAGCCATTTCGTTCTTGCTACCTGCATTAAACGAAGACACCCCCGGTTGAGTTGGGGGTGTCTTTTTTGCTGAGAATTCGCTTTAGAGTGATTCGAGGTAATTCACCAACATGCGCACACCAAAACCGGTGGCGCCTTTTGGCCGGTAGGTGTCGTCTTTGGGGGAATCTGCCACGCCGGCGATATCCACATGCGCCCAAGGAACGTTATTGGAGACGAACTGCTTGAGGAAAATACCGCCGATGACCGGTTGGGCTTCGCGGCCGCCGGAATTTTTGATATCGGCGTCGTCGGATTTAATCGCCTTGGCGTAGTCGTCGTCCAATGGCAGCCGCCACAACCGTTCATGGGTGGCTTCGCCCGCGGCGACCAGACGCTCGGCCAGATCATCATGGTTGCACATGAGACCTGCACGCACGCGGCCAAGAGCCACAACCACACCGCCTGTGAGAGTCGCCAGATCAATTACGGCGTGGGGGGTGAATTCTTTTTGGGCGTAGGTCAACGCGTCAGCCAGGATGAGGCGGCCTTCGGCATCGGTAGAGATGATCTCTACCGTTTTGCCGGACAGCATACGCAGGATGTCATCCGGGCGGTAGGAGTCCCCAGAAATCATGTTCTCGGCGGCGGGAATGAGGCCGACCAGGGGCTGCTTGAGCTTGAGGGCGGCGGCGGCCATGAGGGTGGCGGCGACGGTGACCCCACCGCATTTATCGCCCTTCATGCCTTGAATGTTTTCGGTGCCCTTGAGCGAATAGCCGCCAGTGTCGAAGGTGATGGCTTTACCAACCAGGACGACGGGTTTGGTGCCCGCGGGGGCGCCGCTGCCGGGGTATTCCAGGATAATCAGGCGCGGCTTGGCCTGGCTGCCCTTGCCCACTGAGAACAGGCCGCCGGCACCCATGCTTTCCAGGGCTTTTTCGTCCACTTCGCGGTATTGGAGCCCGAACTCTTTGGCCAACTCCTGAACGCGCCCGGAGAGGGTGACGGGATTGATGACATTAGCCGGTTCATGGGCCCAGTCACGTGCCAGGTTGACAGCGGCGCAAAGGGCCTGGGCGTGCTCAATCACGGCGGGGGAACCATCGGTGCATTCAATCTCAGTTTTCACCACAGGTTCGGCGTCACTTTTGTAGCGGTCAAAGGTGAATGCGCCCAAGAAGAGGCCTTCACAGAAAGCCGAGAAATGAGCCTCGGTCAGGTCGTCGGCGGCGAAAGCAGCGTGCTCCACTTTTAACTTACGGAACCAGACAGCCAAGGCGCCGCCCGCCTGGCGGTACACATCCGCAGTGATCTTGGAGGTGTCGCCCAGAGATACCAGCACTTCCTGTCCTCCAGCGGTGGGGAAGACAAGAATTTCACCGACCTGTTTGCCGGGTAAGCCCGGGGCGGTTTTTTCGGCAGCGGGGGTGAGCCGGATTGTGAGGGGGACAGTCGTTTTTTGGACGACTTTGATTGAAATGGGGTTACGATCAAGCAGGTTTGGTTTCATTTTATCTCCAAAAGGTTGATATTTCCTGGGGTAGTCCCAGGGAGTTGAGAATTGCCAGACAGCTCCCAAAGAATGATTTCGGGAGGGCAGAGGAAACGCACGCGGGGGGCGCCGAGACCTTCCATGCCGAGGCCGCGGGTGACGTATAAGGTCAGGGGAGGAAGGCTGTATCGCCCGGCTTCGAAACGTTTGCCGTATAGCGAGCCGGTGACCAGCGAACCCCACAGCGGCAGGCGCACCTGCCCGCCGTGGGTGTGGCCGGAGAGCTGCAAATCCACGCCAGCGGCGGCGGATTCGGGGGCCAGGTCGGGGGTGTGGTAGAGCAGGATGGTGAAAGGGGCCTGTGCGGAGCGGGCTGGAAGCAGCGTATGCAGGGTTTCGGTGTCGACAAATGGACGGTGGGTGCAGGAGATACCGATCAGGGCGACTTGCGCGCCTTGTACGGAAAGCTCAACGGCTTCGTTTTGAAGCCAGGTGACTGGCAGTCCTTTGAGTAAGTCAGGTAGAACATCTTCGAGGTCTACGGCAGGGCTGCCGCTGACCAAATAGACCCCTCCGGGGGCGCGCCAGGCGGAAAGGACTTCGCGGGCGGCCTGCCAGGAAACCGGATCGCGCAGGTTGGAAAGGTTGAGGATATCTCCCGAAAAGAGGATGACATCCGGCTTGAGCGCCAGGATTTTTTGCAGGAGAAGCCGCTCACGGCGGGTGATGCGTTCGATGTGCAGATCGCCGAGGTGCAGAATTTTGAGACGGCTTCCGGCGGGGAGCTTATCTGAAACCAAAGACTGTTGGGTGACTTTGAGAGTATGCGGCTCAATCCAAAAGGCGTAAATGACCAGAAACACGCCGATGATTTGCAGCGCTACTGAAATTTGCACGGGCAGAAACCCCACCAGACGGCGCATGACCGTTAAAGCCAGCACGGCAGGCTGAGGTGGCCCAAAGGAACGGCGGGCGAGGGGCAGCAGACCAATCAGGAGCCAATCGAGCAGAGAAAACCCCAACAGCGCCAGATGATAAGGCCAGCTCTGGTAAGGCGGAAGGAAGGCGATCAGCAGAAGAAGCCCGGCAAAGCCCACAGCCGGGATGGATTGGATGCGGTTGGCCGTATGCAGCAGAACGTCAAAGGGGTTACCGTGTACACCGGGGAAGCTTTGGTATTTTTCAAAATCTTGAGCATTCTTCAATGCAGGCTCCGTTGCAAGCACCCTCCGAGGTGCGTTTAGGTGTGTTCGCGCAAGGCGGCGACCAATTCGCGGCAGAAGGCGGGGATATCGGCGACTACCCGTCCCCACACCAGGTGACCGCTGCGAAAGGCGGGTTCATCACGCCAGACCGCTCCGGCGTTGATGAGGTCATCTTTGATGCCTTCGCTGCCGGTGGCATAGTGCCCTTTGACAATGCCGGCGCTGATGCCCACCAAACCGGCGTGGCAGATCATGGCGATGGTCTTATGCTGTTGGTCAAATTCCCGCAGCAGGGTGCGAACGCTTTCGAAGCGGCGCAGCTTGTCGGGCGCCCAGCCGCCAGGGATGACTATTCCACGGAAATCGGCAGGACGGACATCATCAAAGCCGACTTGGGTGCGAACGGTAAGGCCGTGCTTCCCCTGGTACACTTCACCTGCGGCTATCCCAGCCACCACGGTTTCTTCGCCTTCTTCCTGCAAGCGCATCAACGGAACCCAGAATTCCAGGTCTTCAAATTCTGGTGCGACAAGAAAAACGACACGAGTTCCGATCAGGCGCATGGGACTCCATCCTTTTGGAAAAGGTCGGAAACAGCTGATCTATGTAATATATACCTAATCTTTAGAGGATTGTCAAATATTGAATTGGCAATACTGCTACGACCCGCCGGAAAGGGCGGGGATAAGGTCAACAATATCACCCGGTTGTAACAGATGATCGGGCGGACAGACTCTGTGGTTGCAGACGAGGATGATCTCATCCAAGGGGATGGGGGGGATTGGCAATGCCGTCAGCAGGTCTGCTACACAAGCGCCTTCCGGAACCTCGGCAGTGACCTGACGTTGGAATCCGGAAGGCGTGTGAATTTGGAGGGTAGTATGCAGACGAACCAGGATCTGCACGGGTTTACCAGTTGTGAACCTGATCCAGGTCCTCGGTGGGTACGTCGAAGACGGCACCGGTGGGGGTGAGGGGCTCCTGGGTCATCCACTCGGGCAAGCGGTCATCCGCGGAGGTAAAGCCAGCGCGGCGGTTGAACTCTTTTTCCAACTCAATGGTTTGACGTCCCAGGATTTGCAGGAAGTCTGGCGGCACATCCCAGCCGTAACGAGCATTGATCAAAGCGGGGATGGTTTCGGGTACGACAGCAAAGCCGAAACCGGCGAAGATACAGGCGCCGAGGGTGTCGTACCCGGCCATGTTGATTTGGGCGGTGCGCGATAGGGCTGCCTGACCTTCTGGGTTGGTATGATCCACTTTGGCGCGAATGGTCAGACCGCAGGTGTGGTCGGCGCCCTGGGGGGTGGTGGCGTAGGTGACGCCGGTGCCTTTAATGGCACGGGGATCATAAGCGGAGATGGCCTGGTTTTTTACCACCGGAACGCGGCGCACACCCAGGGCTTTTCCGGTGAGGGCTGCGCCGCTGCCCAGCAGACGGCCGATGGGCGTTCCGGCGCGGATTTCGCCCATCAATTCCAGAACGCGCCGGGCATCCCCGAATTTCAGCATGCCTGCTTCGGCAGCCACGCCCAGAGCAGCGCCCAGGTCGATCGTGTCCAGTCCCAAATCGTTGGCCTGCCAGTTCAGGCGGGCAACGTTATCTAGATCGCTGAGACCGAGGTTGGAGCCCATCAGGCCGATCGTTTCATACTCCAGCGGGGAGACGATCCCCTTTCCCTGTGAATCGCCGTATACATTTGAACAGCGGATGGTGCAGCCGGCCATGCAGGCGTGGGTGGGCTCGCTATCTCCGCCGCGCTGCTGCAATTCTTCGCGCATGTGCTCGCCGGAGATGGTTTCAACGGATTCGAACTGGCCGGAGGAAAAGTTGCGGGTGGGGAGGGCACCCAGGCTGTTGCACATGCGAGCCATACCCGCCGTGCCGTAGTCGCGGTAGGCGGCAGTTTGGGGATGTGCCATGAGGGCCTGGGTATAGGTTTTTTGAGCTGCTTTAAAAGCAGCAGGGTCGGCGATGGGCGGTTTTCTGGTTCCGGTGGTATCAAATACCACCGCTTTGATGTGTTTGGAACCCATAACTGCCCCTAGCCCGCCGCGGGCGTTGATGCGCGAGGGAATGCGGTCCTTGTCGAGGTTCTGAATTCCGGCTGCCAGCATTTGCATTTCACCGCCGGGGCCAATGAGGGACAGAGCTACCTTTTCGCCATACCGCTCGATCAGGCGGGCGGCGCTGGCATAAACGCCCAGGCCGATCAGGTCATCGGCGGTGTCAAAGCGAACACCTTCCTGAGAAATGACCACTACCCACCATTGAGAATCCTGCGGCCAGCCTTCAAAAATGAGGGCATGAAGGCCCAGGAGAGCCATGGCCATGCCTGTGGAACCGCCCGCGTTGCTTTCTTTGACACCGCCGGTCAGGGGACTCTTGCCGCCAACGGATAAACGGTCGCAGCTGGAGAGCATGTGGCCGACCAGCAGCCCCGGGGTGAAGATGAGCTTGTTGAACGGCCCCAATGGGTCGCAAGTGGGAGGGACTTCATCCAAAAGGATACGGGCGATCAGCCCGCGCCCTCCCAGGTGCATCCAGGTCTCAGGGACATCCGCATAGGAGCCGATGTGCTGCTCGACGTTCACGCGACAGATTTTCATGGCCACGGTCCTCTTAAGGCCTATTTTATCACCTCTGCCAGAGCCTCCGCGAAGATGGACAGGCCTTTGTCAATTTCTTCGGCCGTGACCACCAGGGGCGGGATCCAGCGGATGGTGTTGTCCCAGGTAGAGCAGGTGAGGAGCAGCATGCCGCGCTCCTGGCAGGCCGCTACAACGGCCTTGGCGGTGTTTTTATCGGGCTGGTGGTCGGCGGTGCGGAACTCCGTGCCGATCATCAGGCCCAGGCCGCGAATATCGCCGATGTTGGGGTATTGGGCCTGGAGCGCCTTGAGGCCAGCAACGAGCTGCGTGCCGCGGTCGAGGGCGTTTTGAAGCATATTCTCATCGCGCATGGCGCGGATGGTGGCAACGGCGCCGGCGGCGGCCACGGCATTGCCGCCAAAGGTGCCGCCGTGCGAGCCGGGGATCCATTTTTTCATGATCTCCTGAGTGGAGATGACCCCGGAGATGGGCAGACCCGATCCAAGACCCTTGGCGATGGTGATAATGTCGGGCTGAATATTGAAGTGTTCATGGGCAAACCAGCGGCCGGTGCGCCCAAAGCCGGATTGGATTTCATCGGCGATGAGCATGATGCCGTGCTCGCTGCACAGTTTGCGCAGTTCCTGCATGAAGCTGGTGGGGGGAACCACATAGCCGCCTTCGCCAAGGACGGGTTCGATGAGGATGGCGGCGGTCTCCTGGGGGGCGGTTTGGGATAGGAGGAGGTTTTTCAGCTCTTGTAGACACCATTCGCTGGTTTGTTCTGGTGACCACCCATAGCGGTAGGCATAGGGATAGGGGGCTACAAATACACCCGGCATGAGGGGCTGGTAGCCGGCGCGGTAGATGGTCTTGGAGGTGGTGAGGGACATGGTGCCGACGGTGCGGCCGTGGAAGCTGCCCTGGAAGACGATGACGTTGGTGCGTCCGGTGGCATGACGAGCCAATTTGACCGCCCCTTCGACTGCCTCGGCACCGGAATTGCTGAAGAAAAAGCCATCCAGGCTGGGCGGGACAATGGTTTGCAGTTCACTGACCAGTTCCAGCATAGGCTTGTGGAAGATAATATTGGCCTGACCGTGCAGCAACAGCCCTGCCTGCTTTTGAATGGCCTCAACCACTTTTGGATGACAATGACCGGTGTTGGTGACGCCAATTCCGCAGGTGAAATCCAGATAGGCTTTTCCGTTGATATCGTACAACCAGCTGCCTTTGCCGTGGTCGGCGATAATTTGCGTGGCGTGGGTCCAAACCGGCGAAAGTTTGCCTATTTGGGCTTCAAATTTATGGAGATCTGACACGTTTTTCTCCTTTCTTTCGGGATGGGTGTCATAAAAACCTGGTTTGGGACAGACGCCGCCCCAAACCAGGCTGTTCACAGGCGTCAATCACATTTCTTTGATGCCGTAGGGGAAACCGTAGCTAGCCATGCGCTCCATGAAGGGGATGGGGTCAAAGGCTTCGGGGCCTAAGACGCCAGTTCCCTTCCACAGGCCGGAATCGAGCAGTTCCATGCCGATAACGGCGTTGAAGGCAGTTTGGGCCACCACGGCCTGGCACTTGAATTCACGCATGCAGGTTTCGTTATCAGCGACCTGATACAGGTACACCTGGCGGGGTTTGCCGTCTTTGACACCCTTGACCCAGGTGCCGGCGCAGGTTTTTCCGAACATGCGGTCGCCGAGGTGAGCGGGATCGGGGAGGCAGGCAGCGACGACATCGCGAGGGGCCACCATGACGCCTTTGACGTTGATGGGTTCTTTGTTGTCAAGACCGAGCATCTTGAGGGTTTTAAGGACAGAGATGAACTGGTCGCCCAGGCCGTATTTGAAGGTGACGCGTTTGGTCTTCACCCAGCGGGGAACAAGGAGAACCTCTTCGTGCTCCACATTGACGCATTCCACCGGGCCGATGCCTTCGGGGAATTCAAATACTTCTGGTTCCGAGAAAGGCGGGGTGGTGAACCAACCCTTGTCTTTCTCCCAAATGACCGGGGGATTGAGACATTCTTCGATGGTGGTCCAGATGGAGAAGTTAGGGGCAAATTCGTATCCGCGCACTTCCAGGTTAGCGCCGTCACGGATGCCAATTTCCTCAATTTCATCGAAGAGGTAATCCTGGGCATAGCGGGCGAACACATCTGCCATGCCTGGCTCGACTCCCAGGCCAACCAGGGCCAGGATGCCTTTTTTCTGCCACTGTTCGGCACGTTCAAACTGGTAATCACCCAATTTGACGCCGGGTTTTTCGAAGGGTGTTTCTGGATGCGGCCAGGAGAGGGTCATGGCCATGTCCATATAATTGCAGCCGACCGCAAAGGCCGCGTCAAAGATCGGTTCGTTGTAGATGGGATCGCAGGCGTTCATGATGAGATCCACACCGTATTTGCGCGCCAGCTCTTCGACCAGATCTTGCTTGCTGGCGTCCACCCATTCGACCGGGAAGCGGTCGGGGTCGCCCAACTTTTGCTGAACTTCCAGACAGCGGTTCTTGTTGTAGTCTGCCAGAACCATTTTTTCGAGCCATGCATGTTTTGACGCGATGACGGCAATGGCTTCACCGACACCACCTACGCCGACGAGCAGAACCTTCATGAGATCTTCACTCCTTTTTGATTTGCATTGCGCGGTTGGGTGTGATTGATGAGGGGCGGCACAGAGAGCTGGCGGTCGGGAGGGCATCCATGAGACATCAATGGGCCGCAGACTGCACGCGCAACCTGTCCTTTTTCAGTATAGGGATTTAAGCGGCGCAGGACGAGTCAGCTTGGCACAGTATTGGCTGTTCATACTGCACAAAGCGCCCGCTCAAAAAGAGGGGCGCTAGGGGTGCTTTGAAAGAAATGAAGGGTTTAGACATTACGGACGACATCGCTGAACATCTTACCGATGCCGGGGCCAAGCAGGGCTAGAATTACGATTACAATAACAGCGACCAAAACAAGAATCAAAGCATATTCCATCAGCCCCTGGCCTTTGCTGGACGGCGCACACAGCATTTTCACCACCTCCCTTCTTAATTGATGTGATTTCAGTTTTATTATCGTAACAATCGCCAGGCGCTGCAACTAACAAAACTGTAAGGTGGATCTGGAAAAACAGCCGCCGCAGGTTTTTCTGCGGCGGCTGCGAACTGCATTGGAGATATCTGGGAATAAATCAGGCTTTATCTGGAACCCAGCAGCACAGCACCAGATCGCGGGCGGCTTTGACCTCATCCAGACGGCCCACGGGAGTGTTGTGGGGGGCGGACTTGAGCAGTTCGGGCGAGGTGCGAGCTTCTTCCGCAATCTTGATCATCACATCGGCGAACTGGTCGAGCACCTGCTTGCTCTCAGTTTCGGTCGGCTCGATCATCAGGGCTTCCTTGACGATCAAGGGGAAGTAATTTGTCGGCGGATGGATGTTGTAGTCAATAAGCCGTTTGGCGATGTCCAGGGCATGGATCTCGGGGGCGTCTGCAAAGTGGCCTTCAAGGACGAATTCGTGCATGCAAATCCGATCGTAGGCGACTTTGTAGGTATCGCGCAGGCGGGCAAGCAGATAATTGGCGTTGAGCACGGCGTGTTCCGCAATGCTGCGCATACCGTCTGGTCCGTACATGCTGATATAGGTGTAGGCGCGGACCATCATGCCGAATTGGCCGAAGAAGGATTTTACCCGGCCAATGGATTTAGTGGGCATGACCCATCCGTAGAGCGGGGCAATTTCTTCATCGCCCTCTTCCACGATGCCGGCAATGGGGCCGGGAAGAAATTCGGCCAGGGCCTCAGTGACACCTACAGGCCCGGATCCCGGACCGCCGCCGCCGTGCGGGGTGGAGAAGGTTTTGTGCAAATTGTAGTGCATGACGTCAAAGCCGAGGTCGCCTGGACGGACGATGCCCAGGAGGGCGTTCAGATTGGCGCCATCGCCGTAGACCAGACCACCGCAGTTGTGGATGAGATCTATAACTTCTTTGACGTTGCAATCGAAAAGGCCGAGGGTGTTGGGGTTGGTGAGCATCAGCCCGGCTACGTGTTCATCGCACACCGCGCGCAGGGCGGCCAAATCCACGTTGCCGTCAGCGTCCGTAGAAACAGGGACGACTTCGAAACCGCTCATGGCGGAGGTGGCGGGGTTGGTGCCGTGGGCAGAGTCGGGGATGATAATCTTGGTGCGCTGGAGATCGCCGCGGGAGCGGTGATAGGCGCGGATGATCATCACGCCGGTGAATTCGCCCTGGGCGCCGGCCGCGGGCTGCAAGCTGACGGCTTTGAAACCGCTGATTTCCTTAAGCCATTCCTGCAGTTCGTACATCATAGCCAGGTTGCCCTGGACGGTTTCGATGGGCTGAAGGGGGTGGGTGTGAGCGAAGCCGGGCAGACGCGCCATTTCCTCGTTGACCCGCGGGTTGTATTTCATGGTGCAGGAGCCGAGGGGGTAAAAGCCCACGTCAATGGCGTAATTTTTGCGCGAGAGGTTGGTGAAGTGCCGAATCACGTCAATCTCAGACAGCTCGGGCATGGGCAGGTTTTCGCGCAGAAATTCCTGGGGAAGTTCCGCTAATGGGACATCCGGCTCAGGGAAGCGAACGCCGATGCGGCCTGGGGAGGACATTTCAAAGATGGTGGGGTCAGTCATGGTTCACCTCCGCAAGCACGTCACACAACATGTCAATTTCTTCCTTCGAGTTCATTTCGGTGACAGCAAGGAGCATGTGGTTGCTCAATTCGGGATAGTCCTTGCTCAGGTCGTAACCGCCGAGGATGCCGTGATCCAGTAAATGGGCGTTAATATCGGAGACGGGCTTAGGGCAGCAAACGACGAACTCGTGGAAGAAGGGGGCGTTGGCACACAGGCTGTAGCCCTCAATCTGGTTGATGCGGCTGGCGGCATAGTGGGCCTTGTGATAGCAAAGCTCGGCCACTTTGCGCAGGCCTTGTTTGCCGAGCAGGCTCATGTACACGGCAGAGGCCAGGGCAATGAGGCCCTGGTTGGTGCAGATATTGGAGGTGGCTTTTTCGCGGCGGATATGCTGCTCGCGAGCGGTGAGGGTGAGGACATAGCCGCGACGGCCTTGCGCATCCACAGTTTCACCGACCAGACGGCCGGCAATCTTGCGGATGAAGTCGTTCTTGGTGGCAAAAAGGCCCAAATAGGGACCGCCGAAGGACATGGGGATACCCAGGGGCTGGCCTTCGCCTACCACGATGTCCGCGCCAAATTCGCCGGGGGCTTTAAGCATGCCCAGGGCGGTAGGGTTGATTGCAACGACAAGGAGGGCGCCGGCTTCGTGAACGGCCTGGGCCAGGGCGGTGTAATCGAAAACGCGCCCGAAGAAATCGGGATACTGCACCGCGACCATTGAGGTGTTTTGATCCACCAGGGGTATCAATTTGTCGGGGGTGAGGAAGGGATCCACGTTGGCTTCGTCACCCGTGATGACCAGACCTTCATAGCCGCCCATGTAGGTGCGCATGGTGGCGCGGAACATGGGGTTGAGGGCTGGCGACAGCACGATTTTGCCGCGTTTTCCGCGAAAATGATGGTAGGCCAGCACGGCAGCTTCGGCTGCGGCGGTTGCACCATCGTAATGCGATGCGTTGCTGACATCCATGCCGGTCAGGTTGGCGACCAAGGACTGGTATTCAAAAATGGCTTGTAAAGTTCCCTGGGATACTTCAGGTTGATAGGGGGTGTAGGCAGTGAAGAATTCGCCGCGGCGCAGCAAGCTGTCTACAGCGGCAGGGATGAAATGGTTATAGGCGCCTGCGCCGAGAAAACACACCAGATCGCGGGTGCTTTCGTTGGCCCCGGCCAGTTCCTGAAGCTGCGCTACGGCTTCCATTTCGGTGAGCGCAGGGGGCAAATCTAATTTGGGGAAGCGGTATTCCGCGGGCACGTCCTGGAAAAGTTCATCCAGGCTCTTGACGCCGATGGTTCGGAGCATCGCTTCCCGTTCCGCATCGGTATGGGGAATGTACATTAGTGGCTCCGTTCCGCGCAATATTTCTCGTATGCAGCGGCGTCCATCAAATCGGCCAGTTCGCCGGGGTTGGCAAGTTCCACTTTGACCATCCAGGCTTTCCCGTAGGGATCGCTGTTGACCACTTCGGGGGTCTGGGCAAGGTCTTCGTTAATGGCGACGACTTTACCAGAGACGGGCAGGTTGACATCCGCAGCTGCTTTCACGGATTCGAGGGTGGCGCAGGCGGCCCCTTTCTTCACGGTATCGCCTTCGGAAACCGAGATTTCGACGAAGACGATGTCCGAAAGCTGATCCTGGGCGTGATCGGAGATACCAATGGTAGCGACATTGCCTTCGACCAGGACCCACTCATCGGTTTCGGCATACTTTAAATTAGCTGGAATATTCACGACATTCCTCCTGAAGAAAATTTGGGTGCGGGTATTCGATTGCGCTGACGGTACTGGATTACCTCTGTCATCAACCTGAGAGATTCGCCTGCGGAGAGGCTTGCCCCGTGGGTGTCTTGCGACTTTTCAGAGGGGTTGAAAGCGGGTCCCTGGTACCTGAGAGTTTCATTTGCGCCTTGCGGGGGAGCAAATTTGCCCCTTCGGTGCCCGTCAGATCCTTTTGACGGGGCTCTTCCCAACTTTCATGAGTATTTTTTGATCCACTGGTGGATCCATTCTATTATATCCGCAATATTTAGAAAGCGGAAATTTTTTGCCATATGTTTAACGAATTCGGTGTTGGATTTGCGCGACGGCGGACAAAAATGTCCGCCGTCGAATCATTAAGGTTGAACTGGATACCCCTGGTTGACCCAGGCTTCAAAACCGCCCAGGAGGGGGGTAACATTGGTGAAGCCATTGGCCAACATGATTTGCGCCGCACGGGCGCTGCTCTCTTCATTCGGTCAAGTGCAGTAGGGGATAATCCAATCCTGCTTGCTCAGCTCACCTAACCGGTTGGGGAGTTCGTTCAGGGGGATGCTCACGGCGCCAGTAATATGTTGGTTAAGAAAAGAGCCGCTGCTGCGCACATCCACAAACACGGCAGCCTTGGTATCGAAGGCGGTTTTGGCCTGTTCCAGGGCAACGCGGGAAATGCGGTCCGCGGGGATTTCCCCCACAGGGGTGGCGGTGCTGGCCGCATTTTGGGCGCTGGTGACCACCTGCCAGATGAGGATGGAGACAATCAGCACAGTGCCAGCCAGAATCATCAATAAAGGAACGGAACGGGATTGCTTCATTTGAGCTTTGCTTCTCTTCATCGTGCCCTCAGTCGCTATTACAGATAAAACAGATCGTCAATATCAATAATATTATAGCTATTTTTGACAGAAATTGACGCAGAAATCCAAACTCTCATCTAACGTTTAAGCGTGAGCGGGAGATGAGGTTTGCTTTTCAAAGAAGAACAGGAGAAAACCGATCAAGCGGAAGGCGGCGCTGATCAGCAGGCCGGCACCCAGACCAATCCAACCGGCCAGGAAAGACGCCAGGAGGGGGGCAAGAATGGAGGGGATGTATTCCAGGCTTTGGGAGAAGGAAATGAAAGTAGCGCTGTACTCTGGCGGCACAGTTTTCATTAACTCGTCGAAAAATACCAGGTTCAGCCCAGCCTGAAAGATGCCGGCTAGTCCGGCAAAGACGGCGATGAGACCCACCTGATGGGTGAGGGCCACGGCCAGGGGGTACAGCGACAGCCCGAATGTGGTCCACAGCAGCACTTTGCGAGCCCCTTTGGAACGCGATTGGCGGGTCCAGAAGAAGTAGCCGAGGATGAGAATAGCGGTTTGGGCGGTGGTGATGGTGGCAATCCAGGAATCGCTGGCTTTGACCTCGCGCACGAAGTAGAGGGGCAGCAAGGGAACGGAGAGGATGGCGCCGGTGTTGTAGACCAAACGTTTGGCCACAAAGCTAACAAATGCTTTTTGGGAGGAGATGAGCGATAGATAATTGTGAACGCTTTCGCGGATGGACCGGGCGCGGATTTCGGCCGGTGGGGTGACTTTTTCCAGAGTAAGGTGGCTGGAGAAATAGTAACTGATGAGGCCGCCAACCGACAGGCCCAAGAATACGATCTGGTAATTGAGCGGGTAGGCCAGACGATCTAAGGTCCATCCCACCGCCATGACGGTGATCGAGGTGGTGAGGCCGAGGATACTCCAGCGTCGGCTCATCAGCTCGAAACGGCCGACCGGACCGGCCACCGCGTTCATGACCACGGAGAATGAGATGGACAGGGCGGTTTGGGGGATGGTAACTAAAGCCCAGATAAGCAGGATGGTAAATATCAGGGAATCTTTGGGTACCAGCCAGATGGCCAGCCCAGTGAGAGCATAGGAGGTGAGGTAAAGCAGGCGGGAGCCAGAAAACCAGGGGACAATGTCGCGCTGGCGCTGGAGCAGGCGGCCGATGGGGATGGACAGCAGCAGGCCGGTGACAGCGGGCATGGTGGTAAGCAGGCTGACTTCCAGATTGGAGGCCCCTTCGCGGGCGAGGAAAACCGGCAAAAAAGGAGCAGCAGCGTTGGCCAGGCCAACACCGATGGCATCAATTTGAACGTTGACAAAATTGCGCTTGTGAATCGTTGGGCTGCTTTGCGGTGTAGAAAACCAACGAATCAAGCGTTGGAACAGCTTAAGCATGAAGCCTTCTTTCGATTGGTTTTATTCATTATAGCTGAATATCGAATTCTCCGGCCTGGATGACTGCAGAACCCAGTTCGATCTCATATTGTTGACGGCGGCGGAGAATTTCTAACACATAGGTCAGCCAGACACGCTCAGTGGGATGAGTGTTTGCAGCCAGCAGACTCTGTACGCGAGATAGGGCAGCGGGAGGGAGCTGCTCCAAGTTTTGATGGGTTAAAAGGAAGAGCTCCAAATCCCAGGCTAACAAAGATCCGTCCATAGCGGAGGTGACCAGGAAACGCCCATCGGGTGAGACCGCGGCGGCGAGAATGGCTTTCGAATGGTTGGTGAGTGCCGGCAGAAGGGCCTGGCCGTTGATGGGATTCCAGCATGTGATTTGCCCGCGGTCATCTCCCATGAATACGGCTGAGATGGTGGGATGATGGATGAGGCAGGTGGCGCGGCCTGTTTCGGGAGGGAGAGAAAAATGGTTCAGACTGCGCCCGCTGGCGTAATTCCAAACACACAGGCGTCCGTCGCGACCGGCGGTGACCGCGGCGGCGGCGGATGGTGAGAGGGCTAAGGCAGTGATGGGGCCGTCATGAGCGGGCAGTTCCCACAATTTTTGCCCGTCGGCAGCACCCCAGACGTGCAATTTGCCGAGGCTGCCAGTGGTGATGAGCAGGTCGCCCTGGGCGGAGCAGTGCAGTGAGGTGATTTCCTGATCGCCGGGGGCAGCCTGCCAGAGTTCTCCACCGACGGGGAAACGCCAGGCGCGCACCGTTCCATCAAACCCAGCGCTGAAAAAGGTGCGTTCATCGGCTGATATAGCCAGACCGCGGATCAAATTGGTATGGCCAGTGATGGATTTAGCCAACTGGTAATTATCCAGGCGAAATATGTGAACAGCGTTATCGCCGCCAGCGGCAGCCAGGTAGGAGCCCTGGGCGTTGACCGCCAGGGTGCGAATGGGGCGGGTGGGAGCCAGGATGACCTGCTCCTGAAAATCCCAATGAGGGATATCGAAGAAGTGGATGGCCGATGCGGTCGTTCCGGCGATGAGGTAGCTGCCGGAGGGTTCAAAGAGCAGGGAGGAAACCACGGCTTCCAACCCTTTCAGGCGGCGCGGTTGGGCAAGAGTGAATGGGGTTCTTTGACATTCATTTCCCAGAGTTAGCAATTGGGCGTAAAAGTCGCGGTCTTGCGCGTTGGGCGGCTGCCATCCCAACTTGCGCAGGACGTCGAGGATGCGGATGGATTCGGTGGGCGGGGAAACCAGGATCAGCTTCCATAAATCGGCGGCACGCTCAGATTGGGCCAGGGCCTGAACGGCCGTCTGCCAGTCGGCAGCGGAAAGCTCCGATAACCAGCGCGGCCGGGCTGAGGTGGCTGGATTCAGCCATTCGATGTGGCCGGAGGCGCGGCTTTGGGCCAGGATACGGCGGCGAAGGGCGGGTGAGGCTGCGTCGTAAACGGACGTGAGCAGCGTGTGGTTAAAATCTACGCGTTCGTATTCCGCCCATTGGCCGGAGAGGAAGAAGAACAAGGCGCGCTGCAGCGAATCGGAAGGAGCAGCCTGGAGGGTCAGGGCGGTGTGCAGGGCCTGGGGATCATCGAAACGCAGGAACAAGGCCGCCAGCGCATCCGCAGCGGGCTGACTGCCTTTCTGAATGTGTTCAGACAGAACGGCGAGGAAGATGGATCGCAGCTCGGCGTTGAGGGTGGGGTAGCCGTGATTGAGGATATCCGCGTAGACTTCGGGCTGGTCGGGGGAGGCAGCGATGGTGACGATCCAGATCCAGGGGGACAGGTGGTAATTTTTGGCCGCCTGGAGGAGATGCTGTTGAATGACAGGCGCGGACTGACGGTAGAAGGCGGTGAGGGCGGTGAAGGCCTGCGGCTGGCTGGCCCATTGATCCGGCGGCTGAGTCAGGAAGGCGAAGGCGTTCTGCGCCTGGGGGTCGGGGTGGGTGAGGCCGCGGGTGAGGATGGCCTGGGCGGTGTCTGGGTGGGCCCAGATGAAGTACAGCTCAAAAAGCTGGAGAACGGCCTCAGGCGAACCCTGGGAGGCCATTTGCCCCAGAGCCTGAAGGGCCAGCGCACGAGTTTCTGGAATGGGGCAATCCGCGGCAGCCTGGGATAAAAAGGCGACGGATTGAGGAGAGCCGTCGTCCTGCAGGGCGGCCACAGCCCCGCGCAGCAATAAGAACTGCTGAAGCGAATCAGAACCCAGCGCGTTGGGGTTGGCGCTGTTGAGAAATTTCGCCAGGGCATTCAGATCTTCGGGGGTCATAGGACAGGTGGATTGATGCCGCTGATACGGATTTCGCCGTCGGGAGCCAGGATGATTTCGGCCTGCTCCACCTGGTCGAAATCGGCCGGGGTGTAACGATGAGTGAGAAAATGGAAGGTTTTATTGGCGGATCCGGCCAGATGATGAGCGAGGCGGCTGGCTTGCTGGTAGCGGCCGGTGATGCACACATCCACGAGACTCGTGAGAGCAGATGCCCCCGGCATTTTCTGAATTTCTTCCCAGGTATATCCAGTAAACAGGATGACCGAAAGGGTGGTGCTGGCACGAACCTGCTGGAGGAGTTGGATGAGGGGGCGCAGCTGCTGGAGCGGTTCGCCGCCGGAGATGGTGAGACCGGCGGTATCTGGCGGCAGGGATTGAACCCACTGGAAGACGGCATCCACCGCGTAGGAGGCGCCGCCCGTGGGGGCGTGAGTCAGCGGGTTGAAGCAGCCCGGGCAGGCCAGGGTGCAGCCTTGCAGCCACACTACGGCGCGTTGACCGGGGCCGTTCACCTTGCTGGACGGTTCCAGATGATGCACTTGAAGCGCGGAGGACACGACAGGATTCCGGATCAGCTTTTGGTGGTTAATTGCTGGGAATTTCCCAGAGGGTTGTCTTCGTCGAGCGCTTCGGGGGTCATTTCGCGCAGCAGGACTTCGCCTCCCAGGGCAGCTTCGAGGCTTTGGGTCAAATCCAGGCAGGCTTTGCCTTTAACGCCGCGCACGTGAATTTCTACCTGTCCCTTTTTATTGATGGTGATCTCAATTTCTTGCAGGTCCATGTTCCGATCTCCTTTACCTGAGGGTCAGGCCAGCTTGCGCAGAACCAGACGAACCTCGCCATTTTTTTCGGTGGTTTCTTCAACCAGGGTGAACCCCTGTTCTTCCAGGCGCGCACGGGTGGCGTGATAGGCGTAGCGTTGGCTGAGCTTATCGAGGAAGGCATCTTTTTCAAGGCCGCGCACACCCCACCAATCGGCTACCAGTTCGTAGCCGGCAGGGGTTTCGCGGAAGCCGATATCGTAGCTGAGGTTCAGCTTGACTTTGATGTTCACTTTTTGACTGGCGCCTGCAAAGCCGCCCACTTTTAAATCGCCTTCTTCAACCTGGTAGCCCATGTCCTTCAGGGCGGCCAGGAGATACACACGTTCGATAAGTTTGGTCTTGATGCGAGAGAAATGTGACATTTTTACCTCCACATACCTACGGAAACCAGCGGCTAGACTAAACGAACGACCGGGAAGTCCTTATGCGTCAGGGTACCGGTGGAAAGATCACGGCTGGTGATGGTGAGACGCTTGTTGGCGTCAATATTGAATTCTACCTCAAAGCGGGCCTCACCCTGGCGCGCGGGCGGATCGGCGCTGAGGAAGGTGGGACTGGATTCGTTCATCCAATATTGGGTTCTCTGTTCCTGTTCGTGCGGCGACAACTGGATGACGCGGGCGGCTCCGGTGGGATCAAAGACCAGCTCCATCTCCGGCTTGCTGGGCGCGGCGTTGTGGCTCATTTCGTAGATGGCCAGACCGAGCTGGCGTTGGCCGTCATACGAGGCTTTGATGGTCAGGCGGGAGACGGGTTGGGTGGTGGGGTAGCGCGTGCCGCTGGGCACGATGGGATGGTAATCGTAGGAGCCTTTTTGGGGGTTGATGTAGCGGATGGCATAGGTGTGCTGGATGTGGTCGAAGAAATCCACCCCAGCCACAAAGGCGGCGGCTCCGCGGGCGATGGCGTCCAGGGGTCGGTTGAAGAAAACGCGCTCTTTGCCGAAATATTGCCGCAAGGCACGCTGCACGGAGGGAATCTGGCTGGAGCCCCCAACCATGAGAACAGCCTGGATGGACTCTTCATTGTACCCGCGCTCGCGGGCGGCGTTGATGGCCCCGCGAACGGTGTGGTTGATGCCGGCGTACAGATCGTGCTGATCTAAAATTTCTTCGAAGCTGGTGCGCGTGTAGGCAGCGGAAAGCATCTCGCCCGAATCGGGATTGATCAGATTCAGGTCGGCAGATTCCTGGAAGGATAGCGACTCCTTGACGCGTTCACATTCAACCAGGAGCAGATTGGAGAGGCGGCGGATTTCTTCATCCGATTCCAGGCGATTATTGCGCTTGAGAAAATCCATGTACAGCCACTGGTCAATGCTGGTTCCGCCGATGGTGCGGCCGGCTTTGCCCAGCACCCGGCAGCGGCGGCCGCCGTCCTGAGAGGCTTCGGCTTCCATGAGGACCACGGCGGCATGCAGGGTTCCGCCGCCAAAATCAAAGATCAGGTAGGCATTGCCGGGCTGAATATGCGCGCCGTACCCCAGGGCGGCGGCTGAGGGTTCATCAATCAGGCGGAAGCGCGGCATAGCGGCATTTTCGGCCACCTTCACCAGCCAGTTTTCGTAATGTTCGTAGGCCTCCACCGGCACAGAGAAGGCGACCTCTTCCTGATTAGCACCGGTTTCTTCCCCGGCGAAAAGCAGCAGGGTGGAGAGAAAATCTTCGCCTGCTTGATAGGGGGTGATCTCGCGGCCGTTGAGGCGCACACGGATGGGACTGCGGCTGCTGATGTACCGTTTCATCCAGCGGAAAGTGCGTTGGGATTGATAGAGGCCGCGTTGGATGACTTGACTGCCGATCCAACGCCGGTCGTCTTCGGCGTAATGGATGAGCGAAGGGATGACATACACCGGAGAGCCGTCCTGCTGATAGGAGCGTGAATATTCCGACAGACGCAGCGGGAGACCTTCCTGATGGGTGGGATCCCACAAAGCCAAGACGGTGTTGGAAGTGCCAAAATCAACAGCTAAACGGCCAGCCATGCTTAATCCTTTCTACGTTCCACACCCGCCTTGCGCAGCACCTGACCGCGAAAGGCGATCCCCACCAGACGGATGACAGCCGGTTCCCCTGCCCTGGATTCTGAATCGGGACTGAGGGCTATGTGCAAGTTGGGGTCAAAATTAACAGTTGCGCCGATTTCACCGATGGGCTGGAACCCCAGCGGCTCCAGGCCGCGCAGCAGACGAACCGCTGCCAGGGCGATGCTTTCTGCGGCCACCGGCCGGGTTTGGGTTTCAAGCAGATAGGCTTGCGTGTAGATTTGGACGGCGGTGGGTGCGATATCTTGAATGTATTGTTCGATGGCCTGGCTGACGGCGGCATTTTGCAGCTCTTTTTGTTCAAGCTGCACACGGCTCAAGTCAGCCTGCAGGGCAGCGATGATTTTATCACGCTCGGCGAGTTCCATTTGCAGGGATTGGATCTGATTTTGAAATTCGTGAATTTCATCGCTATGCGGCTCTTGTTTGGACGAAAACCAGGGGGACATAGGCTTCACTCCTCAAGGAGAATATCAAACTCGCCGACGGTCAGGGTGGGGATGGTGCCGATTTCCACATCAAAGCGAAAACGCTGAGAGAGACACAGATACACCCATTGGAGCGCGCTGCGCAGTGGAGTGCTGAGGGGGGCGCTGCTTTGCAGGAGGGTTTGTAGGGCGGCGAAATGGGCCTGGGTGGCCTGACCCAGCGGCAGCGACAACAGGGCGGGGATCATTAACTGGCGCAGATCATAGAGGGTGAGGTTGGAGGCGGTGGTGCCCACAGCCAGAAAGCTGCTGTCGGGCGAGAGACACAGCGAGGTGAGAGGGGTTCCGGTCGCGTAGGAATGGCTGACTTTAAGCTGCGGCCAGGAAAGCAGTTGAAGTTCTCCGGCGGTGGTAGCTGCGACGATGCCGCTGCGGTCTTCCAGGAATTCCAGACCCGCCAGGGAGGAAGCAAACTTGTGCCGCTTGCGGCCGACGTAGTAGGCGTCGTGATCTTTGCTGGGGGTGAAAAGCAGCAGTTCCCCGTTGCGCTGAGCGGCCAGAATCTGGGAGGCTTCGGGGGTGAAGAGGGCAAATTGATAGATGCTGCGGGCGGCTTTGGTGCGCAGGAAGGTATAGAAGTGGTAGGTGAGATCTTCCAGGCGAATGAGGTCCAGGTTTTCGTGCAGCACCAGCATCCAGGATTCATCGTCGGAGACGGCGACAGAACGCGGCCAGTTGTCGTTGAGGGGCACGGCCACGGCGGAATTGGATTGGCCGGCATCCCAAATATAGGCGCGGAAGTCGCGGCCGGAGGTGAGCACGCGCTGATCTTTCAGCGGACGCAGAGCGGTGATGGAACCGTTGTGCGCGCCGATTTTGCGCAGATTGCCGGCTTTCCAGCCGTAAAGTCCGCAAGATGCGGTGAGGGAGTTTGTGCGCTCGGCCAGATACACCTCACCGGTGGAGGCATAACCCACGGAACCCAGAGAATGGTCAAACTTGCCGATTTTGTGGGCGACTTGCGCGCGCTGATAATCCCAGATGACCGCCTGGCGCCGATCGGTGGCCAGGATGAGATGGGGTTCGGTGGGCGAAAAGGCGATGTCGTTTACCCGACCGGAAACGCGCAGACGTTCGCGCTCCAAAACCCAGGGGATCTCCTGGGCGGCTGCCTGGGGGTCCTTCTGCATGGGCTGCTGCGACAACTCGATCAGCTGTTGGAAGCAGAGCTGATCCTCAGGGACGGCGGGCTGCCAATGCTGCCTTTGCAGGCGCTGTAAGGCTTCCAGGCCGCTGGTGAGGTTAAACTCAAAAATGAGCCGCCAGAGCTTTTCCCATTCCTGGTTGGCGGCCAGGACGCGGATCATGACGGAGGCTTCATCGCGGCTGCTGGCGGCGGAGGAGCGAAAATCGGCGCCGGTGAGGATGGTGAGATACTGGACGCGGCCGGCTTCCTGCACGCGGCGGACGATTTTTTGGCGCAGACCCCGTTGGGTGGTGGCGGCGAAGAAGGCTCGCAGCAGGCGCTGGTCGAAATCCAAAGCGTCATAGCGGTCATATTGACCGGTGAGGAACAAGACGGCGGCCTGGTCTTCGGGGTTGGTGGGCAAATAGCCGGCAGTTTTGATCAGCTCCAGCAGGGCGGTGTCCTGTGTGTCCAGAAACTGCTGGCAAAGCGCGTCCAGGGAGGCTTGATCTTCGAGCGAGAGCAGCGCGGTGCGGGCGGCTGAGGCAATTTCGGGGTCTGGATCCTGGGTATAGGCAAACAGATCCTGGAGCTGAGCGGGTGCGGTGCGGCTGGCGAGGTCCTGGCGGCCGACTTTGAGGGCACACAGCAGACGCAGGGCTTCGGGGGCGGCGGGGACATAGGCCGCGCGCAGCAATACGGCTTCTATTTCCGGCGCACGGGATTCAGCCCACTGGGCAGCGAAACGGGAGATGGTTTCGGGATGCTGGAGGTTGTGAAGGCAGAATTGAGCGCGTTCAGCCAGGGCGGCGTCACGGCCCTGGGCATATTCCCACAGGAAGGGCAGACCTTCGGGGGAGAGGTTAAAAAGGGTTTCGGGGTGGTTGGTGAGCAGGGCGCTGAACACCAAAACCTCTGCTGAAAAGCTGGGGGAGACGGGGTAGGCCGCGCGCAGGATCAATTCGGCCAGGCGAGGTTCTTTGCGTTGGCGGCATTCAGCAAAGAGGGTTTCCACCGCCTCGGTCTTTTTCAGGTGCAGAAGGATTTGTTCGGCGGCACTGCGGACGGATTCGTTGGGATCTGAGAGGAAGAGATCTACCACCTGACGCATGGTGCGGCTGGAGGAAGAAGACCCCAGGCGCTGATCATAGCCCAGAGTGATCTGACTGAGCGCGTAGGCGGGGGAGGCGGGCTGGGCGGTGCGGTTGAGCACACGCAGAGCCTGCCCCAACTCGGCGCTGCGGGATTGCTGCCAGGCCTCCCAAATGGCATCATAGCCGGAGGAAGGCTTGATCTTTGCGACCCAGGCGGCGATCTGCAGGCGGGCTTCGTCATCCAATGGGGCGGAGAGGCCCTGGGCGAGCACGATGAGGGCCTGAGGATGGGTGGGGCGGGAAATCTTGTGAATCAGGAATTGCAGGGCCAGGGCGCGTAAAAAGCTGCCCCCCAGGGCGGCAGGCAGCGAATTGAGCAGAAGAGTGCGCAGCAGCGTGAAATTTTGGGATGCAGCAGGCGTCATGAGGTTATTCGGATGGGTCTATGGCGACGAACCGTGTGGCAGCTTCACCCGATTCATAGAAAGATGCGGATTGGGCGCGGCCTTCGGCCAGCCAGGCGCGCAGGGCCATGATGCGTTCCCGATGGGAGATGGAGAGGGGAACCTGACGTTTGAGGGCGGTGGAGATATCCTGGGTGGTGAATTCGCGCTGGGAATCGTTGAAGCCGATGTACATGGCATCAATGATGGCCTGTTCTATTTCCGAGCCGACGTACCCATAGGATTCAGCAGCGAGGCGGTCCAGGTCATAATCTTCGGGCAGGCGGCGGCGTTTGCGCAGATGGACGGTGAAGATTTCGCTGCGCTCGTCCTCGGTGGGAAGATCCAGGAAGAAAATTTCATCAAAGCGGCCTTTGCGCAGCAGCTCAGGGGGGATGGCGGCGATGTCGTTGGCGGTGGCTACCACAAAGACGGGGGAAGTTTTTTCCTGCATCCAGGTGAGAATGCTGGCAAACACGCGGGTGCTGGTGCCGGAATCCAGGCCGCCGTGGGCCAGGGCTTTTTCCATCTCGTCAATCCAGAGGATGCAGGGTGCCACGGTTTCGACCAGGTGCAGGGCGCGGCGGCTGCGTTCTTCAGATTCACCCACCAGCGAGCCAAAGAGCGCGCCGACATCCAACCGCAGCAGGGGGAGACGCCAAAGGCCGCCGATCATTTTGGCGGTCAGGCTTTTGCCGGTGCCGGGGATGCCGATGAGGGCGATGCCTTTGGGCGCGGGCAAACCGTAATCGCGGGCTTCCTGCGAGAAGGCAGTTTCCCGCAAGCGCAGCCAGGCTTTGAGCACTTCGAGGCCGCCGACATCTTCGGGTGTTTCGCTGACGGCGTAGAATTCCAGGGCTTCGCTTTCGCGGATGATCTGCTTTTTTTCGTCGGTGACTAACTGGATATCGCGGTCATCTAACAGTCCGTCGGTGACCAGGGCTTTGGAAAACACGCGCCGCGCCTGGGCAAAGGTGAGGCCGAG
Source organism: Levilinea sp. (assembly GCA_029975215.1). Lineage (GTDB taxonomy): Bacteria > Chloroflexota > Anaerolineae > Anaerolineales > Anaerolineaceae > Levilinea. The sequence continues at coordinate 26,165 of JARKPO010000067.1, forward strand.
GGCAGCCTGAACGATTTTCTCGCGCCCCAGCGGGGTGAGGTTGACGCGCACACCGGGCTGGCTGGTGAGATTTTTGAGCACCTGTTCCATATCTCCGGCGTCGGGGAGGGGATGCTCTAAGATGACGAATTCATCGCGGAGTTCATCGGGAACGCGGGAAACCGGCGCAGTGATGAGCAGGGATTTTTGGGTTAGTTTCAGCTTTTGACCGAGGGAACGCAGTTTCCTTTTAATTTGCGGGTTTGTCCAGGATTCGTGAAAATCTTTGAGGATAAACAGCGCTGTGGGAGTGTTAAATTTATCAATCTGTTCCAGAGCGGTTTGGGGGTCGCGCGCCTGCGGGAGGACACCGTTAGGTTTGGTCAACCATTGGAAGCCGTCTGCGAGGTCCCAGGTGAGGCCGGTACGCTGCAGGCGGTCGCAGAGGGCGCGGATGGTTTCCAGAACGCGCTCCTCTTCCAGGGTGGTGATGAGCAGCAAGGTGAAGCGCGAACGCAGGGATAGGTCGAGTTGTTCCTCAAAAGACATGTGGAAGCTCCAGGTGTGAATCGGGAATGCGAAGGTTATTATACCTTGCCTTGCAAGCGCGCGCCTTCCGCCAGATGGGCGGAGTGGTGACATTTGTCGCCTTGGTTGAGGAAATGTGTTTTTCGTAGGGGGAAGGTGAATAGCTATAATAAAACTAGGGCAATTTGGATTGTGCCCCCACTTATTTTCGCGAGGAGACCTTCCATGACCGTTCTTTCGCCTGCTGCAGCGCGTGAGGCGCGCCAACTGTTGGCCGAGTTGTCGTATGAACTGCGGCCTGTCGAGCGCGGCTACGCAAACCGCACGCTGTATGTGAATGTTGGAGATTTGACGATCCAAAGCAAACCGGTCACAGATGAGATGAAGCGGGTATTCACCGGCGGAAGAGGGTTTGGGCTGTGGCTGCTGTGGAATGGAACGCGCCCCGAAACGCGCTGGAACGACCCGGAGAATGAGCTGGTGATCACAGGGGGTGTTATTGGCGGGATCACCAGTTACCCAGGGACCGGAAAATGCACGGCGGTGACGATTTCGCCGCAGACGGGCGTGCCGATTGACAGCAACAGCGGTGGTTATTTTGGTCCGTACCTCAAGTTTGCCGGCTGGGATGCGATTGAAATTCAGGGCAAGGCCGAACAAGACGTCATCATCATCGTGGATGGCGACCTGGGGGTCGTGCGGGTGGAAGCGGCTCCGCTGGAGCCAGTGGATACGCACCTGGTGGCACGGCTGCTGACGGATATGTACGGGGACACTCCCAAGGAAAAACGGGGCATATCGGTAGTCTCGGCCGGGCAGGCGGCGGACCATGTGGCCATGTGCGGCCTGAACGTGAGCTATTACGACCCGCGGCGGGATGAAATCCGCATCAAGCAGGCGGCGCGCGGTGGGGCCGGGCGGGTACTGCGCGATAAGCGCATCAAAGCGATTGTGGTGCGCTACAGCGAACTGACCGCAGACAGCAATGGGGTGGCGGATATGGCCCTGCTGCAGAAGGCGGGGCAGCACATCAAACGAGAAATCTCGCAGTTCGACGAGTCGCAGAACGACATGCGCGGGACGGGAACTCCGTATCTGGTGGAAATCATGAACCGCTTTGATCTGCTGCCCACGCAGAACTACCGCTTTGGGGCGCATGTGGAAGCGCATAAGATCGCGGGCGATATTTGGAAGCCGCAATTTGACCGCCGTGGGCCGGATGGGTGTTGGTACGGCTGCACGATGGCCTGCGCGCATGCGGTGAACGAATATGAATTACGTTCTGGCCCTTACAAGGGTCAAAAGGTGTTCGTGGATGGCCCGGAGTATGAGACCCTGGGCGGCTTAGGCTCGAACTTGAACATTTTCTGCCCGAACGATATTTTGGAACTGAACTTCTACTGCGACACCTATGGGATTGATACGATCTCGGCGGGGAACTCGATCGCCTTTGTGATGGAATGCTGGGAAAACGGCATTTTGACGAAAGAACACACCGGCGGGTTGGATTTCACCTGGGGTAACGCAGAGGCGGCTTTGGAACTGCTGCACCAGATGGCACGGGGCGAGGGCTTTGGTCTGATTGTGGGGCAGGGCATCCGCTATATGAAGGCGTACTTTGCAGAGCATTTTGGCGCGGACGCGGCTTTCCTCCAGGATATCGGCATGGAAGTGAAGGGGCTTGAGATCTCTGAGTACATGACCAAAGAGTCGCTGACGCAGCAGGGCGGGTACGCGCTGGCCTCGAAGGGTGCGCAGCATGACGAAGCCTGGTTGATTTTTATGGAACTGGTGCACAAGCAGCTGCCGACTTTTGAAGCCAAGGCTGAAGCGCTGCATTACTTCCCCATCTGGCGGACGTGGTTCAGCCTGCACGGGCTGTGCAAACTGCCCTGGAACGACATTATCCCGGAGAGCAACAAGACCGCCAAAGAACCCGCTAAGGTGCCGGAACATGTGGAAAACTACACCTGGCTGTATGAGGGTGTGACCGGCGTCAAGGTGGGGATTGAAGATTTGATGTTGCAATCGGAACGGGTATACACCTTCCAGCGCATTTTTAACGCGCGCTGCGGGTACGGCACCCGTGCCTATGATTACCCGCCGTACCGGGCGATGGGGCCTGTGACTGAGCTGGAATATGAATCGCGTCAGGAACGCTACGACCAGTCTTTGATTAACGATGCGGGTATCCATATTGAAGGCATGAGCACGACGGAGAAGGTCGCTGCGCTGCGCAAATACCGTGAAGACCGCTATGAGATGCTGGTCGATGCTGTGTACAAGCGCCGCGGATGGGATGCGGATGGGGTGCCGACGTTGGAAACGGTGAAACGGCTGGGGATTGACTTCCCAGAGGTATTGGAAGTAATCCAGAAACACCGCAAGAGCTAGGCAAGTCTGGGCTCTGGAAAGATGGGCACCCTCAGTTGATCATGCGCTGGGGGTGCCTTCTTCTGCGGCACTTTTTTTGGAGCCAATTTCGACCAGCTGAATCTGCACCTGATAACTCTTGCCTTCAATGACGGTTTTCGCGTTGGCGTAATACCCCTTCGAACCTGTTTTGAATTCTTTGGGCGGCACGGTGAGAATGGCGATGGGCTGGCCGTTTTGATCTTTGAGTTCGGCGATAATTAACATGATGACCTCCTGAGGTAAAAAACAGCCACACAAGGCAGCATGTATCCATTATACCCAGCCTGGAAATATCGGGTATAATGCCGATATCCAACAAAATATGGAGGTGGAGCGGAAGCAATATTGACCAACTGTCGGATGGAGAAAAATAAACGAGCGCATGGCCTGTTCCGGGGTGGGGCAAAGAACAGGTGACGAGGAAGAGGGTTCCCTGCCGCGGGGCAGGGCTAACCGGCCAAGGCCGGGAAAATCGAAAGATCAGCGGAAGCCCTCCGGATTTTGTCCGAAATTTCCTTCCATCCAAAAATCAAAAACCAATGTGTGGATTTCGATCCTGCTTTGCCTGGCAGAGCAGGCCGGCTATGCGCCCATGCCAGTGGGTTTTGGCGGGCGCTTCGAAGATGATGTACTGACATGGAGGAAATTCTATGTGTGGAATCGTGGGTTATATCGGCCCGAAAAACGCGACCCCCATCATTCTGGCGGGTTTGAAACGCCTGGAATACCGCGGATATGATTCGGCGGGGCTGGCCGTGTTGGAAAACAGCCATATAGAGGTGCGGCGCGATGCAGGTAAGCTGAACCAGCTGGAAGCGCTGGTGCAGGCGAAACCCGTTTCGGGGAATGTGGGTATCGGCCACACGCGCTGGGCAACGCACGGCGTGCCCAATGCGCGCAACGCGCACCCGCATTTGGGCAGCACGGGGGAATTTGTGGTGGTGCACAACGGGATTGTGGAGAATTTCCTGGAGCTGCGTGAGGAATTGGGCGCAGAAGGGGTGACCTTTAACTCGGATACGGACACTGAGACAATTGTGCATTTGGTGGAACGCTACTATGCTCTGCACCATGATCTGGTGACTGCAGTGCGCATGGCGCTGAACAATCTGCAAGGGGCGCACGGTGTGGTGGTGATGTCATCGCGCGAACCTGACAAAATTGTGGCAGCGCGGATTGGAAACGCGGGCGGTGTGGTCTTGGGTCTGGGCGACGGGGAAAACTTTGTGGCCTCCGATATTCCGGCTATTCTCGAGCACACCCGCCGGGTAATCTTTCTGGAATCGCGGCAGATGGCGGTCGTGACGCGTGAATCGCTGCAGGTGACGACCCTGGAAGGACAGGAAATTCGCCCCACGGTGCACACGGTGGCCTGGGATCCGGTGGCAGCGGAAAAAGGGGAGTTCCGTCATTTTATGCAGAAGGAAATTCACGAACAGGTGCGCGCTCTGACGGATACCCTGGCTGGGCGGGTAGATTTTGATAACGGCAAAATCCGCTTACCGCAATTGAACCTGGACGCTGAAGGTGCTAAGAAGATCAAGAAGATCATCATCACCGCCTGTGGCACGGCCGCACATGCGGGTATGGTAGGGAAGATTTATTTAGAGCGGATCGCACGCATTCCAACCGAAGTGGACATCGCCTCGGAATTTCGCTACCGCGACCCGATTGTGGACGCAGATACGGTGGTACTGGCCATCAGCCAGTCCGGTGAAACCGCGGATACCCTGGCGGCGATGGATGAGGGACGGCAGCGTGGAGCCAAGCTGTGGTCCATCGTGAACGCCATCGGCTCACAGGCGATGCGCGTGGCGGATGGGTTTATCTCCATGCAGTCCGGACCGGAAATTGGCGTGGCTTCGACCAAGGCTTTTACCGCACCGTTGGTGGACTTGTTTATGCTGGCGGTGCTTTTGGGCGATTTGCGCGGGACGTTGAGCGAGAAAGAACGCTTTGATCTCGTGGCGGATTTGCGGCTGGTGCCGGATCTGGTGGGCCGCTGCCTGGATCGGGAAGACGAAATCATCCCCGTGGCGCGAAAGATGAAGGACGCTGCGCATATGCTCTACCTGGGGCGCGGGGTGAACATGCCGATTGCCTATGAGGGCGCGCTCAAGCTTAAAGAAATTTCGTATATCCATGCAGAAGCGTACCCGGCAGGGGAAATGAAGCACGGGCCGATTGCCCTGGTGGATAAGGATATGCCGGTACTGGCGATTGCGCCGCTGGACCCGTGGTATGAGAAGATGATCTCGCAGATTGAGCAAGCAAAAGCACGGGGCGGAAGCACCCTGGTGGTGGCCACTGAGGGCGATACGCGCGTGCCGGATCTGGCGGATCACATTTTCTGGGTTCCGAAATGCCCGTGGCTGCTTAGCCCGATTGTGACCGTGATTCCGCTGCAAATATTTGCCTACCACATTGCGGCTCAACGCGGGCTGGATGTGGATCAGCCGCGTAATTTGGCTAAGTCGGTGACGGTGGAATAAGAAGTTCGGCAGGATACCAGACCGGCCCTCCCCCAACTTTGGGAAGGCCGGTTTTTTTATCAGAGCGTCATCAAGGCGATGGCTGCCAGGGCAGAGGCGATGCCGAAAGCCTGGGTGCGGCTGAGCCGTTCTTTGAGGAAGATCCAGGCGAGAATGACCGTGCCGCCGGGGTAGAGGGAGGCAATGACCGCGGCGATATCCATGCGGCCGGACTGACCGGCCAGAATGTAGAGTAAGTTTCCACCGATATCCAGAACGGCATTGGTAATGATGAAGGGCCAGGCAGTTTTACTGATTCCCAAGGTGGGGCGGCGCAGAAAGATGTAGGCGGTCAGCACCACAGTGCCGCCGATGCGCGAGGCCAGCATAGGCCAAAAGACGGCTTCCTGGGTGACGCGGTTAATGAGAACAAAATAGAGCCCAAAACCAAGGCCGGCCAGGAAAGGCCATTTGAGGTCGGCTAATTGGTGAATATGGGTGCGCTCATCGTTGGAATTTTGTGAAATGAGCCAAACGGCAGCCAGGGCAAAGGCAAAACCGAGCCACTGCGGCATTCCTGGGGCGCCGTCGGTGAACAGGCCGATGATGATAGGCAGGGCTGCGGCCAGCAAGGCGGAAATGGGTGTGGCAATGCTCATCAAGCCGGTGGTCATGGCATGGTAGAGGATCATCAGAGCAAAGGATCCAATGGCTCCCACCGTGGCGCTGATGAGCAGATGGGAGATGGGCGGCAGGGTTTCACGGATAAAGGGCACCGCCAGCATCAACCCTACAAAGCCGACCAGCTCTGCATAGAAGACTGCAAGGTATGCGCCAATGCGGCGGCTGGCCAGGCCACCTGCAAAATCACCACCACCCCAAGCCAGGGCGGCCATTAATCCTAAGAAGATAGCAATCACAATGAAGGGTTCCTTATGCGATGTGGGTGAGGAGGCAATTCAACCCATTTTACCAATGATTCAGAAATGACAGATAGAGATAGGCAACATGGGCTGCGGATGAATCTCCTCCAGGCATGGGAGGGCGGAGTCTGGTAGAATATTCATCGAAGGCGTTTTGTTTCAAATCTAAACGATATTTTTACAAAGAGGAAGATGGAGGAAACAAATGATGCGGCGATTCTGGCAAATCGTTCTGGTATTTGGGGTGCTGTTGGCGGCTTGTACGCCGAAGGCGAACCAACCGCAGAAGGTTAGAATTGCTGTGCTGCCTGTGATTGACGCGCTGCCGATTTACGTGGCGCAGCAGGAGGGCTACTTTAAAGAGCAGGGGGTTGAGGTGGAAATCGTTCCGGTGCTTTCGGCTCCAGAGCGCGATCAATTGATGCAGAGCGGACAAGTGGATGGAATTTTGACCGAAGTGGTGGTCAACATGATCTACAACAAAGAGACGCCGCAAATCAAAACTGTGCGGTTTTTGCGTACGACCACTGTGACGACGCCTATGTTCCGCATTCTGGCTTCGAAGGACAGCGGGATCAACAGCGTGGCGGATTTGGCGGGGGTGCCGATTGCCATTTCGGAAGGAACGGTGATTGAGTACATGACCGACCGCGTGCTGCAAAAGGCTGGGTTGGCCCCGGACGAGATTGCTAAGGTGGCGGTGCCGAAGATTTCGGACCGCATGGCGTTCCTGGATTCGGGGCAGGTGCAGGCGGCGGTGATGCCCGACCCGCTGGCGTCACTGTCCATCAAGAACGGAGCCAAAGTGATCATTGACGACACCAGCTACCCGGAAGTCAGCCATTCGGTATTGGCGTTTCGAATTGAAACCCTGGAAAAGCAAGGAGAGGCTGTGCGTAAAGTGTTGGCCGGAATTGAGCAGGCAGTGACAGCCGTCAACGGTGATAAAACCCGCTGGAATGGGCTGCTGGCCGAGTTGAAGCTGGTTCCTGAGCCCCTGCTAAAAGATTATGTACTGCCAGATTATCCGCTGGCCTCGGTGCCCACAGAAGCACAATTTGCTGACGCGATGCAGTGGGCACGGGAGAAGGGCTTGATCCAAAAAGATTTGCAGTACGCAGACTGTGTGGACGCCAGCTTCTTGCCGTGAGAGATGCGGGACGCTGCATGATCCGTCTGGAAGAGGTCTCTTTCCATTACCCATCCAAGCCGCTGATTTTTGAAAGGTTTTCGCTGGAGATTGGCGGCGGGGAAGCCTGGGCGGTTTTGGGGTCATCGGGCTGCGGTAAAAGCACGCTGCTGTACCTGGCGGCGGGGCTGCGCACGCCGACAACCGGGCGGGTATGTGTGAATGGCGCGATTCTGGAACGTCCGCGCCCCAGCACGGGACTGATTTTGCAGGATTTTGGCTTACTTCCCTGGGCTACGGTGGAAGAAAACGTGCGCCTGGGGTTTAAGATTCGCGATTTTTACGGCCCAGACGGGAAACATACACCAGAAACGACGCCGCCCGCGGAAGTTGAAGAGCGGGTGGAGCTTTGGCTCAAATGGCTGGGGCTGGACCCGGTACGAGGACAATACCCTGGGCAGCTTTCCGGCGGGCAGCGTCAGCGGACGGCGATTGCGCGTACTTTGGTGCTGAACCCGGATTTGCTGCTGATGGATGAACCGTTTGCGTCGCTGGATGCGCCGACGCGGGAGAATTTGCAGAAAATTGTGCTGCAGCTACGGCAAGAAAACTCATTAACCAGTGTGATTGTGACCCATTCGATTGAAGAGGCGGCGGTTTTGGGACAGAGGATTTTAATCCTGCGTAACCGTACTAACCGCAGCGCGGAGGTGGTAGAAAACCCAGGGGCAGGCGGGCAGGGGTATGCGGATACCGATGAGTACCGCCGTATCTGCTCACGATTGCGCGAGTCGTTGGGGGAGCCGGCATGAAACGTTCGCACGCGTTGTGGGCGCTATTGGCACTGGTGGGGGTGTGGCAGGGGTTGGCGATGGTGATTCAACGGCCGATTTTGCCCTCACCGTTGGTGGTTTTGGGAGTGTTTATTTCTGAAATTTTTGGGGAATTGGGAGGGCATTTTTTGGCCAGCCTGTGGCGGGTGACGGCCTCGATGGTGATCAGTATTGTACTGGCTGCGCCCGCAGGCCTGGCACTGGGGCAGTCACAGCGCTTAAACCAGATTTTTGCCCCGGTGATTTACCTGCTCTACCCAATTCCCAAGGTGGTGTTTGTGCCGATTGTGGCTTTGTTCTTGGGGATTAACGACCTTTCGAAGATCGTGATGATCTTTCTGATCTTGTTTTTCCAGATTCTGGTGCTGGTGCGCGATCAGGCGGAGGGGATTCGCCCGGAACTGGTGTATTCGGTGCGCAGTTTGGGGGCAGGGCGTCGGGCATTGTTCCGCTTTGTGTATTGGCCGGCAAGTCTGCCGGCCGTACTGACGGCGGTGCGCCAGTCCATAGGCACGGCAGTGGCGGTGTTGTATGTGGTGGAATTGGTAGCGACCAGCCGCGGACTGGGGTATTACATTTATATTCACGGCAGCACCTTTATGGATTACTCCAAGATGTATGCGGGGGTTTTGGCGATGAGCCTGCTGGGGCTGGGACTGTATTTTCTGGCCGATGTGCTGCACCGGCGCTTGTGTCCCTGGCAGTTTATCCGGTAAGAGAGGCTGATAGCATGGCAAAGCCCGAAGAGATGCAACATTCACGAAAAGTGCGCACCATGTTTGGGCAGATTGCCCAACGATATGACCTGCTGAATCGGGTGATGACCTTTGGGCAGGATATCCGCTGGCGCAAAGAGGCTATTCGGAAACTGGAACTAAAAAACGGCCCGCAATGGGTGTTGGACGCCGGCACCGGCACGGGGGATATCGCCCTGGCGATTTATAAGCAGTTCCCGCAGGCTGTGGTGGTGGCCAGTGATTTGACGCCGGAGATGATTCAGGTGGGAAGAAAGCGCCCGGGCGCAGAGAAGATTCACTGGGTGATCGCGGATGCGATGGATTTGCCTTTTGCGTCAGAGACATTTGATGGGGTGATTTCGGGTTATTTGCTGCGAAACGTTCCAGATGTGAACGGTGCACTGCGCGAACAGTGCCGGGTGTTGAAACCGCTGAAGACGATGGTTTCTTTGGATACCACCCCGCCTGCCGACAACTTTCTCAAGCCGTTTATCGGCTTCTTTTTGCATCGAGTGATCCCTTTGATGGGGAAAATTCTCACCGGACATACTGAGGCGTATACCTATTTGCCGGATACCACCGAGCATTTTTTGCCAGCGGATAAGCTGGCAGCGCGTATGGAAGCGGTAGGTTTTTGGCCGGTTCAGTTCTGCAAACGCATGTTTGGGACGATGGCGATTCACTTTGCGGTGAAAAACCCAAAGAGCTGAAACGGAATCAGACCGCTAAGGGCCAGAGCGGCAGCCAGGAGCACGCCGTAGAGAAAAGTCAGACGCGAAGTCTTGGCCAGCAGCTGGTTGAAAATCGGTCCGGTTTTAGCTGCGCGAAGTTGACGAAAGACGCGCAGCGCATTGGGGGCGGCAACATACACCAGGAACAGCCACACCTGGCCCTGTAAGAGAATGAAGAGCAGCAGGGGGACGGCAAAGGCCAGGAGGAGCATACTGGCGTATTCGGTTTCACCCGCCTGGCGGCCAAAGCGAATGGGAAGGTTGATGCGCCCGGCGCGGCGGTCGGTTTCGATGTCGCGGATATTGTTGACTACCAGAATAGCGGTGACCAGGGATCCCACCCCGGCAGCGGCGGGCCAGGCGGTCCAGGGAAGCGTGCCGCTGACCACCCAGGCGGTGCCGCACACCGCCACAAATCCAAAGAAAATCATAGCGAAAAGGTCGCCCAGGCCGTAATCGGAAAGGGGATACGGCCCCAGGGAATAGAGCGCGGCCCCTAGAGCGGCGCTCAGCCCGATCAAGATGACGCCCCAACCTGCCAGAGAGGTGAGATACAGCCCGCAGGCGGCGGCGAGCACGGCGATGACCCCGACTCCCTGCCAAACCTGAGTGGGAGTGAGAATGCCTGCCTGGGTAACACGGGTGGGACCCAGCCGGTCGTGGGTGTCGGTGCCTTTTGAGAAATCGGCGACGTCGTTGATCAGATTGGCAGCAATTTGAAACAGAACGGCCACCAGGAGGGCGGCCAGCGCAGCACCCAGGCGGAAAGGACCGCGGTGGAGAATGGCGATGCCGCAGCCAACCAGCACTGGGGACATGGAGGCAAAGAGGGTTTTGGGGCGAATGGCCAGCCACCAGCGTTGGAAGCGGGTCAGGGAGAGGGGGGAAGGGACGGTCATGACGGAGGTCGGCCTTTATGGGGGATTAATATTGATAGACGCTGCCACCGATGAATTCGCGCAGTACAGAGTCCTTGGGAATGAGTTGATCGCCTTCCAACGGCTCGATGGTTTGCAGGAGCTTCAGGATGCGGTCGGCGCGGGTGAAGGCGTCTTCGCGCAGCGGGTCATTACGATAGGTGTCAGCCCATTTCTGGAAGCTTTCCAGCAGGCGGGCGCGGTAGATGGACAATTCGTAGGGCATGGCACTGTTGACGATGTAATCGGTGGTGCCAATTTGCGGGATGATATTGCGCAGTTCGCTGGAGCGCACGTAATGCCAGTGTTCTAGAGTGCGGGTGGGGTCGTAGGCACGGTGTGAGGCGTCGCGCAGCATGCGGCGAATGAGGCGCAGATCAGCCCAGCGTACATATTCGCCCTCGGTGTTCTTCATTTGCAGCAGCGGTTCCAGATACACCTTAAATTTTTGCTCATCGGGGATGCTCTCGGTCATGGCGGGATAGAGACCGTGCAGGCTGTCGATGAGAATGACTTCGCCGGCGGCCAGCTTCATGGGAGTGTGGTTGTTGGTGCGGTGGCCGGTTTTAAAATCATAGAAGGGGATGCGCACTTCTTCACCAGAGATGAGGCGTGCCAGGTGCTGGTTGATCAGGGGGATATCCAGTGCCTGCGGAGTCTCAAAATCATAGTCGCCGAACTCATCTTTAGGGTGCAGCTCCAGATCGAAGAAATAATGATCCACGTTGAGGGTGACTAGTTTGACACCTAGATGGCGAAGATGCTGACCGATCTTGATGGTTGTGGTGGTCTTACCAGAGGAAGAGGGGCCGGTGATAATGACCACTTTGATTTCACCGCGGCGAGGGGCGATGAGTTCCACGGCATTTTCAATGTCTTCGTTATAGGCAGCCTCTGCTTCTTGAATGATCTGCGCCATTTCGCCCTGACGGACGCGCTGATTGTATGCCTCTACGGTGTGTACGCGGTGGGCCACGGCCCAATCGAGGACATGCCAGATTTTGGCCCAGGGGATATTGCCGGAGGGGCTTTGGGCGCGTTCGGCGCGTTCTTTGCGGTGCCGGGCGCGTTCATCGCGGTACAAGATGTAAGCTTTCGCGACTTTTGCATGGCCGTTTTCAATGAGGACTTTTTCGACCAGATCCTGAATTTCTTCAATAGTGGGAATGTGGCCGGGCGGTGTGGTACGTTCGAGCAGGGAGACCACCTGCTGGCTGAGTCCTTCGGCGATGGTGCGATCGCGCCCGCCCACGGCCACAGCTGCGCGGTAGATGGCATTCGTGATGCGGTCAGGGGTGAAGGGAACAACAGCACCGGAGCGTTTGATAACTTTCTCAATAGACGTCATTTTTGCCTGCCTTCCGTTGAGTCATCTGAGTCATCCTCGATCCGCGGCTGCGCGGACAGAGCGGTACTTGCGGGGTTGGTTGCCTTGGATTCCAGAGTGAACAGGCATAGAGAGGAGGGGTCGGCGGGGTGAATGCGGCTGTGCTGCTGGGCCGAAGTACCTGTGAGGCGATGGATGATGTGCTGATCCATTTGACACAATTCGGGATGCTTTTGGAGGATGCGCCAGTAGGGGCAAGCCCGGAAGATGAGGCGCGGGCCGGATTGATGGGCTTCCCAACGGGCATCATGGCCGTGCTGGTTGAAATGCTGGACGCAATTTTGTATGCGTAAGGTAAGACGGAGAGGCGCGGAGGGATTGGGAATCATCTTTTGAGCCAGTTCTTCCGGCAAATCCGGCACGGATGGACTGCGATTTTGGGAGAGAAGTTGGAGAAGAGCAGAGGCCAGGACGGCCAGATTCTCTGGCTTTTGGTCCGCGGCCAGTGCATAGAACTTTTCGGGGCGGCCTTTGCGGCGAGTGGATTCTTCGACTGCCGCTAGCGCAATTTTACCGGCGCGCAGCAGGTTAGCGATGTGATATTGAATATTCGGACGGGTTTGACCCAGAGCACGGCTAAGATCCGCCACGGAAGCCGTGCGGTGTTTGAGTAAATAGGCCAGGATGCGCTCAGATGTGGGCTGATCCATGCGATTATTATACAATAAAATAAAGAAAAATTTATTTTAATCTTTACTTGTCAGGAGAGATATCCATGTTACAATAGAAAAAATTCACAAACAGATCTGTCCAACAAGAATTGAAAACGGAATCCAAAGGAAGGTGGCGGGATGAGTGAACAGGAGCGAAAAACCGAACCGTACGAGATCCCTGAGGAGATGAAATCACAGGTGGCGGTGACCACGCTGGACAAGATTTACAATTGGGGACGATCCAACTCGGTTTGGCCGATGATGTTCGGTCTGGCTTGCTGTGCGATTGAAATGATTGCTACGGCGGCAAGTCGGTACGACTTCTCGCGGTTTGGGATGGAGGTCATGCGTCCCAGCCCGCGCCAGGCGGACGTGATGATTGTGTCGGGCACGGTGACCAAGAAGATGATCCCGACCATCGTGCGGCTGTATAACCAGATGCCGGAACCCAAGTATGTGATCGCTATGGGAGCTTGCGCCTGCGGCGGGGGGCCATTTAAGGAGGGGTATACGGTGGTATCAGGGGTGGACCGCTTCATCCCGGTGGATGTGTACATTGTAGGCTGCCCACCGACTCCGCAGTCTCTGTTGAACGGGCTGATCACTTTGCAAAAGAAGATGGAACAAGAGACCATCGCGACCTCGCGCTGGTACAGCAAGACGCCCAGCCAGCCGATTCCCATTCCGTTACTGGGACCTGATTTGATAGACCCGCGCAAGTTCGACTTGATCCGGGAGCAGACCAAAGCGAAGCAGGCGGCACAGTCTGCAGCTGGGGAGGTGGAAAATGAGTGATCTACAGACGCAGACGCTTGCTCCGCAGCTTGATGCAGTGTTTCCGGGGTGGGTGCGGCCGGATGACCGCGCTGGCTACCAGGGGTACATTGTGGAGGCAGAGCATTTGTTGGAGGTTGCCAAGGCTCTGCGCGACACCTATGGATATGATTTGCTGTCCTCGGTCACCGGTGTAGATTACTTGCCGGAAGGGAAGCTGGAAGTGGTGTACCACGTCTTCCGCACAACCGGAGGCCCGATTTTTGTGTACAAGGTGCAAGTCCCGCGCGACAATCCACTGGTCCCTTCATTGGTGCCTCTTTACCCTGGTGCTGAATTACAGGAGCGTGAGGCATATGATCTTTTGGGTATTCGCTTTGAAGGACACCCAGATCTGCGCAGAATCTTGACCTGGGAAGGTTTTGCAGGCCATCCATTACGGAAAGATTGGCACGAGCCCTATTTTGAGGAAGAAGCCAAACCGTATAAGAGCCGCTGGCCGGAAGGACATGTTCGGCGCGCGGAAGACCTGAACCCTTTTGCGGATAATGTGGACTATCCAGCGGGATTTGACCCGGAATCCTTAATCCCGGATGCTGACGATACTCTATATAAAACCTTGTTTAAGGTACAGCAAGCGCAGCACCCAGAAATCAAGACGGATGCGATTGTGGTCAATTTAGGTCCGCAGCACCCTTCGACGCATGGGGTGTTCCGCATGGTGGCATTGTTGGAAGGAGAAAAGATCCTGGATTTGAAACCGGTGATGGGCTATCTGCACCGTAACCATGAGAAGATCGCGGAGCGAAATACGTTCTTGCAGAATATGCCGTTCACCGACCGCCTGGATTACATCGCTTCGATGAGCAACAACTTTGCCTATGCACTGGCAGTGGAAAAACTGATGGGGATTCAGCCGCCGGAGCGGGCGGAGTACATTCGTGTAATTATGGCAGAATTGACCCGCATTGTCAGCCACTTCATCGCGGTGGGCTTCTTGCTGAACGACCTTGGGGCTTTCTTTACACCCTCGCTGTACGGTATTAAAGAGCGAGAGCTGATTGTGGATATCTTTGAGATGGTCAGCGGCTCGCGCATGATGTGCAACTACTTCCGCTTCGGCGGTCTGGCGCGAGATATGAGCCCAGAAGCGGTACAGAAGGTGAAGGAATTGGTGGAAGACCGTTTGCCGCGGAAGATTGATGAATTTGACCGGTATTTGACCGAAAATGAAATTGTGCGGCAGCGCTGCGAAGGGGTGGGGGTTTTGACCCCGGAAGAGGCGATCGGGCTTTCGGCCACCGGCCCAGTCCTGCGCGCGTCAGGGGTTCCCTATGATGTGCGGCGGGCAGAGCCGTATTCAATCTACGACCGCTTTGAATTCGATGTGGCGTATGGACTGCATGGGGATATTTACGACCGGTATCTGGTGCGGATGGAAGAGATGCGGCAGAGCGTGCGCATTCTGAAACAGGCGCTGCGCGATCTTCCTGAAGGGCCGATTATGACTGGAAAACCAGCCTATCAGGTGCGCGTTCCGGCTGGAGAATCATATGGACGTGTGGAGGGTCCCAAAGGTGAACTCGGATTCTATCTGGTGTCGAACGGAAAACCCAACCCCTGGCGGTATCACGTACGCGCCCCAACCTTCATCAATTTGACAAGCCTGGCGCCCATGGCGCGAGGCGGAAAGGTGGCGGATGTGGTCGCCATTCTCGGTTCCATTGATATTGTGCTGGGTGAAGTGGACCGCTAAAGGAGGAAGACAAAGATGAACGGAAAAGGAATCTTAAGCGGTTTGCTGATCACCTTCAGACACTTTGTGGAAACCTATCTGGAAGATTTGAAGGTGGGCCGCAAGCGATACGGCACTGCTGAAGGGATTGAAATGCGGCGCAGCAGCGATACACGCGGGATTTTTACCATTCAGTATCCCGAAGAAAAACTGCCGGTGCCGGAAGAATTTCGTTTTGTGCCGTTTTTGGTGTATGATGTCAAAGAGGACGGAGAAAAGGCAGTACGCTGCACGTCCTGCGGTATCTGCGCGAAGGTTTGCCCTCCGCAGTGCATCTGGATTGAACGCTCGGTGGATCCGATCACGGGAAAGCCAATTCCGACGCCGGCGGAGTTCTGCATTGATGTGGATGTTTGCATGAACTGCGGGATGTGCGCGGAATTTTGCCCGTTTGATGCCATCCGCATGGATCACGATTATGAGTTGGCGTCCTACGACCGTCATCAGCACCATATTCACAATAAAGAGCGGCTGTTGAAACCCGCCTCGTATTACGCGGCGATTCGCCCGACGAGCTACCGGCGCGAAGAGGCCGAAAAGGCGGCCAAAGAAGCGGCGAAAGCTGCTGCGCGGCCACCAGCGGGAACGGTTGCTTGAGGGATTCGGAGCCAGGATGTATAATTCGGACACGGAATTATTATTTCCACTGCGTTTGATCCAAAGCCTGGAGGATGTGCGCGGGGGAAGCTGGCAAAAGCTAATCGAGCGGGTGCGCGATGAAGGCGCGCCGTTGGAAGAGCGAATGGCCTTCGTGTACATGATGGTGAGGCTGGGAGGGTGTGTCACCTGCAACGCAGATTCGTTCCGGGCGATGAAGGGATGCACACTGTGCGCCCGGCAAACCATCCGGCGCTACCGGGGAAGTGACCAGGAACTGGCGGATCTATTTCAACAGGCACGCCAGGAAGTCGAGATGTTTATTCGGAAGTCCGGCGGCCTGATACCTGATTAGAATGTGAAAGGTAGAAATCATCGATGACGGATTCATCCAACCTAAGAGATGCGGTCTTGAAGCAGCTTGCGACCGTTCAAGAGCCTGAGCTGCATAAAGACCTGGTGTCTTTGAACATGATTGAGGATTTGGTGGTGGAGGGTGGTAAAGTCAGTTTTCGTGTGGTGTTGACCACTCCGGCTTGCCCATTGCGAGGCCGGATTGAGAACGAGGCGCGCCAGGCGGCAATGGCTGTGGAAGGGGTGACTGATGTGAAAGTGACCCTGGATGCACGAGTTCCCGCGGACGGACGCCCGCGCGGTATCTTAGATCTACCAGTGCGTAACGTAGTGGCGGTCGCCTCTGGCAAAGGAGGCGTTGGCAAGAGCACCGTGGCTGTGAACCTGGCTGTGGCGCTGGCGAAGAGGGGTGCAGCGGTGGGGCTTTTGGACGCGGACATCTACGGCCCAAATATTCCCACCATGATGGGCGTGCAGCGGCTTCCTCCTCCGAAAGACGGCAAACTGGTTCCGGCGGAAACCTACGGCGTGAAGGTCATGTCCATCGGTTTCCTGGTGAAGCCTGGTCAAGCCCTTATCTGGCGCGGCCCAATGCTGCATTCTGCCATCCGGCAATTCTTAGCGGATGTGGCGTGGGGTGAGCTGGATTATCTGGTGATTGATCTGCCACCGGGAACAGGTGATGCGCAGCTGAGTCTGGCGCAGTCGGTGCCGTTGAGCGGCGGCGTAATTGTGACTCTGCCGCAGCAGGTTTCGCTGGAAGATGCCAGCCGCGGGCTGGAGATGTTTAAACAGCTGAATGTACCAGTTTTGGGTGTGGTTGAAAATATGAGCTACCTGGAACTTCCTGATGGCACACGCATGGATGTGTTTGGGCAAGGCGGTGGGGAGCAATTGGCCAAGATGTTTGGTGTGCCTTATTTTGGCGGGATTCCGATGGATCCTTCCGTGCGCAAGGGTGGGGACAGCGGGGTTCCGATTGTGATTTCGGCGCCGGATTCGCCCTCTGCGAAGGCGCTGCAGGATGTGGCAGAAAAGACAGCAGCCAGACTGAGCGTGGAGGCACTCACCAAAGTGGGCGCCCCGACGATTGAAGTGATTGAGTAAATTATGGCCCATATCGTTGTTGGTGTGCGATTCACCCGCGTTGGGAAAGTGTATCACTTTGACGCTTCTGCGTTTCCGGACCTGCGGTTGGGGGATGCAGTGGTGGTGGAAACCAGTCGCGGCTGGCAGTTGGGTCAGGTGGCACAGCGCCTGGAAGAGGGAGATGTTCCGGCTGAATTGGAACTGAAAGCGATTGAGCGCAAAGCGACTCCGCGCGATCTGATGCTGAGGCAGGTGTGGCAGCAGCGGGAACAAGAGGTGGTTTCTACCTGCCGGGCACGAGTGGTGGCGCTGAACCTAACGGGCGTGAAAATTGTGGCGGCCGAGTACAGCTTTGACGGCTCGCGCCTGGCGATTCTGTTTAACACCGAAGCCGAAGAGCGGGTTGAATTGAAGAGCCTGCGCCAGGATATGCAGAAGGTGTATGCTCCCTCGCAGGTAGAAATCCGCCAGATCGGGCCGCGCGATGTGGCTAAGATTTTGGGTGGGATGGGCGCCTGTGGTTTGGAAACGCGCTGCTGTTCGAAATTCCTGTGTGATTTCAGTTCCATCTCCATTCGTATGGCAAAAGAGCAGGGCATCTCGTTGACGCCGACAGAAATCACCGGCATGTGCGGGCGGCTGCGGTGCTGCTTGATTTACGAATATGATGCATATGTGGCAGCCCGCCAAAAGCTTCCCAAGCGAAATAAGCGAGTCATCACTCCCATCGGCGAAGGCAAAGTGGTGGATGTGGTGCCTCTGCGCGATGCGGTGATTGTGGAAATTCCAGAAAAAGGCCGCAGAGAATTCCCGCGGGAAGATATTAAACCCGCAGAGGAATTGGAACGATTGCAGCAGAAAATTGATTCACCCCAGCCCACCCGTGAAATTGTGCGGGATGAGGTGAGTGAGGCGGAGGAAGCGGACGCTGTGGATGAGGAAGCTCCATCGCTGCCGGAGGGTGCCAAAGCGAACCGGTCAGAGCCGCGCGCCGGCGCGCCCAATGTGCCCAGGCCTCAACGCCGACGGCGAGGGGGTAAGAAGCGTCGAAGCTAGATTGATGAATGAGGGTTGGGAATGTCCGCAGACGATTTTGGTCGTCATGGCGCACCCTGACGATGCGGAGTTTTATTGCGGTGGTACGATTGCCCGGTGGGCCCAAGAGGGTCACCGGGTAATTTATTGTATACTGACATCCGGAAACCGCGGGACAAAGAGTCTGGATGCAGATTTGGAGGACCTGAAGCGCACTCGACAGGCAGAACAACGTCAGGCAGCGGACTTGCTTGGTGTAGAGAGTGTAATTTTTTGTGATTATGAGGATGGATTTCTGCAAGCCAACGCTGAGACGCGCAAAATGGTCGTGCGCGTCATCCGGCAGATGAAGCCTGAGGTTATGGTGAGTCTGGATCCGACTCTGTTTTTTTCGGAGCGAGAGGGCGTTAATCACTGCGGTCACCGCGCCTGTGGAGAGATTTGCGCGGATGCGGTGTATCCGGCGGCATTCTTGCCCTGGTATTACCCTGAACTTCGTGAGGAAGGATGGAATACACACCGCGTGCGGGAATTGTGGCTGGCACACACCGACGTGGCGAACCAATGGATGCAGGTGAGCGAATGGTTTGATTTGCGCCTGGAAGCTTTGCTTTGCCATGCGAGTCAATACCGCGATCGAGATCGGTTTATCGCTGCCATCACGGCTGAGCGGGATGGGCAAGGGGGGTATTCAGAAAGTTTTCGCAGGATTCGATTGGAGGCGGCACCATGAGTGAATGGATGGATTGGGCGCAAGAATTGTTCCCTATTAATCGAGCAATTCGAAGGGATTTGCACCAACACCCGGAATTGGGATTTCAGGAAATACGGACAGCGGCCCTGATTGCCCGGCAGTTGAGAGAATTGGGATTGGAAGTTGTTACCGGCATTGCGAAAACGGGCGTGGTGGGCACCTTAAAAGGGGCAAAACCCGGTCCAACGATCCTGGCACGGTTTGACATGGATGCGCTGCCCATTCAGGAAGAAGCGGGGGCAGTTTATGCTTCTATCAACCCGGGGGTGATGCATGCCTGCGGACATGACGGGCATGTGGCCATTGGCCTGACGACTGCGCGGATGCTGGCAAGCCGGAAACAGGAATTGGCTGGTCAGATCCGTTTTGTTTTTCAGCCTGCGGAGGAAGGGCAGGGTGGGGCATTTCAGATGGTGGCGCAGGGCGCGGCAGACGGGTGTGATTTTGCGCTGGCGCTGCATTTGTGGAATGACCGCCCGGCGGGTTGGGTTGGGCTGCGCCCGGGGCCGGTGATGGCTGGGGCGGATGTCTTCAAAGTGCGTATACAAGGGGTCGGCGGGCACGGGGCTGTACCCCACCAGACGGTAGATCCAATTGTAGCAGGCGCGCAGATGATCACTGCTTTGCAGACGATTGTTTCGCGCAATGTCTCGGCATTAAAGACGGGTGTGATCAGCGTCGGTGCGTTTCATGCTGGCGAGGCATTGAATGTGATTCCGGCGACGGCGGAATTTGGCGGGACCATTCGCTTTTTTGAACCGGCAGTACAAGCCAGGATGGGGGAGCGCATCCGAAGCGTGTGCCAGGGGACGGCGCAGGCCATGGGATGCACAGTGGATGTGGAGATTGAGGAATGGACGCGAGCAGTCGTGAATGATGAATCTGTGACAGGACGGCTAGAAGCGATGTTCGGCCAGGAGTTCCCAGAACTGTCTGTGGATGCTGACTGCCAAACGATGGCATCTGAAGACGCTTCTGCTTTCTTAGAACGCGTACCTGGCGTATACTTCTTTGTAGGTTCAGCCAATAAGGAGCGCGGACTGTCTTTCAGTCACCACCACCCGCGCTTTGATTTTGATGAACAGGCGCTGACTTATGGGGCGGGGCTGATGGCTGCTGGGATATGGGAACTGAGCCAAAAAGCGAATTAATTGCACTGCTGGATGGGAGGGAAAAGAGATGGGACATTTACGCGCGATCCAGTTTTCCAAACCGCCGGAGCGGATAGTGTCGCTGGTGCCGTCCGTCACTGCCAGCTTGCTGGACATGGGGTTGGGGGAGCGTTTGGTGGGTGTGACGGATTACTGCATTTATCCTGCAGAATGGGCTGGGCGTTTTCAAAAGGTGGGGGGGCCGAAAAGCCTGGATGGGGGAAAAATTCGGGGGCTGGAGCCAGATTTGGTGATTGCCAATCGAGAAGAAAATGATCGGCAGGAAGTGGAATTGCTGATGGAGAGCGGACTGCCGGTATGGGTGCAGTTTCCAAAAACCGTGGCGGAGGCTATTCAAGATTTATGGCAGTTGGACAGCCTTTTTCCGGATACAATTGCTCGAGAACGGCTGCACTTGTTAGAGAAGGCTTACGAATGGGCGCAGTTTTCAATCGTAGATATGCCTCCTTTGCGTTATTTTTGCCCAATTTGGGAAGGGGTGAGCGAAACAGGGCAACGTTGGTGGATGACATTTAATCAGGATACCTACCCGGCTGATTTGCTGAAGGGGTTGGGCGGAACCAATATCTTTGCCGAACGCCAGCGGCGGTTCCCATTCGATAATGACCTGCAGAACCAGCCTGGAGAAGAGCCAGGGGAACGGGATACGCGCTATCCGCGGGTGGTGCTGGAAGAGGTGCTGCAAGCGGATCCGGAGGTCATCCTGCTGCCGACAGAACCGTATGCGTATGGGAAGGATCGGATGGAGGGTGTGTACAGTGCATTTGCCGGAACCAGCGCGTGCAAGATGGGGCGAGTGGTTCTGGTGGAGGGCAGTCTGTTGTTCTGGCCTGGAACCCAATTAGGTAAGGTGCTGGCGGAAATCCCCGACCTGTTCTCGCGTTATCAGGGATGATTCAGCGGGATACATTCGGCGCGCGTTTTGGTGATTTATGTAATTTATCCGATTATTGACAGCTCTAAGCGGACATGCTATACTCTTTTTAGTCAGATTTATCGGATTAATTAAATTATTCTGACGAAAGAGCGATATGGCACGCGACCGCAGCTACGCTGATCAGCTTTCAGAGTTCTTAAAATACCTGGCGCAGCGTCACCAAAGCGACAGTCAGCAGATTCCTTCTTTAGCCGACCTCAGCCGAGAATTGGGGGTTGGCGTTGCTTCGCTTCGGGAGCAACTGGAGGTGGCGCGAGCTTTAGGTTTGGTAGAGGTGAAACCCCGAACGGGCATTCGCTGTTTACCGTATTCTTTTCGCCCGGCAGCGGAAACCAGTCTGGCGTATGCGCTGGCGGTGGATGCGAATCATTATCAGCATTTCTCTGATTTGCGCTACCACATTGAGACTTCCTATTGGTTTGAGGCGGTCAGTCGCCTGACTGCAGCGGATTACGCACGGATGCGGGCACTGGTGCAGAGCGCCAAAGAGAAACTGGGACTGCCGGTTCCGCAAATTCCCCATCAGGAACACCGCGAACTGCATTTGTTGATTTACCAGCGTCTGGAGAATCCGTTTGTCTCTGGGCTGCTGGAAGCGTATTGGAATTTGTATGAGGCCGCTGGCCTGGATGTGTACACGGATATCGCTTATTTACAGCAAGTGTGGCTGTATCACGAAAAGATGGTGGAAGCGATTTGCGTGGGCAATTTTGAAGGTGGCTACAACATCATGATTGAGCACATTGGCTTATTGGCACAGCGAAATAAGCCCCCTGTTTTGCGTCAAAAATTTGAATGACCCTATCACCTCTTTGATCTACCTACAAGGAGACTCTATGACCCAAGATTTAACTGCCCTAGCGGAGAATCAACAGGACCGTGCGATCGTAAACGATTTCTGTATTACGTTTTCGACCGTAAATGGGTCTGGCAGCGCTACGGCAAACACCACCTTGCTGCGGGCATTGTTTAAAATGGGAATTCCGGTGACCGGCAAGAACATCTTCCCTTCCAATATTCAAGGTCTGCCCACCTGGTTTACCTTGCGTATCAGTAAACAAGGGTATTTGGCTCGGTTGGAAAAGGACGATATTGTGGTGGCCATGAACCCCGCCACTTTTTCGAAAGAACAAGAATATGTGGTGCCGGGTGGGGTGTTGTTGTACCCGGATGACATCAAACTGGCGGTGACTCGCAACGATATTCACGTGTACCCGATGCCGGTGAAGAAACTGACCAAAGACGCAGATGTTCCCCCCAAACTGCGCGATTATGTCGCCAATATGGTGTATGTGGGCGTACTGGCAACCTTGCTGGGGGTTGATCTGGAAAAGATTTATCAGGCCCTGGATTTCCACTTTAAGGGCAAGAAATCGGCGATTATGTCCAACTACAACGTGGTTGTGGCGGCAGCGGAATGGGCCAAGGAGAACCTGGAAAAGAAAGATAACTACCGGGTAGAGCCGATGAACGCAACTGAGGGGTATATCATGGCGGACGGAAACACGGCTGGCGCGCTTGGCTCGATGTACGGCGGGGTGCAGTTTGTGGGCTGGTACCCGATTACCCCGGCCTCTTCGCTGGCGGAGTCCTTCCAGGAATATTTGCCAATGCTCCGCAAGGATCCGGTGACAGGAAAAGATACCTGTGTGGTGGTGCAGTCAGAAGATGAACTGGCCGCCATTGGTATGGCAATTGGGGCTGGCTGGGCTGGGCTGCGCTCGATGACTTCCACTTCGGGGCCTGGGCTGAGCTTGATGTCGGAATATTTGGGCCTGGCGTATTACACGGAGACGCCCGTGGTGGTGTGGGATGTGCAGCGGGTGGGGCCGAGCACGGGCCTGCCGACGCGCACAGCGCAAGGTGATTTGACCCAGGCTGCATTTATCAGCCACGGTGACGCCAACTTCATCATCCTGATCCCAGGGTCGGTGACTGAATGCTTTGAGTTTGGTTGGCGTGCTTTGGACATCGCTGAACATTTCCAGACGCCGGTGATTGTGATGTCGGACCTGGATTTGGGCATGAACCAGTGGATGTGCAAGAAATTTGAGTACCCTGATCAACCGATGGACCGTGGGAAAGTGCTGTGGGAAGAAGATTTGCAGAAAATGATCGAGCGCGGCAACGGCCAGTGGGGACGCTATCTGGATGTGGACGGCGATTTTATCCCATACCGCACCGTGGTTGGCAACCGCCACCCGCGCAGCGCCTGGTTTGCGCGCGGCACCGGCCACGATGAATTTGGCCGGTACACAGAGGAGCCAGAGGTATGGGAGCGGATGATGAACCGACTGCTGGCGAAATTTGAGAGCAGCCGCGAACAGCTGCCGCTGCCGGAAACTCACACCATGCCCAATGCCAAGATCGGCATCATCTCGATGGGCTCAGCAGATGCGGCGGTGATTGAGGCGCGGGACCAGATGTTGGCTGAGGATTTACCCACTGATTATTTGCGCGTGCGGGCTTACCCGTTCAGCCAACAGGTGAAGGAATTTATCCGCAGCCACGAACGGACGTATGTGGTGGAATTGAACCGCGACGGACAGTTAAAACAGCTGCTAACGCTGGATAACCCTGAACTGGCAACACGACTTATTCAGGTATCTCATTTGGACGGCTTACCCCTGACTGCACGGTGGATTCGGGAACAAATTATGACCCAGGAGGCAAAATAACCATGAGCGAACAAATTGCCGAAGCTGGTCGCGCTTCAGTGAATGCTGCGAACCTTACTCGTAATGACTACAAGGGTGCTCCCAGTACGCTTTGCCAGGGGTGCGGCCATAACTCCATCGCCAGCCAGATTGTGGCGGCATGCTATGAGCTGGATCTGATTCCGGAACAGGTAGTGAAATTCAGTGGAATTGGGTGTTCTTCGAAAAGCCCGACCTACTTCTTAGGACGTTCGTTTGGGTTCAACGGCCTGCACGGCCGTATGCCTTCGCTGGCCCTGGGCGCGATGTTTGGCGACCACCGCATGAAGGGCATTGGGTTGAGCGGTGACGGGGATACTGCCAGCATTGGGATGGGGCAGTTTAAGCACCTAGTGCGGCGCAACTTGCCTTTAGTGTATATTGTCGAAAACAACGGTGTGTACGGACTGACCAAGGGGCAGTTCTCGGCTACGGCGGAAAAAGGACTGGAGCTGAAGAAGCAAGGGCATAACCCATATACGCCAGTGGATATCTGTATGGAAGCCTTAGTGGCAAATGCGACCTTTGTGGCGCGCTCTTTTGCGGGCGATCCCAAACAGGTGAAGGAATTGATCAAGGCAGCCTTCAGCCACCGCGGCATCGCCGTGATTGATATCATCAGCCCATGTGTGACCTTCCACAATCACGATGAGTCTTTACACTCTTACGTGTATGGGAAGGCGCATGAGACTCCGCTGCACGATATCACCTATGTGCCTGCGCGTGAAGAAATTACCATTGAGGATTTTGAGCAGGGATCGGTTCGCGAGGTGGAGTTGTTCGACGGGTCGCGCCTGGTGCTGAAGAAGCTGGACAGCGATTACGACCCCTCGAACCGCTGGCGGGCGTTGGCGATGATGGATGAGGCTGAAAAGAGCGGCATCTTATTGACGGGCTTAATTTATGTAAACACCGAACAGCCTTCGATGTATGACCTGTACAATTTACCGGACGAGGCATTGAATCGGATGAGCTCCGACCGGCTGCGCCCAACGCGTGAGAGCATTGACGCGCTGAACGCGAGCATGTTCTAAGCAGAAATTGTATAAACCAACTCACCGGCCTGGGCAATACACGTTGCTCAGGCCGGTGAGTTATTATTCTGATTGGCAGGTTATTTTTCTACGGCAATGGGGCGGTTGGGATCGAGGATCCATTCGCTCCAGGACCCGGGATATAGGCGGGCTAGGTCCAGGCCTGCGTATTTCATTGCAACCAGATGGAAACAAGAGGTCACACCTGACCCACAGTAGACGACTGCATTTTGCGGAGGGGTTCCCGCCAAGAGTTGAGAAAACTCGGCACGCAGCTCTTGGGGGGTTTTAAATAGCCCTTCGCTGGTGAGGTTTTGGCTGTGAAAACGGTTCACTGCCCCTGGAATATGGCCGGCCACGGGGTCAATGGTTTCCTCTTTGCCTTGAAACCGGATGGGGGCGCGGGCGTCAATGAGTTTATGTTGGGGGGACAGGCGAATTTGGTCTACTTCCTGGAAGGAGACGCCACCAAAGGTGGTGAATTCCGGAATGGCGGAAAGCGGCAGTGGAACTGGCGCAGCAGGGCCAGATTCCACAGGCAGGTCTAATTTATTCCATTGGGTCCAACCGCCGTCCAGGACGGCGATATTCGCATAGCCAATTTGATACAGCATCCACCATAAACGGGATGCGAAAGCGCCGAAAGCTGTATCTACCATCACGATGGTTTTATTTGGCGAAAGGCCCTGAGCGGCGAGGAACTGGCGGAAGGTGAGGATTTCGGGCAGCGGATGACGGCCGGTCTGTGCAGTCCGGGGGGCTGCCAGATCACGATTCAGATCCGCGTAGAGCGACCCAGGAATATGGGCTTTCTCAAAATCCTCACGCCCCCACTCCGGCTTCAAGAGGTCAAAACGGCAGTCCACAATTGCCCAGGAAGGGTCAGCCAGATGCGTTGAGAGTTCTTGAGCGGAAATGATGGGCTTCATCCTTTAGATCTCCTTATGGAGTAAGGTACCAGCTTTTAAAGGCTGTTTTTGCCGTCTTTGCAGCATACGGCGGATGCGGGCCTGTTTTTCGCGATTGAGGGGATAGTTCCAGGCAAAAAAGATTGCGGCTAACAGAAATACAGCAACCAGGGGGCCGGTGAGCAGGCGAATGACGATGAGGGTTTGTGGAGACTGGGTGAAGATAACCGCCCCTTCCGGTGGGGATTGGTAGCCAAACCAGCCCAGCACCTGGAGAGAGATGAAAATGGCGAGTGCGGAGGAAAGCTTACGGATGAAATTGATAGCGCCGTAATACATTCCTTCGCGGCGGTGGTTGGTTCTCAATTCGTCCCAGTCAATGACATCCGGAAAGATGGATTCAGGCAAGATGTGGGCATTCGAGATGCCGATCCCAGCCAGGACGATCAGACCGATCATCAGGCTGTAGCTGCCAGGGTAAACAAAGAAGATGCCGATCTGAACGATGACCCACATGGCCATGCCGCTGATGTAAGCGCTGCGTTTGCCAAACTTATGGGCAATATGATTCCAAAACGGTACGGTCAAAGTGGCTGTGAGCATGAGCACACCCAAGACGACCGATTCGGTGGCCACTTTTTGACCAAAGATATTGATTTTGGCCAAAAAGTCCCCTTGTGAGATCCAGTAGAGCAGAAAATAGGGGATCATGAGGGAGACGACATCCGCGGAAATCCAGTTAAGCACATAGATGCCAGTGGCAAAGCGAAAGGGGGTGTTGGCCCACAACAGCTTGAGGGTTTGCCTGAACGTGAGCGCTTCTTCTTGAACCTCATTGGAAATGGGGCGCTCTTTGACCGTGAAGAAAATCAGGAAGAAGGGGATGATGGCGATGCCGCCGAAAATGGCAGCGACGGTGATGTATCCCTGCTGCAAGGTAAATCCGGCTTTGATGGAGGCTTCAACGATGGAGGGTGCGGCGATGGCTGTCACCATGGAAGCCACCAGATTAAAGAACATGCGGAAACTGGTCAGCGAGGTGCGGTCGTCATACTCCTCAGCCAGTTCGGGGGTGAGGGCCAGATAAGGAACGGTGACCAGGGTTTGAATGGTGTCGGAGACCATGTAGGCCAGGGTGACATGCAGCAGGAGTAAACCCTGACTGTGCCAGGGCGGCGCCCACCACAAAAGGATGAAGGCCAGGGCAAAAGGGATAGAGAAAATGATGAGGAATGGTCGGCGGCGACCCCAGCGGGTGCGGACATTGTCGCTGATGGCACCAACAAGGGGATCGTTGATCGCGTCCCAAAGGATACCTGCCAGGGCGGCAATGGACGCCAGGCGAGGGTCAATGCCGACGACGTCGGTCAAAAAGATGGCATAAAATATTTGCCGCAGGGTGTTAAAGCTGGCCCGGCCAAAATCACCTGAGCCATAGAAGATTTTGGTGATCTTTTTTAACGGACGAGTTGGAGGGGAATCGTCGTTGGTGACTTTAAGGGATGGACTCATTGCAACTCCGAATGGTTAAGGGATGGTAATGCTAAGGTTCAATCCTGCGGCGGTAGGTTCGATGTCGCTTTTGCCAGGTCACGCCCATATTTTCCATGTCGGAACGGCTCTTAAAATTCCGCTCATCCACCTGGATGATCTCCACTTGTTTTAACCCTGGAACAGCGCGAAGCGTTTTTTCAAGTTCTACATAGAGCATGGCGTTGGCGCCCAAGCCTTGATAGCGCGGCAAGAGCCCCAACCCATTCAGATCTGCCAAGGGGGTGCGTTTTTTCTCAAGCAGTAGATCAAGCCACCCGAAGGGGAAAATTCGGCCTTTGGTGCGCTGGAGGGCTTTTGAAATGTTCGGATACGAAATGATGAATCCTGCAACCTCGTCTTTTCCGTGGACGATCAGCTTGATCATGTGCGGATTGGCGATCTGGATCATGGTGCGGGCCATTTCCTCAAACTCCTCATCGGTGGAGGGGATGAAGTTGGGATTGTCTAAAAAGGCTTCGTGATGCACCTGATTGACTCTGGGGATCCATTCGGCCATTTCGGCTTTTGATGTGAAGCTTTTGACCCAGAAATTTCCGCGCTGTTTGACTTTTTCGGCGATCTGGTAGATCTGGGGCGGGGGCTGGTGTTCAACGGAAAGATAGCCGGAAAGGTGATCTGTTTCCTTGACGAACCCTTGAGCTTCCAGAAGGGGGCCGTAGTAAGGATAGTTGTAGGCAATGCCCATCGCGGGGAGGTATTCAAAACCTTCAACGAGAACGCCGACGCCGCTGGAGCGAGAAAAGCCGCGTGCGCCCAACAGGCTGGTGAGATCGTGTTGGCGGCACCAATTCATGCAGGCGTCAGTGAGCTGCTGCACGACTTGCGGGTCATCGATGAAATCAAAGTAGTAGAAAAAGCCAGCCGGATCCTGGTGGTGGTTGGTGAATTTGCGGTTGTGGAGTACTGCAGCCCTTCCAAGAACCTGCGTACTGCTCTCGACGACAAAGAAGTCGGCGGTGGAATGCTTGTAGAAGGGGTGCTGGCTGCGGTTGAGCTGAGCTTCCTGATCAGAACGGATGGGAGGAACCCAATAGGGGGATTCGCGGTAGAGGTCAAAAGCAAATTGGATGAATTTGGAGCGGTCGCGTTGGTTATTCGTATCCAGTTTTCTTAATTTCATGTCATCCTCGAAGCTTTCAGCGGTGAGGCGAATAGAACAAACCTTTCACCTGGAAAATCTAAGCGCCGTGGTGAACGGCGCTTGAAATCCAGGTAAGCGGCGGGCTAGTAACGCGCGCCAACGGTGTGTAAAACGGCAAAATTGGGTGGGCGGCGTGCCCCAACCGGAAAGCCAGAAATCATGACGATTTGCTGCCCCGCACGCACAGGTGTGGAGGCGACAATGGCGTTGTCCACATGGGTCAGCATGGATTCCACTGAGGATGAGAACGGCACAAGGAAGGGTGTGACTCCCCAATAGAGCACCAGGCGGCGCAGGGTACGTTCATCGGGGGTGAAGGCCAGGATGGGTACTTTGGGCCGGGCTTTGGACATCAGCAAAGCAGTCCTTCCGGTTTCTGTGAAAACGGCAATGGCTGTCACGTTGCGGTCGTGGGCCAGTTCGCGCGCTGCGCGGGTAATGGAAATGGCGTCGTCGTCAACGGGCTCTTCGCGAACATCGTCGCAGTGGCCCCACTGGGCAAAATTGCGTTCGGCTTCGCGGACGATAGTATCCATCATCATCACGCTTTCGACGGGGTAGCTGCCGCTGGCGGTTTCACCAGAGAGCATGACCGCATCAGTGCCGTCAAAGATGGCATTGGCAACATCTGAGGCCTCAGCGCGGGTGGGGCGAGGATTATGGATCATCGAATCGAGCATTTGTGTGGCCGTGATGACCACGCGCCCGTGGCGATTGGCCGCCTCGATGATTTTCTTTTGCATAATGGGCACCGAGGCAGGAGAGGTTTCGACTCCCAGATCTCCGCGGGCCACCATGACCCCATAGGCCACCTTCAGAATTCCTTCCAGATTCTCGATGGCTTCCGGGCGTTCTAATTTGGCGATGATGGGCAGATCAGCCTGACTGGGGTCCAGTTCACGGATCGCACGGCGCACCTTTTCGATATCTTCGGCTGTGCGCACAAAGGAGATGGCAACGGCATCCACTTGCTGCTGCAAACCAAAAGCCAGGTCTTGCAGGTCTTTGGGCTGAAGGGCAGGGATGTCGAGATTGGCGCCGGGGAGGTTAACCCCTTTGTGTGATTTGAGGACTCCGCCAACAACAATTTCTGCCTCGATGAAGTTTTTTCCCAGACGAACCACTTGCAGTTCCAACTGGCCGTCATCCAGGAGAATGCGGTTCCCGGGCTGGAGGCTGTTGACCAGGTTGGGAACATCCATGGGGACGATGGTGGCGCCTTCAGGAGCCTGAATTTCGGATGGAGAGATATCGAGAGGAGCTAAGACCAGGGTTCTGCCAACAATCAGTTCGACCCCTTCGGGTGGAAGATTACCGACGCGCAACTTGGGCCCCTGCAAGTCCTGCAGGATGGCAACAGGTTTACACAGCTCAGCCGAGACTTTGCGAATTGTCTGAATGCGTTCGGCGTGTTCGGCGTGGGTTCCGTGTGAAAAATTTAAACGCGCAATATCCAACCCCGCCTCTACCAGGCGGCGAAAGACAGCTTCATCCTGACTGGTTGGGCCGATTGTCGCTACGATTTTCGCTTTACGTTCGAGCATAGCAGAATCCTCTTTTCAGGGCGGCTAGAGGTAATTCAATTTTCTAGCTTGATAGGTTAACTCATCGCGAAAATCGGGATGGGCGACAGAGATGAGCAGTTGGGTGCGTTGGCGGATGGTCTTGCCATAAAGGTCAACCATGCCGTATTCGGTGGCAATGTAATGAACATGGTTGCGGGAGGTGACCACACCAGCACCTTGCTTGAGCATCGGGGTGATGCGACTGACGACAGTGCCATCTCTCAGGGTGGTGGTGCTGGGCAGGGCGATAATGGGCAGGCCGTCTTTGGAGAGGGATGCGCCGTAGATGAAATCTAACTGACCGCCCACACCGCTGTACAGTTTGGGGCCGATACTGTCGGCGCATACCTGACCAGTGAGGTCAATTTCGATGGCTGAGTTGATGGCGACCATGCGGTCGTTTTTGGCGATGGTGAAGGGGCTGTTGACGTATTCGGTGCGGTGCAACTCGATGAGGGGGTTGTCATTGGCCCATTGGTACAGCTCGTTGGATCCGATCACAAACCCTGCGATGATTTTTCCGGGGTGAAGGCTCTTCCGCGCGCCGGTGAGTACACCCGCGTTGACCAGGCGGATGACCCCATCGGAGAACAATTCGGTGTGCAGGCCCAGGTCTTTCTTTGACATGAGGTAATTGAGCACCGCGTCGGGGATGGAGCCGATGCCGAGCTGCATTGTGGCCCCATCGGGGATGCGTTCGGCGATATGGCCGGCAATTTTTTCCACCACCTCAGGGTCACCCTCGCTGCCCATGCGCAGCTCAGCCAGGGGATAATCGACCGGCACAAGGTAATCAATATCATCCAAATGGATGAAGGTATCACCCAGCATGCGAGGCATGTGGGGATTCACTTCGGCGATCACCACCTTGGCGGCCTCGGCGGCAGACTTGGTGAGACCCGATTCGATGCCGTAGGTGCAAAAGCCGTGGGCATCCGGGGGGGAGACATGGATGAGAGCAGCGTCCAGCGGGATAATGCGGCGCTGGAATAAGAGCGGCAGCTCGGAGAGCAGCACGGGCGTGAAGTCCGCACGACCTTCGTGAACGGCCTTGCGGACATTGGCGCTGATAAAGAGGGTGTTCACCCGCAGGTGGCCCTCCATTTCCGGCGAAACATAGTCCGCGGCGCAAATGGCCAGGGCCTGGCAAATTTCTACGTCCTGCAGATTGGGTGCGTTACGGACAAGGGCGGCAAGCAGCTCTTGGGGAACGGAGCAGTTGCCAGTCATGAAAATGCGGCTGCCCGATTTTACCGCAGCTTGAGCCGCGGCATCGGGGGTGAAGATCTTCGATGCGTATTTTTGCTGCCAATCCATAAGTTAACCCCATGTGCTATGTTGTTATTCATTAAGGCATCATCAAAACGGGGCGAATCTGGTCCAAAGCCCAGTCGATGGTTTCCTTGTCAATGATCAGCGGAGGCGCGAAACGGATTACATGGTCGTGGGTTTCTTTGGCCAATATTCCTTTAGATTTCAGCGCTTCGCAGAAACGGCGGGCACCCTGCGCTTCATGTTTCAGTTCAACGCCGATGAGCAGACCGCGGCCGCGGACTTCTTTGATGTGCGGGCTGGGGATCTCGGCTAACTGGTCGATGAAGTATTCACCCAGAGCAGCGGAATTTTCGATCAGTTTTTCTTCGACAATGACCTGCAAGGCGGCACGGGCCACGGCGGCGGCCAGGGGGTTGCCGCCAAAGGTAGAGCCGTGTTCGCCGGGACGGATAAGGCCCAGGACATCGCGATCCGCCAACACAGCCGAGACCGGATAGAAACCACCGGAGAGGGCTTTTCCGATGATGACCATATCGGGGCGAACGTTCTCGTGGTGTGTGGCGAAGAGTTTGCCGGTACGGCCCAAGCCGGTTTGAATCTCATCCGCGATGAAGAGGACTTGGTTGTTCCGGCAAATTTCCGCTACACTTTTCAGATAACCTGCTGGGGGGATAATGACACCGCCTTCCCCCTGGATGGGTTCTAGGAGGACGGCGGCGGTGTTGGGCGTGATGGCGCTTTGGATAGCGGCAGCGTCACCATAGGGCACGGTGACAAACCCGGGCGTGAAAGGGCCAAAGTCATCTCGGTAGGACGGTTCAGTGGAAAAGGAGATGATGGACACCGTACGACCGTGGAAATTCCCAGCCGCTACGATGATCTCTGCTTGATGGCGGGGAACTTTTTTGGTCTGGTATGCCCATTTCCGGGCCACTTTGATGGCGGTCTCCACGGCCTCGGCGCCGCTGTTCATTGGCAGCGACATCTCGTATCCGCTCAGCTCGGACAGTTCTTTGTACAGCAGGGGGAGCTGATCGTTGCGAAAGGCGCGTGAAGTGAGGGTGACCTTGCTGGCCTGCTCTACCAGGGCTTTGAGGATTTTTGGATGGACATGGCCCTGGTTCAGCGCAGAATATGCGCTTAAGCAATCCAGGTAGCGGTTGCCTTCCACGTCTTCTACCCAAACGCCCTGCCCTTTGGATATGACAACATCCAAAGGGTGGTAATTGTGAGCGCCAAATTGTTCTTCGAGTTGAATGAAGTCTTGTACTTTCAACCTTTCTCTCATTTTCCGACGCCGAAGATATAGGCCAGAATGCCTTTCTGGGCGTGCATACGGTTATGCGCTTGCGGGAACAAGCGTGAGTGGGGGCCGTCGGCCACCTCATCGGTGATTTCTTGCCCACGATGAGCGGGTAAGCAGTGCATCACGATAGCGTCTTTGTCAGCTTCACTCACCAGCTTTTCATTGACCTGGAAGGGCGGGAAGACGGCTTCGCGTTTCTTGGCTTCTGCTTCTTGACCCATGCTGGTCCAGGTGTCGGTGTAGATCACATGCGCATGTTTGACCGCTTCGTGCGGGTCGCGCAGATAGCGGAATTTGCTGCCGGAGGTTTCGGCGATCTTGTCTGCTATGGCGATCGCTTTTTCCGACAGATCGTAGCCTTCGGGGCTGGCCAGGGTGAAATGACCACCGAGTTTGGCCACAATATGCATCAAGGAAACGGCCACGTTGTTGCCGTCACCAATAAAGGTCACATTAATGTCTTTGAGGGTGCCAAATTCTTCCAAAATGGTAAGGGCATCGGCCATGGCCTGGCAGGGGTGATTGTAATCACTGAGACCGTTGATGACCGGCACGCTGGCCCACTGCGCCAGTTGGAGGATGTGGTCGTGAGAGAAGACGCGGGCCATGATCACATCTACATACCCAGAGAGGACGCGGGCAACATCCGCGATGGATTCGCGCTGGCCCAGGCCAATTTCGTTTGGGGAAAGGTAGAGCGCGTCGCCGCCTAACTGTCGCATGGCCATGTCAAAGCTCACACGTGTGCGCAGGCTGGGCTTTTGGAAAATCATCCCCATCACTTTGTTTTTGAGGATCGGCGCATTTCCACCTGCCTTTAATTCCTTCTTCAATTTTACCGAGAGGTCCAGCATTTCTTGGATTTGTGCTGGGGAAAAGTCGGATACGGCAATATAATCCTGTTTCATGGATGCTCCTCATTTGTTTTGGGGTGAATTCATTCATTTGGAAGTATAACATATCCGAAAGTAGGGACACTACGACTTTTGGATGAAGATTGCTTGAGGAATGTCACCCAGAGCCCGACGGTGTGTATGCATGGGGTTTCGTTGTGGCAGTGATGGACAAACTTGCAAGCGATCAGTAGAATAGAATTCAGGAGGTGCACATGAACACTGGCAAGCCGATATTTCCCTGGGTGGTGTTTGGATACAATATTTTGGTGATCCTATGGGGGGCGTTCGTGCGTGCCACAGGGTCTGGGGCGGGCTGTGGGGCGCATTGGCCCACCTGCAACGGTGAGATCATCCCACGGCCCGAAGTGTTGGAAACGGTGATTGAATTTGCACACCGCTTCACCAGTGGGGCTGCTCTGATTCTCGTGGCGGCTTTGGTGATTTGGACGCGGCGCCGCTACGCACGGGGGAGCTGGATCCGCTGGGGGGCGGGACTGAGTCTGTTTTTCACGGTGACAGAGGCGCTGCTGGGGGCAGGGTTGGTGCTGTTTGGCCTGGTGGCGGATAATGATTCGGCAGCTCGGGCTGCGGTGATGGCGGGTCACCTGGTAAACACCTTCATGCTACTGGCATTCCTGGGGCTTACCAGTTGGTGGGTAATGTTTGGTGAACCTCGCCGCCTGCGGTGGAACGGATGGCGCAGCCTGAGCGTTTTGTTGGGGGCGTTTGGAATGGTACTGCTAGGGGCCAGCGGGGCGATCACTGCGCTGGGCGACACGTTGTTTCCGTCTTCATCCCTTGTGGAAGGATTTCAGGCAGACCTTTCGGAGACAGCACATTTCTTGATTCGCCTGCGGGTGATTCACCCTGTTTTAGCGGTGGTGGTGAGCGGATTTATCCTCCTGGCGGCTTTAACCCGTTTCCGCAGCGAACGGCGCAGCCCTACGGGCAGACTGGTGCTGGCGGTAAAGGTTCTGGTGATTACCCAGCTATTTCTGGGCGGATTCAATGTTATCCTGCTGGCTCCGGTGTGGATGCAATTAGTACACCTGCTGGTGGCGGACCTGATCTGGGTGGGCGTCGTGATCCTATTTGGGATCACTTTGGGGGAGGCTGCGGAGAGCACGGGCGATAATGCTGTCCATGATCCAGTTAAATAGACCCGGGGCGACGGCGTGCAGTCGGTCGAAAAGTTGGCTCTCAAATCCGAGGATGATGGTGGCTTTGCCTTTGTTGACCCCGGCGATGATTTGACGGGCGGCAACCTGGGGGGACATGACGTTGGCCGTGCCTGCCAACACTTTGGTGACGTGTGGTTTGTAGCGGCTTTCATAGGCCAACTGGGGGGTGTCTGTGTCGGCAGGATACACGTTAGAAACCTGGATCCCCAGGGGTTTTAGCTCGGAGCGGAGAGCCTCGCCAAAACCGCGCAAGGCAAATTTGGACGCACCGTAACCTGTGTAGCCATAAATGGCGACACGCCCGGCCATTGACGAGATATTCACGATGCAGCCTGAACCTCGGGCGATCATGGCTGGCAAGAATACTTTGGTGACATACACAGCGCCCAGATAATTGGATTGGATCATGGCTTCGTAGTCGTCCAATTGGGCGTTGACGGCCTCGGCGGGCTGGACATTTCCAGCGTTGTTGATGAGAATATCCGGCGTTCCCACTGACGATTGAAAAGCGGTAAGCTTTTCAATCACGCCTGCGCGTTTCGAAATATCCAAAGAGAGGCTGTGTACTTTTTGATCGGGGGTCAGACAGAGAGATTGCACTTCCTGGACGGCCTGGGCCAGCACATTTGGACGGCGAGCCACCAGACAGAGGCTGGCCCCGGTGCGGGCGTATTGCCGGGCGAGCTCCAGGCCGATACCTGAAGAGCCGCCGGTGATGAAGACCAAAGGAGCCGCAGTTAGGGGCATGCTTAATGTCCCCCGCAGCCAGCGCACGAACCGCCGCTGCAGCCGCTGCAGCCGCCGCTGGAGCCGCCCGACACCGCACGACCATCCACTGAAGCGTAGACTCTTGAAAGCAGGCGGCGTGTGTGAACGCCGCGGCAGGTTTTGCAGGGGATGGGGTCATCGGCTTCTTTGAAGGAGCGGAATGTATCAAAAATAGCTCCGCAGTCAGCGCATTTGTATTCGTACAAGGGCATATGAACCTCCAAAATCAGGTGAGGATAAATCAACAGCACAGACCCGCATTTTCGCCGCGGTGCCTGTGCTGTGGGTTTTCAGTCCGTTAAGTTAATTGGGGCCCGTAAACCAGTTTTCGTGGGGGCGTTCCCAGCTTACCAGTTCATCTGGGCTGAACCACAGGTTAATCTCCTGTTCTGCAGTTTCCAGCGCATCGGAGGCGTGGGTCAAATTTCGGCTCATTTCCACGGCAAAGTCGTGGCGAATGCTGCCAGGGGCCGCTTCCCAGGGACGGGTGGCGCCCATGGTTTGGCGAACGAGGTCGACAGCGCGCGGACCTTCCCAGACCATGGCCAAGACCGGCCCGGAGGTGATGTAGCGGATCAATCCGGGATAAAAGGGTTTGCCCAGGTGGACGGCGTAGTGGCGCTCGGCTAAGGACTGCGAAGGGAGAAGGAATTTAGCAGCTACCAGCTTCAATCCGCGGCGTTCCAGGCGCTGGACGATTTCACCCATCAAGCCCCGTTGAACACCGTCTGGTTTGACCAGCACGAAAGTACGTTCCAAAATGACCTCCTCTAAGAGTTACCGCAGCAGTTCCTCTGCTTTGGTGAAGGTATCTAAGGCTTCTTGAAGCCTGTCAGTCTTTAAGTAGGCATCGCCCAAGGCCTGGTACAGTTCGATCTGCATGGGGTAGCGGAAGAGGGCGGTTTTGAGATCCTGAGTGACCTCATCCAAGTTGGCTCCGGATTGGATCAACTGCGTGTAGGTTTCAACGGCTGCCTCGACTTGATTGTCATCCAGGGCACTGCGGGCCTGGGCAAGCAGCTGGTGGGCTTTATCAGGGTCCAGCGTGCTTTGTACCTGTACGGCGGCTGTGCGAGGCGCAGCGGGGATCGATTCCACCGGCGCTTCTAATCCGGGAGCTTCTGTAGACGGGATCTCCTGAGCCGGTAGTTCTGTAGAAGAGGTTTCGGTGAGGGGTGTTTCACCTTCAACTTCAGCAGTGGACGCGGTGATCTCTTCTATTTCGGCGAATGGCGCCTGCACCGGAGCGGCTGGAGCCTCTACGAATGCAGTTTCAAGCGGAGGTGCAGCTTGGAGTGCGCTGTCGGTTTCTTCTTCAATGCCCTTGAGCCAGTCGGGGAGAGGGGGCAATTCCTCTTCGGTTGGGGTCAATTCGGCGGGGGATCCAACCGCTATAGCCGCTTCGACTTCCAAGGGGGCTTCTGGGGGAATTTCTTCTTTAAAAGGTTCAGCCAACGCATTGGAGATTTCATCAACAACGGCAGGTTCTTCAACTGCGGCGAAAGGCTGTGGGCTTACCCGGACTGGAGCGGTATCTTCCAGCGTGGGAGCTGGGGTTTCTTCCGGCGGCTGCTCAGCGGAGGCTTCTTCAACCCAGGTGGGCGGTGTTTCCAGACGATTTTCGGGTTGGAGGAGCAGACCTTCCTGTGCGCCCTGACGTTCGGCCAGATTTTCTAACCAGGCAAAGGCCGAGTCGAGGTCTTCGGGTACGCCCACGCTATCGTTGGGTGTCAATAAAGGAGAAACGGGCGACCCCGCTTCTTCGGAAGGTTCTTCTGTGTGGGTCTCAGAGACTGGTGTAACTTCGATAAAAGGCGAGGGAGCCGCTTCGATGGGTTCAGCCTCAGCAGAAATTGCAGTGCTTTCGGCCTGCTCTCCCTGTGGGATGACCGCTTCATCCATGGCAGAGGATTCCGCCTCGCCCTGGAGCCATTCTGGCATGTTCACAGGCTGATCCTGCGGGTTTGTCTGGAGCCCCTCTTCAGCCCCCTGGCGGGCGGCCAGGGATTCTAGCCAGGCAAAGGCTGAATCCATTTCATCGGCTGAGGCCGGCACAGTGGTTTCAGCTGCGGGAACCGTAGGTTCCGCCGTGGCCGTGGGTGGGGTTGGCATTTCTTCTTCTACGGACTCAACCGGGCTTTCCAATGAGGCCGGAAGGCCTTGAGACAGATCCAGACTCTCCTCGCTGATTGAGACAGTTTCGGCGGCGGGCGGCAGCTCGGATTCAGCAGCTTGGAGCCATTCCGGTGTTTCACTGTGGCGATCTTCGGGGTTAAGGAGCAGCCCTTCCTCCGCACCTTGACGGGCAGCCAGGGATTCGAGCCAGGCAAAGGCTTCATCCATGTCTTCAGCTGCTGCAGGCGCGGGTTGAACATTTTCGTTCTCGGCTGTATTTTCAGCAATATCTTCTTCCGTAAGGGATTCTGAGGGGGGGATCACCTCAGGAAGCGATTCGAAGGTTGGCGTTTCAGGGCCTTCAAGAGGTGTAAAAGCATCTTGAATAGGTTCAGCGGCCTCAATTTCATCTTCAGCGGGAGCGGATTCGCGCAGCCATTCAGGAAGGTCTTCGCCAGCAGAAAGGGCTGCGGCTTTTGGAGCCGGTTCCAGGCCCAGATCCTGGGTGGAGATAAAGGGAGCCTCGCCTTCAATTTCTGCAGCAGGCTCTTCAGCCTCAACCTGGCGCAGCCATTCGGGAAGTTCCTGCGGCTCGACGGGATATTCCTTGGCCGGGGCGACCTCATCGACTGGTGCGATCCAATCAGGCAAATCACCGGCGAGAGATTCAACTGCGCTTTCACTGGATTCCAAAAGGGAAGCAGGCGGTGTTTCGGCCGAGGTTTCGGCAAAGGCGTCCATCAGGCTTTGGGAGTCGTCCGATTTCAACCAATCAGGAAGATCTGCCATGGGTTCCGGCTCAGCAGCGGGCGCTGCCTTGGTTTCAGCAGTGAGGAAATCGGGATCGGCAGAGGCTTCAGAAAGCTCGAAGGGTGCAGAATCGGTGGGAGAAAGGTCGGCATCCTGCGGTTTTAACCAGGCGGGGAGATCGTCTTGTGCGGGGACGGCGTTATCTTCGGTGATCGCTGAGAACCAATCCGGAAGGTCAGAATGGGATTCGGAAGTCTGGGAAGGAGCCTGAGGAGTTTCTTCGCCGGGGTTCGCTTCACCCAAGAGGGATTCCAGAGCTTTCAGCTGATCGTCTTCCTTTGGATTGGCCGCATCGGGAACGAATCCGCTCTCGAATTGATCTTCAGCAGGGGGAGCCATTTCTTTAAGCCAATCGGGGATGTTGGCAGCGACGGGCGCACCCAATGAACCGCCATCGGTTAGTTCTTCTTCGCTCAAAAAGGAGACGGGCTCTTCTGCTCCGGTGGAGGGCTGCCAACCTGCGGTTTTCATCCAGTCTGGGATCGCATCTTCGGTGTTGGCAATGGGTTCGCGGGTGGATTCTTCGGCCAGGGGCGGCGCGGTGGGGGTCTCACCAGGAGGAGCGATCAGCCAATCGGGCGTTTCCGAGGACTCTTCATCTAATTGGACGCCAACGGTCTGCGCCCAGGCAGGTTGATCTGGCGAGGTCTGGGCGGGGATGTATTCCAAACGTTCCAACATGACGGCATTGTCGGGGACTTGATCGGTGGTGCGCACTGTGGCCGTAAGAAAGGCTGCGTAAGGATCAAGAGCATTGATATTCTGTTGGTAGACGCGAGCGTCATCTGCGCGTGAGGTGGTGGGCAAGATTTCGGCCAGGATGCGGTTGGCTTCGTAGCAGAAGGGTAGGCGCTGGATCAGGCGGCCGCAGACTTCGGTGGCCTCCACTTTTTTCCCAGAGAGGTAGTACATGCGCGCCAGGATGATTTCCAGGTCAATACGGCGGGGGTCTTCGGCCAGGGCAGCGCGGGCCTCGGCAATGGCCTGATTGTACAATTCGCCGCGGGCATAGAGCCGCACCAGAGCGCCGCGGGTGTTGCGTATGCGGGCGGGTTCACTACCATCCCGACGGCCGTATAAGCGGCGCAGCTCATCTTGGACGGCCTTGTTGGTGGGCTGGATTTCGAAGGCGCGTTCGATATGCCAGATAGCGGCATCTAAATTACCTTCGTCCTCTCGGATGATCCCCATGCCAAGTTGGGAGACAAAGTCATCTGGAACCACGGACAAAACGCGCTGCATGATATCGGCGGCTTCGGTATAGCGCTGCGATTCCAGATAGGCTTTACCCAATAAGCGGTAAGTGTCTATATGTTTGGGAAATTGCTTAAGGATATATTTGCAGTGCGCAATCGCTTCTTCCGTTTGGCCGCGGCTAATCAGACTTTCGATTTCCCGGTTGTACACTCGTAACGAAACTTTCGGCATGAAGCGCCTCCCTTATGATTTGGGGTGCATAACCCCAATCCACTGCGAAAAGACCGATGACCCGTGAATTTGCCACGAACATTGACGTTTATTAGCATTTTATCACAGGATAAAAAAGCGCGCGACCGCCCAAATAGGGGGGATCGCGCGGGAGGTTTGCACAACAAGCAGTTAATCGCCGAGGTAATCGCGCAATTTGCGGCGAATGGTCGGGTGGCGCAAGCGGCTGAGGGCCTGAGCTTCGATCTGGCGGACGCGTTCGCGGGTGACGCCCATTTTGCGTCCGACCTCTTCGAGGGTATAGGCCTGACCGTCCAGGAGGCCGT
Source organism: Levilinea sp. (assembly GCA_029975215.1). GTDB lineage: Bacteria > Chloroflexota > Anaerolineae > Anaerolineales > Anaerolineaceae > Levilinea. The sequence goes on from JARKPO010000067.1 coordinate 66,378, forward strand.
AACGCAGTTGGAGGATGCGAACTTCACGCGGGGGCAGCGAATTAAGGACTTCTTCAAGATGCTCGCGGAGCAAGTTGTAGGTGGCGGTGTCATCGGGGGGAGGGGCTTCGTCATCCTCAATGAAGTCACCCAGGACTGAATCTTCCTCGTCATCGGTGGGGGTTTCCAATGAAAGTGGGCGGCGAGCCACTTGGATCATGTTCTCCACTTTCTTGGGGGGAACATCCAGGGCTTCTGCCAGTTCTTCCACAGAAGGCTCGCGGCCTAAGCGCTGGGTGAGCTGATGTTGGATGCGGAGGAGCTTATTGATTTGGTCGCCCATGTGCACTGGCACGCGAATGGTTCGGCCTTGATCGGCGATAGCGCGCGTAACCGCCTGGCGGATCCACCAGGTAGCGTAGGTGGAGAATTTGTGCCCGCGGCGGTAATCAAATTTCTTCGTAGCGCGGATGAGGCCGATGTTGCCTTCCTGAATGAGATCCAGGAAGGGGACGCCGCGGCCCATATATTTCTTGGCGACAGAGATGACCAGGCGCGAGTTGGCTGTGATGAGGTGCTCGCGGGCGGCCCAACCGTCTTCAATGAGGCGGCGAAGCTCCATTCGGCGGCGCATGATGACGTTGCCTCGGGCTAACTCTTCGCGAGCCATACGTCCGCGTTCAATGCGTTGGGCTAGTTCAACTTCTTCTTCCGCGTTTAACAATGGAACGCGGCTGACCTCTTTAAGATATAGCCCAATGGTGTCATCGGTATCAATATTGGCCAAATCATCAAAATTGGCTTCAGGTTCGGCGCTTTCGGTGCGCGCACGGTCAGAATCCAGCTCTAACTCTTCGTCAGAGGGTTCTTCAAGGTTGGTATCCTCGATATATGAAATCCCTGCGCTCATCAGGGCAGCAAAGGCTTCTTCCAGCTGCTCGACATCCTGTTCGGCTTCTGGGAAGAAGTGCAAGATGTCATCAATGGTCACATAAGACTTCTGACGCCCAATTTCAATTAACCGGGCAATCGCAGGATATTCTTCCTCATCGTCATCCACTACAGTAATCAGTTCGTCATCCATAGACACGCGTATATTCCTCTTCGCAAGCGAAGTAAATTGACATTCTAAATTGGCTAGAATGGAAGGCCGTTATCCATTCCAGAATACACATTTTCCAGCCAAAAAGCAATAGCGATACCGGTTCCAGCTCTACATGAAAGGATCAAGGTACTGGAATCGGCTGTACCAGGCCCCCCAAAGCCATTAACGGCGAGAGATTGTCGAACGAAGATTTATTCAATACCAGAACTGGGCCATTGTCTACCTGGGCGTAATAGCCAGAGCTGGTGGGAGTCAGATTGCCGAAGCGGACTGTGGTTTTGTGCCCGTCTTTGAATTCTAAGGTGATGAGGATGGGCGAGCTTTCCAAACCGGTGGCTGAATCAGGCGGTGCGGCACCTAACTGGCTCTGGACTTTGAGGGTGGGGATGGTCGCGACCAATTCCTCCACCTTAGCTGGGTCCAGCGGACGGGGATCCACCGCAATCATTTGCCACAGGGTCTGGGGGTTGCGCTCCAGAGTGAAAGCGGGGCTGTCTTTGGGTTGAATGGTCACGCGGACAACCTCTTCGGAGGTGTACTCCAGAAACGCGATGGGGGCAGCCGTAGGCGTGGCATCTTGAATGACCTTCAAGCCTTCTGGGCGGCGCGAAAGGAAGAGCAGGCCCGCCAGCGCTAGAAGGAAAACGATAAGGAGAATCCATGTTGAACGTCGGATCATTTTCTTACATCCTGCGTTTGCGCTGAATCCAAACAGTGACGCCCAGAGCCACCACGGCGAGGGGCATGACCAGCACCAGAATGAGGAACATCAAGCCGATCTGGTAGTTTTCTGGGGTGAGCAAAACGCGCTCGGTAGTCTGCTTGGGGGTGAGGTTGAGCAGGTTCTCCTGGGCAGCGGCCCAGTCAATGGCGTTGACAATCAGATCGCCGTTGCCGTAATTGGCAAAATAAGTGTCATTAAGGAAATCGGAGTCGCCTACTACCACCAGACGTGCCTGGGTGGCCGTATTCTGTGCGGCTACAGCCAGGGTGACGGGGCCAACATGATCACTGGCGGCGTCCACTGTGACCTGGTTCGATTCAATGCTGGCGATGTCTGTTTCACCCCAAGCGTTTTGCGAGGTGATCACCAGGGGAGTATGGCTGACATTTTCGTGCAGCTCGGACTGAAGCGTGATGGAGCGCGAGGTGGGGAAGATGGTGGCCATGCCCTGCAAACGTTCGGTGATGGGATGGCTGCCGTAGGAGGCTGTATCTGAGACGGCGATGAGGGGCGGGTTAACATTAGGGTCAATGACCACATCATTATCAAGGGTAATTCCCCAGGATTCAGCGAGATAGGTTTCTAATGGAGAGGCAGCGTCTTTGGCGCCGGAGACTGCTGGGGGCTCCGAAAGAACCACCAGGGATTTACCGCTTTCCACGTAAGTTTTGAGCAGATCTCTTTCCTGGTCGGAGATGGGTTTGAGGCCGCCAGCGATGATGATGGTGAGGGCATCCTCAGGGATTGAAGGGCTGCTGAGCAGGTCGAGCGATTTTACCGTGTAATTCTTGCTTTCCAACACGGTTTTGAGCTGGTTGAGGGACATTTCTCCAGCGGGTTCCAGAGGGGATTCACCGTGGCCAGTGAGGAAATAGACCGCGCGGTCGCCAGGGTTAGCCAGACGGATCAGCGCAGAGGTCATTTCGGTTTCATCAGCGTAGGTCACCTGCTCTGAGCGGTTGCCCATGCGGAAAACAAGGGTTCCATCGCGGGTAATCTGGGCATTTTGAGCGGCAATGGGGTTGGCTTCGGGATCAATGAACTCGAAGGTCAGGTTACCGGCGCTGTTGTCTGCATAGCTGTTCAGCAGGGTGCGAGTTTGTTCGGTGGAGTAGGGGTAGCGGCTGCTGAAGAAGGCCTGCACGGTGACAGGCTCTGGGAGTTTTTTGAGGATCTCGAGGGTTTCCTTCGAGAGGGTGTGCTGTTTGTCTTCGGTTAAGTCCCAAGATTTCGAGTTGTTGAAGACAAGGACATTGACAACCACGAGAATGCCGATAAAGGCTAAAGTCATCAGGAGAGCATTGCTGCCGTATTTAGCCTGCCGGCCGGTGAGAAGTTCTCGCGTTTTTTGCGGGTCAAGCAGGACAAAGGCAGCCAGGCCCAACACGACCAACCCCAAGGCAATCTGCAGGGGCAAATCAAATGTGCGGCGGACAACATACAGCCCAACGGAAACAGCCAGGGCTGTGAGAGCCAGATAAAGACCAAAGGGCGCGTATTTTCGCCATTGTGTATTCATTACCGCCACCTCCGGGTTTCAACTGAGATGGATCCTAAGAAGAGTGCGATCGCCGTCATGCTGAGGTAGTAGACGATATCTTGAACACGGACCAGGCCGATGAGGAAACTGTTGTAAAAATGTTCGGTCAGGCTGAGATAGCGCAAGACGTCAGCTGCAACCCCATCTACTAACTGCGCGGGACTGCCGATGACCCAAAAGAAGATGATCACCCCAAAAGTGACCAGGAGGGCGGCGACCTGATTTCGGAAGAAAGAAGAGACAAGAACGCCGATGGCGCTCATGGCAGCGGTGATGAGAATCAGGCCGATGTAACCGCTGATGAGAACGCCCTGATCGATTCCGGGATCCACCACGGAATTGAGAATGAGCGGGTACACCAGGGTGAGGGCGATGCTGGTAATGAAAAAGAAGAAAGTTCCCAGCCATTTGCCAAAGACCAGTTCCCAATCCGTTACCGGAGCTGTGAGGAGAAGTTCCAGAGTGCCCGCGCGGTTTTCCTCGGCCAGGGTGCGCATGGTGATGGCAGGGACGGAAAGGAAGAGCAGCGGGAAGATGAAGAGCTGGAAGGTGCGCTGAATGCTGGGGACGAAGGCCTGGGTCTGAGTGGCGTAGAGGATGTCCAGGAAAAGGAACCCACCTAAGGTGAGGAGGGTGACAAAGAGCAGCCCATAGGCGATGGGGCTGATAAAGAAGAGTTTATATTCGCGTTTGGCGATTACCCAAATGTTATGCATGGTTTTATACCCCCTTTCAGGCTTCCATCTCTGGGGCGGGTTCGGGCTGGCCCATTTCGGGGGTGGGCGCAGGTTCTTCTTCTTGGGTCAGCTGTAAGAAGATGTCTTCCAGGCTCAAGCTGGCGGGCTGAAGCTCCAAAAGGTCGAGACCGTTTTGAACGATGACACGGGCAGCTTCGGCGCGAACATCTTGACCAGGGGCGGATTCAAATTCGACCAGGTCGGTATCAGTCGCCTGGGCATGCAGCACACCGTGAATCTGACCGATTTTTTGAGCAGCCGCAGAGGCGTCTCCACGCAGGCGGAGGCGGAAGCGGACTGAACCAGTGAGGCGGTTTTGCAGGTTTTCGGTGGTGTCCTCTGCAACGATTTTGCCTTTGTTAATAATGAGAACGCGGCTGCAAACTTGCTGGGCTTCAGGAAGGATGTGGGTGGAGAGCAGAACGGTGTGTTCGCGCCCAACTTCGCGGATGAGATTACGCACTTCGATAATTTGCGCAGGGTCCAGGCCGATGGTGGGTTCATCCAGAATGAGGACTTCGGGTTTATGTAGGAGAGCCTGAGCCAGGCCCACACGCTGGCGCATGCCTTTGGAGAGGTTGCCGATGTAACTGTTGCTGCGGTCCCCGAGGCGAACCATTTCGATGACCTCATCTACGCGATCTTCAGCCTGTTTGATTTTGCGTAAATCTGCCATGAATTTTAAGTACTCGAAAATGCTCAAGTCCGGGTATAATGGCACAGTCTCTGGCAGGTACCCTACCAGGCGGCGCACTTCAAGAGATTGCTCAATAATATCGAAGCCGTTGACTTCTACACTGCCCTGGGAGGGGGGCATGTAACCGGATAGAATGCGCATGGTGGTGGTTTTACCAGCACCGTTGGGACCGAGAAAAGCAACGATCTCCCCTTTTTCGATATTGAAGGTTAAGTCGCTGATGGCCCTGCGCGATCCGTAATCTTTGGTCAAATTGGATACTCGGATCATACCTTACTCCTCGTTGGTCTATCTTATGCTGTCGTCCATGCGACGAAACGAGCGGATTCTTGGATCCGCCCGCTTCGATGGGTGTGCTTGAGGAATTGACAACCCTTTCAGATCGAGTAAAACTATACAACAACGGCGCGGCAAAAGTCAATAAGTACAATGAATTCTAATGCAATCCTAATCTATCGATACAGGGTTACAATAGATGTAGAAGGAGGCATTGATTGACGATCGAAACAAACATTGGAAATTGAGTCAAATAAATGATGTACTTCTTTCAATTTGATAAAAAATTGAAACCGCACTTTCAAAAGAGTGCAAAAAACCACAGTGTCTTAAGTTCATATCCTTATATCGTGCGGAGGAACCATGGATCTTAATCTGTTAGGCCTTGCGAGGCACGGTTTAAATAACTTCGAGCAAATTGCTATTGTCGGAGTTATGATAACCGCATTCATCAGCCTGCTTTACGCATGGCTGCTGCGAGGTACCGTCCTGAACAAGGACAAGGGCACCGAGAAGATGCAGGAAGTTTGGAACGCGATTCGTATTGGCGCGGACAGCTATTTGAATCGCCAGTTCAAAACAATTCTGCCTGCAATTCTTCTTTTGACGGTCGCGCTGTTTTTAAGCGTGTACATTGTGCCGCCAACGGCGGAAGCGGTGGAAGAATTCCCCGAAAACACCACTTTCATCATCGCAGTTGGCCGCACAGTGGCGTTTGTAATGGGCGCCTTCTTCTCGCTGTTGGTGGGTCAACTGGGCATGCGTATGGCAATTCAAGCCAATGTACGCGCAGCCTCTGCGGCTCGCCGCGGCTTTAATGAAGCGCTTTCTATCGCTTATTATGCCGGGACGATCACGGGGATGTTGACGGATGGTCTGGGTTTGTTTGGCGGCACGATCATCTTCATTATCTTTGGTCGGGCTGCACCCGATGCATTATTGGGGTTTGGCTTCGGCGGTACGCTGTTGGCGTTATTCATGCGCGTGGGCGGCGGTATCTTCACCAAGGCGGCGGATGTAGGCGCGGACCTGGTGGGTAAGGTTGAAAAAGACATTCCCGAAGATGACCCGCGCAATGCAGCGGTGATCGCGGACCTGGTGGGCGACAATGTGGGTGACTGCGCCGGTATGGCCGCGGATATTTTCGAAAGCTATGAAGTTACCATTGTTTCCGGCTTGATCCTGGGCCTTGCTCTGGTGGCGATTGACACATCGGATCTGAAACTGCGCTGGATCGTTTACCCGTTGATCATCCGCGCGGTAGGCGTGATCAGCTCGATTTTGGGTACGTTCACTGTTCCGATCTGGGAAAAATTCCCGATCAAATTCCTGCGGGCACATGACGCGGAAGAAGCTATGTTCCGCTCGTACGAAGTCTCCAGCGTTAACACGGTGTTGTGGGCCTTCGTGATTGCGATGGTGTACGCCAAAGATTGGCGGTTGGGCATGCTGACCACGATCGGCGTAGCGCTTGCGGTGGTCTTCAACCCGCTGACCTCGTACTTCACCTCGACGCGGCGCGCTCCGGTTCAGGAAATTGTCAAATCCACCAAGACTGGTCCGGCGACCACGATTCTCTCAGGTCTGTCGGTAGGCATGGAATCGAGTGTGTGGGCGCTGGTGGTGGTTGCGACCAGCTTCGTGATGGCTATTTTCCTGTATGGAAATGAATCGAACCCCACCTATGTTTTGTACGCGGTAGCGATGGTGGGTATTGGTATGTTGAGCCACACCGGCAACAATGTGGCGATGGATTCCTACGGACCGATTTCAGACAATGCGAACGGCGTTGGCGAAATGGCCTGGCACGGCATGGAAGACGAGAACACCTTGAAGGCGCGCCAGATTATGGCCGACCTGGATGCGGTGGGCAACACGACCAAAGCCATTACCAAGGGTGTGGCTATTGCATCGGCGGTAATTGCTGCGGTGAGCCTGTTTGCTTCGTATATCACCGATGTGGGCCGGGTGCAGGATCAGTTAGGTTTGATCCGCATGGACGCGATCCGCGTTTCGGATACCAAGGTGTTCGTTGGCTTACTGTTGGGCGGCGCGCTGCCCTGGTTGTTCAGCTCACTGTCGATTAAAGCCGTGTCTCGCGCGGCGGGCCAGATTGTGGAAGAGGTGCGCAAGCAGTTCCGCATCCCTGGGATCATGGAAGGCACGAAGACCCCAGATTATGCTCAGGTGGTGGCGATTTCCACGGCCTCCTCTCAGAAAGAATTGATCCCGCTGGCGACCATTTCGGTGGTGATGCCGCTTTTGGTGGGTCTGGTGCTGCAGGTTGAGGCGCTGGGCGGCTTTTTGGCGGGCGTGATTCTGAGCGGTCAACTGTTGGCAGTGTTCATGGCCAATGCGGGCGGCGCCTGGGATAACAGTAAAAAGGCGATCGAAGACGAGCCTCGCAACCTGGAGAAGAACACGGGTAAGGGTTCGGAGCGCCATAAAGCTGGCGTGGTGGGCGATACGGTGGGCGATCCGTTGAAAGATACGGCTGGCCCGGCTTTGAACCCGATGATCAAAGTGGTGAATATGGTCAGCCTGTTGGCTGCTCCGATCATTGTTCAGCACCGCGAATTGGGTGTGGTCGGATGGCTGGTGGTGGCTGGTCTGGCTGCCGCGTTGGTGTGGGCGATCTGGCAGAGCAAGAAGCCGATGGCCGAGCTGCCTGTGGCGGAATAGCACCGAAGCAGATTTTCCGAATCAGCTGGAACAGGCGTTGTTCTGCCTGTTCCAGCTTTTTTTACCGTGATTGGCGCAAGGTCTGGAGAGCGGCGACAAAATCCGCAGGGGTGGGCGCTTGAAGGGTGAGGGGTTGGAGGTTGAGGGGGTGGGTGAGGTGAATTTGGGCTGCGTGCAAAGCCAACCGTTGGATGGGTGGGGTGGGGGGGGAAGGGGAATCGGGGGAAAAATAAAGGGGATCTTGCAGGATAGGGTGGCCAATGGAAAAGAGATGGGCGCGGATTTGGTGCGTGTAGCCACTGTGGGGCGAGCATTCTACCAATGCGCAGTCGTCAAAGCGCTCAAGGACGCGTAAATCGGTGCGGGCTGGTCGGCCGTGGGCGGGGTCGACAATGGTGCGGTGGCGGCGGCCGACATTGATGCGCAGGGGGCGGTTGACGCTGATCGTTTCCCAGGGGGGCTGACCGAGGCAGATGGCCAGATAACTCTTTTGCACCTGGCGCTGTTCAAAGGCGAGGCTGAGCTTTTGGTGGGCCAGGGCGGATTTTGCAAACAATACCAGGCCGCTTGTGTCTTTATCCAAACGGTGAACAATCCAGGCCTGACCGAGATATTGCACAACCTGGGCGTAAAGATGGGGAAGCTGAGACTGATATCCATCCTGAATGGTCAGTAAACCGGCGGGTTTGTTGACGGCCAGGATCGATTCATCCTCAAACAAGATTTCCAGCGGGGCAGGCGTCATGCCTTGATTGTACTGGATAAGCGCAGAATCGCCCTTTACTTAGTGAAGTAGGTGTAGGCAGGGCGACCGTTTTCATCCAGATAGGCTTCATATTCCACATCCATCGCGTCGCTGACATAACGCAGCACCTCTTCGCGGCCGCCTTCGTATACCCTGCCGGTAAAACCAATCAACCAATCGGAAAACAATTCGTAATAGGTATGATCGGTGAACAGCAGAAAGACCTGCATCCCAAAGCCGATGCCTTTTTTTGGGCCTTTTTTCCGTTTTACGATGACGCGCTCAATGGTTTTGCCGGTGATTTCTTCAATCCCTTTAGCTCCCATAATCTGCCTCCCTCTTGTTTTGGGTAAATGGAAGATCCTATCTATAATTATATGCAGAATGGCAGATGTGAGCTGCACCAAAAAGAAGTGAAAGGAGGAAGGATGCATATTCTTCTGGTGAACATTCGGGTGAAGGCAGAAAAGATCGAAGATTTTATCGCTGCCAGCGCAGAGAACGCCCGCAACAGCCGCAAAGAAACGGGGATCGTGCGCTTTGACTTGATCCAGCAAAAAGACGATCCGGCCAATTTTGTCCTTCTGGAAGTATATCGAACACCGGGAGATCAGGCATTACACCGGGAGACGGCTCATTACCTGGCCTGGCGGGCTGCCGTGGACAGCATGATGGACGGCCCGCGGACAGGGCTGACGTACCGCAGTCTGAATACGCCGGATGAGGCCTGGGGTTATGGAATGGAAATTTGATTTTGCGACCGCAGGGTCAATCCACTTTGGCTGTGGGAAAATCAAGGGAATCGTTGATCTGCTGACCCGAGTGGACGGCCCTGTATTGGTTGTGCACGGGAAAAATGCGGAGGCTGCCTCACAGCTTACTCGGCAGTTGGACTCGTCTGGGTTAGCGTGGGAGTCTTTTGTGATCTCCGGCGAACCGGCGGTTGACACAGCTGCACAGGGGGCAGAGGCGGCGCGGAAGCTGGGCGCGGGCCAGGTGGCGGCGGTGGGCGGAGGGAGCGTAATGGATGCTGGGAAGGCAATTGCTGCCCTGGCTACCAATCCTGGGCCGCCGAGCGATTACCTGGAGGTAGTGGGAAGGAATTTGCCACTGACTCATCGCCCCTTACCGATCACTGCAATCCCAACCACGGCAGGAACCGGCAGCGAGGTGACGCGCAATGCGGTGTTGGCCGTACCAGAAGCGCGAGTGAAGGTGAGCCTGCGCAGTCATTGGCTGCTGCCGCAGGCGGCGGTGGTGGACCCGACACTAACGGTGAGCGTGCCCCCGGCGGTGACGGCGGCGACGGGGATGGATGCGCTGACGCAGGTGCTGGAACCTGTCCTGAGCCTGCGCGCCAATCCTATGACAGATTTATTGTGTGAAGAAGGATTGCGCGTGGGCTGCAATGCGCTGATGTCGGCGTATGAAGACGGGCAAAATTTAGAAGCCAGAACGAAGATGGCCTGGGTTAGTCTGTTGGGCGGGCTGGCTCTGGCCAATGCGGGTTTGGGCGCTGTACATGGACTTGCGGGGCCGATTGGGGGGATGTGTGCGGCAGGCCACGGGGAAATTTGCGCGGCGCTTTTGGCGGCGGTGACACGAGTGAACCTGCGCTGCGCTGCGGCTGGGCGAGGCAGCCCTGAGCTTGTGCGAAGGTTTGATCAAGTTGGCAAATGGTTGACCGGATCGGAACATGCTTCGGCAGAAGATGGGGTGCGGAAGCTGCAGGCCATGCGCAAAGCGCTGCATATTCGCGGTCTGGCAGCCCTGGGGGTGAAACGAGAGGACTTTGGCACAATTATTAAGAAAGCCCAGGTTGCCAGCAGTATGCGCGCTAACCCGATTCAATTGCAACCGGACGAGCTGATGGAAATCTTGGAAGAGGGATCTGAATCTTAAAAGGCGCCGCGGAGGCGCCTTTTATTTTTTATATAGAGCAGGGATTACTAAACGTTATCTTCTTCCGCGAAGAAGGATACAGCCAGCACGCCCGGTCCAGCGTGAACGAGGATGGCGGGCGGCATGAGGTAGAGGGGAACATTGGCGACGGCGAGCTGGGTGCTGAGCTGCTCGGCGAGGGCTTTGGCCTCTTCTTCGGCTTCACCGCGCATGACCGACAGGTAGCCAGGTTTGGATTTGGGGTATTTCTCCTCGACGATCTCGATCAGGCGAGCGAGGGCGCGCTTCTTCGTGCGCTGGCTTTCAAAAGGTTCCGCGCGGCCGTTGCGCAGGGTGAGAATGGGTTTGACCTGTAGAATGCTGCCGACTAAGGCTGCAGCGCCGCCGATGCGGCCGCCTTTGTACAGATATTCGAGGGTGTCGACGAGGAAGTAGATGTGGTGGCGGCGGGACATTTGCCCCAACTTATCCATGATGGTATCTGCATCCAGGCCTTCTTTGGCCCATTCATTGGCCTGCAGCACCATAGAGGCCAAGCCGCCGGCGATGGTGCGGGTGTCAAAGACGCGGATATCGGCACCGGGAAAATCCTGAGCAGCGATGGTAGCGCTACGTACCGTTCCGGATACCTCTGCAGACGGACAGATGACGATGACCGATTCACCTTTTTCCACAGCTTCTTGATAGATGGGGTTGTAGAGGGCGGGCGGGGGCGCGGCGGTTTTCGGAAGAGATGGCGAAGTCCGCAGTTTGGCAAGGAAAGTCTTGGTGTCAATTTCGGTGTCATCCCGATAGTTTTCGTTTCCAAAAACAATGATTTGCGGAATGAAGGGGATGCCCAATTGGGCGGCCTGTTCGAGGGTGAGGCCTGAAGTGGTGTCTGTTACGATTTTGACCATTGCAAATTTCCTTTCGGCAAGATGATTGGATGGATCGGCTGGATGAAGATGGGAATCAAGATAAAACAAGCCGCTCTGAAATGCTGCGCCCATGGTGGATGCGGTCAATAATATCAGCCAGCAGGGGCGCGATGGATAAGATTTCCACTTTTTCTGAGCGTTTGAAGGGAGCGACAGGCAAGGTGTTGGTGACTACCAGTTTTTCAATGCGTTCATGGCTTGCAAGGATCCCCAAAGCGGGGGGCAGCAGGACCGGGTGGGTGATGGCAAAATAGGCTTTGCCCTCAGCACCTTGATCATACAAGGTATCAATTTGCTTTAAAACACTACCACTGGCAATGATATCATCAATGACAATGGGCCGACGGCCTTTAATATCCCCTACGACATGGGTAGTGCGCGTTTCCTGGAAATTGGTGCGGCGCTTATGCATGACCACCAGGGGCAGGTTTAGAAACTCTGCAAATTTTCCGGCAAGCCCCGCACGGCCGACATCGGGTGAAACCACGGCACAATCCGCAAATTCTGGGCGACGGAAGTATTCTCCCAGTACGGGAATAGCGCTGAGTGGGTCCACAGGGATGTTGAAGTAGCCTTGAGAGGCAGGATTGTGGATATCTACAAAGACCACGCGGTTGACACCCTCAGCCTCCAGCAAGGTGGCTACCACACGAGCGCTGATTGATTCGCGACCTTTGGCCATGCGGTCCTGACGGGCATAGGGGAAATAAGGGATGACTGCGGTTACGGTGTGGGCGCTGGCACGGCGAAACGCGTCCAAATACAGCAAAAGCTCCATGAGATTGTCATTTACTGGCTCACCACAGGGTTGGATGAGGAAAATATCCTGATCGCGGACATTCTCCTCAATCATGACGTGAATTTCGCTGTCGGGAAGATGCCTTGTGGTGGAGCGGCCCAGGGGGACGCCCAGGATATCAGCGATCTCGATGGCCAACTGGGGATGGGCAGATCCGGTGAAAATTCGCAGAGGATGCGAAGACATGGAGAGCCTTTATAGGACTAACGAGGAATGAGAAGGAAGTCCGCCGGCGGGGGCGGCCGCCAGGACGGCGTTTACCACAGCCTGGGCAACCACATGGACGCTAAATGCGCCTACCAGGTTGACATCCGCTTTCTTTTTGCCGGTTGCCAGGGCAAAGACTGTGTCGCCATCGAGCATGGTGTGGGCGGGACGGATGGTGAGGGCCAGGCCGTTGTGGGCCATTTGCGCGACTTTGTTAGCTTCCTCTTTGGTGAGTTTCGCGTTGGTGGCGATTGCCCCAATGACGGTATTATGGCCGGCGGTGAAGTTAAGAATGGCTCGACCAGCGAAGGTGCGCATGACGGCTTCGGTATCGGCGAAAATTTCGCCGCTGCCCACGCGGATACCGCCGATGGTTGTGGTGCGAGCCCCAGCCAGGATCTGCTGGGTTTGGGGATCCACAATATCGCCAAAGGCGTTGACGGCGATGATGGCGGCGACTTTGATACCGCCGCCAATCTCCAGAGAGGCCGTGCCGATACCCGATTTGACAGCGTTGGCTGGGCCTAAGATTTTCCCAACGGTTGCGCCTGTGCCCGCACCAAAATTTCCTTGCTGCGGCGGCTGTGTGGAGGCGGCCAGGGCGGCCTGGTAGCCCATATCGGCATCTGGGCGGCGCGAAGGACTGCCGATGCCGAGGTCGTATAAAACAGCAGCGGGAACGATGGGAACCCTGGCGAAACCGGTGTCAAAGCCAATCTTTTGCTCTTCTAAATAGCGCATGACACCTGAGGCGCAATCCAACCCAAAAGCAGAGCCGCCGGTAAGGACGACAGCATGCACGGCATTCACCAGATGCATAGGCCGGAGCAGGTCTGTTTCGCGCGTGCCGGGTGCGCCGCCGCGTTGATCCACGCCGCAGACTGCGCCATCTTCTGCTAGGATCACCGTGCAGCCGGTGAGAGCCTGGAGATCTTGGGCTTGACCTACTCGTATGCCTGGGATGTCGGTGATGGCATTATTCATTTACACCCTGCTTGGGGCCGGTTCCTGATGATGGGGGACTCTTCGGTCTTGATTCACAGATCGTAGATGAAGAGAAAGTCTGAGTTTAAAGTGGGTTTTGGCAGTTGGGGCAGCGGGTTTCAGAGCGGCGCACGATGAACCCACACTTGCGGCAAGTTAGGGGCTGAACATCGCCCAGGGGTGCGCCGCAGGCGCTGCAGCTGGAGGCTTCGATAGGGTTAGGTGTGTCACAGTAGCTGCAAACCGAGCGGCGAAGACGTTCGCTTAATTCATGGCCGCTGCCGATGCGCTTGGCTGCGGTATCGAGAATTTGCAGGACCTGGTCGCGTAATTGGAGGTATTCCACATCCTGCGCCAGATCATCCAGCCGAGAGATGAGGCTGAAGGGGTTGCGCAAAGCGGCGATGGCGGTCATCCCCAAACTGGCGGCGACGCCCAGCCAGGCTTGCTGGCTGACCTGCACCATGACACCGTCAGCAACCGCATGAAGATGCACGGTCAGAGCAGTGCTTCCTCCCGAAGTAGGACGTTCACGGGTGGCAATTTGGACGATGGTTTTTTGGTCATCACCCAATTGCTGTACGCGAAGATTTCCTCGGTTAAAATGGGCAGTCAAGGCCTGGGCCAATGCGGAAGGCTTAAAATCACCGTGGTAGATTCGTGGTTCCATGGTATCGATTATAATCAAAATGCTGCGAAACCGTGGGTAAAAATGGACGGGATTTTCCCGTTTGTGAAGGAGTTGGTATGAAGAAACTGGTATTACGATCTGGACTGCTTTTCTTTGTGTGCCTGATGCTGGTGGCGATGATCTGGCTGCCGTCCAGCCCCAAAAGCGTTTTCGCGCAGCGGCCCACGGCTGATTTGCCGACGGTGACAAGCACACCTGGGGGGCCGACGGTGCGGGTGAAGCTTGAAAACGAGAGTCAAATCAATATCCGCTCTGGCCCGGGATATTTCTACGATAAAGTGGGTGTATTGCTGGCGGGGCAAGTTGCTAACGCCAAAGGGCGGTCGGCGGGCGGGGACTGGATTTTAATCGAATATCCTGGAATTCCTGGTGGGGTGGCCTGGGTGTATTCGCCTTTGGTGGAACTTTCGCCTGGAAGTCTGCCGATCATAGAGCCGCCGCCAACCCCCACGCCGATTGCTACGATCACAATTGACCCGACCCTGGCGGCGCAGTTTGTGGTGACGGCAGAGGTCACAAGATTGCCCACCTTCACTGCACCGCCGCCGCTGGCTATTCCGACCTTTCAGGACAACAGCCCAGGGAATGGGACGGTGGGCGGCATCCCGATGGGGTTGATCATTGTCAGCCTGGCGGCTATTGGGGTGTTAGTTGGGGTCTTCTCGTTGGCACAGGGCCGTTAGGCGGAGAGAAATTCCTCCAGACCCTGAAAACAACCGGAACTGAGCTTGTGGCCTACTGGGCTTTCACAGTAGGTCACTTTTGCACCTTTGGCCTGAAGCGCAGCAGCGCTGTGACGGGCGGAGTCAACGGGGATGATTTCATCCAAGGATCCGTGGGCAACAAAGAAGTGCGAAGCGGCCAGGCCACCTTCTGGCAGGGCCTGTTCGACACCTGCGGGCATGAACCCTGAAAGGGCGGCAGCCCGGCGGATGCGCGCTGGAGCAAGGGCAGAGAGCACATACCCCAGAGCGCAGCCCTGGCTGAAGCCCATCCAATCAAACTGTTGGCCGGAAAGTCCTAAATCGCTCAGGCGGCGGTTGAACTGCTCTAACAATTGGGCGGCGGCGGGCAGAAAGTCATCCATACGCGAGCGCACACCCTGGGTGACTTTGGCCCAACTGTAGCCGCTGGGGACGGCGGGCAAGGGTGCTCGAGGAGCCAGGATGGGCACGGCTGCTGGCAGCTGCTGAGCAAAGATCCACATGGAGGTTTCATCTCCGGTCCAGCCGTGCAGCAGCAAAAGCGGGACGGAATGACTTTGGGGCTGGCCTTTGCGGATGCGGAAAATCCAACCCTGATCC
The DNA here is from genome assembly GCA_029975215.1 of Levilinea sp. Taxonomy (GTDB): domain Bacteria; phylum Chloroflexota; class Anaerolineae; order Anaerolineales; family Anaerolineaceae; genus Levilinea. The sequence continues at coordinate 81,670 of JARKPO010000067.1, forward strand.
AAAACGGTTTGCGGTTCAGTTGTCATTGGCTTTTTTTGTTACCCATTCGATCACCCAGAGGAAGAGGAAGATCAGCAACAGAGGGATCAGCCCGGCTCCCATGCACAAGAATCCCATACCGGCTGCGGCAGGGCCGTAGAGGAGATAAATCAGGCCGATACCGACGATGAACAACAGCAAGACACCGCCCACAATGAGGCGGGTGTTGGTTTGGCGGGCATACTTGCGCAAATCACGCACGGGATGGATTCCTTATGAGCTTGCTGAACGTGGAGATGCCTTCTCGGCGAGCAAAATTTCGAGAGCCTGAATGAGGGCTTCCGAATCAGCGAGGCTGTTATACGCCTGGAAGGAGTACCGGATCAGCACCTGGTCTTTCCATTTCATGACAGGGACTTCGATGTGGAAGCGATCGTAAAGGGCTTCTTTGAGCCAGAGCGGATCGAGATGGGTGGGAAGGGGAGAGGAGGCCATCTGCATGAACCAATAGGGATCCGGGCTGTGCAGGGGAGGCAGCTGGGTGAGATGAGCAATTTCGTTTTGGGTGTTGGCGGCCAGGAGGTGACATTCAGCCCGGATGGTGTCCCAGGAATGGGACAGCTGGAAGCTGATGGCATCGGGAACCGCCAGGAAGGCTGAGATGTCGCGGGTGCCGGCCCACTCCAGGTAATCCACAAATTGGGAGATGCCAGGGTTTTCGCTTTCCCAACCCCAACTGACGATGAGCGGTTGGATGAGATGTTGGACTTCGGGTCTGGCGTAGAGGAAGGCGGAACCTTTAGGCGCGCACAGCCATTTGTGCAGGTTGCCGGAATAGAAATCTGCGCCTAATTGATCCAGAGCTAAGGGGATTTGGCCGGGGGCGTGCGCACCGTCAATAATGGTCAGAATACCCATCTGGCGGGCACGCTGGCAAATTTCTTCTACGGGGAAGATGACAGCGGTGGGTGAAGTGATATGGCTTAGAAAGATGACCCGTGTTTGGGGAGTGACACCTGCCCAGAAATCCTCCACGAATTTAGCCGGGGAGGTGAGGGGCAAGGGGATGGTTTGATTGATGTATTTGAAACCGAGCTGCTTGCTGAGGAATTTCCAGGTTCGATCCAGGGCGCCGTATTCGTGATCGCTGGTAAGGACTTCATCGCCGGGCTTCAGAGCCAGACTGCGGGCTACGATGTTGAGACCGGTGGTGGCATTGGTGACGTAAACCAACTGGTCTGCCTGTGTGCCCAGGTAGCGGGCGAGAGAGGCTCTGGATTTGGCCAGGAGGGAGGCGGCGTCACGCCCTAAGAATTTCACCGGTTGGGCTTCCAGGCGGCGCTGCCAGTTCTGATAACTTTCGAAAACTGGGCGAGGGGTGGCACCGAAGGAGCCGTGATTAAGAAAGATCACCTCTGGGTCGAGGAGAAATTCGTCTTTAAGTTGTAAGCTTGAAAAGGTTTTCGTTTGCATGAATTCAAATTATACTCAAGCAATTGTGGAATGACCAAAATTGGGTACAACTTGATGCAAAACCTGTTCGCCACTCTCTTACGTCCTTTTCGCCCTTCCCGGCCGGTTCCGGAGGAATACCGGGCAATATTTCAGCACCTGTATAGGGATATCAGCTGGTTTGGGGTGCTCAACGGCAGTATCCTGGCTTTCTTGACCGTTTACGCAACGCGCCTGGGGGCAACCTCGGGGCAAATTGGGTTCATTGGGGCTGCTCCGGCGGTAGTGGCGCTGATCTTTACCTTTGCTGCGCGGCGCTGGCTGGAGAAACGTTCGGTGCACCAGGGGGTGTTTTGGGGATCCCTGCTGCACCGCGGGTTCTACCTGCTCCTTCCGCTTCTGCCGTTCTTTTTTGATAATCAGACGCAAGTGTGGGTGATCATCGGCGTGACGCTGTTGATGAGCGTGCCGGCGGTAGTGCTGAACATTGGGTTTAATGCGCTGTTTGCTGAAGCAGTTCCGGTGGAGTGGCGCAGTTATGTCAGCGGTGTGCGCAATGCCTTTTTCAGCCTGACAACGATTGTATCCACCATCGTGTGCGGGCAGCTATTGGAAAACATGGCGTTCCCGGTGGGTTATCAGGTTGTGTTTGCAATTGGGTTCGTGGGCGCTGCGATGAGTTCGGTGGAACTGTGGTTTGTGCGCCCCAAAGAAACGATTCCGGTCAGGCCAGTCACCACAACGCAAAGCGGAAATCCTCGAAGCGGTGTGTTTCTCAATTTGAAACAATCACTGCGGGTGGATATTCTGGGCGGGCCGTTCCGGCGGACGCTGCTGCTTTTCTTTTTCTTTCATCTGTTCCAATATCTGGCGATTCCAATCTTTCCGATCTATATGGTGAATACGCTTAAATTGAGCGATCAGGTCATCGGATTAGGAAATGGCCTGTTTTACGTGACGGTGTTTATTGGCTCTTTGTTTGGAAGCCGGATGGTGGGGCGGTGGGGAAATCAGAAGATGACTGGGGCAGGGGTGGCTCTCTTGTGCTTTTATCCGATTCTACTGATCTTCAGCAAGACGCTGCTGATGTTCAGCATCACCTCTCTGGCCGGGGGGTTGGCCTGGTCCATCGTGAATGTGGCGTATATCAATTACCTGCTGGAGAAAGTCCCCGCCGAAGATAAGCCCGCGTATCTGGCCTGGTATCACCTCTTAGCGAACGGGGCGATCTTGATTGGCTCCTTGGGCGGTCCAGTGGTGGGCGAGGCCGTGGGGCTGGTGGGGGCGCTGCTGATCTTTGGGATTGGGCGGTTTTTCGCAGGCGTCGCCATTCTCCGCTGGGGGTAGATGTGTTAAAATGGTCGCATGGGTATTAAAGTCATCGCAACCAACCGCAAAGCCAATTTTGAATATTTCTTATTAGAGCACTTTGAGGCGGGTATTTCCCTGCAAGGCAGTGAAATTAAATCTATTCGGGCAGGCCAGGTGAGCCTATCTGAAGCCTATGTGCGCGCAGACAGCGAAAATGTGTGGCTGATCGGGGCACACATTGCGCCGTATGACCCGGCCAGCCGCTACAACCATGACCCGGTGCGCGACCGGCGGCTTTTGATGCATAAACGTGAAATTCGAAAGCTCTGGGATACGGTACGGCAAAAAGGGGTGACCATTGTGCCGGTACGGATCTATTTAAAAGATGGAAGGGCTAAGTTAGAAATTGCCTTGGCCAAAGGCAAGAAGCTGTACGACAAACGACAGGATTTGGCCAAGAAAGACATGGATCGTGAAATTGAACGGCGGGAGCGGATCCGCTAACCTACTTTTAACAGGTGAATCATGCTTGGAAACGTTTGGATTGCATTGGTAATCACTTTTCTAACAGCTTTGCTGTGGCTCCGGCTGAACGATTTCCTGGCTCACCGGGGGTGGATTAGCGGCCCATTGAGCCGAAAGATCATTCACATGGGAACTGGCCCGATTTTTGTTTTGTGTTGGCTGCTGTTTCCGGATGTGTGGTATGCGCGCTGGCTGGCTGCCCTGGTTCCTCTGAGCATTACTATTCAATTTGCCATGGTTGGTTTGGGTCTGATGAAAGATCAGGCGGCTGTGGATGCGATGTCGCGGCACGGAGACCGGCGAGAGATTTTGCGCGGGCCGTTGTTTTACGGCATTGTGTTTGTGGCGCTGACCTTGTGGTTCTGGCTGGATTCACCCGTTGGGATCATCGCGCTGATGCTGCTGTGCGGGGGAGATGGGCTGGCCGATATTTTGGGTAAGCGCATGGGCAGTTCGCGGCTGCCCTGGTCGGCGAATAAATCCTGGGCGGGCTCGGCCGCCATGTTCTTGGGGGGATGGGTGTTTGCCCTGGGGGTGTTAGCTCTGTACGTGAGCGCGGGGGCCTTTACAGGACCGTTTATCCGATTTCTGCTACCGGTGACGGTGATCGCTTTGGTGGGCACGCTGGTTGAATCCTTCCCCTTTGCGGATATTGATAACATCACGGTGCCGGTGGTTGCGGTGCTGCTTGGGTTTATTCTTTTTTAAGGAACGGCTATGATCCTATTGGACGGCTTTCATCTGACGTTGGGGGAGATTGTGCGCGTAGCCCGTCAGGGCGAGAAGGTCGGCTTGAGCGAACAAGCCCGGCAGCAAATTGATGATTCTCACCGGCGGCTGCAAGGGATTCTGCAAAAGGGCGCCCCGGTGTATGGGATCAACACGGGGTTTGGAATTTTTGCGGATAAGCGAATTCCCCAGGAAGATTCGGCGCGCTTGAGTCGGAATTTAATTTTAAGCCATGCGATTGGAACCGGGCCGGCGCTGCCCAGCGAAGTGGTGCGCGCGGCGATGCTGGTGCGGGCGAACACCCTGGCGAAGGGTTTTTCGGGGGTGCGGCCGGTGGTGGTGGAAACGCTGTTGGCGATGATCAACGCAGGTGTGACTCCGGTGATCCCCTCGCAGGGGTCTTTAGGCTCATCGGGCGACCTTGCGCCGCTCTCCCATATGGCTCTGGTGCTGACAACAGATGAGGAAGACCGCGAAGAAGAATCGGGCCTGGCGGAATTCAAAGGTCGGCTGATGAGCGGTCAGCAGGCGATGCGTGAAGCAGGTATTGAGCGCATCATCCTGGGGCCAAAGGAAGGTCTGGCGATGAACAACGGCGCCACGTTCTGCGCAGCGCTGGCGGCCTTTGCGGTGGAAGACGGCCGCTACCTGGTGGAGGTGGCGGACGTGGCTTTGGGTTTAAGCCTGGAGGCTCTATTAGGCTGCTCTGCAGCCTTTGATGCGCGCGTTCATGCTGCCCGTGGGCAGGTAGGGCAGATGGAAACCGCGGCGCATTTGCGCTCGGTGGTCGAAGGCAGCACACTGCTGGATAAGGCTGGGCGCGTGCAGGATGCCTATTCGCTGCGCTGCGCTCCACAGGTGCAGGGGCCAGTGCGGGATACCTTGGAGTTTGTGGAAAAGATTGTGGAGCGTGAAATCAACGCTGCCACGGATAACCCGCTGATTTTTGATCCGGATGTGGCCATTTCAGGCGGAAACTTTCACGGCGAGCCTATCGGGATGGTGATGGATTATCTGGGAATTGCGTTGAGTGAGTTGGCGGCGATCTCAGAACGGCGGGTTTTCCGCCTTACGGATGGAAAACTCAATGGCGGTTTGCCGCCCATGCTGGTGGATTCGATGGACGCGGCTGGGCTGAATTCGGGCTTGATGATGCCGCAGTATTCGGCGGCCAGCCTGGTCTTGGAAAATCAAACCCTGGCCACACCGGACAGTGTACATTCTCTGCCGACTTCGGGCGAGCAGGAAGACCACAACGCTAACGCGATGACGGCGGCGCGGCACGCACGGCAAATTGTGGATAACACCACCCATGTGCTGGCCATTGAGCTGTACTCGGCGGCGCGGGCGGTGGATTTACGGCTGCGCCAGTACCCCAACGGTAAATTGGGCACGGGCACGCGGGCTGTTCTCGATGCAATCCGGAAAGAAGTACCGTATCAGGCTGGGGACGCTCTTTGGGGTCCGGAGATTGAAGCAATTCAACAGATGATCCGGAAGCAGCGCATTCCCATCCGCTTTGACACGCGATCACAGCGAGGTTGACAAAGGCGGTATTTCCTATTATCTTTGTCCTATGAATCAAAAACGATATACACGACGCGAATTTATTAAGGGGGCTCTTTTTGGAGCTGGGATGCTGGTGGCCCAACCCTGGCTGAAATGGACGCAGCAGGCTGCTGAATGGCCAGATGCGGAGCGGCTGGGTCGCAACTGCACAGGCGGCTGGATCAATCTGCGCACGCGCCCGCACCCTGACGCGCCCATTGTGGAAAAGCTGTATGAAGATACTGTGGTGGTTTGGCTGCGAGAGGTGATCGGCGAGGCGCCTGCGGGTGTACTCAGTAAGCGGTGGGTGGAAACCCCCAACGGTTACTTATACGCGCCTTCGGTACAGCCGGTGCGGAATCGGCCTAATCAACCGGTTTTTGACCTGCCGACCAGCAACCTGGGCAAGGGTATGTGGGCGGAGGTCACCGTGCCGTACGTGGATATTTATCTGAAAAATCCGCCGAATTCACGCTGGCTGCAAAGTGTGGAAAGACCGCGCCTGTATTACAGCCAGATCTTGTGGGTGGATGACGTGCGTAAGAATGATCAGGGGCAGGTTCTGTACCACGTGACGGAACGGTATGGTCTGGACAGCTTTTGGTGCGCAGCGGAAGCATTCCGGCCGCTGACGGTCGAAGAAGTGGAGCCGATTAACCCCGACGTAGAGAATAAGCTGGTGGTGGTGGATTTGAATCATCAGGTCCTTTCTTGCCTTGAGGATAACCGTGAAGTTTTCTTCTGCCGGATTTCATCAGGCGGTAAGTTTAACGCGGCAGGTGAGGCAGTGAACACCTGGGCTACCCCATTAGGCGATCATTTGATCTGGCGCAAGGCAATTTCTTTCCATATGCAAGGCGGTTCGACTGAATCGGGGTGGGATACCCTAGGGGTTCCCTGGACGACATTGTTTGTGGGTGAGGGTGTAGCGATTCACTCGACGTTCTGGCATAACGATTTTGGCACCCCTCGCTCTCATGGGTGTGTAAACTGCCTGCCGGAAGATTCAAAATGGGTATTTCGTTGGACAGCCCCGCAGATTGGCTGGGATCCTGGCGATATCACCATTCAATGGCCTCAGCCGAGCACGGTCGTACGGGTGGTTGAGGCATAATTTGTTCTCACTAAGAGGTTAAGCCTGATGACGGTATCCCTGGGCCTTGCATTCCTGGCTGGATTGGCTTCTTTTTTGTCACCCTGCGTGTTTTCCCTGGTGCCTGCGTATGTCAGCTACATGAGCGGACGCTCTGCCGCGGCAGTGAGTCAGCGCAGCGCCGCGCAGGACAAGCTGAACACGTTTATTCATGGCTTTGCATTTGTCTTAGGGTTCAGCCTGGTGTTCATCAGTCTGGGGTTGGTGGCTTCCCTTTTGGGCCAGTTAATGTACAACATCACGCCGATCCTGGCAAAAATCGGCGGCGTGGTGGTGATCCTGTTCGGTTTGCACATGACGGGCATTTTCCGGATCCCCTTTTTGGAATATGACCTGCGACCGCAGACCCGATTGGATCAGCGGCGGAGCTATTTCTCCTCTTTCTTGATGGGAATTTTCTTTTCGGCTGGCTGGTCGCCTTGCGTGGGCCCCACCTTGGGGGTAATTTTGACCCTGGCGGCAACCGGCGAATCGCTGGGGCAAGGCGTGCTTCTTCTGGCAGTGTATTCGCTGGGTCTGGCGGTGCCCTTCTTAATCGCTGCGTTGGGGATTGGGTGGGTGACGTTTATTTTACGCAAATACCGCAAGGCGATGCACTACGTGGAAGTGGGTATGGGCGTGGTGATGGTGATCGTGGGCGTACTGCTCTTTTTAGGGACTTTTCAGCAGCTTGCACAGTTGGCGCCCTGGATTGACCTGGGCCTGTGACAGGTGCAGGGCGTGAAGAAGATCATATTCATTCTCTTGAGTGGTTTTGTATTGGGGGGCATTATCGGCTGGGGAATTCTTGCTCCAGGCCTGACACCCCGCGAGTCTGCCAGCGGAGCAGGAAGGCAGCGCGCCCCGGAGCGCGGCTTGCCGATGGGTGATTACGAGCTTACGCGGTTGGACGGCGAGAAAATGCGGCTAAGCGATTTTCGCGGGACGCCGGTGGTGATTAACTTTTGGGCATCGTGGTGCGAACCCTGCAAACAGGAAATGCCAGTTTTTCAGGCGGTTTATTCCGAACAGCCAGAGGCATTCGTGATACTGGCGGTGAACCCGGATGAGAGCCGAGAAACGGCAGAAAAATTCGCCGAATCACTGGAATTAACTTTCCCAATCCTGTTAGATCCAGATCGGGATTTGCAGAGACAGTTGATGGTGAGAGGGCTGCCAACGACTTTTTTTGTGGACGCGGAAGGCGTGTTACGCGCGCAGCATGTAGGGGAGCTGAACCGGCAGTTATTTTTGGATTATCTGGCGAAAATTGGAGTGCAGCCATGATTCTTGTGACGCTTTATCGAACACCTGACAGTCGGGAAGCCGATCAGGTTGCAGCGGAATTGGCTGCATTGAAAGAAGAATATCCCCACCAGGTACTCACAGTGGATATCACCCGTGAGCCGGTGCTGCAAGAAACCTATGCTCATGCCGTTCCACTGGTGGAAGTTGGACCTTACCGGCTCAAATGGCCGATCACCTCGCAAGAACTGGTGGTGGCGCTGGGGGCGGCAAAAGACCGGCTGACGCGGTTAGAAACGCAAAATGAGACCCAAAAGGCCAACATTCGTCTGCCCAAGATGACGGGTTCGGACCGTTTTTCATTGTGGTTTAGCAAGAATTATATGCTTTTCATGATCCTATTTCTGGGGCTCTATACGGGCCTGCCTTTTTTGGCCCCTACGTTGATGAAACTTGGGGCTAAAGGACCAGCGCAAGTGATTTATACAATTTACAGCCCTCTGTGCCATCAATTTGCGTTTCGGTCGTTCTTCCTCTTTGGCGAGCAGCCGTACTACCCGCGGGAGTTGGCTGGCATAAAGAACGTTATCACCTACGAAGAACTGACCGGTGAAGGCACATTGGATTTATGGAATGCACGGCGCTTTGTTGGCAATGAGCGTCTCGGCTATAAAGTGGCGTTATGCCAGCGCGATGTGGCAATTTACGGAGCGATGTTAGTTTTTGCAGTGATTTTTGCCATCACAAAGCGCAAGATCAAGGTGATTCCATGGCTGGTGTGGGTGATTATAGGCCTGGGGCCGATTGGACTGGACGGATTGTCGCAGCTGCCCGGCCTGACGGCGATGCAGCTGCCCTTTAACCTCAATATCTTCCGCGAAAGCACCCCCTTCCTGCGAGCTTTAACCGGTGTGCTGTTCGGCCTCACGACGGCCTGGTATATTTTCCCGATGATCGAGGATGCCATGCGGGAGACTTATCGGATGATGCTGCGCAAGCAGGCTGTTTGGGAACAGATTGAACCCCAGATCAAGGCGCGAACCAATGAAATTTCATGAATCACCGGACGGTGTTCATTATTTGACTTTTGATAGCCTGCCCGCTGACCGGGTAATTCACGGATTTTTCACCCGCAAGGGCGGTGTCAGCCCGGAGCCGTGGGCCTCTTTAAACACGGGCGGCACGGTGGGGGATGAACGCACTCATGTGATTGAAAACCGGAGAAGAATCTTTTCCGCCCTGGGAAGAAGGGTGGAAAGCGTTTTTGATGTTTGGCAGGTGCATGGTGTGGAGGCCAAAGCTTCGCGGCAGCCGCGGCCGCTGGATGCTCCTCATGAACAGGCAGATATCATCCTGACGGATTCGCCGGATGTGACCCTTTTCATGCGCTTTGCGGACTGTGTGCCAATTTTTTTATATGACCCGGTTCGACATGCGGCGGCCTTGGCACATGCAGGTTGGCAGGGCACGGTGAAAAAAGCGGCCGCGGCGGCTGTAGCGGCTATGGGGATGCATTACGGCTGCAAACCCGCAGATCTGAGGGCGGTGATTGGACCTTCCATTGGGCCAGACCACTATGCTGTGGGGGAGGATGTGATTCGACAGGTGCGGAGTGGGTTTGGCGAGAGGACTGGGCAGCTGCTGATGAGTGTGGATGGGAAAACATATTTTAACCTTTGGGAAGCAAACCAGTTGACTCTGGCCGAAGCCGGGGTGGAGCATATTGAAACCAGCCGGGTGTGTACGGCCTGCGATGTAGGGCTGTGGTTTTCCCATCGAGCTGAAAAAGGGCGAACTGGTCGTCTGGGGGCGATTCTGGCGCTGACAGAATGATCACGGAGGCAAATGGGGATGATGGAAGATCGAGTGGAGCTGATTCGCGCCAATATGGCAAAAGCGCAAGCGCAGATCGAGGCCGCCTGCGGCCGCGTGGGGCGTCCGGCGAGCAGCGTGCGACTGGTGGTGGTAACCAAATCGCAGCCCATTGAGACAGTTCGCGCCGCAGTTCGTGCGGGGGCAACCCTTTTGGGTGAAAACTACCCGGAAGAGAGCTTGGCTAAGATTGAAGATTTGCGTGGGGAGGCGGTGGAATGGCACATGATCGGCCATTTGCAGAGCCGGAAAGTCAAGATGGTGACAGATCATTTTTCCATGCTGCAATCTTTAGACAGCCTTTCCTTAGCAGAAAAGTTGGAGCGGCGCCTGGCAGAGACCGGCAAAAAGCTGCCTGTGCTGTTGGAAGTGAACGTCAGCGGCGAAGAGAGCAAATTTGGGCTGCCTTGTTGGGATGCGGACAGCCTGGCGGTTTTTTTTCTGACGGTGGAAGACATTTTGCGTCTGCCTCATTTGGAAATTCGCGGTTTGATGACGATGCCGCCGCTATTTGAAGACTCGGAACGCGTCCGGCCGTTTTTTCAACGGGTAAAGCAGCTTCAGATGCGGCTTCAGGACCGGTACCCGCAGTGCCGCTGGGATGAGCTTTCCATGGGGACGAGCACGGATTATGTAGCGGCAGTGGAAGAAGGGGCAACCCTGGTGCGCCTGGGAACCGCTATAGTTGGGCCTCGGATTTATAAGACTCCTTGAGGAAGTTGAGTATAATAGAATTATGATCGGTTTTCTTATCACGTTTATCAATCTGTTGGCTCGAGCGATCTTTCTGCTGGTTTTAGCGGAGATTGTGCTTTCGTATTTTCTGCCGCCGTATCACAATGTGCGCGTCTTCATTGGGCGCTTTACCAACCCGATGCTGGATCCCATTCGAAAAGTGGTGCGGCCCATTCAAGGGATTGATTTTAGCCCCTTGATTCTGGTGATTTTGGTGCAAATTATTGAATTCCTGTTGGTCAGCCTGCTGCGAGGACTGGGGTAACTATGGATGATCCACGGAAATACCGACTGCATAATGGACAGCGGGGGGCGGCTCTGGCGATTCGCGTTACCCCGCGTGCGCGAAAAAATGAGATAACCGAAATTCTGAATGACGGAACGGTTAAGGTGCGCCTGATGAGCGCAGACACCGACGATTTGGTGAACAGCAGTTTATTAACTTTTTTAGCGGGAATTCTGGGGGTGGATGTTTCACGCCTGGATATCGTCGCTGGAAAAAGCGGGCTGGACAAATTGGTGACTGTGACCGGACTGGACACAAGCACCGTGCAATCCAAGATCATCGAAAAATTAGCATAATCTGTTGAAAAGCACACAGGGGGCTGTCTGGGAAGAAGATCCAGGCAGCCCCTGTTAATGTCATGGATTGGCTGAGGCGGAAGTGATGTGCCATAGGGCATAGGCAGCGGCTTCACGCACGCGCGGGTCTGAGGTTTTCAGCAGGTCAGTGACGGCCTGGGTGACTTCGGGGGAGGGTTTGGTGCGCAGATATTGTAAGGCGCGCACCTTATCATCCGAGTTACCTGAGCCCACCGCGTGCATGAGCAAATCATCCGCTTGAGTTCCAGGAGAAATGCCTTGCCCTTGCTGGCTGGCATAGGTGATGAGCCAGGGGGATTCGCTGGGCGGTTGGAGCGGTTTTGGGGCCAAGTGATTTTCACCGCGCTGCATTTCCAAAACCTGACCCGCGGCGTTGCGCACCACCCATTGGCCGTCTTCGATGGCGATTTTTTCCAACATGACTTTTACCCAGTCTTCATTGACATAGGTGAGCCCCAGGATGGCCGCACGGCGGGTGAGCAGATCGGTGCTGCTGACGGCATCGCGAAGGATGTCGTGTCCGCCGGGGGCGGCAGCCAGCATCTCGGCGGCGGCCTGGCGCAGAGCGTCATCGCCGTGCATAAGGGTTTCCATCAGGGTGTCAGCAGCCACTTTTCCGCCGATGGCAGATACAGCCAGACAGGCAGCGATGCGCACACCTTCTTCCTGATCGGCATAGCGGTCCAAGACAGGGTTGAGCAGAGATGAGTCACCGAGGACCCCCGCGCCCAGGACGGCCAATTGGCGCAAAACAGCAGAGGGGGCTGTGAGGAGCTGCTTGAGGAGGGTGGGCAGGGATGGATCTCCTGAATGTAAAATTGCGCATAGGCATTTTGCGCGAACGCTGAACGGCAAGCTGTCATCATACAGAGAGTTCAGAAGCTTACGCATTGCTGGGGCACGCCAGGAGGCGTTGGGGCGAGCGAATTTGAGCCAGCGGGCCAAGCGCAAAAGGTGAATATTGAGAGGTGTAGGCGAAGCTTGCAGGGTGCGGGTGATGTAGTGCAGGGGCAGATCTCGGGCAGCTTGAAAAGCCAAAAGAGATTGCTGTATCGGCCAGGCGGAGCTTTCCTTAACCCAGGGTTCAAATTCTTGTTCTTCTGCCTCGCCAGCCAAATAACCAGCGATTACAGGGTGAATAAAGGCGATTTGCTCGCCCGGGAATTCGGCAAAGAGGCCGTTTTGGATGGATTGATCGAGGGCCACCCCGCCAGAAGAAACACGGGTGGTTTTCTGTTTTTTCTTTTTTGCGGGTTTCGCAGTGTTGAGGGGTGTCAATTCATCCTCAGCATTTGTGGATTGGACGATTTTTAACTTACCGAGGATGGTTTCTAATTGGTTAAATGGTAGGGTAGGCGATTCGCTTTGGAAGTATTGATAAGCGAGGCGAGCCAACGCCTGGCGGGGAAGTTTGGGGTGAGCTGTTCGCAGGATGAAGGCATCCATCGCATTTTGATACCCCGGGCCGATCATATCTCCGGCTGTGGCCGCCCAGACTTTCAGCGTCCATTCCAGAGGGGTGTCGGCGGTGCGCTCCAGAATCCAATGGGCTAACAAGTCAGGATCTACCCCGGAAATTCCTAGGCGCTTATTGACTTCAGGCAAGATGCGGCTGATCCAACGTTCCTGCCACTGCATGGCAAAGGTCCTGCGTTCTTCATACGTCCAGGGGACAACTGCCAGGGGGAAGAATTCCAGGCTGACCAGGCCGTCCAGTTCATCTGGATTGGCGGTAACGGCGATAAACAATTGGGGGAAGGTGAGGCACCACTGCCCCAGGGCGCGGGAAGCGTTTTCAGCCGCTGCGGCGGGAAGCTCGTCCAGACCGTCTATTAGCAGGACAGCCCGACCTTCTGTGAACACTTCGTGGAGGAAATGGGATACACGGTTGGCTACAAACGCTGGAACCTGCCGCGAAGCGGCCTTAACAAGACTGGAAAAAGCCTCTTTAGGATCCACAGTCCATTGAATTTCATGTGCGTGGAGGTAGATGGGAAAACGGCGATCGAGGCTGGGGGCATGGGTATCATTGCGGGCAAGGTGGAGGGCCAGATCGGCCAAGGCGACCGATTTGCCCCCACCAGGCGGGGCGATGATGGCAAGGCGGATGCCATGTTCCAAGGCCTGGGCTGGAGTCAACGAAGGATAATGAAAAGGAGATAAAAATTCAGGCCAGTCGGGTAAATAGGGGACAATTTGCGCAGCCAGACCTTCGGGCTGATTTTCTGGCTGGGGCTCAACATATGAGGGCGGAATGAACAGCCGAGGTGGGATGAGGATCTCTTCCAAAGGAAAGAGATTGCGGGCAAGATGTTGGCGCTGGGCGCGGCGCAGGGCTTCCTGACGAAAATAGGCGCTGACCCCGGCGCGATTTCTCTCGCGAGCCTGTTCAAGTTTGAGTTGGATGTACTTCTTGATGCCCGGCAGGTGGCGGCGTGAACGCATGAAAATCCACCAAACCAGAGAGGCCGCCAGAAAGCCCAGCCAAAAAGAAATTTGATCGAAACTGAAATCCGCTAAGAATCGCATGGTTTACCCTGCGTAAATGATACGGCCGCAATTGCTGCAATAAGCCAGTCCTTGGGGAGAGCGCGCCGCCTGCAATTCGGCTGGACGAAGCTCAGCGCCGCAGGCCGAACAAGCCCCATCCGCTGCGCTGACTACGGCAACCCCGCGTTTTTGTTTGCGCAAGGTGCGGTAGATTTCCAATGCTGAAGGGTCCAGCGAACTAAGATGGGCATTTCTTTCGGTGGTCAAGCGCTGGATTTTTTGCTCGGCCTGTTTTTTCTCGCCTAACATTTCAGCGTGGCGGCTGGCCACCTGACCGCGGGTTAGAGTGAGATTTTCAGAGGCTTTTTCCTCGCCTAATTCGAATTCTTCCAGAGACACCATCGCGGTGAGCTGCTCATCTTCTACTGCGGCTAATCGCTTCTTCAGGGATGCAATTTCGTTTTGGAGGTCTTGCAGTTCTTTGGGGTTCTTGATCCTGCCGCCGTAAAGGTTTGCCTCAGAGGTGGATATCTTGATCTGGAGGGATTTAACGTTCTCCTCCACAGCCCGTAGGGTTTGGGCGGCCCGCTGATGGGCTTTGCGAGAATCGGTAAGCGTTTGTTCTGCCTGGGCAATTTGCTGGTCTGCGGCAATCGCGGCGTCAATTTCGGCGATGCGGGCTTGCAAGCGTTCGATTTCGCTGTCAACGACCTGGAATTGGAAGAGGAGGGCAGCTTGATTCATGTAAAAATTATACTATTTGATCTGTAAATAGGGGGCGGTCGGAGAGAGGCAATATTTAAGCAGAGATCCGGTTTGATGGGTAATTCATTTCCCTGTATACTTTGATGAGAAAGGTGGCGGAACGTATGCGCGGGAAGGTCTTTTGGGTTGTGACGATTGTTTTTCTCTTGATTCTCCTATTGCCCTATGTATTGGCATGGGCTGCGGCGGGATCGGATTGGGTCTTTGTTGGGTTTTTGATTAACCCTTTGGATGGGAATTCTTACTTTGCAAAAATGCAGCAAGGGGCAGCAGGCGCATGGCTGTTTCGTTTGCCGTTCACGGCTGAGCCGGGAGAAGGCTCCTTCTTATTCATTTTTTACTTGATACTCGGCCACATCGCCCGCATTGTTCATGCGCCGCTATGGATGATTTTTCATGGAGCCCGTTTGGTAGGGGCTTTGGTGCTGGCGCTGGCTTTGCGGAGATTTATTGAACGATATCATGAAAAAACGACAGCGGGCGGCCTGGAATTTACCTTCGCATTGAGTTTGTTTGGGGCGGGGTTGGGTTGGCTGGCGAGCCTGGCGGGGGCATTTACCGCGGATATGTGGGTGGCAGAAGCTTTTCCCTTTTTCTCCGCTTTGGTAAACCCGCACTTCCCCATCGGACTGGCGTTGTTACTGTTCCTGATCCAAGAATCAGAACGGATTGGCAGCATTGGAGGAGCAACGGCTGCGGTGGGTTTAAGCGCGGCCTTGGCGTTGATCATGCCTTTTGGGGTGGTGGCCCTGTGCACTATTCAGATGTTTGGGATGCTGGTGCGGCTGATCTTGAGGCAGAGGATCCCCTGGCTGGCGGTGCTGACAAGCTGCGTTCCTGGTGGACTGCTGTTGGTGGGACAGTACCTGCAAATTCTGAACCACTCTGAACTGGCGCAGTGGAACCAACAAAATGTGACCCTTTCACCCCCGGCCTGGGATGTGTTGGTGTCTTTTTCACCGGCCTTGATCCTGGCAGGGATTTCGATATGGCGGCGGCGGAAGAATCTGGGCGAACTGGCTTTGGATCCGCTGGTGACCTGGGTGGCGGCGGGGGTTTTGCTTTCCATCTTGCCGTTCAATTTGCAGCGCAGGTTTTTGTTGGGACTGTACATCCCCCTGGCGGTGCTGGCGGGGGGAACGGCGGCACAGTTGGCGGCACGGAAAAAAACACGCTGGCTTCGAAGCGGGCTGCTGATCGCCTCCATCATGAGCAATGTCTTGATTTTGCTGGCGAGTATTTTGGGGGCATACCAGCACCCCCCAAAGCTGTATCTTCAGACTCATGAATACGCGGCGATGCAGTGGATGGCTGAAAACAGCCCAAAGGACAGCGTGGTTTTGGCAAGTGAGGATATCGGCATGATTTTGCCTGGGCAGACGGGGCTGCGGGTGGTGTATGGACACCCGTATGAGACAACAAATGCTGAAAGCAAGCAGAAGGCTGTCGCTGCTTTCTTGGCGAATCCCGGCGGTGAAATGAACACGGCACGGGACCTTGGGGCGACTCTCATCTTTTGGGGCCCGCGGGAAAAAGAACTGTCGGGGGTGGATACACTACCGCTGACGGCGGTTTACAATCAAAATAACGTCAGCATTTACCACGTTGCACCGTGAAAATGACCAATCGGATTGAACGAACCTTACCCATTATTTTGATCGGCTTGTGCACGGTCTCTCTTTTCATTGGAGTAAATGGGTTTGCATACCCGTTTCAAGGGAATTACTCCGATCTGACGATCAGCCATCACCCGAATTTTTTGTGGATTCGTGAGAGCCTGACGCGCTGGGGCGTTGTGCCACTGTGGTCACCGTTAATTCTGAGTGGGTATCCTTTTTCAGCCAATCCGCTGAGCAGCCTCTTTTACCCGCCCGCGTGGCTTCTATGGGTGCTGCCCCTGCCGTTAGGCTATCACCTGGTCACTGGCCTGCATCTGCTGTTGGGGGGTGTGGGGACGGCACGCTTGATTCGGAAAATGGTCCCTAACCCAATTGCGGCGTGTATGGGGGCATGCCTGTTTGTGCTGATGCCTAAGCTGGCGGCGCACATGGGGGCTGGTCACCTGACGCTGGTGTGGGCGGTGTGTTGGACGCCGTGGCTGGTGGACTGGATGGAACAGGCGCGCGGGCAGATGCGCTTTTCTTGGAAATACAACTTGATGGTGGGCTTGGGGTTGGGGTTGACTGCTGCAGCGGATGTGCGTTGGGCGGCTTATTGCGGTGTGTTTTGGGCGGGAATGTACGGCTGGAGGGCGGTTCAACTCATTGCTGCGAACTGGAAAGCAAGGGAGATTACGGCCCTGAACGCGGTTGGGGTTCTGGCGAAGGGGGCGGGCGTGCAGGTGAGTTTGGCGGCAGCGATTGCGTCCGTTGTTCTTTTGCCGCTGGGCGAGTATTCTCAACTTTCGACGCGGGCTGTGATGTTGGGCGCGGACCGGCTGGCGTATTCTTTGGAACCAGGGCGGCTGCTGAATTTGGTCGTGCCCAATTTTGGCGGGTATGCGGAGTGGATTTTTTACCCGGGGATTATGGCGGTTTTGCTGGCTTGGGTAGGGGTTTTTTCACGGTCGGGTCGGCGATACCCATGGGTTTGGAGCGCGGTTTTTGTTCTTGCGGTGATGTTTTCCTTGGGCGAGCATCTACCATTCGCACGTATTTTGGGGGAATTGCCTGGATTGAATTTGCTGCGCGTGCCGGCGCGGGCATTATTCTTTGCAGATTTGTCGGTGATCCTATTAGCTGCCATCGGCTTGAACGAATTGCTGACGGAGCCGGCGAACAGGAGCCGCGGATTGAATTTGACCCTGGCGGCCTGGGGTGGGATGCTGGGCGTGTTTGGGCTGGGAATGGGGATGGTGGTACGGCCAGTTCCAGCGGCTTTTGTGTGGGCAGGGTGGGTAGGGATTGCTGGCACGCTGTTGATCTTTCTGCGCCTATATGAGAAAATCCGTCCCTTGCCCTGGCTGGGCGTCGTTTTCCTGGTGATTCTAAGCGATTTGTTGCTCAACCAGCGCAGCCTGATACGTTACCGACCGGAAGCCGAGGTGGCAAGAGAGGGGGTTGCAGCAGCGCAGTATCTGGCCGGGAAACCGGGGATTTTCCGAATTTATTCACCCTCCTATTCCATCCCACAGCACAGTGCCGCAGCTTACCGCCTGGAGATGGCGGATGGGGTGGACCCGTTGCAGTGGGCGGCGTACGCGGAGTATTTTGACCTGGCCAGCGGTGTGCCCAGAAGCCGCTACGGGGTCACCTTGCCGCCCTTTGAGGAGGGAGAACCAGCGACGGCGAACCGGTTGTATGCACCAAATGCAGAGCGCCTGGGTCGTTTGAACGTGCGCTACGTGGCGTCGGAATACCCTCTGGAAGCGGAAGGGTTGATTCTGGAGCGGAGGATTGGGACGACCTGGATTTATGAAAACACCCTGGCCTGCCCACGAGCCTGGGTGGAAAGCGCGCAAGCACTTGACTGCACTGCGGGCGGCAAAGCTGTGCAGTGGATTCGCCGGGAACCAAACCAGATCTGGTTGGAAGCACAAGGCCCGGGGTTGTTAGTGCTTTCGGAGATGAATTATCCGGGGTGGCAGGTATTTGTGGATGGGACGGCGGCTGAGGGGAAGACAGCGGAAGGAGTTTTTCGGAGTGTGTTTCTGACCGGCGGTACTCATACAGTGCAGTGGGTGTATCGACCGATGTGGGTATATGCAGGAGGCGTAATTACGGTGTTGAGTTTGCTGAGCGCAGGGTTGGGTCTATTCTTCACGCGAAAGGGTGGCAAGCATGAATAAAGCGCGGAGTGGATGGATCCTTTTGGCAGCCGGCCTGGCGATATTGACCACCTTGCCATACCTGGTGGGGTTTGCGGTGCAGGGAGATGCGCACTTTACTGGCTTTGTCTTTGGCGTGGAGGACGGCAATTCTTATATTGCAAAAATGCTGCGCGGCGCGGAGGGTGATTGGCTGTTCCGTACGCCTTACACCAATATGGTGCAATCCGGTTTATTGGCCTTTTTGCCGTATTTGCTTTTGGGAAAATTGACCTCGCCCTCTGGACAGCATGCGCAGTTGGTGGTGCTGTTCCATTTCTTCCGTATTGCGGGTATCTTTGCTCTGGCCTTTGTGTTGGAACGGTTATTTTCGCTATTCTTTTCATCCGGACGGATGCGGTGGATGGGGACGGCTTTGGTGATGGCGGGCGGAGGCCTGGGGTGGTTGGCACCGTTTGGGCTGCAGTTGCTGTGGCAGGATCGTACGCCGCTGGAGTTCTATTCGCCGGAGGCTTTTGGGTTCCTCTCGGTTTTCGGCCTGCCGCATCTGGTGTGGTCGCGCGCCTTTTTGTTTTGGGGGCTGTATGTGCTTCTGAAAAATGAGCAGGAAGAGGCTCCGCTGAAGGAACGGTTAGGGGCGGGAGTCAGCTGGCTCTTGGCCGGACTGATGCAGCCGCAAAGTCTGGTGATTGGCCTGGGCGTGGTGGGGTTGTACGGCGGGGGCAGATTGCTGCTCTCACGTCTGGCGCCCTGGCCCTGGGATCTGCGGCGGTTCCTGCGTACGGGGTTGTGGTTGGGGCTATTCGCAGCGCCTTTGATAATCTATACGGGGATCCATTTCCTGAGGGACCCTTACCTGCGGGTATGGGCTCAGCAGAATTTGATCACCTCCCCACCCGTTGGAGATTACCTGCTAGCTTATTTACCGGTTATCCCGCTGATGATTTGGGGTGGATGGGCTGTCCTTCGGGAGCGGAAGGGCAGCGGACTATTCTTTCTCTTTTGGGCGGCGGTGTTTATTCCGGCGGCATATCTGCCCTATGATTTACAGCGGAGATTAACGGAGGGCGGTTGGGTAGCCTGTGTGGTGCTGACACTATTCGGTTATATGCGCGCCTCAGCCCGTGTTCAACAGGCAGTACGGGTTTTGGGGCTGACTTTGTTTATCCCGGCGGTGATTTTGCTCGCGGGGGGCGGATTGGCGGTTCGTACCGCGCAACCACCGGTGTTTCGTCCGGGGCCCGAAACAAAGATATTTTTGACGATTCGCGGAGTGCTGCCGAAGGATGCGGTGATCCTGGCGAACTACGACACCTCGAACGCGCTGCCTGCCTGGACGCCGCAATTCACGTTGATTGGGCACGGCCCTGAAAGTGCTCATCTGCGCGTACTGCGCCCGAAGGTTGAGGCGTTCCTGGACGATCCGGCGAACGCTGATCTGGAATGGCTGAAGTCCCAGAGGGTAACGCACGTGCTGTTTACACCCAAAGATGCAGGGCGGGCAGCGGCACAAAACCTGTACTGGCTGAAAGAACTGGCTGAAGTAGAGGGCTACACCATATATGCTGTGGAATGGGAGCCATGAAGCGTTTTGACCGACTGCCTCTCACTATTGTGCCCATCCTGATCTTGCCTACTCTGCTGTTTTTCAGGCTGCTGGTAGGAGGTGACGTGCTGTATTGGGGCACGGCGGGACTGCAATTTATCCCCTGGCGGGTGTACGCCTGGCAGATGCTGCTTGGTGGAGAACTTCCTTTGTGGAACATGCTGAATGGGATGGGCACGCCGTTGATGGCGAACTACCAGTCGGCCTTGTTTTATCCACCCACCTGGATCACCTATCCTTTCGCGGCTGTGGGCGGGAACGAGTTGCTGGCATATGCATTTTCATTACTGGTTGTGCTGCACTTGGTGTGGAGCGGTTGGGGGATGACTCGGCTGCTGAAAGCTGTGGGCATCTCCCCTTTGGGGCAGGTGGTTGGCGCGCTGGCATTTGCATTCGGGCAGTATTGGATTGGGCGGGTGAATTTTTTCAGCATGATCTGGGCAGGCGCATGGATGCCTTTTGTGATTCTGGGGGCTAACCAAATCGCCTCACCGTTTGGCGGCCCGCAAGAATCCTCCCTCAAGGGCCAATCCTGGCTGAGAGGGTCTCTGGTATTGCCGACGACGATGATGCTTTTGGCAGGGCATGCACAATTGAGCTGGTACATTCTCATGTTGGCAGGCGCGTGGGTGGTAGTGGGGGGATGGCGAAACGGCAGAGCAGCGGGGGCGCTCCGCGCTATGGGGATGTTTCTGGCGTCTGGTTTACAGGCCGGGCTGATCGCGGCGGTACAGTTAATTCCGACGGCGGAATTTTTAATGCAGTCACAGCGCTCGGCCGCGGTGGATTATGAGACGGCGCTGACGTATTCTCTCTGGCCGTGGCGTTTGCTGTCTTTGTTGGCGCCGGATTTGTTTGGGAACCCTGGCGCAGGGGATTATTGGGGATACGCCAATTATTGGGAAGATGCGATGTATGTGGGGATTCTGCCGCTGCTGTTGGCTTTGCGCACGCTGGTGAGAGGATGGAGGAAACCGACACAGGAGGAAGCTGTGTCCAGAAAAACGGGCGTGTTGTTCCTGTGGGGAACTGTGATCACAGGGATTGTATTGGGGTTGGGAAAAAACTCACCCATTTTCCCTTTCTTGTTTGAGCATGTTCCCACCTTCGATATGTTCAACGCGCCATCGCGTTTTTTGGTGTGGACGGCGTTTAGTTTGTCGATGCTGGCGGGGTTGGGCACTGACCTGTGGGCGCGGCCAACTGGCAGAGGGCTGTATTGGACCCGGCTGGCAACGGCGGGCGGGTTTGCGGTGACGCTGGGGGCAGGGGCGGCCTGGTTGATGATGGGCAGTGTCAGCCCATCGTTTATCCGGGCGGCAGCCCTGGCGGGGGTCTGGGGGTTGGGGGCAGGCATCTTGACGTTAACCCATCCTACAACGAGCAACAGCCTGCGGTGGCGGCAGGTTTGGCTAGTGGGGGTGGTTCTGTGGATAAGCGCGGATTTGTGGGCGGCAAATCGAGCCTTAATCCCGAGTGTTCCTCGGCAATTTTACAATGCGATGGAGCGGACAGACATTTCCAGCGGCGGACGAGTGTACCTTTCACAGGAAGACGAATACCAGCTCAAGTTCCGCCGTTTTCTGCGCTTTGAGGATTACCATCTCATTGAGGACCCTCAGCATGTACGTAAGGTGCTGCTGCCGAACCTAAACCTTTTGGAGGGCACTGCGCTGGTAGGCAATTTTGATCCCTTTGTTCCAGCGCGGTATGTGTTTTGGCAGGAGATTGCCCAGGAGCTTTCTGGTGAAGCTTTGATGCGCTGGCTGCGCATAGCCAATGTGAGCACTGTGGAACAATTGGACGCATTCAATTCGCTTGGGATACACTATAAGCCCTTGGACGGAGGTGACTGGCTGCATTGGCACACCTGCGCACAGATGGTCACACGCGATGAGCTGAAAAAGGCTGTGGCAGATGCAATGCAAGCGGCGGGGGATGCCCCAGCTTTGATTGTGGAAGGGATTCGAAATGAGCGCATCGGGGAATGTAACTCGAGTGACATTAAATTCCTTACCAGACAAAAAAGCGCACATCAATGGCTGGTGACTTATGAGGCAAAATCGGACGGATGGCTGAGCGTGGCATCTGTATATTATCCAGGCTGGAGAGCTGAGCTAGACGGGAAGGATTTGGGAATCTTTCCTGCGTATGGCGTGTTTATGACCGCGGCAGCACCAGCTGGACGACACACAATTACCTTCCGGTATCAACCCGCAAGTTTTTATTGGGGGGCTGGGATGACTATTTCCAGTTTGATATTTGTGATAACATGGGGGGTAATCCTGCGCACGCGAAAACCGCCGACTAAGAAGCTGAGGAGTGATTATGGAACTGGATGTTGAACGCATTCAAAATTTTAGCTCCCGCATCATCGATAATCTGGAACGCGTGATTGTTGGCAAACGCGACACCCTGGAATTGATCGTGACGGGACTGCTTTGTCAGGGCCATTTGCTTCTGGAAGATGTTCCTGGCGTGGGGAAAACCATGGTTAGCCGTGCGCTGGCGAAATCTCTGGGCTGTCAATTCAGCCGTATCCAATTCACGCCGGATATGCTGCCTTCAGATGTAACTGGCGTGTCCATTTTTAACCAGGTGACGCGCCAGTTTGAATTTCGTCCGGGGCCATTGATGGCGCAGATTGTGCTGGCGGATGAAATTAATCGTGCGACACCGAAAACACAATCAGCTTTATTGGAGGCGATGGAAGAACGGCAGATCACGGTAGATGGGGTGACGCACCGCTTGCCAGATCCGTTTTTGGTGATGGCTACGCAAAACCCGATTGAGTATGAAGGCACCTTCCCGCTGCCAGAAGCGCAGCTAGACCGTTTTTTAATGCGGCTTCGACTGGGATACCCAGCATTGGCAGATGAAGTGCATATTCTGGAACTTCAGCAAATTAAGCATCCAATCAGTGATCTGAACGAAGTTGCACCATTGGAAGAGGTGCTTTTGATGCAGGAAATGGTCAAATATGTGTATGTTTCTCAACCGGTTAAACGGTACATCGTGGAGTTGGTGCGGGCAACACGCAGCAGCCCTGATGTATACCTGGGTTCCAGCCCGCGCGGCAGTTTGAGTCTGGTGCGGACGGCGCAAGTGCGGGCTGCGATCAATGGGCGAGATTTTGTACTGCCGGATGATGTGAAAGGATTGGCGAGCTTTGTTTTGGCTCACCGCATCATTATTGATCCGGCGGCGCGGTTAAAGAATATCAGCGCAGAAACGATTATTCAAGAAGTACTTCATTCTGTTTCCATCCCAGGCGGAAACCTGGAGAAACCCGACCGCACTGGATGAGAGTTCGCAACACGTTTTGGGCTATTGTGGCGGTGATGCTGGCTTGTTGGGTTGCGGTAAAAATTCTCAACCCGACTCAGACCGGCATATTTTTTCGTCTTATTTACCTGTGCGTCTTGCTGCTGTTGGTAAGTTTCATCTGGGCGATGTTCTCGGTGCGAAGGTTTGCCGTGAGACGGTTTGCGAGGGGGTTACGCCAGCAGCTGGGGCAGGTCTTTGAGGAACGATTCGAGATTGAGAATATGTCAGCATTCCAACGCTCTTGGGTGGATGTGCGCAATGAGTCCAATTTGCCTGGATGCGGCGGATCTCGGGTGCTATCCTGGCTGACGAAAAATGAGGTGCGCGGGTACTCGGCCTATACACTTTTACAGGAACGAGGGCAATTTCTGTTGGGGCCGACCTCGCTGTATGCGGGAGACCCGTTTGGAATTTTTGCTTACCGGCGGAAAATCCCCGGCGGGCAGAGCTTGTTGGTTTTACCGCTGACGGTGGATTTGCGTACGTTTCCTTTTCCACCTGGGCTGCTGCCAGGAGGACGGGCCAAAAGGCTTAAAACCCACGAGGTGACGCCTCACGCTGCGAGTGTGCGGGAGTATGCGCCCGGAGATTCCCTGAACCGCATCCACTGGCCTACCAGTGTGCGGAAAGATCACCTGATGGTGAAAGAGTTTGAGCAGGATCCGCGGGCAGATGTGTGGATTTTTGTGGATGCCCAGGCGGGGACGCATTTTAGTTTGGAAAAAGCCAACAAGCCTACGCAAATTGACCAGTTTTGGCTGTGGCAGCACAAGAGCGAACGAATTCTGCCTAAGGACTCTTTTGAGTATGCGGTGTCTTCAGCGGCATCGGTGGCCAAATATTTCCTGATGCGCGGGCAATCGTTGGGGTTTTGCAGTGAAGGGCAATATCTGGTGGTGCATTCGGCCGAACGGGGAGAACGGCAATTGTCGAAAATTCTGGAGACGCTGGCACTGCTGCGCTGCCAGGGGAAAATGGGACTTGATGCAGTGGTGTTGGGACAATTGGACCATCTACCCAGGGGGAGTACGGCGATCTTGATTTCCGCAGCCACGGATACCAGCGTGGTAACGGCTTCTATTTCTCTAGCGCAGCGCGGTGTACATCCGGTGGTGGTTTACATTGATCCAGCGTCTTTTGGCGGACGACATTCGATTTTGGAGCATGTGGCCTCACTGCAGCGCAGGAATGTTCCCGTGGCAGTGATGACCAAGGAGTCTGATTTGCAGGAAGTTCTCGAATCCGGCTTTTGACCCCCTTAGCGCGAACAATTTACGCTGGTTTATCCGCTTCCGGTTCTACGGCCTCAACAACGGCTGGGCCAACATTGAAAGGCAATTCGCGGTGCGAGCCGTCGCAGACGGGGAACTCTTTGGAGGCAAAGCAGCGGCAAATGGAGATGCGCTCGCCAGATTTTAACTTTACAATCACGCGCAACTTTCCATTTTTTTCAGCGTTGGTTATTTCAGGCATTGAACACCTCTCTGCGGTTTACGGATTAAATTGATGACCCTGTTCCGATTGAGGATCCTCTGAGATCAATTGGACGGCGTGAGGAAGTACCGAGGCGATGAATCCCAGACTTTCAACCGCAGCCTTGGGGCTGCCCGGAAAGTTAATGATCAGCGATTTGCCGCGAATGCCTGCGGTGGCCCGCGAAAGCATAGCATGGGGGGTGACCGCCAGGCTGCGGCTGCGGATGGCCTCGGCGATGCCTGGCGTCTCTCGATGTAAAACGGCGCGGGTGGCTTCGGGGGTTACATCTCTGGGGGAAAAGCCCGTGCCGCCTGTGGTCAGGATGAGATCGGATTGTCTGGAATCAGCCCAGTTAACCAGGATGGAGGCGATTTGGGATATTTCATCCGGTACGATGGCTGTTTGAACACAAACCCAGCCCAACCTCTCAACTTCGGCTGCCAGAGCTGGGCCAGAAAGATCCGGGCGCTGGCCAACTGAGGAACGGTCGGATATAGTCAGAACGGCAACGCGCAAAGGTCGGTCAGTCACGGCGGTCTTTCAGCAGGTCAATGAGGTCATCGGGCATGTAAGGTTTGAGCAAGAAATGGTCTGCGCCTGCATCGAGACACTGGCTGCTCATATCCATGCCAGAGGTCATGATCACCCGGGTAGCGGCGATTTGGGGATCTTCGCGAATGGATTTGAGAATGGTGATGCCGTTACCCTTGCGTAAATGGACATCCAGAAGCAAAGCCTGGGGTTTTTCCTGCTTGAGCATTTCCGCGACTTTATCTTCTTCAATTTCCCCA
Source organism: Levilinea sp. (assembly GCA_029975215.1). Classification (GTDB taxonomy): domain Bacteria; phylum Chloroflexota; class Anaerolineae; order Anaerolineales; family Anaerolineaceae; genus Levilinea. Next base: position 107,022 of record JARKPO010000067.1, read on the forward strand.
TAGATGGCGACTTCAAACCCTTCGAATTCCAGGAGGGTTTTTAACAGGGTGCGCATGGTGATATCATCTTCGATCAATACAATTTTACTCATGATGTTTTTGTCTGCCCCTTCTGGCTGATTTGGAAGCCGGTTTTACAGGTTCTTCCAGCGCGTTTTGAATCACATCGCTAACTGTTTCTGCAAAGACGAAATTCAGCGCATTGCGGACTTCCTCGGAGAGCTCTTCCAGGTCTTCCTGATTCTTTTTAGGAAGAATGATGGTTTTCAGGCCATAACGGTGAGCCGCTAAAACCTTTTCTTTGATCCCGCCCACAGGCAGCACCTGACCGCGTAAAGTAATTTCTCCTGTCATGCCCACATCAGGACGCACCGGTTTTCCAGAAATCAGGGAGACGATGGCTGTGGCAATGGTGACACCGGCTGAGGGACCGTCTTTGGGCTGGGCCCCAGCAGGGATGTGCAGGTGGATGTCGGAGTGGTCGAAGAAATCCAACGGAAGGCCCAAGACCTCAGCGCGGGAACGCACATAGGACAGGGCTGCTTTGGCGGATTCCTCCATGACTTTTCCGATGGAACCGGTGGTTTGAAAACCTTTAGCCCCGGGCATTCGTGTTGCTTCAATGAACAGGATATCGCCGCCGACGGGGGTCCAGGCCAGGCCAGTGGCAACGCCCGGTTCAGAGGTGCGCATGGAAATTTCCTCATCTCCTTGGAAATGGGGCCGTCCCAAATATTTTCGTACCTGATCGGCGTCAATTTCATATACATCCAGCTTGTTTTCTGCTAACTGCGCAACTACTTTCCGGCAGACGGCCCCCAATTCACGTTCCAGGTTGCGTACACCGGCTTCGCGAGTGTATTGGCGAATGATGGTGTGGATGGCCGCTTCTGTGAAGACGACCTCGCCAGGCAGGAGGCCGTTTTCTCGAAGCTGGCGGGGAACCAGGTATTGGTTGGCGATTTTTACTTTTTCACCCTCCGTGTACCCGGCAAGCTGGATGATTTCCATGCGGTCTAACAAGGGAGCTGGGATGGTTTCAAGGGTGTTGGCGGTGGTGATGAACATGACCTGAGAGAGGTTAAAAGCCACTTCCAGATAGTGATCCCGGAATTCCGAGTTTTGTTCGGGATCCAGCACTTCTAAAAGCGCAGAGGCCGGGTCGCCGCGGAAATCTGCGCTCATTTTGTCAATTTCATCCAGCATGAAGACCGGGTTGTTGGATTCGACCCGCCGCAGCGCCTGCAGGATCCGCCCTGGCAGAGAGCCGATGTAAGTTCGGCGGTGGCCGCGGATTTCGGCTTCGTCGCGGATGCCGCCCAGTGAAATGCGGATGAATTTACGTCCGAGGGCGCGTGCAATGGATTGGCCGAGTGAGGTTTTGCCTACCCCAGGAGGCCCAACAAAGCATAAAATGACCCCTTCACGTTCGCGGCGAATTTGGTCATCCCGCAGGTCTTGCGAAAGCTCGTCACGGCGCTCCAGGCGCAACTTGCGCACAGCGAGGAATTCCAAGATGCGCGCTTTGATGTCTTCCAGGCCGTAATGGTCATGATCCAGGACCTCACGCGCATGGCTGATATCCAGGTTGTCGTTGGTTTGGATGTTCCAGGGCAGGGATACCAACCAGTCGAGATAGGTGCGGATGACGCCGTACTCGGCAGAAGAGGTAGGCAGGCGAGACAGCCGGTCCAGTTCGCGCTGGGACTGTTTGGCGGCTTCTTCCGGCATGCCCGCTTTTTCGATTTTCTGACGAAAATCTTCTACATCTGCGGCTTGCTCGTCTCGCTCTCCCAGTTCTTTTTGGATGGCTTTGAGCTGTTCACGCAGGAAGTACTCGCGCTGCACCTTTTCAATTTCGGATCGGGCTTCGTTTTGGATCTTTTGACCCAATTCGAGCATTTCGATTTCGCGAGTGAGGATGGAAACCAACTTCAGTAGCTTGTCCCGAGTGGAGTCGAACTCCAGAATATCCTGGGCATCCTGCAAATCCATGCGTTGGAAGTTGGCGATGGAATAGGTGGTTTGAAGGGAACCCTCAATGGATGCAATGGAGTTGACGAACTCGCGCGGGATGGAGGGGATCAACTCGGTAATGTGAATAAACTGATCGCGGACGTTGCGCGCCAGGGCTTCCATCTCGATGCCCTCTTCTTCAACCTCAGGGGCGGGTTCAATGCGCGCTTTCAGATAAGGTTCTGTTTGAAGGTATTCTACGACGCGAAAGCGAGAAAGACCCTGAACTACCAGGCGGATGGTGCCGTCGGGGGCGCGGAAGAGCCGGTGGATCATGGCGATGGTGCCGGTTTGATACAGGTCTTCAGGGTTTGGAGTTTCTTTCTCGGGATCGCGGGCTGCGATGAGGCCGATGAGACGCTCACTATTGGCGACATCATCCACCAGACGAATTGAGCGAGGCTGGCCAATTGTCAATGGAACCGCGGTGAGGGGATATACCACCAAACCGCGTAAGGGCAGGATGGGAAGTTCGGCTGGAATCTGGGGATTCTCAACCAGGACTGCCTCATCAGAGGGTGAGTCATCGGGTAAAGAGGGCATTTGCTGTGACGATTCCGTTTGAAATTTTAGAAAATCCAAGATCCAATCCCCCATGAATTCATCTTCTTCTTCATTCGTCCAACGGGTGATTTCTTCGGGTGTGATATGCCATCGGGTAGCTGCCATAAAGGTTAGTCTTTATTCACTTTGACTTGGTGGGGCAAGGCCTTGGGTAAGGTGATCCACAAGAGTCCGTTATCGTATTGAGCTTCAGCTCGGTCAATATCTACTGGAATGGTGAACTCTACTTCGGTGGAAAATTCGCCAAAGGGGATTTCCATTTGCAGGAAGGCTTTTTTTTCTTCTAAGTCTGCGCGTATGCCGTGCACGAGGAGGAGATTTTGACTGAGGATGATATTAAAATCATTCTCATTCATGCCGCCGATCTCCACACGAACGATCAAAGCCTGATCGGTTTCGTACAGGTCAGTGGGAGGACGGAAGATATGGGGGCGAAGCGAAGAACGCCAAGCGACCATGGTGGAACTGAGGAATGGGTCACCTAATGACGAGCTTGCGCTTCGCGCTGGTTTAGAAATATATTTGACCGTAATCATCTGGCCCTTCCTGTTATCCGCCGCCGTTGAGGGCGGCCTTGGCGGCGTTGAGCACCGCCTCGAAATCTGGTTCATCTCCCAGGGCGTTCATGTAGGCTGCGTACTGGATGATCCCTTTGCGATCCACCACAAACACAGCTCTGGTCAGCAAGCGGGGCTGCTCCATGAGGCAGCCGTACTTTTGGCCGAAGTCCATTTCCTTGTGATCTGAAACTACCATGACCTGCTCGATTCCGGCAGCTCCACACCACTTCTTTTGAGTAAAGGGGAGATCTGCCGAAATAGTGATGATGGCAATATCCTGGCTCAAATTAGCGGCTTCGGTGTTAAAGCGACGAGTCTCCCGATCGCATACGCTGGTTTCGAGGGAAGGTACTGCGGCCAAAATACGCACTTTTCCGGCAGTTTCTTCAAAGATGGAGACGTAGCGCCAATCCTGGGTGTGGGCGTGGAAATCGGGGGCTAAGTCGCCTACATTGACAACTACACCCTGAATATTGACATCTGCTCCGGCAAATTTGATAGTGCGCTGTGGATCCATATTCTCCTCCTGATCTTTGCGCCTTGGAAAAAATGGCGCCCCTGGTGAGATTCGAACTCACAACCAACGGCTTAGAAGGCCGCTGCTCTGTCCATTGAGCTACAAGGGCGTGACTATAAACGTCGGCGGGTTAAGCTAACTCCCCTGAAGAAATGGACGTAAACCTTTATAGATGGTTGTCCCCAAAAGCGTCCGAAGGATCGTTTCGGGCGGTCGATTGATTTTTTCTGCCAATTCTTTCGAGGACAATGGGGCATTACCGTTAGCCAGGAAAACACGAAAAGCCCCATCTACCAGAGTAGTGTTGACATTGATGAAATCTGGCTGGCGGGCACAGTGACTCATAAGCACATGCTGCAAACCATCCATGCTGTGAACTTCAGCGGTCTGAGGATCCACAAAATCGATCTGGCTGTCATGATCCATCGAGGCAAAAGCGGCTTGATGAGTTGGGCACAGGTAAGACTGCAGGAAGACGCGCCAGTTGTTGTCGTGGGTCTTCCACCACTCAAAGTCTATGTGGAGGGGCGTATCGGTGGTCGGTCGGATCAGGCTATAACGTTTTCCATCAGACATAGCGTTTATCCTTCTTGGGGTTTGTCATCCAGGCGGAAGTACAAATCGCCAAGATGGGAAGCCCAGGGCTGCGTAACCAACATTTGAAGGATGGGCCCAGGTGGGCAGCGGCGAACAATGTTGACGGCCGCATACAATTCTTGGGCATGAACATGACCCTGAGGGGTCAATTTGGCCAGTTCACGCATCATGGATATGACGGTTTGTTCTAAGGAACCGCGTTGTTTGTTGCTGGCGTTCCAGATTTCATCAAAGGGTTTGACGTCCGGAATACCGAAGGCCATACGTTCATCCAATTGGCTGGAAACCAACTGTTTGAGCATGGCGAAAACAATGCCGCCGTCCGCGCCAATTAACGCCGTGCGCACCCATTCGCGGGTGGGGCGGCGTTTACCGGAATGAATGCTAACTTCGCCAGGATTCTGCCCTTTTTTCAAGGTGATAACGGATCCAGGCATAAGTTCTTGGCTGGCGTACCATTTTTCCAGTCCGAAGATATAGCGATGCTGGCGCACAACCCAGCCGGGAAAACGCTCACCGGTGATCGCGTCTACAAAGGTGAACAGCACGCGCGGTGACTCGATGGCGGTGGGGAAAATGTGCATGTTTTCTTCGCACAAGGGCAGTGTACCGGCGCGCCAGTGGGGGAAGATCAGAGATATGGCAATTTCTTTGTCAGGTTGGCTCTCGCGGCACATATTGTCTTCTAGATCATCTTCGATGTGCCCTTCGAACATTTCCAGCAAAGGAGCCACCAGATTAGAGTCTACAGTCTGGTGGGATTGATAGCGTAGAAAACTGGGTGGGTTTTGCACACCTTCTGGCTCCAACCGGCGCAGGTACCAAAGGACTTCACCCGACGGGCCGACTTCGTCAAAACGGCCGTCTTCTTCGAGGGCCAGATTCAAAGAGAATTCAGTCAGCTTTAGATTGACGTCAGTGGGAAGCTCAATTTGTTCCAGGATGGCCTGGGTGCTTAGGGGGCCTCCCCCTTCCATGTCCAGAAGGGCTTCGGCTAAATTGAGATAGCCGATGTTGACATCCACCAGGAGAGAGCGCGGAAACCAGCGCCCGGCAATTCGCACCAGATCGGGGTTGGATTCTAACTCAGCGTTTAGGCTGTTTAGCAAGAATTTGCCGTGGCTTTTAATAACTTCCTCTACGTCCAAATTTTCATCTTCACTGGCAGCAGATGTGGGGTTATTCAGGGCATGTTCAGATAAATTGGCAGCCAGGTGGGTGATGGTTTGGTCGTCGAGCTCGACTTCTATGACCTGGAAGGGGGCTATGTCTGGGTTGACACCATCGCGCACAGAAAGAACGCGGCCTTCACGCCAATTGAACTGCGGAAGGACAATTTTCTCATCTGGCTGATAAGATTCTTTGGGGAGGTAAATTTTGCCCTGGGCGGCTTGCTTCTTTTCCAGATTCTTTTTCTCATTTTTGATGCGGTTATCTACGAGAGCACGGACCAACTCCATGGGTGTCTGGGGAATCTCAATTTCCAATAAGTGGTTATAAAGAAACTCCAGATCATCGTTTTGGAGGGTGAATTGAGTCCAGTAGTCTGGTTGAAGCGAAAAACGGAGGTTTGTCATTAGCCTTACTCTACTCTCTCGCAGTGGATGTATATTTACTATTTTAAATTATACCTTAAATTATGACCGTCATTTTTGATTGTACAACGATCTTTAGGGCTGTGGGTAGCCGGTCTCCAGCCAATCGAGAGGATCTACAGCGAAGCCGTTGACGCGAATTTCGAAATGCAGATGAGGCCCGGTGACACGGCCGGTTGCGCCGACCTCACCAATGACCTGACGCTCGTCCACGATCTCACCTTCTGCTACGCCGATTTGGTTCAAATGCCAATAGCCGGTGTACACACCCCAACCGTGATCGATTATCACTGAATTACCGCGCACAGCCAACGGGCCGGCAAAAACCACTTTTCCAGGGGCTGCGGCGTAGATATTCAGGTTTTGTGCGCACACGCCAAAGTCTAAGCCGGCATGGAAACTGGTGTAAACGCCATTATTATAGGTACGGCGGTTTCCGAACCAGGAGCGAATGCAGGGCTCATCAATGGGATAGGCAAAGACACCTTCCCAGAGCCGTTTGGCACTGGCGGTGGAGGTACGGCTGGTGACAAATTCTTCCTCCGATTTCATCGCATCGGGGTCTAAGGTAGCTGGATCCACTTCCAAAGGGGGGTCTTGGCCGTAATAGCCGGGGTCGAGGAGGATCATTTGCGAATAGTTGAAGGTAGAACCTTCTGTCAGGCTGCCGTTGAGGTCAAAGGGCACCAGGCCAGGGTCTAACAGTGTGGGGGTGCCGATGAGGGATAGGTATACGCCAGGACTTTGCTCAAAAAGGATGTAATCCTGATTAAACAGTTTGGCAGTGAGTTTGACAGGCTGATTGGTTTCGACCCGGAGAACGGATGTTTTGCCTTGGACGAAGGGAAGGGGGAGGATGGAAATGGATTTAACTGCCGGAGAGATAGCGCTGAATTGGGCGTTGGCGTTTTGGCCAGGCTGATAGAGCATTTGTCCGCCGATCAGACTGGCGGATGTTTCATGACGGTTAATTTCGATCAACTGCCAGGGATTCATATCTGAAAGGGCAGACGCTTCCAGCCAGGTCTGATTGGCTGATAGATTGACGCCAGGGAAGAGGGTCGTGTCCTGGCTTTCTTGGGGGATGATCAGGTTGCTGCCCGCATAAATTTCCTGAGGGCTGGTGAGACGGTTTAATTGGGCAAGTTTTTCAATCGATACGCGGTGTTCACGGCTGATGCTTTGCAGATTCTGACCTAAAGGAACCGTGAGGGTAACCAGACGGCCAGAGACACCTTCCAGACCGGGGATGATCAACTCAGTTCCTTCGGCCAGCACGTTGGGGTTCGCAATGTTATTGGCCTGAATGATGTCATCCACCGAGACGCCAAAGCGCATGGCGATGACATTTAACGTGTCACCAAATTGAACTACATAAATTGGGCCTTGGGGATCATCCTGGGCTTGTACGGGGAAGGCGGTAAGAAATAAGATGAAGAGCAGCAGCATGAGGCTGCCCCAGGGTTTACTGCGGCTTGAATTCAACATAATCACCCACCTGAAAGTGGTCAAGCTGTGTAGGATGAATTTCCAGAATATAGGCTGCGGGGGACTGGGGGGCAACGGCGAGCTGCCATCGGCGCGCGATTTTGCGGTCTACTACTTGATGTTCGCGGTTGAGCCACACGACGCCAATATCAAAGCGCATGAAGAGCATGTGAATGGTGGCGTTGAGCACTGATTGACTGTTTTCAGCCAAAATAATCCCCTCACCAGGGTGCAGAGAGGGGCGAAGCATGAGGCCGCGGAACCGGCTCCAAAAAGTATCACAGAGAGAAAGCACAATCGAATTTGAAATCGGGCGAGTCTTGTTAACGATTAGGAATTCTTGCATAGGTGCGGCGGAGGGTTAGGTTTGTTCCTCGGTCTGAGATTTCGTGAGAACACGCTCGATGCTGTCCAGGAGTTCCTGCGGATGGAAAGGTTTGCTGATATAATCATCCACTTTGACAATGTGGAGGCCCAGCACGCGGTCAATCGGTTGGGCTTTAGCGGTGATGACGATGACGGGGATGTGCCGGGTGTTTTCATCGGCTTTCATTTGCTGATACACATCCCAACCATCCAGGTCAGGCATCATGAGGTCGAGCAGAACCAAATCCGGATTCTCTTTTGCGACCATATCGAGGCCGTGCCTCCCCCCGTGCGCGCCTTTGACTTCAAAACCGCGGCGGCTTAGAATCAACGAAACGAGGTCGATCATTTCGACGTCGTCCTCGATATAGACAATACGAGTTGGATTTTTAGGTTGCATGCATTGGCCTCCTACTATAAGATTAAGTTTACCACACCCGTTTGATAATGCAATAAAAAGAGGAACGCAACATGAAAATTACAACCTGGAATGTGAATGGGATACGGGCGGCGGCTGGTAAGGGGTTATATGAGTGGGCGGAAAGCCAGATGCCGGATATTTTGGGGCTGCAAGAGATTAAGGCAAAAACAGATCAGCTGAGCGACACGATGCACTCGTTTTTGGATTATCAGGCGTTTTTTAACCCAGCCGAACGCCCAGGGTACAGCGGAGTTGCCGCCTATGTGCGTAATATTGAAAATTTTGAGGTAGGGTACGGACTGGGAGAAGCGCGGTTCGATGATGAGGGCCGGGTGATTTGGGTGAAAACGGATTCGTTCCGACTTTTCATCATATATTTTCCTAACGGTCAGCGCGGTCAGGAGCGGGTGGATTATAAACTGGATTTTTATGCTTGCTTACTGGAACTGACAGAAAAATTGCGCGCGCAAGGTGAGCAGATTATTATCACCGGTGATTTCAACACAGCGCATCAGGAGATTGACCTGGCTAACCCGAAAGAGAATCAAAAGACCTCGGGTTTTTTACCTGAAGAACGTGCTTGGGTGCAGAAATATTTGGATCACGGGTTTCTGGACGCATATCGAGTTTTATATCCAGACCGGGTACAGTATACCTGGTGGACTTACCGTATGGCGGCACGGCGCAGGAATATCGGCTGGCGCCTGGACTATTTCCTCGTGACTCCTGATCTCATGCCGAAAGTCAGGGACGTGGTGATTCACGATGATGTTGAGGGGTCAGATCACTGCCCGGTGACGCTGGAGTTGGATTTATCGAAGTAGGCGCGGGGCTGGATGCGAATTTCAACCAGTTGGCGGCCGAAGGCGGCCCATTCTTTTTCAAACTGCGCCTGAGGCCGCCAGTCAATGTCTGCCTGGGGAAGGGCAGGGTTGATGAAGCCGAGGCCGTGCTGTGGATCGAGAGCGACCAGGATCATGTAATGGGCCCACAAGGGTGACCATTGGCCAGTGATGGTAACCAGAATCAGGCCTGGGTTGCTTACTCGCTGCAAATCCTGCGGACTGGCCCACAGTCGCCAACGGGCGTTGAAGCCTAACTGCTTCAGGATGCGAACCATGCCCCAAGGGAAAGTGGCCGAATTGGCCAAGCGGTCCGGCGGGAGCCTTTTGCTGGCGTAGCGGTTCAGGGCCTGCGCCAGGGTGGTAAAATGAAAAGGATGAGCATGCAGGGCGTTGTTGACCGTGGCAATAACGCACGGCCCGCAGTCGTTTGTCTGCTTCTGAAAGAAATGGTGTTGTTGGAGCTGACTGGTATATGGTGAATAGACTGTAAGGCTTTTTTGCATACGATGTAGTATACTTCTACTAGTCTGATCTTAGCAATCGGATTGAATTTGCCGTTTAGTGAGCTGTGCAAGCAGCGAAGAGGGTGTTGGAGGAAAATTGACGGATATGGCAAAACAGCGGATCCTTATTGTGGATGATCATGAAGTCGTGCGTTTGGGACTCCGTTCCTTGCTTGAACATCATCCACAATTTGAGGTTGTGGACGAGGCCGGGACTGCAAAAGAAGCGATTGAACTGACTGCACGCCACCAACCCGATATGGTGTTAATGGATATCCGTTTGCCGGGTGCTTCAGGTATCGAGGCGTGCGAAGAGATTACCCGCAATTTTGCGAACACGCGTGTAGTGATGCTAACCTCTTATGCAGAGGATGAAATGCTTTTCGCGGCCATTCGGGCGGGGGCGTCTGGGTATGTGCTCAAACAGATCAGCCGCGATGATTTGATCCGTGCTTTAGAGGCAGTGGGGCGCGGCGAGGCGCTTTTGGACCCGGCGGTAACCCAGCGGGTGTTCCAGGAAGTGCGGCGAGCGGTGAAAGAAGAGGAAGCTTCGGCCTTTGCGAACTTGAGCCAGCAAGAAAAACATGTTTTACTGCTGGTTTCTGAAGGGAAGACGAACCGCGAAATTGCCAAGGCTTTGTTCCTGGGCGAGGGGACGGTTCGTAACTATGTGAGCAGCATTTTATCAAAACTGGGGGTCAGCAACCGGGCGGAAGCAGCAGCTTATGCTGTGGAACACAGCTTGAAGGAATATTTGTAGAGAAATAGCATGATCACGCAGACACGACCCCCAGGCACAACAGCTTAGGGGCCGTGTTTTGCAACCCAGAGCTGCTGCATGTACAATGCGTCTTCTTCCATGATTGGACTTTCGCAAAGGATGCGCCCACCTGCATTTACTGATTCAAACGCGGCAAACAGACCGTCCAGATCCAAATCGGATTCCCTTAGCGGAAGATGATTTCGTTCACCTTTTAGCGAGTATTCAATGCCGGAAAGGTGGATGTGGAGGTTTTGAAGGGCGGCGGTGCCGAGCACCTGGGCATAACTTTGCAGGACGGACAGCCACTCTCTGTACGTATTCATCGATCCGTCTCCTGGGCGAGCGTGGAGATGGGCAAAGTCCAGACAGGGAAACACATTGGGAATACGCTGGCTCATTTCCAATGTGTCTTCCAACGAGCCAATCATGGCGGATTTCCCCATAGTCTCCGGTCGAAAACGGACCTCAGCCCCCCGAGCCAGAGTCTCTTCGACGCAGCTTTGCAGGCGTTCAATCACCAGCGGCATAATTTGGGCAGCGGGTTGGTTAAAATAGGAACCGGGGTGAAAGATGATGTCGGTTGCTCCGGCCAGCCAGCCGAAATAGGCAGCGTCTAATAAGCGCTTCTTCGATTTTGGCCATTCCTCAGCATTTGCGTTGAGGTTGATAAAGTAAGGCGCGTGGACGCTGAGGGCGATGTTTTGACTTTTGGCAGCGGCTTGAATGGCGGCGCAAGTTTCTTCGGTGACTCGTACAGACTGTACCCAGCCTAATTCCAGGGCAGAGAGACCCAGTGCCGCGGTTTGCAGAACAGCCCCCACACTGCCGCCGGGCTTTTTGGGGGTTGACTGGGGCGAACCGACGGTCCCAAAGTGGAAATGACCGGGCTTCGAATTTTCCATGATGATTTACCTGATTATGTTTTCGAGCAGCTTCAACAGCGGCGGGCCTAAGATGAGCAGCCCCACCAGGACGGAGACGATGGCGGAGGCCAACACAGCCGCGGCGGCGGTATCTTTACTGATTTTTGCAAGGGGGTGATGGTCGGGGGAGGCTAAATCAACCAGGGTTTCGACAGCGGTGTTGACCAACTCGGCAGTCCAGACCGCTCCGATGGTTAGAATCAGCACCGCCAGATGAAGGGCAGGTAAACGCAGCAGGACACCCAACAACAGTACAGCGGCCGTGGCGGATACGTGGATCCAGGTGTTCGGTTGAGTGCGCAAAGCGTAACTGAACCCTGCGAAGGCGTGGCGGAAAGAGATCGCGCGCTTTAGGAAGAATTTGACCATACGACTAATCTTCAGGCAGCTGCAGGATACGGCAGCCAATTCGCTCCAGGATCTCAGCCTGGGCAGCCCACATGCGCTGTTTTTCATCTTCCTCGCCGTGATCAAAGCCGAGGAGGTGCAAAGTTCCGTGGACAGCTAACAATTGCAACTCATTCTGGGTCGAATGGCCGGCTTTTTCAGCCTGGGCGAGGGCGCGGTTATAGGAGATCAGGATATCCCCCAAATAAGTCTGACCGGTTTCAGGGTCGACTTCATCAGCATTGAAGGAGAGCACGTCGGTGGGAGCATTGACCCCGCGATATTGCAGGTTTAAAGCATGTAGTGTTTCATCGGTGTCCACTGCTATGGTTAAATTCACCTCGAGAGAGGGATCATAATAATTTAGAGCCGCCTGGACAGCAGAAAGGACAGCGTCTGCGGACACTTGGGATTCCAGCGATTCGGCAATTTGAAGATCAATCATGGTTCCTGTCTGGCCTCTTTTTGCGGTTGAGTGGGAATGGATTCAGCCGCTGGGGAGGGAAAGGGAAGAGCGGCTTCTGCGGCAGTTGGGTTCGACTGCAGCTCTGGATACCGTATACGCGGGTGATGGGTGTTGAGCAGCGTTTTGGTAAACGAATCTGCCGCGCGGTTGAGGTCGCGCAGTGTGAGCGTGGTGTTATCCAACTGGCCTTCACGTTGGCAGAAATCGAAGACTTTTCGAATGAGGATGCGCATTTCCTCTTCATTTTTAGGGAGTTCAGAACGAGCACGCGCCTCGCAGCCGTCGGCCAGCATGAGCAATGCGGTTTCTTTGGATCGCGGGGCAGGGCCGGGGTAGCGAAATTCTTCGATGTTCACCAATTCGGGGCGATCACCAGCGGCTTTGACCGCATGTGAATATTGGTAACGCGTGATCAGTGTTCCATGGTGTTCGCGCATGAAATCCTGCAGACGAGGCGGCAGGCGGTGCTTTTTTGCCAGGGCAACCCCATCGCTGACATGGCTGATGATGGTTTGGGAACTGATGCGTGGGTCAAGATCATCATGGGGATTGAGCCGCCCAGGGAGCTGGTTTTCAATAAAGAATGACGGGTTTACAGCTTTGCCAGCGTCGTGGAAGATTGCCCCGACCCGTACGAGCAAACCGTCTGCACCGATGGCCTCAGCAGCTTGTTCGGCAAGATTGGCAACCTGCAGACTGTGTTGATAGGTGCCGGGAGCGTTGCGCAAGATGAACTGAAGGAGGGGATGGTCGGGCCGAGAAACCTCTAAGAGTTGAAGCGCGGTGGTGAGGCCGAGAAGCTGGCTGAGAAAATATTGAAGCAGCAGGCTCAGACTAGCGGCCGCCATGCCGTTGAGGAAAGAGGCTCCCACGAGTGTGGCGATGCCGATCCAATCCGTGATGGTATCTGGCAATCGATATGCCAAGATGATGGCCGCTCCTGCTCCGGCTATGCCGATTCCGGCCCAAAAGAAACTGGCAATGCGCCGGGCGCGTCCCAAGATGAGCACGCCGCACATGCTGGGCAACACATAAAACAAGGTCAGATCCAGGCTGTAAGGAAGTCCATAGGCTGCCAAAATTCCCAGGCTCAACGAAACCACCAAACCGATTTCCAAAGTGAACAGACTGGCGATGGTTAGGCCAAAAGCGGATAACGGAAAGATATACGGGAGGATAGCACGGTTGGGGATCACCAGGCGCGCGCTGAATAGGAACAGCAGAAAAGTCAGGGCGATCACCAGAAGGCTGCGCGAATCGGCAACCACCGCGGGTCTGCGGCGTATGAAGTATAAGCCGATGAAAACCGTATTCAAGGTTACGATGAACCCTGAGGCAATCATATCCTGGGTATTGGTGGGTGGTTTGACGAGGTCATATTTTTCCAGGGCTTCCCAATCTAATGCGGTGAGTACCTGGCCGCGAGAGACAATGGTTTCACCGGCGATGTAGGTGCGTGAAAGCGATTCGACAGTTTCGCGGGCTTCGGCGCGGGCTTTATCTGTCAGCTCCTGGCTAAGCAGGCTGTTCGGAGCAATCATTTGCGTGACCAGATTGGAAACGATTTGCGCCTGCTCCTGAGTCAGAGAGAAACTGATCAGGGTGGGAACGTTGCGGCGGACATCACGCAGATCAGGTTCGCGAATGGTGTTGCGCATGACCTGTTCCAAAACCCCAAGAGTCTCCTGTTGGACAATTTCCCAACGTGCATCGCTTAGCCCCAGGATTTGGGACATGGTTTCCGAATCGAGGTCAAGCTGCTTGAGCATGGCAAGATCGGCATATTTCTCTTCTAAGGAAGCATAGCTGTCTGCACGAACGGCAGTGATGTAAGCGAGCGCATTGCGCAGGCTTTCGATTTGGCGGCGGGTGATTCCAGGATCGGCGGGTAGGTAAACAGGGGGGACATTTGCTTCTGCTTCGGCTCTTTTGATCTCGGTGAGGACGTCGCTGGTGTAGGTGAGGTCATAGGGAGCCTGGATATCCTGCGCGGAGACATCTCCAATTTGGAGTGGAAATGAAGATGGACGCAGCGCGATGGGGAGCACTAATAAGGCAAAAGATAGGACTGCTACCATGAGTAAAAGGCCTAACCGCAATGTGTTGCGATTGGCCTTTCGAAAGCGATCCTGAAACGCTGTTAGACTCATGATCAGGAAGAGAGCAGTTCGCGAACCACCTGACTGACTTCACTGTTGGGGATCTGCCCTTGTACACGGGGCAGCAAGATTTTCATCACTTTACCCATATCAGCAGGCCCAGCCGCCCCCGATTCGCGGATGGCTTCGAGCGCCAGGGTGCGAAGCTCGTCGTGCGAGAGCTGCTTGGGAAGATACGCAGAAAGTACGTCAATTTCTTCCTGATAACTCTGGATGAGATCCGGGCGGTTGGCTTTTTGAGCGCCGTCAATCGATTCACGCCGCATTTTGATTTCTTTCTGCAATACATTTAATACATCGGCTTCTTCCAGCGGCTTACCCCTGTTCACTTCTTCCAATTTAATAGTAGAGAGCGCCAGGCGGATGACACGTTTATTCAGCTCGTTATTGGAGCGCATGGCATCTTTTAAGTTTTGTTCCAGTTTTTCTTTTGTGGTCATAGCTCTATTTTACTCCAATTTGGATCGGATCAGTCTGCAGGGGTTAAGGTTAGGAGCGGGCGAATTTGTTCAAAGGTGGTTAGCCCGATTCCTGGAACGTCCATTAATTGCTCGAGTGTGGCAAAAGCACCGATTTTCTCGCGGTAATTTACGATATCGGCTGCGCGGGTGGGTCCGATGCCGGGGAGGGCCTGGAATTGGGCAGCTGTGGCAGTGTTGATATCTACCAAAGAAGAGCTGTCTTGTGGCGGGGTGATGCCGGAACGGTCTGCGGTAGACAGCCCTGCGCTGCTCTTTGTCTGTAATTCGCCGATTTTGGCAACGTATACGCGGTTTTCATCGTTTAAACGCAGGGCTTTATTCACCGAGTTCGGGTCAGCCTCTGCAGAGAACCCCCCAGCCATTTCGATGGCCTGAAAGACGCGGCTGTCTGGGGGAAGGGCGTAGACCCCAGGGTGGTTGACCGCACCGGCTACATCTACCAAAATAGGGCCTTCGGTAGGCATAGGCAAGATGACGACCGGTTCGCCGACGGGCTGCCTGGCGATGATATATAAAACACAGGTCGCAATGATGCCCAAGAAAAAGGCGATCAGATCATGCTGCCAGGTTTTCAAACCGATCCCCTCCCGTTTATCCGCTGGTTTTAGACAGCCGCTCCCTCATGTTCTACAACGGCTGAAGTGTTTTGCAGGGATATTTCCTGGTTTTCTAAGGCGTACATGCGGTTGAATGCGGCAATTGAGACTTCTAACATGGGCAGGTCTGGTTCAGCAGTGGTGAGGCTTTGCATAGCCAGGTTAGGCCGGATGAGAATTTTCACGACGGGGTTGGTGAGATTATTCGCAGTAAATCTGATGATCTCATAAGCAACGCCCGCCAACGGAGGGATCAGCAGGATGCGTGAAGCCAGCCGCCAGAAAATAGACAGAGGGCCCAGCAGCGAAAACACCACGATGGACAGTAATACCAGGGTGAGCAGAAAAGCCGTACCGCAGCGAGGATGCTCACGGGAGCAGGTCTGCACATTTTCTGGGGTAAGTTCCATACCGGCTTCAAAGGCGTTAATGGTTTTGTGCTCGGCGCCGTGATACTGATATACGCGACGAATTTCTGGCATTTTCCCGATGCCCCAGACGTATCCGATGAGGACTGCCAGGCGAACGATACCTTCAATGACGCTGCCCCACCAGGTGGAGAGCTTTAACCAGCTTTCGAAAAGGTGAGCGACGGCTAAGGGAGCCTCAAAGAATATCAGGATGGCAATGCCTATGGAGAGACCCAGCGTAAGGTACAGCTTGGGGCCTTCGATTTTATCATCTTCGTCCCCCTGGATATTGGCGGAAAAAGTTAAATATTGAATCCCCAGGCCGAGGGCATCCCAAAGCAAAATCAGGCCGCGCAGAAACGGCCATTTACGCACCGGGCTGGTGTAAATCTTGCCCAGAGGTTCAGATTTAATGACAATTTCGCCGTTGGGGGCACGAAAAGCCGCAGCGACATAGCGTGCACCGCGCATGAGGACCCCTTCGATAAGGGCCTGGCCCCCATAGGAGGGCATACGTTCTTGAGTGGACATGGTTACCTTTAAGCCTCAACTAAATTATAAAAGAAATGTACCAAAGCCTTCATCCCTGAAAACCAGGTGGGGAGGTGAAGTTTTTCGTTGGGGGAGTGGATATTGTCATCCGGCAAACCAAAGCCGGTTAAGACTGAATCGATGCCCAGGATTTCTTGCATAGCACCCACTACGGGGATGGAACCGCCTTCGCGTTTATAAATTGGAGGCACATTCCATACCTGTTCCATGGCTTTAGCCAGGGCCTGAGCAGCCGGATGATTGCGGTCGGCGATGCAGGCGGGGCCGCCTTGCATATCTTTCAGTTCCCAACGGATGGTTTTTGGAGCGTGTTCTTCCAGGTATTGGCGCAGCTGTTGGGCAACTTCAGCAGGTTGTTGGTCTGGAACCAGACGCATGGAAATCTTTGCCATTGCCTGGGATGGGATGATGGTTTTGGATCCGGCGCCGGTAAAACCGGAGATCATACCGTTAACGTCCAGGGTGGGGCGAACGCCAACGCGCTCCTGGGGCAGAAAATCGCTTTCTCCCCACAGCTCTGGCGCACCTGTCTGGCGGAGATACGATTCGCGGCTTATGGGCAGTCGGCTGAATTCGTGATGTTCGTCGGGGGTCAAAGTACGTACGCGGTCATAAAAGCCGGGGAGGGTGATGCGCTGCTGCTCGTCATGCATCCCGGCGATCAATTCGGCTAAAGCAATGGCGGGGTTGTGCACCACGCCGCCAAACATGCCTGAATGAAGGTCATGGTCGGGGCCATAGACATATAACTCAAAATAGGCCAGGCCGCGCAGGCCATAGGTGATTGTGGGGGTGGTAGGGGAGACCATGCCAGCGTCAGGATTGAGGCAGACATCGGCGGAGAGGATTTGTTTCTGCTCGCGTAAGAAGTGCGCCATGCTGGGAGAGCCGATCTCTTCCTCGCCTTCAATGATGAATTTAATGTTGACAGGAAGGGAACTGGTCTTTAAGACGGCCTCCACCGCCTGAATGGCGGCCACGACCTGGCCTTTCATGTCGGATGCGCCGCGAGCATACAGCCGATCCTCGCGGATTTCGGGTTTGAAGGGGTCTGAATGCCAAAGTTCCAGGGGTGCAGCTGGTTGGACATCATAATGACCGTAAATTAAAACAGTGGGGGCATCCATTTTGTCTGCACAAAACTGACCGAACACCATGGGATGTTTTTGCGTGGGAAAAACTTGAATATGGTCCAGGCCGATATATTTTAATTGATCGGCAATCCAATCCGCGGCCTTCAGCATGTCGGCAGCATGATCGGGGTCGGTGGATACAGATGGAATGCTGCAAAGCTGCGTCAGTCGCTCCAGGGCGACGTGTTCCTGTGATTTTAAGAAATCCAATGCGGCAGTGCGATGATTTGGCATGACTTATCTCCTATTCGATCTGTTATGATTATATGCGAAATCAGGCTGTGAAGCTATTGCGCTGTAGAATTGGATTTGCTACAATCATCTGTAGTAAGGTTCGGTGGTCGGTTCAGGGCCATCCTGAATCGGCGTCGGGAAATCTAAATAACCCGTCGAAAAGTGCCGCCAACTAGTTGGGCCACCGATCCCTATGATCATCTGGAATCACTATTACCTCCCTTCCACATTAGCCGAAGCAATTGAGCTGTTAACCCAGGCTCCTGGCTCTGCCCGTGTCGTCGCTGGCGGCACAGATTTGCTGTTGGATTTGCAGCAAGGCCGACATCCGCCTGTGGATACCCTGGTGGATGTGAACCAGGTGCGAGAGATGCAGGTTTTGGAAATGCGTGGGGCACACCTGTTTATTGGCGCATCGGTACCCCTGAATCAGATCGCTACATCTGAACTGGTGTTTGAACACGCCCAGGCGCTGAGCGAAGCGAGCGGACTGATCGGTGGCCCGCAGGTGCGCAACACCGGCACACTGGGTGGAAACGTGGCCCATGCGCTGCCTGCAGCAGACGGGACGATATCCATTATGGCGCTCAACGCGGAAGCTGAAATCGCCAGCGCCCACGGGTTGAGGCGCCAGCCTTTGAGCACTTTGTTCGTTGGGCCTGGAAAATCAGCGTTAGATCCTCACGGTGAGATCATTTCCGGTTTTTACCTGCCGGTTAGAAAACAAAATCAGGCTTCAGCCTTCAGCCGGATCATGCGGCCGCAGGGGGTTGCACTGCCGGTGATCAACATGGCTGCATGGTTGGAGCGAGATAGGGATCGTATTCAAGATATCCGTATTGCGGTGGGGCCGTCTGGCCCAATTCCGCAGCGGATCCCCGCCGCAGAAGATGCTTTGCGCGGCAAACCGTACGGCGAAGAAAGTTTGAACGACGGGTTGAAAGCCATGCTGGAAAGTGTCAAATTCCGCACCAGCCCGCAGCGAGCGACGGCTGAGTACCGCCGAAAATTAGCTGGAGTGCTGCTGGACGAAGTGATCTACAAAGCCTGGCAGCGGGCGGGCGAGCCCGTCTCTCACTCGGTTTAATGGTGAAGGAGCGGAGAATGGCAGATGAAACCCTGATTGAGTGTATCGTTAATGGAAAACAGGTTCGCTTGCCTGCCCGACCAGGCGAAATGTTAGCGGAGATGCTGCGCGAGCGGTTGGGATTAACGGGAACCAAGATTGGATGTAATGAAGCGGAATGCGGAGCTTGCACGGTTCTGATTGATAACAAACCGATCCTGTCCTGCACCTTCCCCGCGATGCGGGCACAGGGACGCAATATTCTAACTATCGAGGGCCTGCGGCAAATTCATGGAGATGAAGAACACTTGCACCCCTTGCAGGAAGCTTTTATCCTGCACGGCGCGGTGCAATGCGGTTTTTGCATCCCTGGGCAGATAATGACCTCATACGCGCTGCTGTTACAAAAGCCTGAGCCGACGACTGAGGATATTCGCCACGCACTGAAGGACACTCTGTGCCGGTGTGCTGGTTACCCGACAATTGAACGCGCCATTTTGGCGGCAGCCGAGGCAATGCGCACGGGAAAGCCGGTGCAACCGCCCCAAATTCAGGAATCGAGCCGCGCACAGAAAGTGATTGGACGGGTGGAACTCCGACCGGAGGCGGTGGAAAAGGCCACCGGTGCAGCCATTTATACGGACGACTTGAAATTTGAAGGGATGCTGTACGGTCGGGCAAAACGCGCTGGGATCCCGCATGGTCGATTAAAAAAATTGGATGTTTCTAAAGCCCGAAATCTGTCGGGGGTATGGGCTGTTTTGACTGCCGAAGATATCCCTGGGGATCATTATCACGGCCTGGTGATTCCTGATTGGCCGACGATGGTTGGGATTGGGGAGCGTATTCGCTATGTGGGGGATACGGTGGCGATTGTGGCGGCGGAGACCAAAGAGATCGCCGCTGAGGCTTTGGATTTAATCGAAGCTGAATATGAACAACTGCCGGTGATTACAGACCCGGTCCAGGCACGTAAACCTGAAACGGAGGCTCTGCACCCGGGCGGGAACCTGCTGAAGCACATTAAAGTACGGAAAGGTTTGACGGAAGCAGGCTTTGAACAGGCAGATGTGGTGATGGAGCATGTGTTCCACACCCCAACGACTGACCACGCTTTTTTAGAGCCGGAATGCAGCATCGCCCGGGTGAATGATGAAGGCCGAATGGAAGTATATGTTGGATCCCAAATCCCCTATGCCGACCGTAACCAGGTGGCTCGTGCATTAGGCTGGCCTGAGGACCGGGTGCGCATCATTGGGACCTTAATTGGCGGCGGCTTTGGCGGAAAAGAAGACATCATGGGACAGATTCACTCTGCTTTGCTGGCGAACGCCACGCAGCGGCCGGTGAAAATCCTCTTCGACCGGCATGAAAGTCTGGTGGTGCACCCCAAACGCCACGCGACCCAAATTCGTGTGAAAGTTGGTGCCAAGCGAGATGGGACGTTGGTTGCGGCGGAGACAGAACTGTATGGGGATACGGGCGCTTATGCTTCGTTGGGAGAAAAGGTGATGACTCGTGCCACCACGCATTCTTCCGGCCCGTACAGCATTGCGAACGTGAAAGCAGATTGTTATGCGATGTATACGAATAACCCTCCGGCGGGGGCGTTCCGCGGGTTTGGGGTAACCCAGTCGGCGTTTGCAGTGGAATCGATGATGGACATGTTGGCTGAACGTCTGGGCATGGACCGGATTGAGCTGCGCAAGAAGAACGCGCTGCGGGTGGGGAGCATCACCAATACCGGTCAGATACTGCGAGATAGTGTGGGTTTAGTAGAGTGTCTTGAAAAAGTTGAAGCAGAATTGCACCGGCTGGCTGGCCCAGACCCATTTGCACCGCGTGAAGTGAAAGGCAGCCCCCACCTTGTTCGCGCCTGGGGATTGGCGGCGGCCTACAAGAACACAGGGTTGGGCGGTGGCGCGCCAGATAAATCGGGCGCGGAAGTTGAGCTGTTCCCTGATGGGACTTTGGAAGTGCGCACCTCCGCAGCGGAACTTGGGCAGGGCCTGGTGACGGTTTTGCGCATGATCGTGGCGGAAGAATTTGGGGTGCGCGGCGAACGCGTACACGTACTCCTCTCAGATACGGATTTGACCCCAGACGGCGGCCCTACAACAGCATCGCGGCAGACATATGTGACCGGCAACGCTGCACGAGGGGCGGCTGTGGCGCTGCGGCAGGCGCTAACCTCAATGTTGGCGGAAAGGTATGATGTCCCGCCGGAGCAAATTCGCTTTGTCGAAGGGCTGGCTCAGGTGAATGGACAAGAAATCCCCTTGGGCGCTTTGGCGACTGAGATGCAGAGCGAAGGACGCGCACCCCGTTCGATGTTTGAATATTGGGCGCCAGCCACTCGCCCGCTGGGCGAAGAGGGTGATATGCACTTCGCCTTTGGGTTTGGGGTGCAGGCGGCTGAGGTGGAAGTGAACCGGCTGACCGGCGAAGTGCGGATTGTACGCATTGTAGCTGCTACGGATGTGGGAACCGCCATCAATCCCTTGGGTTTGCAAGGCCAGGTGGAAGGCGGGGTGATGATGGGGCTGGGGAATGCGCTGACGGAGCATTTTATTTTGGACGAAGGGCGAGTGGTGACTGACCGGCTGGCGCGCTATCGTATTCCGTCGATCATGCACACCCCAGAAATCACTTCGATTATCGTGGAACATGCGACATCCGGCGGCCCGTATGGGGCCAAGGGGATCGGCGAAATTGTCAGTATTCCCACAACACCGGCCATTACAAATGCGATTTACAACGCGGTGGGCGTGCGGGTGGACTCGCTGCCGGTGGATCAAGAAAAAATTGCCGAGGCAATCGCGGCGGAAAAGGCAGGCTGATATGCTGATTATCAACGGTAAGATTTTGACGTGGGAAAAGCCGAACCGCATCTTGGACGGTCAGGCTGTCTTAATTCGCGAAGGGAAAATTGTGGAGGTTGCTCCGCAGGTTGACCTGACGGCGCGCTATCCTCAGGAAGAAAGGCTGGATGCGGGCGGGCAGTACGTGATGCCGGGGAACATTTGTGCCCACACCCATTTTTATGGAGCCTTTTCACGGGGGATGGCTATCCCCGGAGCGCCCGCCAAGGATTTCCCAGAAATCTTGGAAAAATTGTGGTGGCCGCTAGACAAATCGCTGGATGATCAGGCGGTGAAGTTTTCTGCGCTGGTTTGCATGATTGATGCCATCAAACACGGCACCACGACATTGATTGATCACCATGCGTCACCGTACGCGATTGACGGGTCGCTGGATCTTATTGCTGAGGCGGCCTGTGAAACGGGTCTGCGCTGCTCACTTTGTTATGAGGTGACCGACCGGGATGGCGAAGAGCGCTCGAAGGCGGGAATACGCGAGAATGTGCGCTTTATCCGGCGGGTGGAGCAGGAAAAGAATCCGCTGTTGGCAGCCACTTTTGGTATTCATGCCAGCCTGACGGTTTCAGACACGACTCTGGAGCGTTGTCGGGCGGAAATCCCTTCGAACTATGGTTTTCATATTCATGTGGCCGAACATTCGGCGGATGAGTACGATTCGCTGGCGAAATCTGGCAAGCGCGTGGTAGACCGCCTGCATCAATTCGATATTTTGGGCGATCGTTCCATTATCGTGCATGCGGTGCATGTGGATGCAAAAGAGATTGCCTATCTGGCAGAGACGAAAACATGGGTCAGCCACCAGCCGCGCTCGAACATGAACAATGCCGTGGGGTTGCCCGCGGTGGAGTCGATGATGCGAGCAGGCATTAAGGTTTGCTTGGGGAATGACGGCTTTTCCAATGCGATGTGGGAAGAATGGAAGACCGCTTATCTGGCACACAAACTTTGGAACCTGGATCCGCGGCGTATGGGTGGTTACGATCTGGTGGAAATGGCTGTCTATAACAACCAACAGCTGGCGCAGGCCCAATTTGGCGGTACACCCGTGGGTGTGATTTCGCCAGGAGCCTGGGCGGACCTTATTTTTGTGGATTACAAACCGTTTACACCCTTCACCGGCGGCAATGCCCCCTGGCATATCCTGTTTGGGTTCAATGAAAGCATGATCACCACCACGATGGTGGCGGGGAAAGTGTTGATGCGCGACCGGAAGATCCTGGTTTTGGATGAGGCCGCGGTGATGGAGGAGGCGCTGCGAATCGCTCCTCAGGTGTGGGGTCGGTATAACCAAAAATTTTAAAGGCACCTTTTTACTTCATCAGGAGAAGAATGAGCGATAACCCAGAAGTGAACATTCGCGTGATTGCTGTCTTGGGGGGGACCGGCAAAGAAGGTAAGGGGCTGGCGTTTGCATGGGCGAAAGCCGGATACAAGATCTTAATCGGCTCACGGCAGGTTGAAAAAGCTCAAGCCGCGGCGGATGATGTGAAACAGATGATGGGGGGGACAGCGGACATCCAAGGGGTTACAAACCCTGAAGCGGCTGAGCAGGCCGATATCGTGGTGCTGACGGTTCCGTTTTCAGCCCACCGGACTATGTTGGAAAGCGTCAAACCTTATTTGGCGGGGAAGATTTTGGTGGATGTGACTGTTCCACTGGTTCCGCCGAAGGTGACGAAAGTGCAAATGCCTCCAGCCGGCAGCGCAGCGCAGGAAGCCAAGGAAATCCTGGGAGAGACAACAGAAGTGGTGGCTGCTTTCCAAAACATTTCCTATGAGAACCTTTTGTCGGGTGAGAGCGTAGATTGTGATGTATTGGTGACCGGCAGCAGCAAGGCTGCTCGTGAAACGGTGATCAAGCTGGTGGAAGATACGGGCCTGATCGGTTGGGATGCAGGACCAATTGAAAATTCCGTGGTTGTCGAAGGCTTGACCTCAATTTTGATCGGTTTGAATAAGAAGTATGGAGTTGAATCTTCCGGGATCCGGATCACTGGGATTCCACGGAGGGGATAGCGAGAACTCATGTCGTTAGTTTTAACCCCCTTAAACCATATCCCTCTCATCGAGCCGGGGGATGACCTGGCAGAGCTGCTGATTCAGTCGCTGGATACAACGGGCATTCAACTTCATGACGGTGATATCTTGGTCGTAGCCCAAAAAA
The DNA here is from genome assembly GCA_029975215.1 of Levilinea sp. Taxonomy (GTDB): domain Bacteria; phylum Chloroflexota; class Anaerolineae; order Anaerolineales; family Anaerolineaceae; genus Levilinea. Next base: position 130,711 of record JARKPO010000067.1, read on the forward strand.
TCGTATCGAAAGCCGAAGGACGATTGGTGAATTTGACCACAGTTAAGCCTTCAGCCAGAGCAATTGAACTGGCGGACATCACCAAAAAAGATGCTCGGCTGCTGGAATTAATCCTGCAGGAGAGTCAGGCGGTTCTGCGGACTGGGTTTAACACCATTATTGTCGAACATCGTCTTGGTTTTATCTGCGCAAACGCTGGAATTGACCATTCAAACGTGCGCGGCCTGTGGGGAAACGAAGCCGACTGGGTGTTGCTGCTGCCTGAAGATCCAGATGCGTCCGCTCGGAGGCTTCAAGAGAAAATAGCTGCGCATAGCCATGTACATATTGGCGTGAGCATTATTGATTCGCACGGAAGAGCCTGGCGAAATGGGACGGTAGGTGTCACCATCGGACTGGCAGGTGTACCGGGCGTTGTAGATATGCGCGGGATGCCGGATTTGTTCGGTTTCCAATTGCGGATTACCCAAATAGGGGCGGCAGACGAACTGGCGGCGGCGGCCTCTTTAATGATGGGGCAGGCGGCGGAAGGATCGCCCGCGGTGCATGTTCGCGGATTTCCCTATGCTTTAAGAGACTCATCTTTGTCAGAATTAATCCGACCCAAGGAACAAGATCTGTTTCGATAATGATGATTGCCGTCGTTTCCCTGGTGCACGAAAGTCAAACCTGGCCTGGCAAAACCACTCAGGCCCTAATAGACTCTGTATGTGACTCAGGAGATTTGCAGACGGTGTATCGGCCGCACCTGACCTGGATGGCCATGGAAACACTGGAGCTTCAATCCAGTTTGGCTGCACTTGAGAAGCTTTCAGGTAATTACGCGCCGATTCAGGGAAACGTGTGGGGGTACGGCGTTTTCCCAGGGGAATATCCCACTGTAATCCTTGGGGTGTTGAAAACCGAAGAAATTCGGATATTGCACCAACAATTGTGGGCTGAACTTAGCCCGTGCGCAAAAGGCATCAATGCTTATTATGCTCCGATGGTGTGGATGCCGCACATTACCATGGTTTATCATGATCAAACCTTGCAGCAAGCACCTTGTGCTTTGGATGCGCTGATACCCACGTCCCCTCAGCAGTATGCTTTTGAGATCAATAATCTGGCTGTAATGTATCAAATTGAAAACGAGGAGGGCATTTACCATACAATCGCGTTGTGAAGGAAAGATTGTTGCCTGAGCAAATGGTGTAGGATTGGCACGCGGGAGTATAATTTAATATATCAATTCTGTATGGAGGGCTGCAAAGCTGATGAGCCTCTGGGCAATCGTTCCAGTAAAGCCTTTACGAATGAGCAAGCCACAGTTATCGGATGTATTGGACGAAGAAGAACGCTTAACTTTAAACCTTACCATGTTAGGAAATACGCTGCAAGTTTTATCCAGCGTGCAAGAGATCGATCAGGTACTGGTGATCAGCCGTGATTCTTCTGTCCTGTCTATGGCGCGCGATTACGGTGCGCGAACTTTGCAGGAAGACCCGAACTCGCCGCTCGAAGTGGTTTTACAACGAGCCGCGGCGGTGGCCAGGGCATATGCTGCCCGAGCATTACTGATCGTAGCAGCAGATTTGCCATTGTTGGCCCCGGAAGATATTCAATCAATGTTGGCTCACGCGGTTCAACCACCTGAGATGATCATCGCTCCCGATCGAAAAATGGACGGCGTTAATGCGGTGCTGATTAACCCGATCGAGATGTTCAAAGTTACTTTTGGCAAAGGATCGGTGGAACGGTATCAAAAACAGGCTGAAGTCCGCGGAACCCGGCTGGAAATTCTTTCGCTTCCAACACTTGCGTTCGATCTTGATTCTCCGGAAGACCTTGAATACCTGAACCAGGTCGAGCAGGTTTAACCGGTAGTAGAACGCCCAGTTTTTAACCTATGATGGAGGAACTCATGAGCAACCGTGTAGCCCTTTATTTGCAAGATTCGCATGATTTGCGCGACGGCCTGGAATATGTGAAATATGCTGAAAAACGCGGTTTTGAAGCGGTGTGGCAGGCAGAAAGCCGCCTGGTGCGCGACGCGATTGTACCGATGGCGGCGTATGCGGCTGTTACCGAGAAGTTAATTGTGGGCTCTGGGGTGATCAATAACTGGACGCGCAACATTGGTCTGTTGGCAGCGACCTTTTTGACCCTGGATGATCTGGCGCCGAATCGGGTGATCTGTGGTATTGGAGCCTGGTGGGATCCACTGGCGAAAAATGTAGGGATTGACCGCAAGAAACCGCTGCAGGCGATGCGGGATACGGTCATTGTGCTGCGCAAATTGCTTAACATGGAAAGGGTTACTTACCACAGCGAATTTATTAATGTGGATGGGATCGAATTAGATGTGGTGCACGGCCGCCGAGAACCACGAAATGTGCCCATTTTCATTGGCGCAACCGGCGATAAGATGATGGAAATGACAGGTGAAATTGCAGACGGTGCGGTGTTAAATTACTGCGTGCCGCCGGAATATAATCACAAAGCCTTAGAATTGTTGGAAGCGGGCGCAAAACTTTCGGGCCGCACCCTGGATGACATTGACCGACCTCAGCTGGTGGTTTGCTCCGTGGATGAAGATCATGACAAGGCCATTGATACTTCGCGTGAACTGCTGACCCAATATCTGGCGCAGCAGCCCCATATTGCGAAGGCGTCCGGTGTTTCGATGGATGTTGTGGCGGAGATCCAATCCATTTTGGGCTGGCCCGCCACGCATGAGCAGATTCAAAAAGCCAAGCACCTGGTTCCAGAAGAATTGATCCTGCGCATCACAGCCTCTGGAACGCCGTCGGAAGCCAAGGCGAAGGTCGCTGAATATGTTAAGAACGGCTGCACCTGCCCGATCCTGTATCCTGTGGGCGGGGACGTGCGTTTGCTGATTGACACCTTTGCAACTCAGTAATCGCAAAGGCCAGTGAACCGATTCTGATCCCCACCCTTGGGAGTCTCCTTCTCAAGGGTGGGCAGTACATTTGCTGGAGCTATAAAGGTCTGATGGGCAGGCAAGACGTCCCGACAAGGAGAGTGAACAATGATTATTGAATATCACCGCCCTCATACAATGGAAGAAGCTCTGTCGTTGTTGGGTCGAAATGCGCCGCCAACGGTTCCGCTGGGCGGCGGCACAAGCCTGAGCCGCTACCGGAACCAGGCCATTGCAGTGGTAGATATCCAGGCATTGCCTCTGCATGCGATACGGGTTGAAGGGCAACATTTGAAAATTGGGGCTGGCGTGAAGCTGCAAGCGTTGCTCGAAGATCCGCAGCCCCCGGCTGTTTTGGCGGCCTCTATCCGGGCTGAGGCCAGTTACAATTTGCGACAAATGGCAACCGCTGGGGGGACTCTGGTCAGCGGGGGAGGACGCAGCCCCTTCGCGGCGGTGTGTTTGGCTCTGGATGCGCAATTATCCTGGGAGCCGGGCGGGAAAAAAGTGAGCCTGGGGGATTGGCTGGCGACGAAGAAAGCCGATTTGCCGGTCGGGGCGTTAATGACACAAATTACCCTGCCGTTGAATGCGCGAGCTGCCTATCATGCGGTTGGGAGAAGTCCAGCCGATCCAGCGTTGGTTTTGGCGGCTGCGGCGAAGTGGCCTTCGGGGCGGACAAGGATTGTGATCGGCGGAAGACTGATGGATCGAGCGGTATTGGCGGTGGACGGAGCAGACAGCAGCGGAGCGGTTGAGGCTGCCGTTAATGCGTGTAGCCATTATTTCGTACCCAGATACACATTAGAATTCATTGAGCACGAAATAACCACGTTGGCAGTTCGCTGCTTGCGGGATGTGGAGGTGAAGTGATGAAACTCACACTGAACATCAATGGAAAAAGTGTCGAACAAGATGTTCCGGCTCATACCACTCTTTTGACGTTCCTGCGGAACGCAGGCTTCTTTGAAGTGAAATTTGGGGGTTGCGATAACGGCGAATGTGGAGCCTGCACAGTACTGCTGAACGGCAAGCCTGTTAATTCCTGCGGAATGCTGGCGGCACAGGCAGAGGGACACACCATTCAAACCGTTCAGAATGCGGGTGAACGCGAAGGTAAAGGGTGGAAGCAGACCAGCGGTTTGGACGCAATACAGCAAGCGTTCATTGAAGTTGGCGCGGTGCAGTGCGGTTACTGTACCCCAGCAATGGTACTGGCGGCGCGATCACTGCTTGAAAAAGAGAAAAACCCTACCGAAGAACAAATTCGGGATGTGCTTTCAGGTGTTTTGTGCCGCTGCACGGGTTATCTAAAGCAGGTGCAGGCGGTGCAGCGCGCAGCAGCAGTTCTGCGCGGCGAAAAAGTGGAACCACTGCTGCCCTCCAACGCGCCTATGCCTGACAGCGGTGAGCCATTACCCTCTGTTGAGATTCCTGAGCCAGAAGAATCCACTGACGCGGGACTAGAGACACAAACTCGCATTATGCCGCAGATTTGGACGGATACCTCAGAAACTAAGCCGTACCAACGCATTGGCCAGCCTGATATCAAGGTTGATGCTGTGAAACTTGTCCAGGGAAAGCCGGCATTCACCGCAGATATGGAGATGCGCGGAATGCTGGTGGCGAAAGTTCTGCACAGCCCGGTGGCCCACGCCAATATCAAGAAGATTGATGCGTCCAAAGCGCGGGCGCTGCCTGGTGTGGCGGCTGTGCTGACCTGGGAGGACATACCGCGGGTAGTTTACTCCACCGCTGGACAGTCGGATCCGATCCCTGGGCCACTGGATATGTTCTCTTTGGATAAGAAAGTGCGCTTCGTGGGCGACCGGGTGGCTTTTGTGGCCGCAGAAACGGCTGAAATTGCCGAACAGGCGTTAAAGCTGATTGAAGTTGAATACGAGGAATTGCCCTTACTGCTAGACCCGGCAGAAGCAATGAAACCCGGTGCGGTGATTTTGCACGATGAGCCGGAATATGTCAATTTTGCTGATTCTGACCCGAAACGGAACCTGGCGGCCGAGATCCATATTGATATTGGGAATGTCGAAAAGGGTTTTGCAGAGGCAGATTATATATTTGAAGGGGAGTATGAGGTCCCCAAAGTCCAGCAGGCCCATATTGAACCGCATGTGGTGGTTACGTATTGGGATGAAGACGACCGCATGGTGATTCGAACCAGCACGCAAGTGCCTTTTCATGTGCGCCGTATTCTGGCGCCGGTATTAGGTTTGCCAGTGAAACGAATCCGGGTGATTAAACCGCGTATTGGCGGCGGCTTTGGCGGTAAGCAAGAAGTGCTGATCGAAGATGTGGCGGCGCATTTAACCATTGCCACAGGCCGACCGGTCCTGTTTGAGTACACGCGCGAGGAGGAATTTACAGCCTCCCGCTCGCGCCACCCCATGCGGATTCACATGAAAACCGGCGTTAAGAAGGACGGCACCCTCACGGCGAACGAAATGATCGCCCTCAGCGACACTGGTGCATACGGCTGTCACGCTTTGACCGTGACGGGGAATACCGGCCACAAGTCCATGGCTTTGTATGTGGGCGATGGGCCGTACCGTAAATCGCCAAACATCCGGTTCCACGCAGATATTGTATACACCAATCATCCGCCATCGGGAGCGTACCGCGGATACGGCGTTCCTCAAGGATATTGGGCGGTTGAGCGGCACATGGAAAAAATCGCCCGCGAGTTGGGCTTAGATCCGTTGGAATTTCGTCTGAAGAACGCTATTCGCCCTGGAGAGCTGCATCCCTTCAGTACCGCATGGAGCGAAGGCCGCGAACCTAACCCCGAAATCATTCATACGGTAGGGCTGGAAGATTGTGTGCGCCAGGGGCGTGCCGAAATGGGCTGGGATTCCAAGTTTGGGAACCCGGAATGGCATACGGTGCCGGGCAAGCCTCATTTGCGCCGCGGGATTGGCGTGGCGATGGTGATGCAGGGAACGGCCATTCCGTACCTGGATATGGGTGGAGCGAGCATCAAGATGAACGATGACGGCTCGTTTAATCTGCTAATTGGGGCCACTGACCTGGGTACTGGCTCTGATACGGTGCTGGCACAGATGGCGGCCGAAGTGCTGGGGGTTCCGATTGAGGACATGATTGTCTACTCCTCGGACACCGACTTTACTCCCTTTGATAAGGGCGCCTACGCTTCCAGCACGACCTATGTTTCGGGGGCGGCAGTGGTGCGGGCTGCAGAGCAGGCGGCGGAACGGATCAAGATCCGTGCGGCGCGCATGCTAAATGACCGAGGCGATGGACCTACGGTTCGACCCGAAGAGATTAATTTAGAAGACCGCAAGGCAATTGCCCCAGACAAGCGGTTTGTAACTCTTTCAGAAGTTGGGCATGATTCCTTACACCATAAGGATCAAGAACAGATTATGGGGGTCGGCTCTTACGTTTCACCGGTTTCTCCGCCTCCATTTGCTGCACAGTTCGCTGAGGTGACGGTGGACCTTGAGACGGGGCAAGTCATTGTGGACAAACTGCTAATGGCAGTTGATTCTGGCGTGATCGTGAATCCCATTACCGCCTCTGGCCAGGTGGAAGGTGGTATGACCCAGGCTTTGGGATACGCAGTTTGCGAAGAAATGCTCTATGATGAGAAGGGCGCAGCTTTGGAGCGGAACCTGGTGGATTACCATATTTTCCGATCGGATGAGATGCCGGAACTGTCCACGCTGTTCATTCAGACCTTCGAGCCTTCGCACCCCTTTGGGGTGAAAGCTGTGGCTGAGATCCCCCTGGATGGGGTTGCCCCGGCTGTAGGAAACGCAGTGTTGGATGCATGCGGCGCGAATGTGGATATCAACCCAGTGACGCCGGAGCGGGTGTGGTTGGCGCTGCAGAAAAAAGAATAAGGCAGAAATGGAATCAATTTATCAAGCATTAGCGGAATTAGAAAAACGGGGTGGAGCCGGTGTGGTTTGTACCATTATGAACACTCACGGCTCCACGCCGCGACATGCGGGAAGCAAGATGTTGGTGTACCCAGACGGAAGCTTTATTGGTACGGTGGGTGGCGGTGAGGTGGAAAACCGTGTTCTACAAGAGGCCCTTGCAGCTCTTGAAGACGGCAAGAACCGTGTGTTACACTACAATATGTCAAACCCACAAGCGGGCGACCCGGGAATTTGTGGAGGCCAGTTGGATATCTTCGTTGAACCTATTCTTCCAAGGCCGGTAGTCGTCATTGTGGGCGCTGGGCATGTGGGCAAGGCGGTGGCGCATCTGGCCAAATGGCTGGATTTCCGTGTGGTGATTTCGGATGACCGCCCTGAACTGTGTACACCGGAGGAAAACCCGGATGGGGATTTGTACCTTTGCGTCCCTATGCAGGAAATTCCGCAGCACCTTGAAATGAATCGCTTTACGTATGTACTGCTCACCACACGCGGTTCAGATGTGGATATCGAGGGGCTGCCTGCACTCCTGCGGCAGCCAGTTAGATATATTGGTGTGATTGGTTCCCGGCGGCGTTGGATTACCACCCGCAAAGGTATTTTGGAATCGACAGATATCACCGAATCTGAACTGGATAAGGTGCATTCACCGATTGGGCTGGAGCTGCATGCAGAGACCCCTGAAGAAATTGCGGTAAGCATTCTGGCTGAGATTATCATGGTACAAAATGGCGGTACGGGAAAAAGTATGAAACACTAAGCGGCGGAGGAACTATGTGGAAAAACTACATCAACGCAACAACCGTTGAAGAAGTCCTTGAAATCCTTGCGCGGGAGGGTGAAAAAGCTCGCATTGTTGCGGGTGGTACGGATTTAGTCTTAGAGTTAGAACGCGGACAGCGTAAGGGAATTGAGACGCTCGTGGATATATCCCGCATCCCGGGCTTGGATGTGATCCAAATGGATGAAGACAACACCATCCACATGGGACCGTTGGTTACCCATAACCACTGCGTGGGCTCCAAGCTGATTCAGGAATATGCTCTGCCACTGGCTCTGGCGGCCTGGGAGGTGGGTTCCCCACAAATTCGAAATCGAGGGACGGTGGCCGGCAACTTAATCACGGCTTCACCCGCCAATGATACGATTTCTCCTCTGATGGCGCTGGGCGCAAAATTGTGCTTACGCTCTGCGGTTGGGGAACGCGTGGTGGACCTGGCGCAGTTCTATACCGGTGTGCGCAAGACGGTGATGCGCCCCGATGAAATGGTGGTCGACATTTTCTTTCCCGCCATGCGCTCTGGCCAGCGCGGTATGTTCATCAAATTTGCGCTTCGACGCGCGCAGGCCATTTCATTGGTCAACGTGGCTGTGGTGTTAAGCCTGGAAAGCGGGATTGTTCAAAACGCGGTGATTACCCTGGGCGCGGTTGCTCCGGTGATCATTCACGCCGCGGAGGCAGAGCGGTTCCTGGTTGGAAAGGCGTTGACTCCAGAGGTTATTGAGCAGGCGGGAGAGCTGGCCAGAGAAGCCGCGAAGCCGATCAACGATTTGCGCAGCTCAGCGGTTTACCGCAGTCATATGGCGCGGTTAATTACCAAACGGGCGTTGGAAGCCATTCACAACCATGCAGAGCACGCAAACTTGCCAGAATCGCCAATCCTGCTGTGGGGAAAGCCGGTCAATGTTCCTAGCCGTCTGGAAAAGATGGTTCAATTTGCCGGAACGCAGCCGATTGAAACGACCATAAACGGAAAGCGGTATTCCTTTGCCGGCGGATACGAAAAAACGCTGCTGCATTTGCTGCGCGAAGATGCGGGCCTCATTGGCTCCAAGGAAGGCTGCGGTGAAGGGGAGTGCGGGGCGTGTACCCTGTATCTGGATGGAATTGCGGTGATGGGCTGTCTGGTTCCGGCGGGCCGTGCCCATGGTGCGGATATCCGCACGATTGAGGGCATCTCAGAGGCAGATGTACTGCACCCTGTACAGGAAGCGTTTGTCACTGAGGATGCGGTGCAATGCGGCTACTGTACGCCCGGCTTTGTGATGTCTGCGGTTAAACTGCTGGAAGAACGCCCACACCCGACGCTGGAAGAAATTCAACAGGGGATTACCGGCAACCTATGTCGGTGCACAGGATATTACAAGATCATTCAGGCGATTGATAAAGCGGCTCAGCGAGGGTAAACATGGGTAAATACAGCTCGTACACCGGTCGGCAAGACCAGCAGCCCAAGACCAGAGAAATTCACCCGATTTGGCGGGGGGTAGGGTTTGCCCTGATTGTCTTGATTCCCATTTTGTCTTATTTTGGGGCGTTGGTGTTGTTTGATCTTAACAAGCAATACCATTGGCTTCGGATCACGCCAGATATGATTTCGCCGATCATCGAGCCGTATTTTTACATCAAGGCTGGTTTGACGCTGGTGCTCATGTTCCTGCTCTTCGCGGTTTTTTCGCTTTTTTCTTTTGCGCTTTACCAGATGTTTGCTCCCCCGCGGTATGGGCCGTATGATGTGCCGCCAGTACAGTATCGTGGGAAACGCTACAAACGATAAATAGAACCTGGATTTTATTATCTGTGTGCGTGGGTTTAGGAGGCCTGGCAGCGATGACTGAGGTGGTGGGAAAGATTGTTCAGCGAGTAGACGCGGTCAGCAAGGTTCGAGGAGAAGCACTGTACCCTGGCGATATTCGGATGGATGGGCAGGTTCATATGAAGATCCTGTTCAGCCATCGACCGCATGCGATTGTAAAGCGAATTGATACCAGCCAGGCTGAACAGATGCCTGGGGTATTGGCGGTTTTGACTGCCAAAGATGTGCCGGTCAATGAATATGGCTTGATTGTTGCCGATCAGCCGGTGCTGTGCGGCCCCGGTGCCAGCAAGCCGTTCACAGACCGGGTGCGGTTTGTTGGTGATCAGGTGGCTGTGATCGTGGCGGAAACGGAAGCTATTGCGGCTCAGGCTCGCGATATGATCCAGGTGGAATATGAAGATCTGCCGATTATCACAGATCCTCTGGCAGCGATGAGCCCCGATGCGTTTTTACTGCACCCAGACCGCGGATCGAATGTGTTTGGGCATTACCGCATCCGCAAAGGAGATGTGGAGGCGGCTCTCAAGGAAGCCTATGTTGTCGTTGAAGGTGTATACGACACACCAGCCCAGGAACATGCCTTTTTACAGCCGGAAGCTGGGCTGGGGTATATGGACGAAGAGGGGCGCATCACGGTAGTCGTGGCCGGACAATGGACGCATGAGGATCAAGAACAGATTGCCCATGCCTTAAACTTGCCGGTTGAGCGAGTTCGCGTGATTTACCCGGCAATTGGCGGTGCGTTTGGCGGGCGTGAGGATATGTCGGTGCAGATTGTCTTAGGTTTGGCAGTCCTGCGCCTGAACGAACGCGGCATTCACCGTCCGGTGAAAATTGTATGGACGCGCGAAGAGTCGATGTTTGGGCACCACAAACGCCATCCATATCACATTCACACGCGTTGGGGGGCGACCCGAGAGGGGAAGGTTATTGCAGCGGACGTGGATGTGTATGCAGATGGCGGGGCGTATATTTACACGTCCACGAAGGTGCTCGGCAACGCCACGTTAATGTGCACCGGGCCGTATGAAATTCCAAATGTGCGCGTTGATTCCTACGCGATTTACACCAATTCTATTCCCAATGGGGCTTTCCGCGGATTTGGCGGCCCGCAAGGCGCTTTTGCTGCGGAATCGCAGATGAACAAGCTGGCCGAGACGTTGGGGATGGACCCGGTGGAAATTCGGCGTCGGAACTTGCTGCAGGAAGGGTCGCTGCTTTCGGTGGGGACGCCACTCCCGAAGGGCGTCAGCATCCACGAAGTCGTGGAGGCTTGCGCTAAAAAAGCGGGCTGGCAGCAGGAGGGTGAGAATTTCATGCTGCCTAAGAATCAAAGCCCTTTGCAGACACCCTCAACACACAAGAAGCGCGGCCGCGGATTTGCCTGCGCGTTTAAAAACGTGGGCTTTTCGTTTGGTGCGCCGGAAAATTGTTGGGCTACGATTGAACTGCATGGGAAAGAAGAAATCGAAGAGGCAGTCCTGTACCATGCCGGAGCCGAGGTTGGGCAGGGTGCGCATACCGTCTTCTTACAAATGGCGGCAGAAGCCCTGGGACTGCCCTTGACCAAAGTGCGACTGGTAGCTTCTGATACCGCCGTGACTGATAATTCCGGGAGTGTCTCGGCTTCACGCATGACCTTCATGGCCGGAAACGCCATCCGCGGGGCAGCGCAGGAAGCTCTGCAAAAATGGACGAACGAAGAACGTCCTGCGCGCGCTACCTTCCAATACCGGCCGCCGAAAACCACGCCGTACGACCCAGAAACTGGTAAATCGGAACCGAACTTCTCCTATGGCTACGTAGCCGAAGTAGCGGATATTGAAGTTGATACCGAAACCGGTCAGGTCCGTTTGCTGAACGTGATTTGTGCAGATGATGTCGGAAAGGCGATCAATCCGCGCCTGGTTCAGGGGCAGATCGAGGGCGCTGTGGTTCAGGCTGCGGGATACGCGATCTTGGAAAACTTCATCCAGCAAAACGGAGAGGTCCTCACCAAAACGCTGTCCACGTACCTGATTCCTACCGTGCTAGATATTCCCGAACAGGTGCAGTCTGTCATTATCGAGCACCCTGACCCCATCGGCCCGTGGGGGGCGCGCGGTATGGGCGAAATGCCGTTCTTACCGCTGGTTCCAGCTATCACCGCGGCACTGCATGCGGCGACCGGTGTGTGGTTTGACCGTTTTCCGCTGACCCCAGAACGGGTCCTGGAAGGCTTGCAACAAGGCAAATAACGTTTTAAGGGAAGGCTTATTGTGAGCATCAAAGTGCTGATCCGCGGTGGGGGGGACCTTGCCAGCGGCATTGCTTTACGTTTGTACCGTGCAGGAGCCAAAGTCCTCATCACGGAGCTGCCGACCCCTGTGATGGTGCGACGATTGGTGTCTTTTGGTCAAGCTGTGTACCAGGGGGGCGTCGCCGTTGAAGGGATCCGTGGGCAGCTCATTCAAAGATCAGACGATGCTGAAGCAGTTTATCAACAGGGCGCTGTGGCTGTGTTGGTAGATCCTGAACTGACTTGTCTGACTGCTTACCAGCCAGATGTTCTGATAGACTGCCGGATGCTGAAACAGCCTCCGGAGACCGGCCTGGATGCTGCTGCTCTTGTAGTTGGTATTGGGCCAGGGTTTACTGCCGGGCAAGACTGCCATGCGGTCGTGGAAACCAACCGCGGCCACTGCATGGGACGGGTTTACTGGCAGGGACAGGCGCAGAGCGACACGCGCACGCCTGAGGCTGTGCTGAATCATGAAGCTGACCGTGTGCTGCGTTCGCCGGTGGATGGTGAGATCGAGGTAATTCCACCCATCGGCAGTCTGATTCAAAAGGGGGAGCTGATCGCGCGGGTTGCGGGACATGAGATCCGGGCGCCGTGGTTCGGCGTGCTGCGCGGTATCCTGATGAGCGGACTTCCGGTAGAGGCGGGTATGAAGATCGGTGACCTGGACCCACGCGGCGAACCCAAGTATTGCTATTTAGTGTCGGATAAATCCCTGGCAATAGGTGGCGGTGTGCTGGAAGCTATCTTGAGCCGGCCAGAGCTACGCGCGAAAATCGCTTGAATGATGATGAATCCGATCGGTGCAGTCATCCTGGCGGCGGGACTATCGCAGCGCATGGGCGAACCCAAATTGATTTTGCCGTGGGGCAAAAGCCATACGGTGATTTCCAGGGTCGTGGATGTACTTTACAACGCTGGGGCCAATCCAATCGTGGTCGTTACTGGCGGCGCGCATACGGATATTTCCACAGCTCTACAAGGACACCCGGCAACCTGTGTGGTAAATCCACAATATGAAAATGGATCGATGCTGACCTCGCTTCAGGTAGGGCTGGCAGCCTTACCAGCAGATGTGAGTGCTTGCCTGGTTGCTTTAGGCGATCAACCGCAGATCGAACCAGGCATCGTAGTTGGGTTGTTGGCGTTGTATCAAGAAAAGCTGCCCCTTTTGCTGGTGCCCTCCTACCAGATGCGGCGCGGACACCCCTGGGTGATCGCCCGTGAGCTGTGGGATGAGATCGCCAGTTTGCCGCCAAGTGCGACCATGCGAAGTTTTCTAACTGCCCATGCTCTGCAAACGATGTACTTTGAAGTGGAAACGGATTCCATCCTGCGGGATGTAGATACACGTGAAGATTATGCCCGTGAGAATTCTCAATTTATTGAAAATGGAGAACCGTCTGAATGAATGATACTGCAGCCTGGAAGGTGAATTTTGGCGGCGAACCGCTTTTAAGTGCAATTCCTCTTCCTGATTCTGTGATTGGGTTAAATCAGGCCTCGGGTATTTTGCCCGAAGGGGCTTACACGACTTTTCGGACCTATCAGCGGAATTGGGTTCCAAAACTTGACGAGCATTTTCGCCGCCTGCAAGAAACTGCTTTCTTGACCCTTTCGCGGCCGGTGACGATTGATGAGACTGGATTGCGAAAAGCTCTGGCTCTTGCATTGCAGCAGTATCCTAAGGATGAAGCCCGAGTTCGGCTGACGATGGATTTGTCCCAACACATTGGGGATGTGTATATCAGCCTGGAGCCGCTGAAAACCCCGCCGCCGGAGGCCTATCTATACGGCATTCGCACCCTCACCCGGAAGATGCAGCGTAGTAACCCCAAAGCCAAATTGACCGCTTTTTTGCATACTGCCCAGAAGACTGTGCAGGCATCGGAGCAAAAGGTGGAAGAGATTCTCATGGTGGATGCAAAGGGGCGGATACTGGAGGGATTGAGCAGCAATTTCTTTGCGATCCAAAAAGGCGAAATCTGGACTGCAGAAGAGGGAGTATTATCAGGGATTACCCGTATGATGGTGTTTGAAGCGGCTCGCAATCTGGGGGTTAGCATTCATTTGGAGCCACCTCCGCTGCGAACGATTGCTCAGGTGGATGAAGCATTTATCACCAGCGCCAGCCGGGCGATTTTGCCAGTGGTGCAGGTGGATCAAACGATCATTGGAGACGGCCGTCCGGGTAAAGTTACGAAAGCATTGATGGAGGCCTTTCAGGCGGTTTTGAAAGACAGTCTGGAGCAGTTGTCCGCTTAATAGCGAATCCGTTTTGCATAATAAGGGCGAAGACCTTTTGCGTGGTTTTGCATGTGCCCGCGCAGAGGTTTTCGCTTTTCTTGTTGGAGGGCTCGCAGACTTTTGGCCAGCAGAGTTGAAACACCCATTTTCTCGTCCAGTTCCTGGAGGATTCTACGAGCATCCGCCGCGCTTTCACGAGGTACATAAATTTTGGACACCCCCAGCGGTCCCACCGTGAGACCATAGGTCAGGCCGACACTTTCCTGAGAGGTTAATGCGCGGATGCCAAACGATTCCAGATAGAGACGGATCATTGATGCTTCCAAAGGCCCTTCGGCGTGATAAACGACTTCGTACAGGTCTTCCATAATTATCTTCCTTCCATAGGCCGCCGCGCAATTAAACTCGCCACGGCTTTTTGTTTTCCGTGATCCGATTCAAACCAACCTTCAGAATGATAGAGGGTTTCCATGTTCGGAAAAGCAGTTTTTAACTCACCAGCGGCAAGCAAATTACAGTCTTGGAGATCGGTCCGCCGTAAACGCATGTCTTGAGTTAAAGTTTCCAGAAATAGCAATCCGCCTGGGCGAAGCGCCTGGCAGAAGACGGGCCAAAGATTTCTTTGCAGATAATAAAAGTTCAAGATCAGGTCAAAAGCGCATTCTGGAATGGAAAAGCACTCCAGGTCGGCCAGCACCCAATGCGAAGTGGGAGCGAAGCGGGCTGCGCGGCGCAATGCCTGCCAGGAAACATCCACACCGATCACTTGGAAGCCGTGCTGCTCTAGAAACCGCGCGTTTCTTCCTGTGCCGGCGGCAATATCCAACGCGCGGCCTCCTTTGGGCAGCAGGGACACGTTTTCCACCAGCAGCCGCCGCGGTGGAAGCGGATGTTCATATTGCGGATCCTGATAACGCTTATCCCACCGGATCGAATCAGATTGAGCCATACCTTAATTCTATCACGGGGTGAGCAGACGTTTCAGGCGGGAAAGCCGCTTTTGGATTTCACTGTCAAAATCACGGCATTGCGCGGGGGTCCAATGTGGGGGGATGCCGGCTTGTAGGGCGCGTTGAGCCCAGCTGAGCGCTTCGGAAGGCTTGCTGAGCTGGTGTTCGCAGTATTTGGCCAATTCAATGCAGGCTTCAGCATCTCCAAGTTCTGCGGCGCGTTTCCAAAGATCGGCGGCAGTTTGCCAATCGCCGCGGCGTTTGAAAATTCG
Source organism: Levilinea sp. (assembly GCA_029975215.1). GTDB lineage: Bacteria > Chloroflexota > Anaerolineae > Anaerolineales > Anaerolineaceae > Levilinea. The sequence continues at coordinate 145,907 of JARKPO010000067.1, forward strand.
GGCGTAGCGGTGGAGGGTCTGCGCGAAATGAATCGGCGGCAAATCACCTTGCTGCAGAGCGCTTTCGTATAAGGCCAACGCCTGAGGAATGCGGCCTAGTTCCTCATACAACCGCGCCAAGGCGGCTCGATCGAGCCCGGGAAGGGAGCGAATGGGGTCAGACTGCGCTAGAATATCCGCGCATAGGTGGAAAAGTGCCGCCATCGAAACGATGTCCATCTCATTATGGTAAAAAACCCTTTGCAGCGGACGGGCGTCTTGATGATCGAGGTAGTCAATGTACAGTTCAGGAACCATCCAGCCGGGGACTTCTTCGGCGGTGCGCTCCAGGCCAAGAATTTCATTCTCCAGACTGCCTAAACGGCGGCTGGGCAGTCGGTCTCGCCACAATCGGCGCGCTAACTGGAGGAGATCCACATGGGCGTGCTCTGAAAAAACGTTTTGAAAGCCGTATAAGGTGAAACGCGTGTTGAGCAGCGGAATATCGAAGGCTTTGCCGTTAAAGGACACAATCACTTTAAATCGCGCGGCCAGCTGCTCGATATAAGCCAGAAATGCGGCCTCCATCCCGGGGTCACGTAGAAAAACCTGGTGGAGTTCAAATCCCTGGGGGGTTAAAAAACCAATTCCCACCAGGAACGCAAAAGTTCCCGCCCCCCCGGATAACCCGCTGGTTTCAGCATCCAGAAAGAGGTAGGAATGTGGGTGCTGACGCTTAAGTTCTGGGGTGTGGTTCCACTCGGCCAATATTTCCACATCGCGAAATTCGCACAGCGGCACCGAGCCCTGCAGGGTTTCTGGCCCGTAGAATTTCCGACTGACGAACACCGACCCAAATGGGGTGAGCAGTTCTTCGCCGTCAACCACCTCTTGGATAGAATACTTCCTAGACTCTGATTCTGGAGGGCGGGTAGAGGCTTCTTTTGCACCTACCTGTACCCCTAATGATTTCAGACGGTCAAATAGCGATTCCATTAATTTTGATCCTCAAAAGGAACCAGTATATTGAGGATGGCCAGCGTTTCGGGCTTACCGCCGAAACCGTTTTCTGGAGACGGCCCCACGCAGCTCGGGCAGCCGTCTGGACAACTACAGTGCACAAGCTGATCACGGCACTGCGCCATGAGCAGCAGATGTTCCTGAAATGCACTCTCACTCAGGCCGATGCCGTCTGGTACCTGATCGTAGAGAACCACGGCAGGGCAGGTTTCAGAAAAAATGGATTCGTGATCAACGTGGGTTTCGATGTCGTTGAGGTCGCACATCAGGATCAGGGGCGCTATCTGGCGTATGAGGTAGCTCAAGCCCGCCAATCCACTTCGTACCCGAACCTGTGCTTCAGCTTGCCGATGACAGGATGGGCACAAGGTGATTAAATTCTCCAGACGGTTGGCCTCTACTGCGGATGTGAACATGCGGAAGGGGGTTTTGTGGTGCACATGATGAGGGCTCTTACCCTCGGCAGCGCCGCAGGCCTGACAGATGCAGCGGTCTCGCTGGCGGGCGAGCTGACGCTGACGCTCCCAGTTTGGCCCATATTGGATTGGGTCACTGCGCCAGAAGCCGCTTTGCTTCAGTTGCTCCAGGCTGGCATCGTTCAGATAGACCCAATAACCCACGGTGCGCAGGCGAGCTGCCGGCATTTCCAGATCCACCATGCGCAGGGTTTCGCGCGTAAACCATTGAATCTCACGGTAACCGACCACTTGGGTGGTCACCAAAAGCTCTCCGTATCCTTTTATGCCACCGGGGATCTCTTCTTCTTTGAGAGTGGAAATTTTCTGGACGGTGGTTTTTCGGATAGGCTCGGTAAAGTAATCCAGCTCTACTGGGCGGAGGTGTGCCTGGCGCTGTTCGAAATCCAATGCCTCCACCTGATAGCTGCGGCCGGCATGCAGATATACAGCACCGGGGTGTACCATCCAATTTGCGCTGGCCTCATCTACCTCGCCGATCGTTTCCATTCGGAGGGGATCTTGGGTGGAGAGCAAGCGAAAAGGGGCTGCCGAAGCTGTGCGCAAAGAAACGGTATTAGCGGGATATTGATCGCTGATCCAGAAATAGCATTGGTTGGAATGATGAACCTGGCGATCCGCTGCGAGAAATTTCATCAATCCTTGCAGCACGTCCCATGGGACCGCTCCGAATCTTTCAGATTCGTGAAACGGGAGCTCAAATGCTGCACAGCGCAGGTGCTGAAGGAGAATCACCAGGTTGTCGGCGTTTAATAAGGCGTGTTCAGGCGAACGATCTAATACGTATTCGGGATGGCGGGCCAGGTATTGATCCAGCGGGGCGGCAGAAGCCACCAGCACCGCCAGGGCGTCGCCCAACCGCCGCCCGGCCCGCCCAGCTTGCTGCCGTATGGTGGCGATACTGCCGGGGTAGCCGACCAGGATTACCGCGTTCATCCCGCCGATGTCCACACCCAACTCCAGGGCATTGGTGGAAACAGCCAGGCGAACATCGCCGTGCTTCAGACCGTCTTCAATGGCTCGACGTTCCTGGGGGAGGTAACCGCTGCGATACCCCTCAACATCGCTGGAATTGGTTTTATCGCGCAGATCACGCAGTATAATTTCCACCGCCCGGCGTGATCGGACGAAAATGAGAGTCTGCATCTTAGCCGCCCACAGATCTTGCGCCAGCCGCACGCTTTCGGATGCCGCGGAACGCCGCAGTCCCAGGTCGGGGTTGATGACGGGCGGGTTGTAAATTAGAAAGAAACGCCGTCCGGTAGGCGAACCGTCCTGGTCAATGAGGGTGACCGGCGCTTCGACCAGATGTTCAGCGTGTTCCTGCGGGTTCGAGATGGTGGCTGAGGTCATGATGAAGTTGGGAAATGCCCCGTAAAACTGGCTGATACGCTTCAGACGGCGCATTAAATTGGCCAAATGCGCCCCAAACACACCGCGGTAGATGTGGATTTCATCAATGACCACATAGCGCAGGTTTCGGAAGAAATCAGCCCAGTTGGTGTGGTGAGGCAGGATGCCGATATGCAGCATATCGGGGTTCGTCAGCAGGATGCGCGCCTGGGTGCGAATGGAGGATCGCTGAGAGGCAGGAGTATCCCCATCATAGGCAGCAGCGTGAATAGGAGCGGTTCCGCTGATGGGGTTGAGGGTTTGCAAAAACTCTGTGATGCTCCGCACTTGGTCATTGCCCAGGGCTTTGGTGGGAAACAGGAATAACGCTCTGGCAGAAGGATCATTCAGCAAGGTATTCAAGACCGGCAGTTGGTAGCCCAAGGATTTTCCACTGGCGGTACCGGTGGACATGACGACGTTTAAACCGGTGGATGCGGCCTCAAATGCAGCGGCCTGGTGGCTGTAAATACGGACAATTCCGGAGGATTCTAAGACGCGCCTTAGCCCTGGGTGAAGATCCTCCGGCAGCTCACCGTATACAGCCTCTCTGGCTGGAATTTCCCGGATTTCAACAATATTCGCGGTGATCCCAGGCTCATTTTGCCAGCGGGATAGGACTTGTTCCAGGGGAGAGTAGGGTGGCATCATACGGCTGTCCTATGAGCCGACCCAGCGCCGAATATCGGGACGGATATAATGAAATCCCAAATACCCCACCAGACAAACCGAACCGCTGATTATCACGGCTGTGGAGGCTCCAACTGTCTGTACTAGCCAACCCAAAAACAAACTGCCAAAGGGGGCAATGCCGTTCATCACCCACAGGTAGCTGCTGATCACCCGACCGCGCAGGTGATCAGGCACGGTTAACTGGATCAAGGTGTTGGCCAGTGCCAGCTGTGTCACAGTTCCCCAGCCCATCATAAGGATGAACGGAACCGCCTGGTAAAGCGAACGGCTAAAGCCCAGCCCAATCAGCCCAATCGCAAAGACGATCTGACCGACCATGAGCAGGCGTCCTTTATGGCGGATGCTGCTGAAAGCAGCCAGGGTCAGCGCAGCGATGAGAGCACCCACACCCTGTGTGGTGACCATCAGACTGTTTCGCCCGGCGACGATAGCGTTGGTATCCCCCACGGCTTTCAAAACGTCACGGGCAAAAACCGGGATTTGCTGAGCAAAAGGGAACCCCCAAAAACTGGGGATGGCAACCAGCATGAGGATGAACAGAATAATCGGCGTGCTGCGGATAAATTTCTGGCCTTCTACAAAGTCTGCCACGCTCAGGCGGTGATTGTTCTCCGCCAATTGTTTGGGTTTGGTTTTGATGATAAACAGCCCGATAATGACAAACAGATAAGAGACTCCGTTCGCAAAAAAAGCCCAACCTTCTCCAGTATTTTGAAGCAGCATCAAGAACGGCGCGGAGAGAGATGGGCCAATCACACGGGCAGCGTTAAAAATAGTGGAGTTCAGTGCGATTGCGTTCGGCAGGGACTCACGATCCACCAGCTCAATTAGCATGGATTGGCGTGCTGTGATTTCCAGAGAATTGGCAAATCCCAGAATGAAAGTCAAGCCCACAATGTGCCAAATGGTCACCTGGTGGGTGATGGCCAGATAGGCCAGAGTAAAGGCCTGCAGCATCATCACAATTTGCATGGTGATGACGGTTTTGCGCTTGTTCAGCCTTTCAATAATGACCCCAGCAGGTAGGATGAATAAAAAGGCAGGCAGAGTATTGGCAAACCCAACCAGGCCCAGGTAGATGGGTTGATCGGTTAATTGATACGCTAAATAGGGCTGGACGGTGCTTTGCATCCAGGTGCCGATCAGCGACACGAACTGTCCAAACCAAAAAATCCGGTAATTTCGAAATTGCAGAGCTGGAAAGCGAGAATTGGCCAACAGACTACCTCATAAGGGACTTGACAAATCAGGAACAAGCGGACAGTTTGCCTTTCCTCATATTCCAGATTATACTCTTACTTATAGCTGAAATGGTTGCTGTCCCCAATGATCCATAAACTCAGGAGTGAAATCCGCGATGCCCACTCAAAAATCACGTTGGATTGCCGTTTGGATTTTCTTCGCTTTCATGCTCCTGCATCAATCCGATCGCCTCTTAATTGGGCCGCTGACGGTAGACATTATTGAAGAATTTCAAATTACACAAACCCAAATGGGGGCTGTATTCACAGGTGCGCTAATTGTCGGTGCTGTATTATACCCACTTTGGGGGTGGCTTTATGACCGCTATGCACGCGCACGCCTGCTGGCTCTGGCCTCGTTGATTTGGGGCATCACCACCTGGTTCAGCGCAGTTGCGCCAACTTATGGCTGGTTCGTGGCTAGCCGCGCCTCAACGGGGGTGGACGACTCCAGTTACCCAGGCCTGTACAGCCTGATCTCAGATTACTTTGGCCCGCAGGTACGGGGAAAGATCTACGGCTTGCTTCAACTGACCATGCCCTTTGGATATCTATTGGGGATGGTTTTGGCGCTGCTTTTGGGCGGTGTCATCGGCTGGCGTGCCATTTTTTACATTACCGGCAGTCTGGGTATTGTTTTAGCTGTATGTATTTTCATCTGGGTCAAGGATCCGCCGCGCGGTCAAAGTGAACCTGAATTGGAAAATTTGGCAGAGATTGGGATTTACCGCTTTGAATGGAAAATCGCACGCGACTTGGTCAAAAAGCCCAGTTTGATCCTGCTGTTTGTGCAGGGTTTTTTTGGGGTGTTCCCCTGGAACGTAATCACATACTGGTTTTTTGCTTATTTGGAAAAAGACCGCGGTTACGCAGAAAACACCATCCTGATTACCATGGTTCCGGCGATCCTCATCCTGGCTGCGGGGTATCCATTGGGTGGGGCGTTGGGCGATCTGTGGTTTAAGCGCACGCCGCGAGGTAGAGCATATGTCTCCTCAATTGGGGTTATCATCGGCGCCGTGCTCTTGTACTTCACCATGAATGTTCCAAACCAGCAAACCGGGTTGTTTATGGTGCTGTTATGCGCAACAGCTTTGTTCATCCCCTTTGCCTCTCCGAATGTGCTTTCCACGGTTTATGATGTAACCTTGCCGGAGGTGCGCAGCACGGCCAACGCATTACTAAGCTTTTCTGAATCCATCGGCTCGGCCCTGGCTCCCCTGATCGCAGGGATTATCGCGGATGCTTTCTCACTGCAATCTGCCATTTTGTGGATTTGCCTGAGCGCATGGGCGCTCTGCTTCATCTTTTTCCTGCTGACCGCTTATTTTGTACCGCGGGATGTGCGGGTTCTGCGTCGGCAAATGGCGCAGCGGGCGGCTACTGAAACAACAGCGGCACAGGCGGCGTAATCATGAACCTTGCCTGGATTGGCATACTCTTGTTCGGTTACGGTTTGGGGTGCTGTGTGAATTATTTGGCCGATGTGCTGCCTATTCACCGTAAGTTCACTTCCCCTGTCTGCACCGCTTGCCACGCACCCCTGCCGTGGGTACAGTTTCTTTGGCCAGGCACTTGCAGCGACTGTCAAGCACATGCTTCTGTACGTACCTGGATTGTGCTCATTGGCTTCCCACTGGCTGCGTTGGCCTTGTGGCTGTGGACGCCTCCGCGCCTGGGTTTTTGGATGGGCAGCCTGCTGCTGGCTTATTTTGCCCTGGTGGCCGTCACCGATCTGGAGTACCGCATCATATTACACCCAGTGAGTCTGGCAGGGGCTTTGGGTGGGTTTGCCTTGGGTTGGCACCTGCACGGTCTGACCACAACCCTCATTGGTGGTGCAGTGGGTTTTGGCATCATGCTGGTGCTGTACTATTTCGGCGAGCTGTTTGCGCGTTTTATCTCTAAACGACGCGGTCAGAAAGTGGAAGAGGTTGCCCTGGGTTTTGGGGATGTGAACTTGAGCGGGGTGTTGGGCCTCATTCTGGGCTGGCCAGGAATTACCCTGGGACTGCTGTTTGGCATCTTGCTGGGGGGTATCACCAGTGCCGGCATCATCCTGGCGGCTGTTCTGCGGCGCAAATATCAAATGTTCACCGCCATTCCCTATGCGCCGTTTTTAATCCTGGCTGCCATTTTCCTTCTTTACCGCCCCTAGCGGTCAGCCCAATTGAAACCGCCAACAGATCCTTTTCGGCTGTTGGCGGTTTATATACGTTTGACTGGTTTGGCTTAGGCGTTGTGCGGACCGGCCTTCACCACCTCGACTGAAACTTGTTGGGCAAACTGTTTGAAATTCTCTTCAAAGCTCCCGATCAAGCCGCGGGCCTGCTTTTCATACGCAGCGGTGTCTTTCCACAGCATATGGGGCAGCAGCATCTCGGCGGGTACATCCGGACAGCTGACCGGAACCGAAAGACCAAAATAGGGATCCTTCTGCATAGCGATGTGATCCAGGTCGCCCTTGAGCGCGGCGCGGATCATGGCGCGCGTATACGGCAGTTTGATGCGCGATCCGGTACCGTAAGCGCCGCCAGACCAACCGGTGTTGATTAGCCACACGCGCACCTGATGCTTTTGGATTTTCTCCCCCAAAAGATCGGCGTAGCGGCCAGGGTGTAGGGGCAGGAAGGGGGCACCAAAGCAAGTGGAGAAGGTTGCCTGCGGTTCGCTGCCTAAGTCTTTTTCCGTGCCCGCCAGTTTTGAGGTATAGCCAGACAGGAAATAATACATGGCCTGTTCAGGGGTCAACTTAGAGATGGGGGGCAGCACGCCGAAAGCGTCTGCGCTCAGGAAGAAGATATTTTCGGGATGACCAGCATAACCGCTTTCCACATGGTTAGCCACGTAATCCAATGGGTACGCGCCGCGGGTATTTTCGGTGAACCGTTCCGAATCAAAGTCAATTTTTCTGCTGTCTGCGTCATAGTCCACGTTTTCGAGAACCGAACCAAAACGCTGGCAAGCATCCCAAATCAACGGCTCCAGTTCGGGCTTCAGGCGAATAGTTTTGGCATAGCATCCCCCTTCAAAATTGAAGATGCTTGTGTCGGACCAGCCGTGTTCATCGTCCCCAATCAGTTGACGGTCAGGTGAAGAGGAAAGGGTGGTTTTCCCTGTGCCCGAAAGGCCAAAAAATAGGGCTACATCACCTTTGCTGCCGACATTGGCCGAACAGTGCATAGAGAGTACACCTCGGCGCGGCATTTCATAATTCATCACCGTAAAAACGGACTTCTTGATCTCACCTGCGTAGTGAGTACCGCCGATCAGCACCAGTTTTTTCTGGAAGTTGACCAGAATAAAGGTCGAGGAACGGGTTCCGTCCACTTTGGGTTCCGCCTGAAAGTCCGGACAAACCAGGATGGTGTATGCGGGTATGTGGGTGGCCTGTTCCTCCGCGGTCGGGCGGATGAACAAATCGTGAGAGAATAGGGCCTGCCAGGCTTTTTCGGTAATCACCCTGATGGGGAGCTTGTAATCGGGGTGCGCACCCACCATCATGTCTTTGACGAAAACAGTACGCCCTTGCAGGTAGGCCAGCATCTTCTGATGCAGACGGTCAAAAGCCTCCTCAGGCATGGGCACATTCACTTTTCCCCACCAGATCTCTTTATCTTGGTCTGTGTTGTGCTGAATCACGAACTTATCGTTCGGTGACCGGCCGGTAAACTGCCCGGTGTTCACAATCACCGCGCCCGAATTGGATAAAATGGCCTCGCTCCGTTCAATCGATTGTTCCACCAGGGCGGCAGGGGGTAGATTAAATAAAGCAGCTTTGAGGTGCTTTAACCCCTGATCTTCCAATCTTGTAACGCCCACAAGGCTTTCAGATTTCATTAGAGCACATCCTCCTCATAGGAACTCATGATTCCGACTGTCCAGACAGCCGGGGAAACCAATACCAAAGAACATCCGCTGCCGGTTTGCCGTAAACCGAAGCGGATTTATCCACCAACAAGACCGGGACAAAAAAACCGCGGCTGAGTATACCCGTGATCCACTCGCGTTGATTAACGGCGGCCAGCATAGCGTTATAGGCCAGGGTTTGTTCATCCAGACTCAGGATCGCATCTGGCTGGTCAGTGTGAAACGGATACAAATTATCGAAGCGCACGCAGGAGTCTTTCGCCAAAACACAGCCGCTGGCAGATCCTTGTGCCGACGGGTATTCCAGTCCCAACACAATCCCCTTGCCAGTGGACTGCACCAGCGGAAGCACTTTTTCGTCTAATTGATGCCCCGCTTCCACAGCCATCGCAGCCGGGTCCAGTTCCATCGACGCAGAAAGGGGCACAGCCCACAAAACGTAGATCCGATCTACCCGGGTTAAAATTTCTTGCGGAGGCGGTGCATCTGCGGCGTTGACCGCCCATAGAATCTCACCTTTATAGAAGTTGCGCACCTGGTTGATTAGGTTCACCCAGCGGGCAGTTGCATCATCTGGCACACCCGAAGGGCTGCCGTCACTGAGCTTGCCTCCTGGGAAGGCGGGGGCAACCCCTGGGTCTCCCAAAATGACGGCAGAAGTGCCAGTTTGTTGGGCCAGCGCTGCGTGATGCAGCAAGAATTCCGTATAGCGGTCAAACCAGCTTTGCCACCAGCTGTCATCCCGTTTGGCTTCTGTCCACCATTTGCTCAAGGTTTTGTTGGCACGTACACGCGGAAACAAGACCCCTTCTAATTGATTAGTCCTGGCCTGCTGAAGCAAGGCATGGGTATCAAAGGCCAGGGGATCTTTTCCGGCCGCTGGCTGCAAAATCGGTGGCGTTTCGTGGGTGAAAGTCCAGGTGGGCGAAAGCACCAATTGTTTGCCGCCGATGTTGTGGATATTCTTGAAACCCTCATTGACATACGTCAGCCAGGAAGGGCGGTAAGCATCTCGCTGATATAATTCGACCCCTACCCAGAAACTCCGGTTGCGGGGGGTAATGTTCATCGCCACCACGGCCGTGGGCTGGCTGGGCTTTTTCATCCACGCCCAGCTGGCAATATCATCTTGAAACAATTGTTGGATGGGGCTGGTGGAAAAGGGGAAGCCGTTGGCTTTTACCCCTTTAGTAGCGGCGTCGTCTGCCGCACCACACTGGTCGTTTCGGCAGTAACGGTATCCCACCTCACGCAGCATGCCCAGCGGGCTGTAAAGGGTAAAACGCCATTCCCGGCCGCGGTGCTTCCACATAGGGATCGGCTCCGTCCATCCGCCTGGACTGCCGTAGGGGTTAAATTGAATGGAGATGGTGTCGCTTTCTGGTGTGTTTGTCGGGACAGTTGCAGAGAATTGGATGGGCGCTGAGCTGCCGCCGCTTTTCCAGGTTTCCACCACATCTTCAATGACCACATCCTGCTGGGGCAAAATCACCTGGCGCGTTTGAAATTGGCCGTCGCCGCGGTGTTCCGCGTTCCAAAAGCCGTCGCCGAGCGTGTACTTGTAGCGTAGATCCCAACCAGCGGGCAGCGAAGTAAGCAGGCTGTAGCGACCGTCCGGCATTCGGGTCATTACCGGCGCACGGGAGGCCGGGGCGCTAATACCGCCGGCCAGGTCCCCGTGCATGTTCCCCAACCCATACAGGCTGCCGACCAGCCGTACCACGGCATCGGGGTCGATTTCTGGAATTTTTACCAGAAACAAAACCTGGATCATCTTCGAGGGACTGAGGCTAAATTCTGCCGGTGTGGTGGCGTTATCGGCAATGAGCGCGCCCTGTTGGAAAGGTTGATGTGAACCGTTAATGGGGTAAGCCACCAGGTTATGGGTTCCCGGCGCCATCCCTTCGAGAATAAAATAACCATCTGCGCTGGAAAGGGCCTGCTGACCGCCGGCACAGACCAACACATCTGAAATTGGCGCGCGGGTGGCTGCATCCACAATCTTACCGATAATCCGCCCAGCAGCCTTTACATCAACCTTCCGGTCTGTCCAACCCACCACAATATCCTGAATTTCTTGAGCTGAAGTGATATAGGCCATGCGGTACCGAACCGCCTGCTCTGTGGCATAAGCCTCCAGCACAGGCGGCGACCCTGCCAAAATGTAGCGGTATTTGACCAGGGAACCTGTTGGAAAGGGAATGGTGACTTTAAACGTGTTGTTGCCCTGAGATTCCATCCCGTAACGCTTCGGATTCAGGCTCAGGCCGGTCACTTCGTCTAAAATTTCCAGCGCCACATTTTGCAAGCCCGGGCCTGTGCCGGCCCAGCGCAAAATAAAAGTTGCGTCCACCGTGGGTACTGCCGGGATGGAATTGGGAACTGAAGTGGGAGGGGTAGGGGTAACAGGTACAGAAAAGCAACCGCTTAACACGCTCAGCAAGGTCAAACCAATCAGAAATCCACCAGCTTTTTGTAGCAAGCGATTTCCTCGCGTCATATAACCCCTGTTAAGCTTGCCCGAATTGGACAATCCGCCGGGCAATCCACTAGATGATCTTAGAGCGTTGTTAAGCCCAGGGCCTTCTTAATCTCTGCCTGTCGGTTGGCCAGACTGCCCAAAACGCCGTTAACAAAGCGCGGTGTGCTGTCTGAGCCGAAAAGTTTGGCTAATTCAATAGCTTCGTTGATTGCTACTTTGACCGGCGTGGTTTCAGAAACCGCAAACTCCCACACCGCGATGCGCAAGATATTACGGTCAATGATCGCGACCTGATCCATCGGCCACTCTGGGGCGTGTTGGGCGATAAAAGCATCCAGTTTTTCCATGAGCGGGACCACTCCGGCAATAATCTGCCAGGAGAAATCAGCGGTGCTTTTATCCAACGGTTCGGTATCCAGGCGCGTTTGAAAAACCGTGCCAATGGGGTGACCCGTCAGATCAATTTCGTAAAGAACTTGCAAGGCGACACTTCGTGCCTTGGTGCGTGATTTCATAGGTTGGCAGATTCTTGGTCTGGTCGATAATCGATATCTTCAACATGAACGTTGATCTTGCCAATTTCCATCCCAACCATATCAGAAATGGCGCGGGCAACTTTCTGTTGAATATTCCGGCTCACATCACGGACATTGACATCTTGCAGGAGGACTACGTATAAATCGGCGTACACCGTGTTGTTTTCAACGCTGATGCGCACGCCCTCGGTATCTGCCTTCTTCAGAAACCGGTCTACGGCTCCTGGAATAGCGGTGAGCCGGCTGACGCCGGGGACGCTAAGGGTGGTTAAACGCGCGATGCTGGTCAGCACATCGGGCGCAATGGTGGTTCTTCCAGGGGGTCTCGTTTGATCGTTCATAACATTCTCCAGGTTAAGTTACAGAGTAATTATAACTGATATTCTAATTCACAGCACCTGGCTTTTGGTGAATACCTCTTAAAGCCAGCACAGAAAAGAGAAGCAGAATGGCATAGATGGCGAATAAGGCCGTGTATCCTATGCCGGGCAGGTCCGGTGCCAGACGGGTGATGAGATCTGCGATCGGCCCGCCGATGTAGGCGCCTATCGCTCCAGCGCCAGCCCCTGCCAGGTTCGAAATCCCTAAAAATCTTCCAGCTTCCGCCCTGGGCACAATTTCGGTGCCTAAAGCCCAATTGACCGCATAAAACAGGCCGGTGGCCATGCCGATGAGCACACCGCCCAGATACACAATGCTCAATCCCGGCGCGAAGATCACGCATAACGTGCCAGCCGCAGCGACAACGCCGCTAAGCACCAACATCGGCTTGCGTCCAAAACGATCCGAGAGCCATCCTGAAGGGATGGCGGAAAGCAGAATAAAGATGCCGACAAACATGGTCAGTTGGGCCGCGGGTTTGGCAGCCTGTTCCCCCACGTACCCAAAACGGCCTTGAAGGAAATATACAGTAAAGCTGGCCAAATTGGTGGAGCCTACCAAAAATGCCAACCGACTGATGACCCACCATGTGAACGATGAGTTGCGGGCGGCATCCTTTCCAAGCCCCACCCGCACGCTGAACCAAACACCAAGGATCACTGCTGCGCCCATACACAATGCGCCTGCCAGGAACAGAATAGCCACTACAGCGCTAGAAGAAAAGCCTGCGACCAGGCTGCTCACCCTCTGAATCACCCATTCCATCAGCAGAATCACCAGGGTGAAAGTGGCGGTCATCACCACAAGGCGAAGAAAGGGCTGCCAATCCAAGGGCTCGTAGTCGCGATCATTGCGTTCTTCGGGTATCAGCAGGGATAGTCCCATGCATAGCAGCAAGATGAAGATAAGCAGCAGAAGTCCGCTCCACAAATTGCCCGCGGCAACCAAACGGGCGATGGTGAAAGACACCAAAATCACCGGGATGGGAACTTCTAACACCGCCTTTACCCCTGAAAAACGTCCGCGTAGGTCGTGGGGGACTAAATCTGGGATCACGCCCTGCTGTGCGCCATGAGCCGTATTAGCCGCTACCATTTGCAGGATGATCAGAGTAAACAACACCCAATAACCGCCCAATCCATTCAGCCCCGCAGTGAAGCCCACAAGGGTGAGCACAACCACCAGCCCCAGGGTACCGGCTACGATGAAGGGCCGCCGACGCCCCCAGGGGTGTTTTGAACGGTCTGACAACATACCCATCAAGGCCTGCACCAGCAGCGCGGTCATTAACGTCCAGAGCCGCAGCCGCCCGTAATAGGTGCCTTTCAACGCCTCGCCCACAAATTGCTGCACCAGCAGCGGAATGATCAACGGCGTCATCGTCTGCGAGAGGGTTGTTAAACCTGTCCAATAGGCGTTGAAGGTCAGATAGTCATACCAGCGGATGTCGCGTTTCATGCGTCTAAGTTCCTAAAGGGCTTGTATGGGTAAGGTGTTGGTTGCATACGGCATCACCGCAATACGGGCGTTGGCCGGCAGCTGCTGGATGACTTGATCCACAGCGGACTGGAGGCTTTCGGCAGGGTGAAGTAAAAACCGGGCAGTGAGCGTTTTTGGCATCTCCGAAACCAGATAGATTTGACTCCTGGCGGCTTGTTGGGCAATCTGAAAGGCTTTGTGCGGTCCCACGCGAAAGCCTTCCTGGTTAAACTTGGCAATTGCCTCTTGATAGGAATTCACATTTTCCATGAACTTCTCAAAACTGGCGCTGCCGGAACCTTCCCCACATTCCGCTGCCAAAATCACTGTTCCACCGTCTCGCACGATCATTGAAGCATGAGTGAGCGCTTTTTGCGATTGATATAAATTGAGGTCTTTTGGCGCACCGCCCACCGAGGCGATCACCAGATCATACGGTTCGGTGAACTTCACCTGGGTGGCCTGCAAGGAAAGTGGAATGCCGGCCCGCATCACTGCTTTGGGATCGTTCAACAAAACCGCAATGATCTCTTTTTGGGCGTTCATCACTGTGTTCAATGCCAGGTCAATGCCAATTCGCTCTCCAATTTCCTCAATATCCTGCCGCATAGGGTTTTGATCGTAGATTCCTGCGCGTGCATTGGGATGGGTCAGAAAGGCGTGATTCTTGTTGATGGTTTCACGCCCGCACAGGCCGATGGCGGCGCTTTTTACCCCGCCCGAAAAGCCCATAAAGTGGTGTGGTTCCAAATTGCCCACCACAATTTTTAGCTTCGCCTGGTAATACTTTCGGTTAACGTAGATCGGTGTGCCGGCCTGTGTGTTGCCTAAAAATGCCAGATTCTCGACGCAGTCGCAGTCATGCGATTCAACTGAATATTGTCGGATAATAGCATCTGGGATAGTACGGTGGAATTCTTCCGACGGAGTAGGGATGTGCGTTCCGGTGGCGATGAAGAAGGAAATATGCTCAGGCCGGATACCCAAATCCCCAAGCCATTTTAGCAACGGCGGCAGTAATAGCTGGTGGGGGACTGGTCGGGTTTTGTCGTTAACGGCAATTGCCACAGTCAGGTTGTTTCCTTTCGCGCGAACGCGCGCTTCCAATTGCGGATTCTGAAACGCAGCAGCAATCAATGTTTCAGGTGGGGCGGGTGGTGGGGCCTGGGGTGGCAAAAGCGCGTCCACCTGGAAAGAATCTGGCAGAGTACAACTCAGCTTTGTTTTTCCGTAGGGCAATGAGAACGTGGGCATTGGCGTCCTTACTCCTGGGCATCAAATGACTGGATGAACTGCTGTATCTCAATACGGTAGCCGTTCGGGTCTCGCAGGAAGCAGTGGTAGATTTGGTATTTGGGGTTCAACACCGGTGGGTGTTCAAATTCAACCCCCAATGCGCTTAAGGATTGGTACCAATCATCAACTTGGGGTGTGGTCAGAGTCAGGATTACCCCTTCTCGCCCCTCACCTTCAGGCTGCATGCGTTTGCAGAAGCCCACATAGGCTCGCGGAGCGGTTTCGTAAATCCGGCAGTCTCCCTGGTCCAGTACCAGGCGCAGATGAAGCAGATTTTCATAAAAATGGGCGGTTTCAGTAAGCTTTTGCGTATAGAGAAAGGTGATTTGCCGTTCAATCGTATGAAGAGGCATGAGCACACTCGCAAGGATAGGGTGTTGAGCTTTTATCAGTTTAACACAGAACACGCAGCAAAGGTTCTGAATCCCGTCCGAACGGGCAAATAAAGTATAATTTGTTGAAATCAACGCTGAAGATCAGGGAGTCATTTATGCGAAACCGCTCAGTTCTGTACGAATTAACTGTGGACTTATCTTCCGGGGAGTGGGGGGTAGCTTGCCCAACGGATCAAAGTCTGATTGGCCCGGTACAATACGGGTGGGATCGATTTCAGAAAGACCCTGAATCCATGACCTTTGGCGGCGGCCTCCTGGCAGGTTCACCCTTGCCTGGAACGCGCCGCATGATTTTTACCGGCTATTCGCCGCAATGGCAGGGGTTTTATGTTTCTGCGCTGGGCGGAGCAATGTACGTGTTCCACCGTGTGGGTGTGAACTATGTGTGGCTGCGCGGCCAAAGCCCCCAGGATGTGGTGCTGTTTATCAACCACCGCAACGGCGAATACACTGTTCGCCTTGACCCTGTGCAGCCAGAGGCTATTTGGGCGGGATACACAGACCAGACCGGGCGTACATGGGAAGGTTTTTACGCTCTGCAGCGGTATTTGTTTGAAAAATACCAGGGAGAATTTGAGGGGGATGCCTGGCGCATTCTCACGGTGGGGCCAGGCGCGCGGTTGACGCGTGAGGGGGCCATTGGTTCAAACGCCATCAGGAAGGGTGATATTAGTATTGTGGATGATTGGGCGGGCCGTGGAGGACTGGGTTCGCACCTGTTGCAGCATCACCATGTGGCCGGAATTGTTTTTGGCGGCGACTGGCAGGATCCTGCTATGAAAGAGGGCAAGGAACTGGATGAATACTTCCTGGCTCACTTTGGCCAGCGAGCTGTTGCTGCAGATATGATCCTGAGCCAGAAATACCGCTATGTGCCGAAATTTGACACAGGCGGCACCTTTGGGGTCAACATGCACGAAGCCGAGGACCGTCTTTTCAGCTTTAACTATACCTCCGTGTATCAGCCCAGCCAGCGCCGCATGGACCAGCATCAAAAGCTGATTATGGAGCATTATCTGAAGCAGTTTAATGAGGAGATCATCGCACCCCGCAACTTTGATCACTGCGGCGAACCTTGCGCGATTGTCTGCAAGAAATATGTCGGTGAATTCAAAAAGGATTATGAGCCTTATCAGGCGTTAGGCCCTACCTGCGGTATTTTTGATCAACGTGCAGCTGAATATATCAATAAATGGGTGGATACGATGGGCCTTGATTCCATCCAGATGGGCGGCACCATCGCCTGGGTGATGGAACTGGTCTCAGAAAAATTGATCCCCGCGCAAGATTTTGGTCTGCCGACAGATGGGCCTCGTTTTGATTTTGTCAGCGAGATGCAGCCAGAAGCATTGGCGGTATTATCCATGCACAATGCCCGTTACGCCGAAGCAGTTCTGCGCATGATCCTGTTTTCACCCCAAGGCGAGCCTTTCCGAAAGGGGATGCGTTTTGCGGCCAAATGGCTGGATCAAAAATACGGCATCCGCTCCGTTGATCGCGCCGTCTATACTGCCCACGGCAAGGACGGATGCATGGTTCCCAACCAATATTGGGTTCCTGGTATGTTTGCACCCATGCCGCTGATGGGCAAGTATTTCTCATACTACGGGGTAGATTTCATGCCCCCTTACGAACTGGGGCGTAAAAATGTAGAACGCAATGTGTATGAGTTCTACTCCGAAAACAGCGGCTCCTGTCGGTTCCACCGCCGCTGGGTAGAAGATATTGTGGATGACATCACCCTCAGTCATTTTGATTTGCAGCTGGATTTTTGGCGGGTAAACTTCGAATTGGCAAAAAGTATCCACAATTTCCAATCCCACCAGTCTTACTTTTGGGAGAGCGAACGTGTGGTGGATTTAATCCACGCCTATCTGGAATGGTGGTTGGAACGCGGCTTGAAGAATCCTGATTTGGAGCAGTGGGTACAGCGCTTCCGCACTGACAAATGGGCTGCGGCACGAGAATATTGGGAACAAATGTTCCAGGGTATGTGCGACGCCTTTGCAGAAGGGATGCATGAGCCGCAGCACCAGGAGCACGGTATGCTGCAAAAATAAGCAGTGGGGCAGGGGGCCTACCGAATCCAGATGCCGTGCCCGCCGCAGATGACGGTGGGTTGCAGAGCGAGTTGCATTTCAAAAGAACGTCTTGCCAGTTCCTCATCCCAGGTGTTTCCACCCGAAGAGGGGAGCAGCTTGTTCCCGACGATTTGGATCGAATCACCGGAGAACAACACGCCGTGTTCACGCGCAAAAAACGATACATGCTGGGGGGTGTGCCCGCGGGTATCCAGTACCTCCAGGCCGCCCCAAAACGGTAATATTTGGCCGGCTTCTAAGAGGTGATCGACAATACCAGGAGAAGGGCGGTAAAGTGGGGCGATGACGCCGTAGAACAACTTTTGAAATCCCTTCGGTTTCAGCGCGCGTGAAGACACGCCTTTTTGAATGGCTTCGGCTTCTTGCGGGGACGCATACACAGGCGCAGAGTTGACAGACCGAATTTCAGCCAACGCGCCAAAGTGGTCTCCGTCTGCATGGGTGATAAGAATCGCTGTCAGTTCGCGGGGATCTATCCCCACTTTTCGCATGTTGCCAAGCAGCTGGCGTCCATATCCAGGCAAACCTACGTCGACGACCAGGGATTGTGCACCGTCCACCAGGATAAACTGGTTGGCAACCAGCGAACTGCTTTGAAAAAGACCGGGGTAAATGGGCTTCATTTTCCTAACAGTTGAGCAGCGCTGTCACTTCATCACCGCGCAGGTTCATGCACAATACGCCTTGCACCACACCCTCGGTTTCAGGCACTTCGTCTGCTGGAAAGCGAATGAGTTTTCCCAACCGCGATAAAACAAACAGGTCTTGATAACGCTCCAGAGCCGCAATGCCCACCACCTGTGTATTTTTAATGGCTTGCTTTCCGCTGCCGCCCAGGCTTTTATTGGCTGCAAAACTAGGCATAACTCGTACTGTCCCGCGCCCGTCCGCGCTGAGCAGAAATAAGCGGCTGTCATCGTACACCGGCGCAATGCCCACCACCTTCGCTCCTTCGGCCAGGCGGATGCCCCATTCACCCTGAGGGGGGATCAACTTTTCGCTAAACCGGATCCCCATGCCGTTGCTGGCGGCTAGAAAAATATCGCCATCCCCGTTGGTCCAGCAGGCACTGGCCAGGGGTCCGTAATCCTGAAAGTTGAGGACGGAAACGCCGGCCTTCATGTGTTCACCAAAGAGGTGATGCCGCAGGCTGCGCACTCGGCCCGAAGCGGAAACCATCGCCACATACCCCTGGGCGCGTTCTGGCAGGACCACTGCCACGGTTTCACCCGCCTCAAAGGGGATCCTGTCAAAAATCATCTCCCCGCGGCTGCGAACCGGGCGAAGTTCCAATTTGCTGGAGGGGAACCGGAAAACCCGGCCGTGGTTGGTGAACACCAAAAAATGCTGTGCAGCGGTCAGGCAAGCCAGAGCGGCTGGCTGATCGGGGGGCTGAACATCCAGATCGAACACGCCCATGCCGCCGCGGTGTTGGCGAGAAAACAAGTGCCTTTCCGTGCGTTTTACCGCGCCCTGTTGACTGATGGTGATTAACTGGAAGGCCGATGGTGCTTCTTGAGCGATCGGTTCTTCATTAACTGGTGCCTCACGTTCAACCATTTCGCTGCGGATGGCTGCTGAGCGAGCTGCTCGGGGAGCTTCTAATTGTTGAATTTTTGCTTCCAAATATTCGATGTAAGCGCGCACATCATCGGACAGGGATTGTAGATCGGGTCTCTGCATGGTTACCTCATAAAGCCAGCAATAAGATAGCGTGATTTTATCACCATTTCGGTGGGGGAGGGGGCAATGGCAGAAGAAAGGTGAAGGCAAGGGTGTACCGTTCCTGTTTCTTTTAGCAGCGAATCGCCCGCGCAGATCGGTTGCACAAGAACTCATTTCTAATCACGTTCGATGGAAAGTCACGATAGGGGCCAAGTGAGGAAGATTTGTTTGAAAACCTTCTATTGCTTTTGATAAGTATCACCGCGAAAAAACATTCCGCGGGCCTGTGGCTCATTTTTTGGGGGGGTTGATATTTTATTCGGCGGGTTGTCCTTTTCCCGCGCAGGCGCGCGCCTAGTGGGTTTTTGGAGTAAAAAATTAGCACCACCAAAGCGAAAGGATCAAGCTATGAAAACTGCGTACGTTGAAGCGCAAACACCGCAAGAAGCGATTAGGCTTTGCTGTGCATGTGAAGGGGGGTGGATCCCGGAAGCGGTGCGGGAAGTTGACAGCCTGCAAGAAGGCGTCAAGCGTTGGATCTGTTTTGAGTCCGCTTTGGATGGGGATTTGTGGGACGGCTTCCCTGTTCAAAAATCGCCTGGCTGTTAGGTTTCGGATCCCTTCCAGGTTTGAGATAGGTATAAACTCGCATGCTCAAGAACGTGGTCACAAAAAAGCGGTCATCCTGGCGCGTCAAAAGCGGTTTTTTTGCTTTGCGAAGGATGGTTCGGGCTTTTTGCGCCGCGTTTGACGTGAGGAAAACGGGCGCAAAGTGGGCGGTCTCTCTTGGTATTATTACGAATACGCGGTCACTTGCCCATGATTAAGACAAACAAGCTATCTGTTACCGTTGATATGTGGGCTAAGTCTTTAGGCGTTTCGTCAAGCGAAATTTATATCTACCTGGAAAAAATCGGAAGATCACCGCACAAGCTTTACAAAGATACTGAGCGTTGCGGGTGGCGTTGGTCATCCAGGCTAGGGCGTTGGCTTCCGCTGGTTCCTGATTGGGTGTACTGGCTAAAATCGGGGAGGTGAGCTTGACACAAAAACATCTGTCTCTATAATAAAAAAATCCGCTGGTTATGCTTTTGATAAGTATCATTATCAAAAGCAATTAGATTTCCTCTTTTTCTGAATTCCGTCCCTTCGTTGGTCTGTGCTGCATAAGGTGGCTCAGCCAATTCATCACGAACATTGGATTGTCCGGTCTCTGTTGAGCGAGGATCCAAAACGCCCTCTTCTCAATTCTGCGGTCAAATATTCCCCGGTTCATTTACTGACCCCCATCAACCATCTGGCGGCACTTCCAGGTCTCTGCCCCATGCACATTGCTTTGTTTGAGATTGCCACAAACCATTTTGATATACGATTTGCACTTTATTGTGAAATATTTCACATATTTTATATGCCTTTTTTCTTCTGATTGTGAGATAATTACTTCATGACAGATCAAACCATCTCGATTTCCCAAGCTGTCGATCGCTTTCTGGAAGGTGTATCCCTATCTCGCAGCCAGAACACCACCCGCACTTACCGGAATGTGATGAAATTCCTTGAAATTGAGGTGCTGCCGGCTCACCAACTTTCGTCCAATTCTCCCATCACGGCATTAAAGGAAGATGCAGTTACCTGGCTGGTTTCCGCCATGCGCGGCAAAGCTCCAACCACTGAAAGGCTTCATTTGACGGCGCTCAGCCGGTTCTTTGAATTCCTTGCCGCTGAAAACCTGGCTCCCATCAACTTGCCGCGCGTACACTTATTGATCCGCCAGCGCGCCCGCCGCCCAGGCGTGCGGCTGCCGCAATTCCCGCAGGATGATATCGAAAAAGTGCTGGACTACGCCGAAGGACTGCTCCACGTCACTGTAAAAGACGAATCGGAGCGTCTGCGCAATTTACGCGACCGCGCCTTTTTGATCACGCTGGCCGATACTGGTCTGCGCGTACATGAGGCCTGCAACTTACGCCGCGGTGATTTGAACTGGCAGGAAGGCCGTGCGGTGATCATCGGGAAAGGTAATCGCGAAGCCGTCATCCGTTTCACTCGTCGCTCGCAAAGCGCCCTGGAAGATTACTTGCGCGCGCGCGCGCAGATGGACGGTGCATCAGGTAGGCCGCTGACCGCCCTTCCCCTCTTTGCACGCCATGACCGCGGAAATCAGAAACGCATCAGCGCCATCACCACCGCCACAGGCCGCAACATTGTTCGCGATCGGGTTGCACTGGCAATCGGTCCAGAAGCCAAAGGCAGCATCACCCCCCACTCATTTCGGCATTACTTTGTCACTCGCATCCTCCAGGCTTCGGGTAACTTGAAGCTGGCTCAAGAATTGGCCCGTCATCGCAACATCGCCGTCACCCAGCGGTACGCCCATTTGTCAGACAATGAATTGGACCGCGGATATTTTCAGATCTTTGAAACCAGGAAGAAGGCAACTGCCGAGGAATAAGCTTGGCTCAGGAGGATGCCAATCATGGCGATCCCGACGTATCAACCAGTGGTGCGGGCCGAACAAGGCCCCTTTTCAGGTGCAGCCCTGGTCGGCACAAATACCATCCTGCTGGGCTGGGATATTGACCCCACCTATGACCGTAAAGGACTGTTAGGTTTTGCCGTGCGGCGCGCTTCCTATGATCCCGAAACCAGCGAATTGAAGCGCATGACCTGGCTTTCAGGGCAGAAGCGGTTCAAAGATCAAGACTCCGAAGGCCCCGAAGTATCCTCAGCCAAAGCCCCCTTTCAGCGTTTTCGCTGGTCTGATTACACCGTTCGCGCCAATTACGCCTACCAGTATGAGATTTTCCCTGTATTGGCTCATGAGCAATCCACGCGATTGTTAGACCCCGTGCGCTTGTGGACGCGCCCCAGTCTCTATGAACAGGAGCACGTCGGCGTATACGTCAACCGTGGGGTCACCTCGGCCCACGCCTACCTCACTGAATTTAACAATGTAGAGCCTTCCAAAGTGCCCAATGGCGCTGCCTACCGCTGGCTTTCACGCAGCCTGCGCGAATCTTTGTTGAATTTCATCGCCGCCGCCAGCCAGGGGGATGGCCTGCATGTTGCCATCTATGAGTTTTTTGATCTGGAAATCGCCAGTGCTTTGAAAGAGGCGCTCAACCGCGGTGTTGATGTCAAAATCGTCTACCACAAAGGACAATCCTCCAATGATACTGCAGAGCAGAGTGAGCAAGTCCTTTCTCAGGTCGGGTTGTTACAGCCTGCGGTTTCCTTCCCGCGCACATGGCCTAAGATCAGCCATAACAAGTTTGTCATTCGGCTGACGGGCGGCAGCCCTACCCATTTATGGGTCGGTACGACCAATTTCACCGAGGCTGGCTTTTACTTGCAGACCAATTTAGCGCTGACCTTTGAGCATCCTTCTGTGGCTGGGGTATATGAGCAGTATTTCAAAATCCTGGCTTCTAACCTGCCGACAAGCCGCCGAGACAGCCCGCCGCGCACGCCAGAACAAATCCAGGCACTCACACTATCCAATATCGCCTACCACCCGACTCGCAGCTTATCGGACGTGTTGTTCTCCCCCGTTCGCCGTGACCACATTGTTGATGCAGCTATTGAACTGACCCGCGAAGCCAAGAGTATCATCCTGCTCAGCACGCCTTTTGGGATGGACGCACGCCTCAAGCAAGCTCTGAGCCAAAACCCAGAAGTCGTTGTTGAATACGGCCTGGCCAATAGCACCGCCACCCAGAGCATTGAAGGTCTCAACCGCAAGAACACCCGCTTTTTCACGCCTACTCGCTTGGAAACGTACATGGGAAAAAGCTGGGATGCCCGCGCATTTGGCAAGCACAAAATTCATACGAAATTGATGGTCATTGATCCCTGGGGTGATAACCCTGCAGTGTTAGTGGGATCTGCCAATTTCAGCCGTGCATCCTGCCGCGAAAATGACGAAAATGCCTTCCTAATCAAAGGCGATACTCGCCTGGCAGCCATCATGGCCACCGAGTTTATGCGTATGTTTGATCACTACAAGTCGCGCGCCTTTCTAAACACGATTTATGCTGCAGTCGAATCGCCCGATCGCTATTTGGAAGAAGCTGAGGCCTGGAGCAATATCTATTTCAATCCCTCCTCGCGCAGCTACAAATTCCGCGACCGCCAGGTATTTTCTGGGCACGAATAACCCATTTCTACCATTCCACTTCAAAGGATCCAGACATGGCACCAGAACTCTACCCCGAGATTGAACCCTATCGCATTGGTGAGCTAAAAGTATCCAATCTGCACACCTTATACTATGAAGAATCTGGTAACCGGAACGGTACTCCGGTGGTCTTCCTGCACGGCGGCCCTGGCGCTGGCTGCCGACCTGCCCACCGTCAGTTTTTTGACCCTGACTACTATCGCATTATCCTCTTTGATCAGCGTGGATCCGGCAAATCCACCCCCTATGCTGAGATCCGCGAGAATACCACCCAACTTTTGATCCAGGATATCGAAACACTCCGTACAACCCTGGCCATTGACAAATGGTTGGTGTTTGGCGGAAGTTGGGGCAGCACTCTCGCCCTGGCCTATGCCTCTCAACATCCCCAGCGCACCACCGGCCTGATCCTGCGTGGGGTCTTCCTCTGCCGTTCATCTGAAGTCAGTTGGTTCTATCAGCAAGGCGCTTCGCAAATTTATCCTGATGCCTGGGAAGATTTTTTGGAGCCCATTCCCCCTGCTGAACGTCATGACCTGGTCAGGGCGTATTATGCACGAATGACTTCCGAGGATGAATCCATCCGGTTGCAGGCAGCCGTCGCCTGGTCCACTTGGGAGGCCCGGTTAGCTCACCTGAACCTTGACCCTGATGCGGCCGCCAGCTATTTGGAAGACCCACACAATGCTCTTGCCATCGCGCGTATTGAATGTCATTACATGATCAACCGCGCCTTCTTCCCCAGCGATGATACCCTCTTGAATCAAATCAAAGCCTCACTGGTGGGCATGCCCTGCCGAATCGTCCAGGGCCGCTACGATTTGATATGCCCCATGCGTACTGCCTGGGAAGTGCACAAAAGCCTGCCTGGGTCGGATCTGCGGATTGTGCCGGCAGCCGGCCATTCTGCCCATGAACCTGGCATTAGCCAGGAATTGGTCCAGGCGGCGGATGATTTCCGCCGCCTCAAGGCCTGAGGAGGTACCTGATGATCCGTATGAGCCAGCTTTTGCTGCGCACCCTTCGTGAAGCCCCCTCTGAGGTTGAATCGCCCGGGGCTTGCTATCTTTTCCGATCAGGCTGCATCACGCTCACTCCCGGGCATCAGTTGTCCTTCCCCCCTTTAGGCACGCTGTTGGCGCAAAAGCTGGCTCAAAGGCTCAAATCCCTCACCCCCTCCCAGGAGGTGATCCTTCCAGTTACGGGCGTGGATGAACATCGTGTGGAGTCTTTTGCCCATATTTTGCGCCCCTTTATCCGCTCCTACAAAGATCTTCCGCGTACCCTATACGCCGAGGTGGAGCGAGAAAACGAAAAGTTCAAGTCGAATACTGGCCTGCTCAACCCTCCTCGGTGGCGAAATGCGGTTTTCTGCTGCACCTCAGCAGATGAGACGGCGATACAGTCCTGGACGGAGAGAGTCAGAGGTGAAATCACGCAATTCTTAGCGGAGAGCGGAATCCCTTCTCAATCCTTCGTAGATGCATTCAATCGGTCTGCTTATGAAATCTTTGTCCATCCAGCCGGCTCTCAAAACTTTGCCTTCTGCCCTCACTGTCATTACGGCGCACCGCTCGCCTCTGCGCAGTTTCAGCGCCCTGCTGTTCAGCAGACCGAACTGCTGCCGGTAGAGCCGGTGCTTACCCCGAATATCAAGACGATTGAAGAGCTTGCTTCCTTTCTGAACATCCCTGCTTCGCAAACGGCAAAAGCCGTTTTCCTGGTAGCGCGCTTCGACCGACCCGAAGGGCGCAAAGAAACTTTCATTTTCGCCGTTATCCGCGGCGATTTGGAGGTTAACGAATTTAAACTGATGAAAGCCCTGGGCGCTTCGTCACTGCGCCCTGCTGCAGAGGACGAAATTCGTGCGGTCGGCGCCGTGCCTGGCTTCGCCTCGCCGGTGGGTTTACGCGGTGTTTATGTTGTGGCGGATCCTTCTGTATCTGCGCCTAACCTTGTGGCTGGAGCGAATCAAGAAGATACCCATTTGCGTAATGTCAATCTTGGCCGGGATTACACTGCCTCTCTCATGGCCGACTTTGCCATGGTGCAGTCCGGGCACCCTTGTCCGATTTGTGGACAGCCGCTGCAGGTAGCCCCTGTTGTGCCTTTGGCAGAATCATCCATATACTCCCCTACCCTGCCGGTCACCTACCTGAATCCTTCGGGGCAGCAAAAACTAGCGTCTCACGCTGTTATAGAAATTTCCCTTACGGGGTGGTTGGGTGCTGCAGCTGAGGTGAACTGTGACTCGGCCGGCTTGATCTGGCCGCCCGTCCTCAGCCCGCTGGATATTCACCTGGTCACCCTCCGAGGAGGCGAAGCTGCGGGTGAAGCCTTGGCTCTGGAACTCACTCAGGCCGGCCTTCAAGTTCTCTGGGATGATCGCGATGAATCCCCGGGTGTTAAATTTGCCGACGCCGACCTCATCGGCCTGCCTGTTCGACTTACTGTCAGTGAGCGCTCTCTCAAGGCAGGTGGTGTTGAATGGAAGGCACGTGCCCAGGAGGAGCGGAAAGTGTTCCCGATCGCAGACATCCTTCAAGCCTCACAATCCTTTTTGGCGGATTTTCAGCACAAAGAACAGTGCGGATAGGTGCATACAGATCGTAAATCCAAATAACGCCGGGTAGCCCAACATGTTCACCAGCAGCCCACTTGCCCCGGTAAGCAGCAGCACCCCGCCGAGAATGGTATTGGTGAAACCAATATACAAAGAGCGGTCTTTTTCGGGCGTGATTCCCAGCAGAAGACTGCTGGCGGATACACCGTTGCCGGTTCCGCGGACGGCAGAAAGGAAGAACACGGGCAGCAGCCATAAAGAGGCCGCTGTGGATGAAATTCCCATCGGTTTGGCCAGTACACTCAGCAATAACACCAGCGTAGACATTAATGTACCGGCAGTTGCAGCCAGGATGAGCACCTTGCGGTAACCAACTTTGCCAGAAATGCGCCCAAAACCTGCATTGGCAATCAGGTTAGTGGCTGTCACCACCGCCAGATACACACCGATCATCGCCGGGCTGCCGCCTAATTCGTGCTGCAAAAACACAGCAAAGAACGGTGCAGCCGAGCCAGCCATCAAAAAAGAACTTTGCATGGCTAGATACCGGCGGTAATCCACATCCTCTCTCAGTGCCACCAACGCTCGTTTGAACTGTTCGCCAAATGAGCTGCGCTGCACCACAACCGGATCCAACGGCTCTTCTACTTTGTAAAAAACAAGCATCGAGGCTGAGGCCAGAACACAAAATAAACTAGCCAAAAGGCCGTAATTATACGGAAAAGCGATTCCGCTGCTGGGATCCAGCACCCACCGCACGAAAAAACTGCCGGCAACCCCCAGCAGACCGCCCAACCCCAAGCGCCAGGCGAAGAATTCCCCCCGGCGCACCGCGGGGATGGTTTTACTGACAATTTCTAAAAACGGCAATCCCCCCAGGCCGTTGGCCAGGGAACTGAGGATGTATACTGCAAAAAAGGCAATCAGCAGTTTCTGCGGCTCGCGCACCAGATTCATGGTGAGCGCCAGCATGATCCATGTGGCGATACGAATATACGAACCCTGGCGGTAAAAGGTCAGTTTGTGCCGTTGGCTCTGTAAAAAACCCGACACCCACAACTGCGGCAGCGACCAGGCCCCATCTCGGATGGGCAAAACCAAACCCAGCAAAATGGGTGATTGCGTCAATTGGCTCAAAAAGCTCACCAACACCAGCGTTGGGTCCAGAATGGTTTCCGCGGTGATATAAAGTACACCGTTGGTCACCCCATAGAAGAAATTTCGCTTCACCACTTGCGGATCAGAAATGGCAGGTGCTGTAAGTGCGGGTGATTTTGCCGCTCCTGATGTGTCCTGGGTCATATCGGGTTCCATGCTAAAATTGCCTTAATTTCGAAATGAGATGGGAGAAAAAATGCAATCCTCTGTGTTCGACATCCTTCTGTTGATTGCTCGCCCAGCCGCTGGGAAAAGTGAGATTATTCATTTTCTCACAAACCTGCCCAAATCAGAGCGGATTTCACGCTTTCATGTGGGGGATTTTCATCAAATTGATGATTTTCCCATGTTGTGGACCTGGTTTGAAGAGGACCGCATTCTATCAAAAATGGGCTTTCCACGTCTTCACACGGATGACGAGGAAAATTTCAAATATCCTTACCTTTGGAACCTGCTGATTGAGCGCATTTGCCTGGAGTATCATAAATTTCGTCGAGATCTCAAACCCGGCGGGGATGTGACCGCCCTTCTGGAATTCTCCCGCGGAAAAGAACACGGCGGTTATCGCTCCGCCTTTCAGCACATTGACCCAGCGATTGCTGAAAGAATGGCTATCCTCTATGTGAATGTCCCCTGGGAAGAATCGCTCAGGAAAAATCGGAAACGCTTCAACCCAGACCGCCCCGACAGCATCTTGGAACATGGGCTGACCGACGAAAAACTGGAGCGCCTATATAAAGAAGAGGACTGGACGGAGTTGAGCAGCTCTGACCCGGAATGGATCCTGATACAAAACCGTCCAGTTCCCTATGTAGTTTTTGAAAACGCCGACGACGTCACAACAGACCGTGTCCCCGAGCTGGCTTCCCGCCTGGAAGACAGTCTCAACCGCTTGTGGAAGCTTTACCAGCAGCCCAGGTGACTTCTTTATTCGCCGAGCATCTCTTTTGCCTTCTTGGTCTGCTTTCCGCGTTCCTCAGTGTTCAGAATACGCTTGCGAATGCGGAATGCAACTGGGGTAACTTCTAGCAATTCATCTTCCGCCAGATACTCAATCGCCTCGTCAATGCTCATTTCCCGCGGTGGCGTCAGGCGGATTTCGATATCCTTGTTGGATGAGCGCATATTGGTCAGATGCTTTTTCTTGCATACATTTACGACTAAATCTTCAGGCCGCGGTGTTTCACCGACTACCATACCTTCGTAGACATCCACCCCCGCGCCAATGAACAAAGTTGCCCGTTCTTCGGCGTTTTTGAGACCATACGTGCTGGTGGTTCCGGTTTCCCAGGCAACCACTGAGCTGGTGGTCCGCGAAGTGATGGGCCCTGCCAGAGGTTCATAGCCCCGGAAGATTGAGTTCATGATCCCCATACCGCGTGTGGCGGTCAGGAACTGGTAACGGAAGCCCAACAAACCGCGGGTCGGAACAATATAAGTCAGGTGGACGGAATTGTCCGGATTATTCACCATGTCCACCATCTTACCGCGCCGCGATCCCAACATTTCCACCACCGTGCCCACTGTATCCGCACTGGTTTCGATGTGAACCTCTTCGAAGGGTTCCAGCATATCTCCGTTCGGCCCGCGTTCAAAAATAGCCTCGGGCCTCGAAACCTGGAATTCATATCCTTCACGACGCATGGTCTCAATCAAAATGGCAAGGTGCAGCTCACCGCGCCCTGAAACAATAAACGTGTCAGCACTGTCAGTTTCTTCCACACGCAAAGCTACATTATTGCGGAGCTCACCAAAAAGACGCTCGCGCAGTTTCCGCGAAGTGCCCCATTTTCCTTCACGCCCCGAAAAAGGTGACGTGTTCACCCCAAATGTCATACGCACGGTGGGCGCCTCAACCGTGATTGGCGGTAATGCCATGGGCTGATCCGCATCTGCCAGGGTTTCCCCAATTTCCACTCGTTCCAGCCCGGCAATGGCAATAATATCCCCGGCTTCAGCACTTTCGACTTCAGCTTTTCCCAGACCCTGGAATTGGTATAGGTACTGAGCTTTCTCATATAAAATTTGGCCGTCATGCAGAATGCGCGCCAGGCGCTGCCCAACAGTGATTTTGCCTGAATGAATTCGCCCAATGGCCGTACCGCCCCGGTAGTCATCATAACTGAGGCTGGTCACCAGCATACGGAAAGGCTCATCCATCTCAATCCGCGGAGCAGGGATATGTTTCAAAATCGCTGAAAATAAGGGCTGTAAGTTGGGGGATAGTTCGTGGCTGGTACCGGCTTCTGCGGTGATGCCGTTGGCGTAAATGACAGGGAAATCCGCCTGCTCTTCGTTTGCGCCTAATTCAATGAATAAATCAAAAGTCGCGTCTAAGGTTCGGTCTGGTTCTGCATCTTTGCGGTCCATCTTGTTGATCACAACCACCGCGCGCAGCCCCATTTCAAGCGCTTTTTTGAGCACAAAGCGTGTTTGCGGCATAGGCCCTTCGGCGGCGTCCACTAATAGGAGCACGCCATCCACCATATTCAGAACACGTTCCACTTCCCCGCCAAAATCCGCGTGTCCGGGCGTATCTACAATGTTAATCTTGACAATTTCCCCAGTTTCAGGGTCTGGGATGGTGATAGCAGTATTTTTTGCTAAAATGGTGATGCCGCGTTCGCGTTCCAGGTCATTTGAGTCCATCACGCGTTCAATCACATGTTGGTTTTCTCGGAATACTTTGGCCTGTCGCAGCATTCCATCCACAAGTGTGGTTTTGCCATGGTCGACATGGGCAACAATTGCGATATTGCGTAAATCTTTCCGCTGACTTTGCATAGATCAACCTTTTATAATTTACATAAAGACAATCAAAGCCGCCCATCGTTGGACGGCGCGCAACATTGAATGATACCAAACTACACCACGTTTGAGAAGGGCCAGAGTCTGGCCCGACTTTTATCAAAGGAGATGAAAGAATGTCGCGACCAATCATTGGCTTGGCCTTAAGCGGCGGTGGCGCGCGTGGGCTGGCACATATCGGGGTGCTGAAAATTCTTACCAGCGCAGGCATTCCGATTGATTGTATTGCTGGGACAAGCATGGGCGGGTTGATTGCTGCTGCTTACGCTTCTGGTATTTCCATTGAGGCATTGGAAGAAGAAGCCCGCCGGATTACCCGTATGCGAGAAATGATCAAGCTGGTCGATGTCTCTAGCCCTACCCGCGGCATTGTGAAAGGAAAGCAGCTCCAGGAATATCTCACCACTTTGTTCCCTCAGGAAATAAGCATTGAAGAATTGACAATTCCCCTGGCGCTTGTTGCGACAGATCTGATCTCGGCCAGCGAGGTAACCCTGAACTCAGGCCCCCTATTGCCAGCCGTGTTAGCCACCACGGCGTTTCCAGGCTTATTTCCGCCGCTTGAGATGGATGGGCGCCGCTTGGTAGACGGCGGTGTCCTAAATAATCTTCCTGTACGTCAGGTGCGTGAAATGGGTGCAGATATTATTCTTGCGGTGGATGTGCAATTTAATCCACTATCAGAATTGCCCTGGCAGGAAATCAATTTGCGGCCCAGTTGGCCGTTCCCCTTCCCAGATTTCTTTCTGGATTTCTACCGGGCCGAGTTGTTAATGGTAGCCAAGCTTACACAGGCCCATTTGGAGCAAGTCAAGCCAGAATACTATCTGCGTCCCTGTATCCCCCAAGACATCACGATCTTCATGGGCTTTACACGTACTGAGGAAATTATTGCTTGTGGCGAAACTGCAGCCTTGGAAATTTTGCCTTTATTGCTGGAGAGTGTGGAGTAAAAATGATTTTGTAAAATGACTACACGCATTAATTACTAATTTATCAGCCGGTAAGCGCAGATCGCGCGCTTACCGGCTGTACCATCCCTACTCTTAATTAGCCGCCTCGTGCTCCCACGGGTTCACGTCAGGCACCCCAGGCTTCACGTATTTCCGGTTTAGCAAGTACACCACACCGCCCACTGCAATCGCCACCAACGCCAGCCAGATCGAACTGAACCCCTCTTCCATAACCTGGCTGACGATTGCCAAAATGATGATCGAGAATGGCAGTAAAGTAACTACAACCAGCCCCAGCCAACCGCCCGGCACGCGCTGCCGTGGCACATCAGGGTGTGAAAAACGCAATTTCCACAGTGACAGGAATTGAAGCATCAAAGCTGTCACATTCAGGAAAACGTCAACCACGACCAAAAATGCAAATGTGCTCAGCGACAAGATGCTGAAGATAACGCTGGCCACCAGAATGGATACCCACGGCGTACCGTATTTCGGATGCACACGCACAAACCAGCGTGGCATCATTCCATCCGCCGCCATAGCAAATGGAACCCGGCTAGCCCCCAGACTGTTTCCAATAAACAAACCAATCATCGAGAACATGGCCGAGATCGTTACAATCGTACCCAAGAAGGCCGCCAGAGCGCCGTCTTCCCCGGCGAACTTCGTTCCGATCATATGTGCAATTTCTGGATACTCCCATCCAATGGCTGCTGTGGGGTCAATTCCCCAGCTGACAATTTGTTCCTCGCTCACCCCATAATCCGCCAGCACAGGGCCAATTCCTTCATCGGTCGCATATTCCTCAATCCCCCACAACTGATACATACCGTCAGCCCCTGCCCCACCGAACAAGCCTGCTGTCATTGGAATAGAGTATGTGGCAATGGCTGCAACCAGCGTTAGCGCCATCGCAATTGGGTACGTTCGTTTTGGGTTTACGATCTCATCACCGGCAGAAGTAGGCAGTTCCCAGCCCATGAAGTTCCACATTGCCACAAACAAACCGACTGAAAACGCCCCGATGATCGTCTCGCCGTCAGGAAGTAGCGGAATCGCGATCGTTTCTCCACTCTGCGCCCAATTGATAAACCCGAAAATGGACATGATTAGCAGCGGCAGGAGCATCAAAACGCCCAGCCAGTTCGTGGTCAGGCCAGCCAGGCGCGCACCGCGTATCTGCAGGCCCGCAATCAGCCAGATCAAAACCAGGGCTACCACCCAGGAAATAACATTGCTGGAGATGAAAGTCTCTCCAATCATCATCCCATTGCGTACAACAGGGATGAAATAGCCCAGGTAATACGCCGCAAGCACGGGATAAATCGCTACGTCCACCCATGATACAACGATATTCATCCAGCCAGTGATGAACCCGAAGAATGGGCCAAAAGCTTGCTTTACCCAATGGTAGTAGCCTCCCTCAGCCGGCATCATCGAGCTCATTTCCCGCACCATAAGCATGTTGGGGATGCTGAAAATGATCGGGGTGATAATCAGCAGCAACAGTCCCATTCCAGGCCCCGACCACCCCACCATCGACTCAGATCCAAACGAACCGCCGCAAACCGTGAAATAAATCAAGCCAAATAAGGGAAGCACGGTTAGTTCTCGTTTGAGCTTTTTTCGCTCCGCGGAAATTTCATGGACCGCTTGATGGTTAATTTCACTCATTTCTTCCTCCTTGAGGCTTGCATTGAAAATGGGTAGAGAATTTCCGGCAAAGACGGACAAAAAGAGCACCGATCAGAATCCGAACCAACCATCATTAATTTACAATAAGAGAGGGGATTATATCAGAATTAATCATATCAAAAGTGGCAGAATACCAAAGTCCATCTTGCACAGGAATAAGCCTCTCACAGCCCTGGAAATGGTCAAAGTGCACAGTTTATTGTGCTTTTCTCAGCCGTAAACCCTTGATCGCAATATGCAGGTTGATCAGCGCATTGCTGTCCGTCAGGTCCACTTCCCACAGATCTTCGATCTTTAATAAACGTTGTCGCAGCGTATTTCGATGAACATACAATTTCTGTGCTGCAATTTGCGCATTCGCTAATTCATCCGTATATATTTCCAGAGTCAGCAAATAATTTGTGCCGCGTTCATCATCATACTTGGCGATTTGATCCACAACTTTTTCAAAGTAGCTGGCCTTGCGGATGTCTTCAGGGATCATCGTTTGCCATTGCAAGAAACCAAGCCGATCATACTCCCATATGCGCCGCCCAGA
This sequence comes from Levilinea sp., assembly GCA_029975215.1. GTDB lineage: Bacteria > Chloroflexota > Anaerolineae > Anaerolineales > Anaerolineaceae > Levilinea. Next base: position 178,806 of record JARKPO010000067.1, read on the forward strand.
TGCGCTTAAAACCCTGCCGATATGTAAAGCCTCGGATGCTTCCTGATAACAGGTTCGCACCGCAGATGGTTGATGAACCGCTCCGCTTAACCCAGCCAATAATTCAGCTCCATGCAAAGATCCACTGGCAATGATTCTCTCAACGGCCTCCCGCCCAATACCGTTGTGTAATTGCCCCATCAAAACCACAATTTTCCGCCCCCACTCCACAACTGTGCCCTGGACGTTCTCCGCTCGCAGCATTTTCTCAATCGTCGGCACCAGCAAATCGAGACGCCTGGGCGGTGAGCTGATCTCTTCGAAGACCGCCACCTGGTAATCGCCTTTCAGCCCCAGTTTTCCCAACATGTCCGTGATGTCATACACATTTTTGGTTAGGCTTGGATCAATCAGGCTGCCTAAAATTTGCATTTTTCCGCGTTGTTCCGCCTCATAGATTGCGTGCTCCCGCGACATCACCAGCGCCGCTACAGCTGCGCCTCGCTCAATAGCAATGAAATCAATCGGTGATAAAGAATCAGCCTGAGCAATGATCCAGATATAGCCGTACAACTGTGAACCAACCAGGATTGGAGAAACCAACCTCTCCAAGGTCATGCCAATTTGAGGGGCAGGCGCCACGTATTTTGGACGCGGATCTTTCTGTAAATCTTGAAATAATCGAATCGAGCGAAAGTATTGAACACCCTCATTGGGCGTTCTTTTCTCCTTCACACTGCGGTCGCGGAGATCATCCGTAACGTCACAATATGCCGAAGCTAACAGGTTCAAAGAGTCGTCCTCAATCGTCACAGAGCGTTGTAAAAGCGCCGCCAATTTGGCTGCCAGGTCATCCAGGCCTCCCCCATCCACGACCAACTGCGTCAGCACCGTATGAATGTTCAGAGACCGCTCTGTCAGCGCATGCTGTTCTTTTAGAAGAAACTCATGAATTGCATGCGTTACCTCTACAAATGGAACATCCCACGGCAGCGTCAGGATCGGGAAGTCTAGACGGTCCGCCGCGGCCACCATCGCCGCCGGGATTTGCAGCACGTACCGACCCACCGCCACCACCATCCCCGCCAAGCCTTTCGACTGCAAGTTGGCTACCAGCTCCTGTGAGGCTTCAGGGTGGTCTTTGATTGCGAAGGCTGTCGTCAACAGCAAATCGCCCTCTCGCACCCACGGTAGAATATCCGGGTTGTCCACAATGTGCGTCCAACGAATCTCACGCCCCAGGCCGCCTTGCCCGGCAATAACGCTTGCAGTGGCAAAAATTGGCAGCGTCTCTAAAGCGGTTTGAAGAGTTAAAGGCATATGGTTTCTTTATTCGAGCATAGGGGATAGATATTGAAAAATTCTAGCATATAATCTTCACATAGAAATAAATTCTGGAGGGGCATTTCGCGTGATCCATCTTGGGCAGTGGCAAAATCAGAAAATCACACTCAGCCGGAAAATCAACAGCCTCACCCTGAGTCGCGAATCCAAAACAGAAACGGCGGTATTCTCATGGGATTTAGCAGGCCGACTGTGGACAGCAATGATAAATACCGTTTCCTATCGCCGAGGTCTCGATGGAAAAGTCATTGCCAAATGGATCTCCCCCACACAAGAGCGTGGCCGTCGTTGGTTATCGCTTGAAGAATCGCAGCAATTAATTGGCTATGCGCAATTATCCGCATCGGATATCTTAACAGACCTTCAGCAGCGAACGGTCGTCATCACCCCCTCCGCAGATGCAGAGCTTTTGACTGCCCTTGAGGCCGCAGCTTGTTTCACCTGGCCTCAATCCCTAAACGACGCAGCCCATTACAGCCAGGTATATAAACCCGTGGGGATCTTACCCCCCGATCAGTATATGGCCGTCGTCCTGCAAGCTGCCGAGGGCTGCTCCTTCAACACCTGCACCTTTTGTGATTTCTATAAATCGCGACCTTTTCACATTAAAAGCCCCCAGGAGTTTTCTGCCCATGCGCGAGCTGTCCATGACTATTTGGGGAAAGGCCTTTCGCTGCGGCGAACTGTTTTTCTGGGCGACGCAAATGCTCTGGTCATACCCATGAAACGCTTGGTTCCCTTGCTTGAAATCACACATAACACCTTCCCTGTCGACAAGCTTGGTGGAATCTATGCATTTCTCGATGGCTTCAGCGGTGAGAAGAAAACTATTGCCGATTACCAAACCCTGGCTCAGATGCAGTTAAAGCGGGTGTACATCGGCGTGGAGACCGGTAGTGACGAGCTGCTGAGCGCACTCAAAAAGCCGGGCAGCGCAGCGGATGCCGTTCAGACCGTCACCAGGCTCAAACAAGCGGGCGTCTCCGTGGGTGTCATCTTTCTCTTAGGTGTCGGAGGAAAGAAATACGCCGCAGAACACGTCCGTGAGACCATTCGCGTCATAAACGCCATGCAGTTGGGTTTGGAGGACATCTTATATTTTTCCGAGATGGTTGAGCATGAAGGAATGGAATATACTCGATCCGCCTATACACAAGACTACGGCCTGCTGAGCGCAGCCGAACGCGCCGCTCAAGAAGAAGAGATCACTGCCGCCCTGCAATTCTCCGAAACCTACGGCGTCCCCCACATCAGTCGTTATGATATCCGCGAATTCGTCTATTGAACTTCTGGACGTTCCCGGACCGTATAAATCAAGGGCAGGCTAAACACCGTCACCAGCATTTTGATTAGAATATTGGCCCCTACGATCCCAAATACAATTCTTGTGGGCATCGTTCCGTAGAAAGCCAGAAAACTAAACACGAAAGAATCCACAGGAACGCTCAGGCTGTTGGAAACCAACACCCGCGCCCACTGATACTTCCTTGACACTTTCTCCACAATCAATCGATAAATTTCGGTATCCAGGAGTTCAGAAACCACTTCAGCCACAATACTGGCGGCTGTGATTCTCCACACAGGCGACAATACACTTCCCCATAACATACTGCTGCCAGCAGCTTCATCTGGAGTTAGCGTGGATACAAACCAGAAATACGCCGCCATCACCACATTAATCCCCGCCCCCGCCAGGATTAATACTCTCACGCCCTTAACCCCCAGCGTTTTGTGGGCCAGATCACGCAAAGTAAATGTGATGGGGTAAATAAACGTGCCGGCATCAAAAGACATACCCGCAAATCGGACGATCTGCAAGCTGCCAATATCCGAAAGCATCTGCGCCGCGATGTAGAAAATGCTCACCAACAACTGAGAGATCAACGCGCCCTCCAATAGCAATCTCAAAAGAATAGCCCAGCGATTATAAACGAAATTGAATAACCGTGTGGAATCTCCCCTTTTTCATGACATTTATAACTTGGAAGTGCCCGTTGATTATTATATAATAATGTCGTAATCGGCATTCATTAGTTCCGTTTCGGAACTACAGGGCGAGGTAAAATGCATACTAATTATCTAGACACGCTCGATTATCAAATAATTACCGAATTACAAAAAAACGCTCGCATCGCTTCTTCGGAAATTGCTCGTCAATTGGGGGCCAATGAGCGCACCATCCGCAAACGGATTGACCGTCTGGTAGACCTGGGGGCAGTCCGTCTGACCGCGGTAGTCAACCCTGCATATTTCAACTACACCACTGCCGCCGATATTTTCATCGAAGCTGACCCCCAACTTGAAGACGATATCATCGCCCGGCTGCTTTCCATGCAGGAAATCAGCTATCTGGCTTTAGGTCAAGGCACCAAAGAAGTCTCCATCGAAGCCCGCTTCAAAGATAACGGTGAGCTTCGCGACTTCATTCGCGTGGTGCTTCCTTCTATTCCTGGGATCAAAGTAACTGGGTACGCCCTTGTTCCCCGAATTCTCAGAAACATTGACGAATGGATGCCTAAAGAAGAGGATTTTGGCTCCTTCTCAAATACATAATCACCCTACTGAAAGGATCTTGTGAATGAAACCGCTTCGCCACTTTATCGACACCCAAGATTTCACCAAAGCCGAGCTTTTAGATTTAATGAGTCTGATCCTCCAGATCAAAGAGGCCGACAAGCAGGGAGCCACACCCAAGTTGCTTGAAGATTGCTCACTGGCGATGATCTTTGAAGAGCCTTCCACCCGCACCCGCATCTCTTTTGAGGTGGGTATTTCAGAGTTGGGCGGCCACGCTCTCTATCTCAAACCCGGCGAAATTCACTTGGGCGCACGCGAATCGATCTACGACACTGCTCAGGTGATCTCCCGCATGGTGGATGTCATCATGATCCGCGCTCTCAAGCATGAAACCGTCACCAGCTTTGCCGCCGGCGCCACAGTTCCTGTCATCAATGGATTGACCAATTACAACCACCCCACCCAGGTTGTTTGTGATGTGGTCACCATGATGGAACATATGCCCGCCGGGAAAAAGCTTGAAGATCTCAACGTCACCTTCATCGGAGATGCCACCAACGTGCTCAGCTCTCTCATGCACATTTGCACCCAATTAGGCATGAACTTCACTCACGCCGCCCCCAAGAAATATCAGCCTCCTCAGGCGTGGATGGACATCGCCAACGCCAACTGCGCTGCCTCTGGCGGAAGTGTGCAGGTGACCGAAGATGTTGTTGAAGCCGTTCGCAACGCCGATTTCATTTACACCGATCTCTGGTGGTGGGTGGATCAGGAAGATCAGATCCCCGAGCGCCGCGCGGCGTTCATGCCCACCTATCAAGTCACCATGGATCTGCTTAAGAAAGCTCCCGCCCATTGCAAGTTCATGCACTGTCTGCCCGCTTCCCGCGGCGTCGAAGTCACCGACGAAGTCATGGACTGCCCGCAGTCCATCATTTACGATCAATCCGAAAATCGTCTGCATACCGAAAAAGGTTTGATGGTCTGGTTAGTCTATCCCCGCTTAAAAAAACCCACCGAAGCTCTGCGCAATTACCATGCTGGAAAAATCGAAGGGTTTATTGATCAAAAATTCATGAATGGAGCATAACAATGACCGCAGCCGCAAAACCGCAGTCGAGTCCGAAAGGCTTCAAAAAAGTTCTTCGCGGACTGGACATGACCTTGTTTACTGTCAGCGCCATCCTTGTGATCGAAACGGTCGCGCCCTCAGCAGCCATCGGCCCATCTGCCATCTCCTGGTGGATCATCACCCTGCTTCTGTTCTTCATCCCCTACGGGCTGATCACCGCCGAGTTGGGCACTACCTACCCCGAAGAAGGCGGTTTATACGTTTGGATCAAGCACGCCTTTGGTGAAAAGTGGGCCGCCCGCACCACCTGGCTCTACTGGATCAACGTCGCCCTATGGATGCCCTCGGTATATATCGCCTTTGCGGGTATCTTTTCTCAGCTGTTTGCCCCAGATCTCAGCCTATGGGGACAAATCCTTATCGGCATCATCGCCACCTGGGCGACGGTCGGTTTCGGCATCATCTCCTTGGACACTGGCAAGTGGATTCCGAATATTGGCGCCTTTCTGAAAGGCTTGATCATGGTGGTGATTGGGATTGGTGCATTCGTGTTTGCCTCCCGTAACGGCATTGCCAATGATCTTTCTTTTCAGAGCATCCTTCCAAAATGGGACGCTGGGTTGGCCTTCCTCCCCGTCATCGTCTATAACTTTATGGGGTTTGAATTGATGTCCGGGGCCGCCGAGGAAATGCACAACCCTGGCAAAGACATCCCCAAGGCCATTATCATTTCCGGTGCGCTGATTGCCCTCTTCTATATCCTGGGAACGCTCGGCATGCTCATGGCTTTGCCTCAGGACCAGCTTGGTCTGGTCGAAGGCATCATCGACACCCTCACCATCATCTTTGGTCAGTCGGCCGCCGGCACGGCTGTCGTCACCGTCCTGGGCATTGGCGCACTTTTCACGCTGTTGGCCAATATGGTCACCTGGACCATCGGTGCCAACCGCACCGCCGCCGAAGCAGCTCGCGAAGGTGAATTGCCAGCCATTTTTGGCCGTCTTCACCCTGTCAACAAAACTCCCGTCAGCGCTTTCATCCTCACCGGCGCCGTCTCGACCCTGGTGATTGTCCTCTACGGCTTCATGGCGGGCAGCGCGGAAGATCTGTTCTGGACCCTGTTCGCCTTTTCCTCAATGGTCTTCCTAATGCCCTACCTCGGCCTGTTTCCTGCCTTTCTGAAACTGCGCAAAACGGACGCGAGTCGCGAACGGCCTTATCGCGTTCCTGTGAACAATACGGTCGCACGTATCATCGCCGTCATCTGCGAACTTTTCATCCTCCAGGCGATCATTTTCTTCATATGGGTTCCGGGTGAGCCAATAGACTGGCTGTACGCCGGCCCCATCCTGGCGGGTGTAGCCGTCACCCTTCTGCTCGGCGAACTCCTTCTCTTCCTCGCCGCTCGCAAGAAAGTTCAGGACTAGCCATGTCTGCGACCTTTTCCACCACGCCTCGTCAAGACGGTTTTCGAATGCCGGGCGAATTTGAACCTCACGCCGGTACGTGGATGCTCTGGCCGGAACGCCCCGACAATTGGCGCCTGGGGGCAAAACCCGCTCAAAAAACCTTTGCCCAGGTTGCTGCTGCCATTGCGCAGTTTGAGCCGTTGACAATGGGGGTTTCTAACGCCCAATTTCTCAACGCCCGCAGCCTGTTGCCCCCCAACGTCCGGGTGGTAGAGCTTTCTTATGACGATTCCTGGATGCGCGACTGCGGTCCCACCTTTGTCAAGAACGATCAAGGCATCGTTCGTGTTGTGGATTGGGAATTTAATGCCTGGGGTGGCCTCACAGGTGGTCTGTACTTCCCCTGGGATAATGATAACAAGGTCGCTCGCAAAGTGGCCGAAATTGAACGCGCGGATCGCTACAAAGCCCCTCTGGTACTCGAAGGCGGTTCCATTCATGTCGACGGGCAAGGTACCTTACTTACCACCGAAGAATGTTTGCTGAACCCAAATCGTAATCCAGAGCTTTCCAAAGCCGAGATTGAGGCTTACCTGCAGGACTACCTGAATATTCAAAAGATCATCTGGCTGGGACAGGGCATTTTCAATGATGAAACCAACGGACATGTGGATAACATAGCTTGCTTTGTCCGCCCTGGCGTCGTCGCCCTGGCGTGGACCGATGACAAGCAGGATCCCCAATACGATATTTCCGCCGATGCTTACGAACGCCTACGGATGGCAACCGATGCCAAAGGACGCAGCCTGGAAGTTCATAAGATTCACGTTCCAAACCCTATTCTCATCACAGAAGAGGAAAGTCAGGGCGTAGATTCAACTGAGGGCACTCTTCCCCGCAACCCCGGCGACCGTCTGGCGGGATCTTATATCAACTATTACTGCTGCAACGGCGCCGTCATCGTGCCGACCTTCAGCGACCCCCACGATCCGTTTGCCCTTCGAGACCTGCAAGTGCTCTATCCAGATCGCAAGGTAGTCCCCATTCCCGCTCGGGAAATTCTGCTAGGTGGCGGCAATATTCACTGCATCACTCAGCAACAGCCCCAACCTTAAACAGATTTAAATCAAAAAGCAGGCCGTGGAGAGAACCGCGGCCTGCTTTTCATTCTCTCAATACGCCCTTAATTAAACCGTCCGTTCGCGAAGCGCCGAACTCAGGTAATCCATCGAAGCCACCACCAGCGCAATCGCCAACATCTGCGCGCTTGCCGCTCGGTAGTTCAAAAGGTTAATGTTCTGGATCAGCAGGAAGCCGATACCGCCGCCGCCCGCAAAGCCGATGATCGTGGACATGCGCACATTGATATCCCAGCGGTACATCGTGAACGAAATGTACGGCGGAATGATCTGCGGAATGACTGCGTAAACAATCGTTTGCAGCCGGTTCGCGCCCGTAGCGGTGATGGCCTCCAGAGGTCCGGCCAAAATACTTTCCACCTGCTCTGAGTATAATTTTGCCAGAGCCGCTACTGTGTGAAGCGAAAGCGCCAGGACGCCCGCGAAGGGACCAATCCCGACCCAAACCACGAATACAATCACCATGATCAGCGCCTCAATGGAACGCAAGGCATTGAAAACTGTACGCGCAAGATTATAAATCACCATCCCAATCGGGAAAGGATCGCGCGGCTTCATTCGCACACCCAGGAATAATCCACACAATGCACCCAGCCCCCCCGGCCAATAGTAGATCAATTCCGGCTTGTTAAACTGGTATAGCCAGTTAATGCCCATCATAATCAGAATGAAAATCGCTGCCCCCGAAACTGCTGCAAGTGCAATCATCACGATTTTCGCAGTACTTGCCTGAACACCACGGACCAGGAATTTGCCCAGTCGCCCTGCCAGACTGCTCAACACCCCTGCCCCTACAAAAGCCGTAATCACGGTCATCGCCATACCGAGGATATCGCCCAGGTCAGCCAGGAAAGTTCCCAAAAAGCCCGCGGCGCCCAATCTAACTTCCAAAGCATCCCCAATGCGCATCGCCAGTGCCGATAAGATGTACAGGCTGAAGATCGTCACAAACACCACGGCAGCCAGCCCCAGGATACGAAGCGCCCGCATCTGCAAAGAAGGCGCAGTCAATTCCTCCTGAGGCAAAGCCCAACGCAAACCAAAGTAAGCAATGATTGGGCCCAAAATCACGGTCAGCGCCATAATTGCAATGCTGTTAATTCCCTGGCTCAATCCGCCAATCCAACCAGCGAGTTTGCCTCCCAAGAAAAGACCAAGGGGGATTGCCAGCAAATTTAAGGCAACAACCGTTAATGGGCTGTTGACATCCTTCATCAAATTCCGGGCCGCGAGAAAACTTAAAGGAACCGCAAAAAGCAAGCCAATGGTGGTCGCCAGCAAAGCCAGGAAGACCGTCTCAACGATCTTATCCCAGGTATCAATCGCCGTTTGAGAAATTTTGGGCCCTCCAACCTGCTTGCGAGTAATCGCGCGAATGTATTGGTTTTCATCCGATTCGCGTTTAGGGACTTTTGCTTCAATTTCGAATGTGCCGTCCGCCCCCACCTGAATATTTCCCATCCGCAGGCTTACTTCACTCGGAGGGATAAAACTCAATGGGCCAGTCGTTCCAGGGTTAAAATTGAAGCCTTTCACTACCACGGTTCCACCAGGTTCAACGCAGGCGGGAGTAACGAGCATATACGGTTCGTCAGTATTCGGCGCAGGTGCCTCATACCCGCCAGCCGGGCACGGTACATGAACAGGTGCATTCACCACATATTCTGCCTGTTCATACGTCACAAGGTCTGGTCGGGCTAAAGCGCGCAAAATGCGCACCAATTGTTCCTGGCGGCGCGGCGAACGGGTTTCATCCAGATTCACTTTTGTTACCTTGAACCCATACGCGTAAATCACCAAACCAATCAGTACTGCAACCCCAAGAAGGGCACTTTTCCCAATCTGTCTAAGGTTCTTCACGTTAGCACCCTCTTAGCCTACACGTTCCGCGTCGCGTCCGTAAATTTCTTTGAATTTCTCGTCGTCAATTTCCTGGGGAAGGCCATCAAAAACCAGTTGCCCCTGATTCAGAGCAATCACACGGTCAGCATAACGATGCACCAGATCCAGGAAGTGCAGACTGCACAGCACCGTTACCCCATCTTCTTTGTTGATTTTTTCTAGATACTGCATAATGCTGTGAGCTAACACTGGATCCAGGCTGGCCACCGGCTCATCTGCCAGCACCAAATGCGGTTCCTGCATCATCGCCCGCGCAATACCAACCCGCTGCTGCTGGCCGCCAGAAAGCTCATCCGCTCGGTACTTTGCTTTATCCGCAATTCCCACTCGATCCAGCTCGCGCATTGCCTTTTCCAGATCTGCCGCAGGGAACCGGTTGAATAGACTCCATACAGGGTTCACATACCCTAATCGCCCTGCCAGAACATTCGTCAATACAGAAGAGCGCTGGACCAAATTAAAATGCTGGAAAACCATCCCGATCTTCCGACGAATATGCCGCAGTTCATCTTCAGAAGCCGCCGTCACATCCTCGCCGTCAAAGATGATCTTCCCTTCTGTAGGCTCAATCAGCCGGTTAATACACCGTAGTAGAGTGGATTTACCAGATCCACTCAAACCAATTACGGCCAAAAACTGTCCCTTTGGCACTTCAAAACTGACATTTTCGAGCGCCTGGACACCGCCATCATACACTTTTTTTAAATTTGAGACTTTTAACATGGTTTTCTGGGGTATCGCCTAAAATGTTATGACAGCCAATTAATCAGCTGGTGAGAGACAAATATCGGGAAAAATAATATCAAAAAATAACATGAAACCCGGGCAGACTTTCATCTGCCCGGGGAATACACGTCAAAACAAATTACTTACCTAAATCTTCCAATTTCACTCCAGCGGCTTCCACCATCTTGCGGACAAAGTCATATTCCGCATCTTCGGCGGGGTTCAAACCAGACCAGCCGTAGAAGTCCTTGTTTCCAATCGAATTTTTCCACTCTTCGGTCTTCGCGAATTCAACCAGAGCGGCTTCGATCTTCGCGCGAACTTCCGCAGGGAATTCGGGGCTGAAGGAAAGCGTATCGTTAGGGATCGCGGGGGAGATGGCCAGAATGCGGACCTTCTGCACAACATCCGGAGCTTCCTCGCGGATGTTACCGCGGGCATCGTTCACCACCCAACCGTCACAGATAATGCTCTTCTTGTCCTCAGTCAGCGCGCAGCTTTCGACTTTGTCTGCCGGGATGTCAGGATCATCGCCAACTTTCCAGGGTTCTTCGCCTTCAGGCTTAGAAACCGGGCTGAAGAAGGTGGTCGCGAAGTCAACTTCGCCGTTATACACAGCTTTGACCGCCTGAGGGTGGCCACCGGTCTCAACCGATTCACCGGGGGTGATGCCAGCTTCCTGGAACATTGCCAGGGGAACCATATAACCAGAGGTCGAACCGGGGTCCGTGAAGCCCCATTTCTTGCCGTTCAGGTCTTTGAGTTCCTTGATATCGCTGTCGCGGGCGACCAGAATCTGCGCCCAATACACATCAAAACCGCGGCGTACGGCTTTGAAGGAAACGTCCACACCGCACAGTTCGCTCGCAAAAACATAACCCAACGCGGGGATGAAGCCAATCGTATCCTTCGGCGAAGCACACATTTCTTCAATGGTCGCAGCATACGAAGTCGGCACGGTCACTTCGAAGGTCAAGCCGGTCGCTTTGTTCAGCGCATCGGCCATCACCTGCCCGCCGCTTACGATCACCTGAGCATCCACAGAGGGAACGAACAATACCTTGATCGGGCGTTCCGGCGAGCCCACTTCCGGTTCCGGCACAGCAGTCGGTTCGGCGGGCGGTTCAGTCGGCTTCGGAGCCTCAGTTGGGGCCTCAACAGGCGCAGCAGGTTCCGGAGTCGGGGTTGCAGCCGGCTGGCAAGCGCTCAAAACGAAAGCAAAAATGAGCGTAGCAGCAAGCAGCAGATAGGGAAAACGGCTTTTCTGATGCATTTTCTTCTCCTTTTCTAGTTTTTGGGTGTACGCCACCCATATCGATTTGATCTTACTCCACTGCCAGTATTTGGGCAAGTTACAAAATACTTAAAAAATGTAGCGATTATTCGATGGCCCAAAAATCATCGGTCAGATCGGGATAAATCTGAAGATCGGACAAAAGATCGGACAAGTGAATAAGCAGAGAAACCTCGAAGGAGATAAACTTGGTTTTCCACGACCATACTTATCAACGACGAGGTTTCATGGACAAGTTTATCAACAATCAGGAATTTATGGTGG
>JARKPO010000070.1 GCA_029975215.1 Levilinea sp.
ATAAGGGCCACCGTGACTGTTCTTGGTAAATGGTTCCAGTCCATTGAGCGCGCGTACCCATACTGTTCCAGGTCTCGGGCCTTTTCCCACTACCTCAACGGGAATGACCGCATCTCCATAACATGTACCGATTGTGATTTCAGCTTTTACCATCTGTTCCTCCTGTGTTCTTTCAATAGGAATGAGAAAGGACATGCCTTTCAGGGCATGTCCTTCGTTGTGATTCACCGGTGCGTTTTGACTCTGGCTAAAATGGAATTTCGCTTGGGTCTACGTTTGGCGGAACCTGAGTATTTACTGTGGGTTCTGCTTCCTCCTGGTCTTCACGTCCAGAAAGAAAACGTACGGTCGAGGCGGTTACTTCGAATGAAGCGCCAACCTTTCCGTTGTTTTCCCAGATATGAGGGCCACCCGTTTCAGGATCGGGTGTCAGACGCCCTTCCACTAACACCTTGCTTCCCTTGTGTAGGAATTCATTGCAGGACTCTGCTTGTTTTCCCCACACAGTCACACGGAACCAGGTTGTTTCTTTGACTGGCTGTCCATTCTGACCGTTGTAACGGCGATTCGTGGCTACTGATAAGGTAGTCACAGGTTGTCCGCCAGGGGTAAAGCGCATTTCGGGATCTTTTCCCAAATTTCCGATGAGGATAATCGTCTGGTACATTGTGTTTTTCCTTTCTCTTTGCAATGTGGTTTTTTACGCTGCAACGGATGCAGGCGTCGGTGTGGCGCGTTGACTGGCTAGCCAATTACGCAATTCATCCTTTGAAGCAGGAACTCTCCCGGTTTTCTCTTTGAATTGGTCAAATGCCTCCTGTTCAGAGACATTTCCATTCACGGAGACACCATCCCCATACTTGCGTACGATAGAGGTGGTGGGAGGCATTGAATTTGCTTTCGAAGTTGAAATTGCCGTAGATGAGGTGCCATTGGATCGGTTTTGATCAAGGCCTGCGTTCTGAGCAATTTCCTTGTCATACAGCAGATTGCCGAACTGTTCACCCAACTGGCGGAAGCAGCGCTTCAGACAGTCTGTGGCTGAACCTGCCAAAGCCATATCCAGAGCTTCAGGTGTATCGCCAGTGAAGACACAACGACCAAGATCGGCGTGACTATATGTTTTTCCGTCCAGATCGACAGATACTTTGCCAGTGATATACACTAAACCGACTTCCTCGGTCTGAACATTCCCATTGGCATCCAGGGCAGGAACCTTGCGTTTTTCCTGTTGATTCCAGATCAGCACCTTTTTTTGCCAACGCACAATGACCGGATCACCAATCAAGTCAAATGACCAGGTAAATCCGAAGATACTGTTGGCTCGATCAATAACGTCGTATCCTTCCAGATAGGGGACGGATCCCATACCTGGCGCTTGGCGGCGTTTGACGCGAGACATATCCAATGGCTGGCGAAGTTCCCAGAGGATGCGGCTAAGCCGGTCGCTCAGGTTCCCATCATTTGAAGGGATGGTTTCATTCATGTGACTCTCCTTTTCTTGAATTATGTGAATTTGTGGTTGCGCCGCTTCTAAAAGGCGGACACCTTCAATGTGTTTGCAGAGAATCTGAGGTCCCCGCTGCTGATAATCCATACAGGTACACGCCCAATTGACCTCTTCAGAACCACCTTGAGATGGTCTCAATGTGACGACATACGGTAGCTTGTCGCCATTTTTAACCGTCCATTGGTGGGGATTGGTTCGGGTGACCTGGAACTTGCCAGCGAGAATCGCAGATTGTGCACGTTCAGTACGTTCAACTTGTGCTTGGGTAAGGTCTTGTGTTTTTTGCATAATCCTCCTTGTGGAAATATCCGACGTTGATTAACAAAAGGTCGATTCGAAAGATCAACTCATGGCTAAGTACCAGGAGTGTTCCGACGTTATTTGCTACCCGTGAACAAACACAGGGCAGAAAACGACAATGGTGAAGACTTTATCTTCATCGCTGACATTTGCAGCCCTATGGATGTGAGAATATATGGGTGGGATGAGTCATTCATCCCACCCATAAATTATTGTTTTCTCCTTGTGATATGAACCTTTCTGCTTCTCAGCACGCCATGACGCCTCCTGGGAGGAAAAGGTTGTTTGTTAAAGTGCAAGCCCACTATCCGGGGACTCCCGGAAACAAAAAGGAGGATCACTCGCTCCCAATACCAATGGGAGCTTACGATGACAGTTCTCGAAATCCAGCTTGCTTTATGCAAGGGATCCGGACGTCATCTTGTGATCCTCCACGTACCCTGAAGTATCAAGAATTCACTTCAGGTCTGAACCCATCCATCTATCTTTTTTACACGCTTAGGCCTTTTGCAGGTAATCCAAAAAGAGGATTACCCATGCTCACCTTCGGTTTGTTGATAGGATGAGTTATTCAGCAGTTGCGTCAATTTCTCCAGAAGCAGATTCCACCTCACTTGAATCATTATCCGCTTCAGCGTGCTTGCCAGTCGTAACTCTCTCAATTGATCTGGCTTTTTTCTCGTTCGGTGAGGCAGAATCCAACACAATAATGCGCCTGGCGACTGCCTCTACCACGTTTCGGTCAATGAATACCTGGTTTTGTTTCAAATCGCATGCTTTGATATCCACCGACAGGTCAGAACAATTCTTGGATTTCCGTGCTTTGTTAATAAACTCTTCCAAGCTTTCGCGAAAATCTCGAGACTGAAGGAAACCATGCACTCGCAATCGCATGCCGCGGCGAATATGGATCAACCCATTGGCTCCGCCATTGACCCGGACGTTGATGTAATCACCTGCATCACGTTCCAGATCCAATTTCTTGGCAGGCAGATCACTGTCTCGATAGATCACTAACCGGAAGAAAAGGTCATCCATAAATTTCCATGGATCCCGTACCACGATTCCTTCTAAAACTACATCGTTTATCATCTGACCTCCTTGTTTATAAAACCTTCGTCATCTAGGGTTAAAAAAATGCCGGACAGATCCCAGTGGGTTTTGTCCGGCCAACGATTGATTAAGAAATATTGAGTTGTCAATCAGAGTATATCAATTACAAGGGGCTTATCCTAGATGGTCAATTTCTTTTTAATAATGCCCACGCTCCTTTATGGGTAAGAAACGATCAATGTGTGAAGACACGTAGTTTGGCCACGCCAGTTTGAGTTACTAGCACCTTGGGAACTACTGATGGAAACAGGATAGATAAATCTGCGGATACAGAAACCCGTACAGTGTTGTCTCCCCCACTGACCTGAATTCCTGTAACAAAGGCATGCACCCCTTTAGCGGATAAGCTGGCTGTATTTGACGTCACATAAGCCTGGGCGTTCCCCCAGGTTCTTGAAGTAGGGACAAGACTTCCGGTATCTTGAAAAACTTGCTGATTGATCTCAGCGGAAGCGGCAACTGCTGCAGCATCCGCTGCCTTTGCCACTTCTGAAATGGCATAAAAATACCGTCCGAGTTCAATAGCCAATGCCAGGGCAGGAATCATCACCAACCCAATGAATACCGCCCAGAAAGTCATTGAATAGCCACGTCGATCTCGCCACAGCATATTACCAGCCTTCTTGCCGAAATGTAGAATCGGCACGGACAGTAAATGTTTGCCCTGGTAATCCAGGGAACAGGCTGGTCAGAGGAGCCATAAAGTTGGGTACACTGCCGCTGACTTGAATCTTTAAAATGCTGCCGGCACTTCCTCCAGGAGCTAAGACACTGACCGAAGTATTTTCCAGAATCCCAGCCTGGGCAATTGCGTCTCTCGCTCCACTCATGGCATAACAGGCTGGGCATTGCTGCGCCACACTTCCCATACGCGCACCATGCCTGGCTGCGGCTTGCACTGCCTGTTGGGCATAGACTAACATCCCCAGGTTGACAATCGCCAACATGACCATAATCGCAATTGGAGTTGTAATTGCAGCCTCAAGCAATTCCATCCCACGAGTGTCTTTAATAAACCTCATAATCCTCCTTGAGGAATAATTGATCTGCCAGTTTATGGACCATCCCCGAAGGGAACATTGCTGGCAGACCATTGATTTGACTAAATTTTTCCAGCAATATCAGTCACGATGGCAGCGATATTTTGACCCAGCAACCGATATGCACCATAAGCCACCAGAACAACCACTGCAATAATCAAAGCGACCTCAGTCGACTCGATTCCCCGGTTATCTTTTAGGAAACGCAATGCCAATCACCTCCTTCCTTCTTTAGAAATATGGATAGAGAACGAACAATATTGTTCCAAAAAAAATTGATACGACAAAAGGAATTTCCCTCTTTTTCTGAAAGCTCGCGATTACTCCCTGCACTCCACCGACAACTGAAATCGGGATCAGAAAAATTGGATTTCCAAGAACGAGGGTAGCAGCAATGATCAACTTGACATCCGCACCTCCCAAAACACCAAATTCCCAAAGTACCCACACGACAAGGATAAGAAGGCAAATCAACGCCGCTGAAGGTTGAAAAATTGCAGAAAATACGGACAACGTGAGGGCAAATGCCAGACGTTTTTCTCGGGGGTTGAAATCTGATACGTGTGTCAATGCAATCATCAACAATACTGGAGCCCATAAGCCGTTGAAAAGGGCATACAAACCTGCACCAACCATCCCGCCAACGGTTAATGGTGTGGGGACCTGGTGGTTGCGGAGATCGTAGACCATACAGGCAAAAAACAGGTATAAAACGGCGAAATTAGCGATCAGAAGGCGCTCCTATCCATTCTTCATCGGTTCAAGTGCTTAAAAATCAAAGATGGACTCACTTCTGCGCCCAGAAGGTTCTGTCCAGCCAACGATTGATCCAAGATTGTCTACACTTAATATTATCAAAAAAATATTCTTATCCTTGGTGGTCAAGGGAAAATGACTCTTTCCTCACGGCTTGTTACGAACAAGGAAACCTTGATTCCGCCTTCTTGCAGAACCTTTATACATCTCTCTTCTTTTTAGCTCATCACAGATAATGAGCTCACAATCTCTCGAAGTTATTAAAATTTTTCAATAGTTGGTAAAGATGAAATCTCATTATTTTTGAGTAAAACCTCCTATTATTATAGAACATCTGTGCTTTAGTCAATGCCGCTGATTATTTAAGAGGAATTCTGAAATCTAGTCAGGTTATCACATGATTCTTTCACATCCAAATTTTGTAAGGGTTTGATTGAATCCATGTTCGAATATAGTGAAAAATAACGGTAAGCGAAGTCGTGATTTGGATGTGAACAAATAAAGCTTTAAAGGTGAAAACTTTACAAGGATTTAACATGCGTTTTGATAAAATATGCATGATTGATGTGTCCAATAAATCAAGGGAAGATTTCAAGAAAGGAGAAAAAATGAAAATGCGATCACTGGTAACAGGACTGATAGTCATAGTTCTCTCTGTGACGTTGGTCGGAAAGGCAATTGCTGCTGGAAGTTTCAGTACATACAATATGACGATTCCTAAACTTGGTG
>JARKPO010000084.1 GCA_029975215.1 Levilinea sp.
ATCCTTAACAATATCGCCAACAAGCTGTTGAAGGTAATGGTCGCGGTCGTCCGTTCGCGTACCCCTTATATCCCCGATTACCGCTCCGTTCATCCTGGGCTTTTACTCAGGCCCTAGACAAACTCATAGCATTCGCAATGATATGCCAGGGCAGGGACCATGCGGTGCGTGTGATGAAACGGGGCATCTCCCCGGCCCCACGCTTAGGGCACGGGCGTTTTTCGGCCCGTGCCCTCGAAATGCGAGGGCGTGCCCCTACATGGCGTCCTTGGCGGTTCAAACAGATAATGGAAATGGGCACACCGCTGCGCGTTCCGCGCTGACGTGCGCGGGGGCGGGTTACACCCGTTGGACCAATTCCCGAACCGCGGCCTCACGCAGGGCGGTGAGCGCGTAGGTCTTTTTCTCCACGAAATCCGTTTCTTCGGAATCGATCATGGTGAGGTAATGCGTGGTGAAGACCGCATCTTCGATCTGCGCGAGTTCCTTTACCTGCGGTGTGGGTAGTGCAGCCCCATTTTGCTGAAGCAATTGCACCAACCCGTCCGACATGCTTTTCAGACGGGTTTCAAAATCGGCCTGGGCGCGTTTCTCTTCCTCATGGCTGTAGAAATGCTTCTCCCGCGTTTGCTGATGAATTTCAGAAATCAGATAGATCGCCGGCAAAGGGCTGTGCATGCGCGCCAACAGCAGGGCCGTGTCCAGTCCGGGCGATTCCTGAAAGACCGTTTCCAACTGGGCGCAAACTCCCTGAAGCTCCTGGGGGTCGGCGGCTCTCTTGGCCAGAGCATTCGCGGCGGCAGCATTGGGCAAAATGGCGGTCACCTCCGCCAACATTTTGACCGCCTGCGGGGCGGGCAATTTTTCTGACATCACGGTGAGCAGGTTGGCCGCTTGCACAGTGGGCTGCTGCTGAAAGCGCGCCAGCACCTGGGCTGTCAGCGCCTCATCCGCGCAGGCTGCCAGTACATTTTTGGCCAGGGACTGAATTCTGGGGCGGTCTGCATGCAGCAGCGTGTACAGCAGGGCAGACGTCTCGGCGGATTTCAGCGTGTCCACACCGGCCGGGAGGCGCCCATCGCTGCTTTGAGCGAGCAAGGACAGCACCAGGCTGGGCGTGAGGGGCAGAAATTGCGGCAGGTTCAGCGTCTGGCGCAGTTCCGCTGGCTGGACGACGCCCAGAACTGCATAGACAGGCTGGAAGGCCTGGTCCACCTCTGCCAGCTCCATCACCTCATGGGCCAGCCTTTGAATGCCCTTATGTTCGTGGGTCAGGTAAGGCTGAAACAGGCCCGGTTCTTTTTGGGCAATTTGCGCCAGAGTATGATAAAACGCCAGGGTGACAACCGAGCCCTCGCGCAAGGAACGATTACAGTAGAATTCAAAGATGCACTGGAGCGAACGGGCGTTTTGGCCCTCGGCCGCCGCGCAGATCAGCTCAGCATCTCGCAGCTCGTTTTTCTGGTTTGAAACAATGGACTTAAACGTTTCCTGCAGGTTCACGTCCTCCCGCTGCATCAAAGCCCTGAAGGCGGCCAGCTCCACCCGGCGGGCGTGGGGGTTGCTGTCTCCATACACAGACGCGGATTCCACGTTGGCCTGGCGCAGGGTCTGGGTGAGCACCTCAACCGTCCGGGGGTCGCCGCTGTCTTTCAGCACCTGGATCATTTGCACATGCTCGGCCTGGGGGATGGAGAAATACTTCAGGCCTTGCACGGCGGTTTCGACAGGATCGGGTGCTGGCTGGGGCACGGCAGGGGCTTTTACCGGCCGGGGCTGGGGGACGGCCTGAGGATTTGGCGCGGGCATAGGGGTCGGCGCGACCGGCAAGGACGGCTTCATGCGCAGCCAGCGAATGGCAAGCACCGCCAAGAAAATGCCTATCGCCAGCCCCAAGAGGTTTGAAAAACGCAGGCTGCTCAGGTTCCAGCTGGAATCGCGCAGGGCTTCATACAATATGGCCGCGTTAATCATCAAAAATACGGCCGCGGTTAACCCCAAAACAGCCGTCCCCCAGGAGCGGATGCGCTGCAAGGGGGTCTTGGCGACGGCGGGGGCCTGGTAACGGTTGGTGATGAACTGGCTGTAAATGGGCGACGTGGTGCGGATCACGCAGCGGTTTCCGTCCAGGGCGACTTGCACCTCGGCGTCTTTTTCCATGGTATGTCTGGCACAGAACGGAACCGGTATCCAGTAGCGGTTTGCGCCCCAGGCCGTGGAAATGCGGTCAACAATATCCTGGCTGGCGCCGGTTATGGAAAACGGCGGTGCTCCTTTAGCAATGCTGCATTCGGCGACCGCGTATTGAACGGCGGGCGACTGGCACGCGCAGCAGCGCTCCAGGGGCAGGATGGGGAAATACGAGATCGAACGCATCTGACTCTCGCGGCTCGCCCCTTTTTCCCAGAAAAAGGAATAAAGGAACTCTTGCCCGACGACTTGGTTGTACGACAGAACATGCTCGTAGGTGATGTTGAAGGAATTTCCCAGGGATGGGAAGGAAAACACTCCTGGCGGGGTGATGAACACCAGGCCGGTTAATTTCCCTTTGGTTCCGAAGGGAACCGTTCGCAGCAAGGTATCCGCGGCCGCCTGCTTTGCCGGATGGCCCTGGGATGGGTGGGCTGCATTCTCCACAAACTTCAGGTTGATGCCGCAATTTTCGCAGTCGTGCACCTTTTTGGATTGAATCGCCCCGCACTTGGGACAACGGATGTTCTCAGATACGCCGGCCGTGGCTGCCATAGGTTCATCCTTAATCAAAAAATGAGCAGAAAGACAGGGGGGATTTCACCGCATCCCGCAGCGGAGAGGCTTTTATTTTTGTGCAATCTACGATATAAATTGGGAACGTTCTGATTTTAACATAACCTCTGATTTCCCCCAGCGAATTTTGGCGCGGACTTTCACCCGACCTTCGCGGAGTTTTGTTCCCATGACCGCTCAATTTCCGGATACTTTCTGTCTGGACGGCCAGGTGTTTGACCTGGTAACCATTCACGGGGCTTCGCTGTTTTCTCCGGCGGAACACGGCCTTTTCCCGGTACCGCGCATCACAGCCTGCTGGCGGGGGTATGTGTGTCAATACGGTTTGCAGGCGGAGTAGCTGGTGCTGGAAAAACTGTTCATCCACCTCCCCCAGGGTGCGGCCCCGCCGCCGATTGGCGGGGTGCTCCCGGAGCCGTCCGACAGCGCCGCCCCGCGCCTGTTCAGCACGGTGTACGAAAACCTGGGGCTGCCCGTGCCCTTCAGCGGCAGTTTGTGGATTGCGCGCGGTTTCATCCCAGAGCTGTATGTACATATGGGTTTTGCCCCTGCCTGGAAATACACCCAGGTGCGTTCGCTGCAATTTCTGGACGGGTGCTGCACGACCCAGCAGGACCAGAGCCAGGCGATGGAAGCCGTTCGCCGTCAGAAAACGGTCCAACCGGAAGGCGCATGAGCGGCGGGTACACCTGACCAGCCTGTCAGCGCCAGTTTAAAGCTTTGCTGGCGCTGGAATTTGCCGATCCGGCCTACGGTCAGGTGCATTATTCACTGTGGTCTGTACTTTGATCCAGCACGGGCGTTATTCACCCCAGGCGCAGGTCTGGGTGCCGCAAAAACTGCGCGGGGTGTTGCACAAGGGACTGAGGATGGGTCATCTGTGCGCGTAGGCCACCGCCGAACACAGCTCTGGCGTACGTACGGCCGCCCTGAACGCTACTGCGCCGAGATGCGGCGCAGGGCCAAAGCCGCCCTGGAGCAAATGCCTTGAGCAGCCTGTAGGGCCGATACGGTCAGGTGAATTGTTGCAATTTCATTTCAAATGGTTTTTTGATCGCCGCTGTCCTTGACGGAACCGCAGTACGGCCTATAATTGTAATTACTCGCTGGCTGGGTGCCCCCCTCACCCAGGCGGCGAGTACTTTTTTTAAGAATGATCAAGGGGGAATAACTTTATACAAACTTTCTAAATCGGTAGATTTTTGCAGGAAACAGTTTATAATCCTAATTGCAAACTTTTGCAAAAAGGAGCTGTCTTGCAAAGCCGAAACACCGCTGCCCGCCGGGCTATTTTAGATCTCTTACAGACTTGCGGCTGCCATCTGACCGTTCAGGAGGTATATGAACGCGTGCAGCCGCAGCTGCCTTCGCTGAACCCTTCCACCGTGTACCGCAATCTGCGCTTTTTGGTGGAGCAGGGCAGCATTTCGGTGTCGGATATGGGCCTGGGCACGCCCGTGTATGAAGCTCTGCAGCCCGCCCCGCACCACCATCTGATCTGCGAAGGCTGCGGCTATGAGATTGAGTTGTCCGATGGGCCGGTGCGCGCGCTTTTCGCCAAGCTGGAACAGGCACATCACTTTGAGATCATCACCAACCACCTGGTCTTATTTGGTCTGTGCCCCACCTGCCGCCAAAAAGGGCAGGACTCAGAATCAAGATAAAAGGAGAACCGCGATGATATTCGCCCCGACCCCCATGCATATTCCAGATGGGTTTTTGTCCACCCTGGTGGCAGTCATTCTTTGGATCCTGGCTGTGCCGGTGATCGCCGTGGCATTGCGGCGGGTGAACCGTGATTTAGGGGAGCGCGAAGTGCCCGTGATGGGCGTTTTGGCGGCCGCCATCTTTGCGGGACAGATGCTGAATTTCACTGTGACCGGCGGAACCTCCGGCCACCTGATCGGCGGGGCTTTGGCCACCATTGTGCTGGGCCCTTGGGCGGCGGTGCTGGTGATGACCTGTGTGGTGGCCGTGCAGGCGCTTATCTTCCAAGACGGCGGCCTGTTGGCCCTGGGCGGCAATCTGCTCAACATGGCTGTCATCGCCCCCTTTGTGGCCTATGCGGTGTACCGACTAATCCTGCGGGTGGCCAATGGGCGCAGTTGGACGCTGTTCGTGGGCGGTTTTGCCGCAGCCTGGGCTTCGGTGTTTGTGGCTTCGCTGGCTACGGCCTTGGAGCTGGCGGCTTCGGGCACTTCACCCGCTAACGTGGCCGTGCCTGCCATGGCCGGCATCCACGCCCTGATCGGCATCGGCGAAGGGCTGATCACCACCGGCGCGCTGGCGCTGATCTTTGCCGCGCGGCGAGACCTGCTGCAGCGGGATGCAGCCCCCAGCACGCGTTCCAACACCCCGGTGTGGGTGGGCGGCGGCCTGCTGGCCCTGGCCCTGGTGATCCTCTCCCCGCTGGCTTCGGCCAATCCCGATGGGTTGGAATGGGTGGCGGAGCAGAAGGGTTTCATCGACACTGCCCAAAGCTCGCTCTACAATGTGATTCCCGATTACGTCTTCCCCGGTGTGTCCAACGAAGCCGTGGCCACCATCCTGGCGGGCATTGTCGGCGCGCTGATTGTTTTAGGCGCAGCTGTGGCGTTGGCGGCCAGCCGCCGCAAACAAGCGAAAGCCTAAGGAACCCATGCACGTTCACTTTTTGGACCCCTACCAGGAGCGGCCCAGCCTGCTCCACCGCTTGGATGCGCGCGTGAAGCTGCTGGCGGCTTTGGCCTTTATCCTGACCACCTCCCTGACCCCACCGGGGACCTGGGCGGTGTATCTGCTGCTCCTGGCGGGGATTGTGGCGGCGGAACTGCTTTCGGATATCCCTCTGATGTACTACCAAAAGCGGGCGCTGTTGGCTCTACCCTTCATTCTGGCCGCCCTGCCGCTGCCTTTCACCATCAGCGGAACCCCGCTGTGGACGGTTTCGCTGGGGGCGTGGAGCCTGACGGCCAGCCAGGAAGGGGTGGTGCGCCTGCTGAGCATCGCCTTCAAGTCGTGGATTTCTTTGCAGGCGGCGGTGGTGCTGGTGAGCACGACGGCCTTCCCAGACCTGCTCATGGCCTTGCGCGCCTTGCGCCTGCCGCGTCTGCTGGTGGCCATCATCGGCCTGATGTGGCGCTATCTGTTCGTGATGGTGGATGAGGCCCTGCGTCTGATGCGTGCGCGCACGGCGCGCAGCGCGGAAAGCGCCCAGGCGGGTCTGCGCCCCGGCGGCTCGGTCTTTTGGCGGGCGCGCGTTGCCGGCGGCATGGCGGGCAGCCTGTTCCTGCGCTCCATCGAGCGCAGCGACCGCATCTACATGGCCATGCTGGCCCGCGGTTATGACGGTGAGGTGCGCAGCAATGCCGCCCCGCGCGTTCCGGGCCGCGAATGGCTGATTTTGACGGTGTTTTTACTCCTCCTGGGCGCCTTGTTGGGGCTGTCCTTCTTGCTGCGTGCACCTTAAGGAAGGTCGGAAATGAGCCAACCCTCGGTTGAAATTGTTGATTTACATTACGCCTACCCAGATGGCCATTCCGCCCTCAGCGCGGTGCATTTGCACCTGCACCCGGGTGAGAAGGTGGCTCTGGTGGGGCCCAACGGGGCGGGCAAGTCTACCTTGCTGCTGCACCTCAACGGCATCCTCACTCACCAGACTGGTGAATTGCGCATCTGCGGCCTGGATGTGAACGCCAAAAATTTGGGGCGGGTGCGGGCGTTGGTGGGGCTGGTGTTTCAATCTCCCGATGATCAGCTGTTTTCACCCACGGTGTTTGATGATGTGGCCTTTGGACCGATTTATCAGGGGCTGAAGCCCGCCCAGGTGGACGAGCGCGTGCACGCTGCCCTGGAACAGGTGCATATGGAAGAGTACGCCCGGCGGGTTTCGCACCACCTGAGTGTAGGGGAAAAGAAGCGCATCGCCCTGGCCACGGTGCTGGCCATGCAGCCGGAGGTTTTGGCCTTGGACGAACCTTCGGCCGGGCTGGATCCGCGTGCGCGGCGCACGCTGATTCATCTGCTGTCCGAAATGCCTCAGACCATGCTGGTGGCGACCCATGATTTGCCCATGGTTCGGGAACTTTTTACACGCACGGTCGTCATGGATCAGGGGCGGGTTGTGGCCGACGGTCCCACCGCCCAGATTCTGCGTGACGCTGCCCTTCTGGAAGCCCACGGGTTGGAAATGCCCTGAAGCTTTTCAATCCTTGTAAAGGGTAACAGATGATGGTAAAAATAAATTGACCCTTCCGGTCAATTTATGTGCGCCAGACAGGATCCATCTTTGTACCCGCTCAAGGAGCAGACGACATGCGTAAGATTCATCCGATTTTTCGTTTATTGGCCTTGCTGGTATTCACCGCTCTTGCCTGTAACTATCCGGGGGCGAACGCCGCGCAGGTAACCCCCTCTGTCGAAGGTCCCCAGGCTACCATCACCGCCCTGGCGCAGACGATTGAAGCTGGGCTGACGCAGACGGCTGTGACCGCGGGCAACCCGACCCTGCCGCCCACCTCGACGGCGGCAGCCCCCACGGCCCCGCCCACCAACACCCCCCAGCCCACCCGTCCGCCGGCCACACCGGTGCCGCCCACGGCGGTACCTTGCGATAAGGCCCAATTCGTCAGCGACGTGACCATTCCAGACGGTACCATCCTGAATCTAAACCAGTCCTTCACCAAGACCTGGCGCTTGAAGAATGTAGGCTCCTGCACCTGGACCACCTCGTACGCCCTGGTGTTTGACAGCGGCAACGCCCTGAACGGGCCTGCCAGCCAAAACCTGCCCGGCAGCGTTTCGCCCGGGCAGACGGTGGACATTTCGGTCAACCTGAAGACCCCCGGCAGCGCGGGAACCTACCGCGGTAACTGGAAGCTGCGCAACGCTTCCGGCGCTACCTTTGGCCTGGGCGACGGGGCCAACGCCGCCTTTTGGGTGGAAGTGAAGGTGCAGGAAGGCACCCCCAGCGGCTCCAGCGTCAAATACAGCTTTGTGGATAAATATTGCAGCGCCAGTTGGCGCAGCGGGGCGGGTGATCTGGCCTGCCCGGGCAGCGACGGCGATGCGGATGGGTTTGTGCTCAAGCTGGATAACCCCAAACTGGAAACCGGCCTGGAAGCCGGGGCGGCAGCCATTGAAACCCATCCCGAATGGGTGGATGACGGCTACATCCAGGGCGAGTTCCCGGCGATCGCCATTGAGAACGGTTTCCGCTTCCGCTCGCGGGTGGGCTGTCTGCATAAGGACGGCGGGAGCGCTTGCGATGTCAAGTTCTTCCTTAAGTACAGCGCGGACGGCGGACCCTGGACGGACCTGGGACCTGCGGACGGCTGGGCGGAAACCTACGACAACAGCGTACGCACCCTGGATATTGACCTGTCTTCGCTGGCGGGTAAGAACGTCAAATTCCTCTTCCAGGTGTCGGCCAACGGCAGCTCTGGGCAGGATTGGGCACTGTGGATTAACCCGCGTATCATCAAATAAACGCTGATACCCTCCAGCATTCACACGCCCCAGGCCCTGCTGCACAGCCTGGGGCGTTTTTTGGCATCCGCCCCTGGGATTTGGTACAATAGAGCCATTCTGCTGGAAAGGATGCGCACCACGCTTGTTTGAACTGATCTTTTTGGGAACTTCTGCATCGGCGCCATCGGCGCGGCGCAACCTGCCGGCTTTGTTGGTGAAGCACGATGAATTTCGGTTTCTGGTGGACTGCGGCGAAGGCACGCAGCGCCAGATTTTGCAGTCGGGGGTGGGTTTTAAGCGCCTCAACCGCATTTTGATCACCCATGCCCACCTGGATCATATTTTGGGGCTGGCCGGGCTGCTTTCCACGCTGATGCGCTGGGAAAGCATGGAAGAGTTGGAGATTTTCGGCAGCGCCGGGGCGCTGGAGCGCATTCACGATCTGCTCTACGGGGTGGTGCTGCGGAAAAACACGCCGCCCGTCCCCATCCACCTGCGAACGCTGACCCCCGGCACGTTTTTCGATGAAGGTGGGCTGACGGTTTCGGCCTTTCCGGTCTATCACCGCGGGTCGGATTCGCTGGGCTACGCCTTTGAGCAAAAAGGCCACCGCCCCTTCCTGCCCGAAAAAGCCGAGGCACTGGGCATCCCCCCTGGCCCCTGGCGGCGCGATCTGGTGGCGGGGCAAACCGTGCAGCTTCCAGATGGGCGCACCGTGGGGCCGGAGGACGTTTTGGGGCCGTTCCGCCCCGGTACGCGCCTGGTGGTGGTGGGCGACACAGGTGAAATTGACAGCCTGGTGCCGGTGTGCCGCGGGGCTGACGCCCTGGTGATGGAAGCTACCTATCTGGACGAAGAGGCCGAGATGGCCCGCCAGTTTTCACACATGACCGCGCGCCGTTCGGCGGAGCTGGCCCAGCGGGCAGGGGTGCGCCAGTTGTTTTTGACGCACATCTCGCGCCGCTACCGTGAAAAAGACGTGCTGCAGGAGGCCCAGAGCGTGTTTGCCGAAACGCTGGTCGCCCGCGATTTTGACGTGTACACCGTCAAGCGCGAAGAAGGTTCCCCCGAAGGTTAACCTCCGCCTAGACTTGAATGGAAGCCACGGAATCGAGTACCTGGGTGGGGCGGTAAGGATAACGCTCCACCTCTTCGGCGCGGGTGACGCCGCTGAGCACCAGGATGGTGTCCAGGCCGGTCTGCACCCCCGCCACCACGTCGGTGTCCATGCGGTCGCCGACCATGACGGTGTTGTCGGAATGCACCCCCAGATATTTCAAGGCCATGCGCATCATCAGCGGGTTGGGTTTGCCCACATAAAAGGCGGCCTTGCCACTGGCGCGTTCCACCAGAGCGGCCAAAGCTCCGCAGCCGGGCACCAGTCCGTGTTCCGACGGGCCGTTGGCGTCGGGGTTGGTGGCGATGAAGCGCGCGCCTTCATGCACCAGGCGAGCAGCGCGGGTGAGCTGATCCATGTTGTAGGTGTCCGTTTCACCGATGACCACGTAATCGGGGTTGCGTTCGGTGATGATGTAGCCCACCTCATGCACCGCCAGGGTCATGCCGCTTTCGCCGATGACAAAGGCGGTTCCGTTGGGGCGCTGCAGGCTGAGAAAGCGGGCGGTGGCCATGGCCGAAGTGAAAATGCGCTCAGCAGGGATATCCAGCCCCGCCGTCTGCAGCTTGTGGGCCAGATCGCGCGGGGTGTAGCGCGAATTATTGGTGAGTACCAGAAACTGTGCCTGGGCGTCCTGGAGCCTGTGGATGAAGCTGTCTGCGCCTGGGATGGGTCGGCTGCCGCTGACCAAAACACCGTCCATGTCAATCAGATAATTTTTCGGCATGCAGGTCTCTCCGGGGTGGTGGGTTAACCCGATTATACAATGAACTGCGCGGGCGATCTTGAGAAAAGACCGGCCCGCGCAGGGAACAGCCGAATAGGGGGGCGGTTACTGTAAGCCCACGCGTACGGCGCGCACTGCCAGGCGGGTGAGATAGCGGTCGGTGGCTGGGTCGTATTGGGCGCAGGTCAGCAGGGTCAGCCAGTCCAGCTCTTCGTGTTCGAAGACGGAAGCGTCCTGGGGATCCACCTGCTCAACGGCGCGCACTTCGTAGAGGAATCGCTGGCCGTTAGCGTGGATGACGATGGAGTCGCCCCAGCGTAGCTCGCTCAGGCGCGCAAACGGCCCATTCTGCCCATTGGAAAGGACCGCATGGGCGGTGAGCACGGTGTTGCCGTTCCAGGTGGGGTAGGCGCTGCCTTCCAGGTACCCGGCCTGGCTGCCCAGCCAGGTGAGGTCCCATTGATCCTGAGCGTAGGGCACGCCCACAATGGGAAGGGTTTGGCCGAGCTTGGGGATTTCCAGCACCAGGTCGTCCACCTGCTGCAAGGCGGCGGGCTGACCGGCGCGGGGGGTGAAGCGCGCGGGGGCAAAGCCGCTGGCCGGCAGGCTGAAGCTGTTGCTCACTTTCCACAGTTCGATGCCTTTCCTGCCGTCGTTGGCGGCAAAAAACAGGCTGTCGCCCAGGGCGGTGAGCGCCTCGGGGTTAGAAGAGGCCGCGCCGCCGTTCAAGTCTTTCACCAATTCAACATCGGTATAGGGCGGGACGCTTCTCCACAGCTCGCGCCCATGCTTGCCGTCATCGGCGGTGAAAAACAGCACCGAGCCTGCCGCGGTTAATTCCTGAATGATGCCCGTGCCCAAGCCGGCGCGGATGCCGCTGATACGCTTGGTGCTGTCGTCGTCATAGGGGGGTACGCTTTTCCACAGCTCGAAACCGTACTTGCCGTCATTGGCAATGAAGAAAAGGGTGTCGCCGATGGCAATTTTGCCGTAGGGGAAGGAGCCCCAGAATAAAGAGATGCTGTTGATATCGGCCACGCGCGTCATCTGGGTTTTGCCGTAGGGAGGGACGACTTTCCAGGGCTCCATGCCGATGAAACCGATGGAGGCGGTGAAGAAGAGGGTATCGCCGATGGACAGCAGGTCGGAAGGATAGGTCTCATACGAGCGCGTGCTAAAATCGTTGACTGGCCGCGTGGTCAGCACGTTGTAAGGCGATTCGCTCATCCACAGCTCCTGACCGTATTCCCCGTCGTTCGCGGTGAAAAAGAGGATGTCCTTGACGAAGGTCAGATCTTTGACGTTGGCGTTGCCCACCGAGTTTACGTCCGAGACTACTTCGCAGGCGTTGATGTAGGGCGGGGTGCATTTCCACAACTCGCGGCCCTGGGTATCATCCGCGCTGAAGAGCAGGATCCAGCCGTAGCGGGTAAGCTCATCGGGGTTGGATCCTGGAGGACCGGCGGCGATATCGGCCACGCGCACGGCGCTGGTGAAGGGCGATTCGGTTTTCCACAGCTCTATGCCGCTGCTGCCATCGTTGGCCGCGAAGAACAGGGCGCTGCCCACAGGGGTCAGTTCATGGGGTAGGGAACCTTCGGCACCGGGGTTCAGGTCGGTGACCAGTTCGGCGCTGGTGTAGGGCGGTTGGCTGCGCCACAGCTCGTACCCGTGGGTGCCGTCATCGGCGCGGAAAAAAATCGTATCCCCCACCGCTGTGATGTATTCCGGCCGCGCGCTGCCGTCCGCGGGGTTGATGTCGCTGACGCGGAAGGCCTGGGTGTAGGGCGGGCTGATGCGCCACAGTTCCTGGCCGTATTCATCATCATCGGCGGCAAAAAACAAGGTGGATCCCACCGCAGCGAGCTGATTGGGGGCGGAGCCGGGCGCGCCTTCGTTAATATCGGCGGCCAGAGCGGGCGTGGGACCGTTGGTGGGTTCGGCGGCGGTCACCGGCGCGGTGGGGCTGAGCAGCAGGGCCGCAGCCAAAAGGACGGCCCAAAGCTGTTTCCAAAGAGGGTGAGCGTTGATCTTCTTCATAAAATGGTCCTCCCTGAACCTTTATTTTCAGCACTTTTCCATCCTATTCAATATACTCCAAATGGAGGTTTTTCGCCTACGGCTGTAGATGGATTTTGCCTCCTTCCTGCGATGGATGTGAGCACGGGCCCGTGTCTTTGAACCGCGGAGGCGCCATGTAGGGGGCACGCCCCCGTACTGAGAGGGTGAAGCGATCCACACGCCGGGGGGCTCGCCGCCTCAGGACACGGGCACGGGCAAAAAGCGCCCGTGCCCGTACCTTGGCTCACTGCTTCATAGGACGGGCTGGACGGCCAGGCGTTTCTTTAACCGCTTTCTTGGCGTTCTTTGCGTCTTGGCGGTGAGAAAACTTGTGTATGAACCGCGAAGGCGCAAAGGGCGCAAAGCAATCTCCACCTTTCATGGTAGAGATTGCTTCGACCAGAAAACCGATCTGGTCTCGCAATGCATCTGGACGGATGAGCTCAGCTTCATCGAACGCACCGGAACGACAGGGGTTCTTTGATTCGCTTTCTTGGCGTTCTTTGCTCCTTGGCGGTGAAAAAACTTGTGTATGAACCGCGAAGGACGCGAAGCGTATTCTTTCAATAGATCTGCGACCGACGAATAATCCGCTGTGTCTGTCCCAAGAGTGGTAGGTTTTGAAAAAAGAGCAAGCTCCGAGTAAACTGGTAGGTGCTTAGGCCACCAAGTTACCGGAGCTTGCCATGTCTATTGTCACCTTACAGATACCAGAAGTCAAGTCAATTGAG
>JARKPO010000055.1 GCA_029975215.1 Levilinea sp.
GAATGACGTTGACGCCTTCATCGGCAAGATCACGGACAGTCAGCTTGACGAGAAGACCACCATCGTTACGGCGGAAACTCTGACCGGATTCCGCCAGTACGAAGTTTCGAGCTGTGTCGATCCGGCCAACTACGACCACGCCTTGGGCGTCTCCATCGCCACCGAGCGCATCAAGAATCGACTCTGGCCCATGCTCGGGTTCGTGCTCCAGTGGGCCGTCAAGGGACTGAAGCCGGCCTAACCCCTGCTTTCTGGCGGCGCGGCGACTGCGGTTGTCGCGCCGGGTTTCTGGCGAGACTGTGGGGTGCGGCGTGGAAGGACACGCTGAAGCGCGAGTTGAAAAGCACCGCGCGAACGGCCTCAAGACCTGTGGGGATTTCATCAGCGGGGGAACGTGGTCCTTGCGACTAGCCCAGCTTCCTGCTTCCCGGCTGAATCAGGCAAAGCCGGTTCGAATCCGGCCACCGTCAAGAAAAATGGAGGAACCTATGGACGGGATTGAGAGAATTTCGGCCGAGCGCCGCCGGCAGATTGATGCGGAAGGCTGGACACCCGAGCACGACGACCAGCACCAGGACAGCGAACTGGCGTTTGCCGCCTGCTACTACGCCATGCCCTGCATGATCCGTGAGGACGGCGTGACGTTCACCCCAGACCGTTTTTTCGAGGAAACGGGATGGGACGAGAAATGGGCGAAGCGGGACAAAAAGGGCCGGATTCATCGTCTAGCGGTCGCCGGCGCACTCATAGCGGCCGAGATAGACCGGCTGATTCGGGCCGGTGGAGAGGAATAACTCATGCACACCTTGACCCCAAAGCAATGCGACGTCCTCAAGGCCTTGCGCCATCACCCTGTCGGACTGTCTCCGACTAAGATCGGCGAGGCCTGCGGCAAGCCCTACTATGGCGCGTCGGCCTGGGCCAGTTCGGCACTCAAGTCGCTCCAGGCCCGCGGTTACGTTTCCCGGCAGAAGCGGTACGGCACTGTGTTGTACTCGCTGACCGAATCCGGCCGTGTGTTGGCTAAGGAGTTGGCATCATGAAAGACCCCGCCAACAAACCCCCGAAGAAGAACTTCCAGCGCATCAACAGCGTCAAGATGGGCGGCGGACCCCACGGCGGGAGACGTGGGCCGCACACGTGCAAAGCGTGCGGGACGGTGCACCGGTTCAGGGTGTGCCCGTTCTGCGGTGAGAGGTGAAGCTATGGAAACGCAAGCCATATATGATGCCGTAAGAAGTCGTCTCCACAACTGCGATGTCGGTTCTGTTGTTGAAAGAGTCTGTCGGGATAGTTTCGACATATCTCACCAGTTGGCAATAATCGCGCAGGAATTTTCTATAACGGCCAACGAACAACGTCGCCCGTGCGTTATCTTCCGCCCTAAACTTTTTATCGACGGCGACTATTGGTGCGCATTATATGGAGAAGATTTGCAAAATGGCGTTGCTGGATTTGGAAAAAGCCCAGAATCTGCCATGGAAGATTTTGACAAGACATGGACCACGCTGTTGGAGGCACGGCCATGACCTACCCACCCAAGTCCCTGCGCCAGCAAGCCGCCCACGAGCGCGGCACCGTCCAAATCAAGCTGACCTGTGTCGAAATAGCGCTGATGCAGCTTGAGCAGGTCTTTGCCCACGATCCAGGGGCCATGGATCACCTGCGCAAAATCCGCCGATGGTCCATGCGCTGCTGGGAAACGACCGGCGCGCCGGAGCAAAAGCTGGTTGACGGCGTGTGGGTGCCTGACGGCAAGGGCAAGCCCCTGTCCGCCGCCATCCTGCGCCGGGCTGATGTCGAGTCAGCGGCCGTGGATGAGGCGCGCCGGTCGGTCATCGGCAAATGCGCCACCGTGGACACCTGGGCCGCATGGCTCATCGCCCTGGACGCGCTGATCCAT
>JARKPO010000091.1 GCA_029975215.1 Levilinea sp.
AGCAAGGATACGGCCTCCCACGGCCACTCAACTGTTCGGGCTTTGTTTTGAACGGACACGGCGATCGTACTGCGAGACGATCTCGTGGATCTAATGACAATCGATCTGCCGTGTCCACTCTTTTTTATCATACTAGTGACACGGTAGCCCCTACACGCCCAAACGCCGTTCGCAGCTCCCGCGCAATTCCGGTTCAGGTTTTTCCCATCTGCGCCATCTGCGGATACAGGTTTGCCCCCTGAGCACGGGCAAAGCGCGCCCGTGCCCCTACAAGCCCAAACGCCGTTTGCAACTCCCACGCAATTCCGGTCTAGGTTTGTCCCATTTGCGAATCCATACCGTTCTCTCTCGATCCCTGCCAAAAATTCCCTCTTGACTCTCGCTTGAAAACTTGCTATATTATTAACGCGCGTTAGTAACGCGCGTTATCCAGGAGCCTGTCCATGACCCCAGCCAAACGCATCACCAGCAAAGACGTTGCCCAGCGGGCCGGTGTCTCTCGCACCACCGTCTCCTTTGTCTTAAACAACGTAGACGGCGTGCAGATCAGCCCCGAAACCCGCCAGCGCGTCCTGCAGGCCGCCGCCGAACTGAATTACATCCCCGACGCCTCCGCCCAATCTCTGGCCTCTGGCCGCGCCCACGCCCTGGGCCTGGTCATGTCGCGCCACCCCCGCCAAATCGCCTCCGACGCCTTCCTCTCGCAGATGCTCGACAACCTCGTGCGCGAAGCCAACCGCTGCGGCATGCGCATCCTGCTGGAAGTGCTGGACGAGAACAGCCCGGCGGAGCGCTTCCTAAACCTGATCCGCTCCAAACGCATGGACGGCATCCTCTATTCCGGGCCGCGCTTTGACGATACCGCCCTGGAGATCATCCACAAACACAAATTTCCCACCGTGCTCATGGGCCAGTTCCCCGGCGCGCCCTTCTGCTGGGTCGACGTAGACAGCCGCGCCGCCGCCAAGCGCGCCACCGAGCACCTCATCCGCCTGGGCCACCAGCGCGTGGGCTGCATCACCAACGCCATGCCCACCTACACCGCCTCTATGCAGCGCCTGTCCGGCTATCAAGACGCCCTCAGCGAAGCAGGCATCCCCCTCAACGACCGTCTGGTGCGCTTTGGCGATTTCGACCTCGAATCTGGCTATCAACAGATGACCAGCCTGCTGCAGGAGGCCGAGCGCCCCACTGCGGTTTTTGTGGCCAGCGACGTGCTGGCTGCCGGAGCGCTGGCCGCAGCCCGTCAGGCCGGGCTGAACATCCCCCGTGATCTGGCCCTGGTCGGCTTTGACGATATCCCCCTGGCGCGCTATCTGGACCCACCCCTCACCACCGTGCACCTGCCGGTCACCGCACTGGTGAGCGCCGCCACCGAAATGCTCTTTCAGTTGATTGAAGGCCAACAGCCTGAACCGGCCAACATGCTGTTGGACACTCATCTGGTCATTCGCCGCTCCTGCGGTCTCAACACTCAATAAAACCTTAGCCGTAGCCAATTACAGCCTCACCGCAACAGCGTCCGATTGATGCAACCGGTCGTCCGGATTTACGTTCTCTATTTCAAGGAGGAACCCACATGAGTAAGCGTTTTGTATCCTGGCTGAGCCTGGTGATGGTATTGGCAATCGCCCTGGGCGCCTGCACGCCTGCCGTCACCCCCGCCCCCACTCAGCCCCCGGCTGAGCCGCCTGCGGCCCAGCCCACCGCCGCTCCGTCGTCCCCTGCGGTTGACTGCATGGGCGCCAAGGCTGGCGACAAAGTTACCGTGATGTACCAATGGTCCGGCGGTGAAGAAGAAAAGATCAACACCATCTTCAAACCCCTGGTAGATGCCTGCGGTATTGAGATCGTGGCCGAATCCACCCGTGACGCCGCCGTGTTGGACACCAAAGCCAAATCCACCCCGCCGGATGTCCTCTTCTGGCCCTCCACCGCCCCCCTCAATCTCTACGGGGCACAGCTCAAAGACCTG
>JARKPO010000092.1 GCA_029975215.1 Levilinea sp.
CATGATCCTCAGGACCCGGCACGACATCCTGCCGTTCAGGACCAACATCGTCACCGAGCAGCTCACCCCGGCCAGCCGCCTGCTCACTACCGTCACCGGTATCGCGGTGCAGCCCAACAAGGCAATCGTCGGCGCCAACGCCTTTGCCCACGAGGCGGGCATCCACCAGCACGGGGTGCTCATGGAGAAATCCACCTACGAGATTATGACCCCCGCATCGGTGGGGCTCAAGGACAACGTGCTGGTGCTCGGCAAGCATTCCGGCCGCCACGCCTTCAAGAAGCGGCTGGAAGACCTGGGGTACGAGCTGAACGACGAGACTCTGAACAAGACTTTCGAGCGCTTCAAGACCCTGGCCGACCTGAAAAAGGAGATCTTCGACGAGGACATCGACGCCATCATCGCCGACGAGGTCATGCGGGTGGCGGAAAAATACAGGCTCAGCCACATCACCGTCACCTGCGGCTCCTTTGCCGTGGCCACCGCCACGGTGCAGATGGAGATCGACAACGTGCCGGTGCGCACCGCCGAACTGGGCGACGGCCCGGTCGACGCCACCCTGAAGGCCATCCAGAAGTTGACCAAGACCAAGGCCAAACTCCTCCAGTACACGGTCGGCTCCATCACCGGCGGGACCGACGCCCAGGGTGAAGTCACCGTGCGCCTCAGCGAAGGGGACCGCACCGTCATCGGCCGCGGCTCCTCCACCGACATCATCGAGGCGTCGGCCAAGGCATACATACACGCTTTGAACCGGCTGAGCATGAAGTGGGAGAAGGTGAGGGAGAGCCTGTAGGGGGTATCGGCACTGTCCCCTTTGCCGGGTGGCTGAATTGGAAACAGGGCGGGACCGGGAAACCGGTTCCGCCTTTTTTCGTAGGCAGGGGAAGGAAGAACCTTTCGCGTCAGAAATCCAGCGGGCTCCTCGGCTCCTTCACCGTTCTGACCGGAACGCAATGGGTGTAGATCATGGTCGTTTTCAGGCTTGAATGTCCGAGCAGCTTCTGGATAACGCGGATATCGTAATTGGCTTGGAGAAGATGGGTGGCGAAGGAATGGCGGAAGGTGTGGGAGGTGACGCGCTTGGGGATCCGTGCGCGTCGGACGGCATGGTAGAGAGCCTTCTGTAAATCGGATTCATGGAGATGATATCGTTTCCGTTCTCCGTTCTCCATGACCGTCAGTGACTTCATTGGAAAGAACCACTGGTGGATGAACTCCTTCGGCGCCCTAGGGTACTTCTTTTCCACGGCGTCATCAAGAAACACCCCGGCGTAACCTGCCGCAAGATCTTGCTCGTGCAGCTCGCCGACAGCTTTCATCTGCGCCTTCAGTTCCTCAAGGATCGTTGCCGGGAGCGGAACGGTGCGGTCCTTTTTCCCCTTGCCGTGGATGGTCAGGATGCCGTCATCAAAATTGAAGTCCCTTACCCGCAGTTGCAGGCACTCGAACAGGCGCAAGCCGCAACCGAACAGAATCTTGACCACGAGATCGAACGGAGGTAAAAGGTGCATCAGGACGGCGTCGATTTCCTTGCGGGAAAGCACCATCGGAACATACCGTGATTTCTTGGCGCGCGGAACGTCGCGCAGATCCCCGAACTCCTTCTTGAGAGCGTGCCGGAACAGAAACAGGAGCGAGTTGAATGCCTGGTTCTGCGTCGATGCGGCGACCCGGCACTTCACCGCCAGAAAGGTGAGATAATCTTTTACATCGGCCGTCGACAACTCGCCGGGTGACTTGTTCTTCAGAAAACGCTGGAACTGCCTGGACCAGTTCGCGTATGTCTTGAGCGTTTTTCGCGAATAGTGCCGGACTTTGATTTCAGTCGCCAGGTTTACCAGCAGTTCGTCCCATTCCGGTGAATCCGTTTGAACCTGGTATCCCGCTTCGGCATACCCCGATACAGCACGGGTGGTCGACAACTGTTGCGCATCAGGCAACGCGGGATCGCTTGACGGCGACCACGGTCCCGGGTTTTCATTGACCGTCGACGCGGTTTCGTTTGCGGCCCTCCCTCTTTCCAGATATTCGATTCCGTCAGGATTGGCGGGTATTGAGGGCTGCCGCATCTCGAAGAAGAGAGATACGGCATGGGCCGCCCGCTCCCGTTGTGCCTCGGATTGCCTCTTGTCGCGCAGCTTTTCACAAAACAGGCGTATCTGTTGGGAGCTGGAGCCCGAAGGTGCGTATTGAACGCAAAAATCAAGAAAAAACCTGAGCCACTTTTTATATTCGGCATGGCGCGCAACAGGGATTTCGCGCAATTTCAGGTGCGCTGCATATCGGACATACAGGTCTCTTGGAACGAGCAGCATGTGGTCTCCTTTCCGGGGGTAGCATGACGGAAAATCAGGAGCGTCTAGCAAGGGAACATGAATCGAGCACACATGCAGGTCATGCATTCCGAACTCTGCAGTTGCTCCTGTTGGAATCTTGGCCGTAAAACTGTTCAACTTCTAGAATAGAATGTTGGCCAATGGTGTTTTTTTATCAAAATTAATGTGTTGCGTCAAATAGATTTTTGTAATAGAGTGATGCTTCAAGATACGGATAGTGGGATGGCCGGATCTGATCAATGAGGAGTTATTTTGAATCAAAATACTTATCTATGAGAGGGAATCCCCATTTAACACATACAAATAATCCTGTAATCGCGCCAGCAATTATCTGCAAAAACCATCCGAGAGGACTACGCATAAAGGAGGTCCATTTACTATGTGCGACACTGCCGGAGTTTCGACATATACCCCCTATATCACTGCCATTGGAGGTGTAATCGCCGGAGGGATCATCTCCTATTTTGTGGGGGCTAAGTTGTCCCAAAAAAGTCATGATAGGGCTCTTGTCTTGTTGAAGCGGCAAGAAGCCCACAAAGCCTTCCTCGCATTGGAGGCGTCTTTTCTCCCCGCTATAAGAAGTCTCCAAAGGAATGGAGACGACCGAGTAACGATTATCCCTGGACTTTTCAACCAACAAGAAATTACTATGCTGGCCTTTGCCTGGCATCTCAGCGGAGACAGCAAGGCTGACTTTGAAGAAAAGTGGAAGAAATACGAGGAATGGCAAAACAAATATTATGAACAGGAATCGTTTGGCGAAAGGGGCGGACTGCTCCAAATGGGAGGAAGCAATAGAGAGCCACTGATACAGATAATGAAAGATATTCTTGAAGCTGCTAAAAAATACTGACATAAAAACCCCCATAATAACCAAACTGTTGATGAAACGGAGGACCAAAATGAAGATATTCCCATCTTTCCTGCCACGTTATATATCCTTGCTTATTCTGTTTTCAACGTTAGCCGCCTGCGGGACTATAGATGTTGCTATGAGCCCCAACAAGGAGTTTCTAAGAAGTGGCACTTTGTCATTAGTGCCTGGCCACAATGATTATGCTGGCATAGGTGGAATGATTGCGCACTATCTGACCATAAATGGTTTTAACGTCATCTCCGACCATACCAACAAAGAGAAAATAAGCGGTGTTGCAAATCCTGATTCGATAAATTTAACTAAAAGTAACGAATTGTCCTCGATGTACATTTTGAAATATAGTTACAATTACGGACTCGATCCATTCACGGCCATTCCGGCAGTTTATTCGTTTAATGCAATTATTTCTGAGTCTACCAATGGAGAAACCGTGTTATCAGCCTACTTCGACGGGAAGAAACCGCCGAATATGCTTATCAAAGAATTTGCCGCTGCGCTTAAGGAGAAGTCAAAGTAACTTGCTCAGTGTTGTTACAGCAAATTACGTAAAAAGGACATTAAATGCCAATTACTGCGCTGTGGAGTCTAATTGTAAGCTTGATACTACTCGCTCTTGGCCTTTCTCTTAAGTTGGCGAACGTTTCTCGTCTGCTGAAGCTCGCTGATAAGGAACTCGATGGTCTCATCAAGCAAATTGCAGTGCTCAAGGAGAAACATGATGAAACCGTCTCTCGCACCTCTCAATTCCAAGCGGCTGAGACGAAAGAAGTTATCCAAGAATATGAACTTCAAATTGACCACCTTGCAGACAAAGTTGTTGAATTAAAGGCAAATCTCAATCCATGGGCTAAAGTTTTTCAACATCTTCTGATAACGGAACAAAACAAATCGAAGACCCTGAATGATTTTGCAAAATAAAGGAGGAGTCGGAGGACGTGGCATAACCACGTATTTCGACCGGACTAATGCCGGTCAAATTCGGCCCCGTTCTGCGGTCGCTGCGCTCCCGCAGAACGGGGCCGCGAGCGGGGGCTCGCCGTCCTGCGTCGCGCTGACCCGCGCCGCAGAACAGCGAACTGTAGCGGACCTCAGTTTCGTCGCTCCAAGCGCGCCTCACTTCGGCCGCTCAGCTCGCGGCCCCGTTCGGCAAAATTAAACGGATAGGGGGAACCAATGCCGCAGTACTTTGATACTATCGTCAGTT
>JARKPO010000001.1 GCA_029975215.1 Levilinea sp.
CGTACATTTCGGAACACCCCCACGTGTGTGGGGACAACTGTTGAAAGCGGTAGAAACAGACGATGAAATGAGGAACACCCCCACGTGTGTGGGGACAACGTTGCCAAACGAGGCCCTTCCGCCCGCGCCCGAGGAACACCCCCACGTGTGTGGGGACAACGATTCCAGAAACTGCGCGTCCTTCATCTGGATAGGAACACCCCCACGTGTGTGGGGACAACGCGCGGGCCTCATCCGCGCCCAACCAGGCAGCCGGAACACCCCCACGTGTGTGGGGACAACTGATCGTCCCTGAACCCACGGAGGCAATCGTTCGGAACACCCCCACGTGTGTGGGGACAACTGAAGCTGCTTACAAGGTTGCCAAACGAGGCCCGGAACACCCCCACGTGTGTGGGGACAACTGCCGCTGCTGCTGAACGCGGCTCTGATGCTGAGGAACACCCCCACGTGTGTGGGGACAACCACCAGCGGCGTCATCCACCGGTTTGGGCTGACGGAACACCCCCACGTGTGTGGGGACAACGCCTCAATCCCTTGCAAAATGTCGTTCTTAGCCGGAACACCCCCACGTGTGTGGGGACAACTTACCCGTGCTTTCCCCGGCACATGCTCCAATAGGAACACCCCCACGTGTGTGGGGACAACGGGAACCTATCGCCTTCAATGTCAACTACTTTAGGAACACCCCCACGTGTGTGGGGACAACTGCCACCGCTCCCTATTTTTTCGTCATTTTTTCGGAACACCCCCACGTGTGTGGGGACAACGACTTCATTTTCGGCAAACAGTTTTTAGCTTGCGGAACACCCCCACGTGTGTGGGGACAACTCAGACGGTGGACTGGGGCATGGACACGCCCGAAGGAACACCCCCACGTGTGTGGGGACAACGACGCTTCTGGATCACGGGGATGTGATGGCCACGGAACACCCCCACGTGTGTGGGGACAACGCTCCCAGTTGGATCATCTCAGTTACAGCAGTAGGAACACCCCCACGTGTGTGGGGACAACGTGCTTTGCAGGTGTTGGGTGGTGTGGGTGTGCGGAACACCCCCACGTGTGTGGGGACAACGATGCGCGCATGCAAAGTGGCGCGGTTCGCGAAGGAACACCCCCACGTGTGTGGGGACAACGGGCGCAGAAGGCAGGCGAAACTCCCCGCCTGCGGAACACCCCCACGTGTGTGGGGACAACTCCTTTCTGTTATTTTTTTGGGGGGGGCACAACGGAACACCCCCACGTGTGTGGGGACAACTATGGGTACATATGTGGCATTTGACGGGTATATAGGAACACCCCCACGTGTGTGGGGACAACCTGCGGGTTCAATGCCTCGTCAGCAACGTTCTAGGAACACCCCCACGTGTGTGGGGACAACGTTGGCTGGTGTGCCGCGAAAATCTGGCAGCGCGGAACACCCCCACGTGTGTGGGGACAACGTTCAAGGGGGTGATGGGGGCGGCGAGCGGGTAGGAACACCCCCACGTGTGTGGGGACAACGCCGCACCGCGTGTTCCTGCCCCGCGTGCATACGGAACACCCCCACGTGTGTGGGGACAACGTTCAGGTCGTCGCTCATGGGCTGGCCGTTCACGGAACACCCCCACGTGTGTGGGGACAACGACGGCCCCGGAGGACGCGCTTCGGCGCTTAGCGGAACACCCCCACGTGTGTGGGGACAACGCCTGTTAAGGCTGACGATCCTACTCCTACGCCGGAACACCCCCACGTGTGTGGGGACAACTTCGGCCGGAAAGCCGAAGTTTCGCCAGGTGGAGGAACACCCCCGCGTGTGTGGGGACAACAGCTTCAGATCGGCCACACTGGAACAGCGCGATGGAACACCCCCACGTGTGTGGGGACAACTGTGCCAGGTTATGATAATATGGATCTTCTGCCGGAACACCCCCACGTGTGTGGGGACAACAGGGGATGAGTGTGTGGTGATCGTGAACACCGAGGAACACCCCCACGTGTGTGGGGACAACTCAATGCGCCGATTATCAGCGCAGACCACCCAAGGAACACCCCCACGTGTGTGGGGACAACAGTGATCAGGAAGTTGAACGCATGTTGAAGCAAGGAACACCCCCACGTGTGTGGGGACAACTCTGCTTTGGTGTGATCGGCCTCGGCTTTCGTCGGAACACCCCCACGTGTGTGGGGACAACTTAGCCCTCTTTTTGTGATTTAGTTTAGCCCGCGGAACACCCCCACGTGTGTGGGGACAACGCATATGCGAAAATTGCTTCTATCTGCCGTGAGCGGAACACCCCCACGTGTGTGGGGACAACTCCTCTAGCCAAAAGAACAGAGAGCCGGGACGCGGAACACCCCCACGTGTGTGGGGACAACTCGCCAACCTGGACGAAAAGAGACAGCGGGAGAGGAACACCCCCACGTGTGTGGGGACAACGATGAGCTGCGCGCGATTGGGTTCCGGGGCGTGGGAACACCCCCACGTGTGTGGGGACAACTTTTTTAACATTTTCTCAGCTCCTCGTTTTTTCCGGAACACCCCCACGTGTGTGGGGACAACGTTTCAATCCATTTCTTGACTTCTTCTTCCAAAGGAACACCCCCACGTGTGTGGGGACAACTTTTGATCAGGCTGAACTGGAATCCCTTGCTTAGGAACACCCCCACGTGTGTGGGGACAACGCACTCCGGCGCATCCTTCATCAAGAACGCACCGGAACACCCCCACGTGTGTGGGGACAACTCCCACCTCCTTGCAAATGTCCTGAATGGTCCGGGAACACCCCCACGTGTGTGGGGACAACGTGGGCGTAGTCAATGTCGCACACCAGGTCAAAGGAACACCCCCACGTGTGTGGGGACAACTTCTCGCTCAGGCCGTCGGGCGGGAATTGAAACGGAACACCCCCACGTGTGTGGGGACAACGTTCGCGGGACGACCAAAAGTAACAGTATGGCCCGGAACACCCCCACGTGTGTGGGGACAACGCTGGGCGGTCTGAACTACGGCAACCGCCTGAAGGAACACCCCCACGTGTGTGGGGACAACGGTATCTTTTTTGCGTTCAAGTTGATTGTTGAAGGAACACCCCCACGTGTGTGGGGACAACGCCCATTTCTTTGGATGTGAACAGTTTGCGATAGGAACACCCCCACGTGTGTGGGGACAACGCTCGCCCCGCCAGGCTGTTGAGTTAAATGAACGGAACACCCCCACGTGTGTGGGGACAACGCCGTTCAAGACCTGGAAAGCGCGGGGGGGGAAGGAACACCCCCACGTGTGTGGGGACAACGGCTTATAGATCGCTGGCGTTGTGTGTAGGTGAGGAACACCCCCACGTGTGTGGGGACAACGACCAGCCAGGCCTCAATTGCCTCAATGATCACGGAACACCCCCACGTGTGTGGGGACAACCCAACGCGGTTTCTGTGCGGATGCAAGCCATTAGGAACACCCCCACGTGTGTGGGGACAACTTTTGCATCGCCGCCCGCAGCGACCGGTGACTGGGAACACCCCCACGTGTGTGGGGACAACATCAGATTTTTCCATCCCACGACAACGCCAAGAGGAACACCCCCACGTGTGTGGGGACAACACGGATGCCGCGCTCATTTTTCGCACCCGCAATGGAACACCCCCACGTGTGTGGGGACAACCCAAAGCGATATTTTGCCGGGTGGTGATTGCAAGGAACACCCCCACGTGTGTGGGGACAACCCCAGCCCCGCCTTCAGCATCTCCGGGGCCTTCGGAACACCCCCACGTGTGTGGGGACAACCGCTGCAAATGATTCAGCGCACCGGCAGAAGGAGGAACACCCCCACGTGTGTGGGGACAACATCTTGATACTCAGTATCCTACGGCGGCCTTGAGGAACACCCCCACGTGTGTGGGGACAACACCGTTTCCGGCACACTTTTGCCATTGAGTACCGGAACACCCCCACGTGTGTGGGGACAACGTACCGTGCCGACTTGCTCAGCAGGAACACGTAGGAACACCCCCACGTGTGTGGGGACAACGACGGGGGCGACCGTGGGCCTGTTCTGTTCCACGGAACACCCCCACGTGTGTGGGGACAACGAGCGTTTCGGGCGCGGCGAAGCTGCGCTATCTCGGAACACCCCCACGTGTGTGGGGACAACCTCCACCCGCGCCGACCGCGCGATTGCGTTCACGGAACACCCCCACGTGTGTGGGGACAACAGCGGGCCTGAGTTCTTCAATAATGCGCAGATAGGAACACCCCCACGTGTGTGGGGACAACGATTGAGTGAGTGCCCAAATTCTTGCGGGTGACGGAACACCCCCACGTGTGTGGGGACAACTGCCGCGTTTTGCGCACCACCAGGCCGGTAGAAGGAACACCCCCACGTGTGTGGGGACAACCAAGCGGGGAGCCTAACCACTGCGCGAATTTACGGAACACCCCCACGTGTGTGGGGACAACTTCGATCAGTTCATCCAGCGCGGGCACGTTCAAGGAACACCCCCACGTGTGTGGGGACAACGGAAATTGGACACTTTTGATACCCCTGTATTGAGGAACACCCCCACGTGTGTGGGGACAACCCGGCGGTTACAACATCACGCTGTAACGCCCCGGAACACCCCCACGTGTGTGGGGACAACGCTTGGTCGAAAATCTCTCGTTCATGGTTCTCCGGAACACCCCCACGTGTGTGGGGACAACGAGGCACGGATCACAAGCGTGGAGCGCAAAGCCGGAACACCCCCACGTGTGTGGGGACAACGATTTTTGGGTATCCCTGGGAGGAGCTGAGCGAGGAACACCCCCACGTGTGTGGGGACAACCAAAGCAGTTCATCCATGTAAGGACCTCCTACGGGAACACCCCCACGTGTGTGGGGACAACGGTTCCCAACGGGGTGGTATCACTTCAACGTTAGGAACACCCCCACGTGTGTGGGGACAACGAGCGCGCGGTTAGCCGGATGCCCCGGCGAACGGAACACCCCCACGTGTGTGGGGACAACTCTCGTAAAGCTGTTAATGCATCTTGCAACTCAGGAACACCCCCACGTGTGTGGGGACAACGCCACCGCCGCCGCCGCCGGAACCCGCGCTGTAGGAACACCCCCACGTGTGTGGGGACAACGACGTAGCCCCGCGTGAGCAAAAGCCGCTCGGAGGAACACCCCCACGTGTGTGGGGACAACGAGGTGAATAGATGCACACCAAAACGAACCGTAGGAACACCCCCACGTGTGTGGGGACAACGAAGCGATCGTGCGCTCCTCGCTGTTTTGCGCCGGAACACCCCCACGTGTGTGGGGACAACGTCGAGCAAAATTTGCATCTCGTTGAAATCCGGCGGAACACCCCCACGTGTGTGGGGACAACGATCGCTCATGTTTCCTCCCGTGATTACTGGTTAGGAACACCCCCACGTGTGTGGGGACAACACGCGCGTTTCGGCCTGGCCGGTCATAATGGAAGGAACACCCCCACGTGTGTGGGGACAACGCAAGTACGGCCTGAACCCCAACGATGTGCGCAGGAACACCCCCACGTGTGTGGGGACAACGCATCCGTGGCGACGGCCATTTCATCCCACAACGGAACACCCCCACGTGTGTGGGGACAACGGCGAGCCAGTTTATCCGGCGGCGGTTTGGCAACGGAACACCCCCACGTGTGTGG
Organism: Levilinea sp.; assembly: GCA_029975215.1. Taxonomy (GTDB): domain Bacteria; phylum Chloroflexota; class Anaerolineae; order Anaerolineales; family Anaerolineaceae; genus Levilinea. The sequence continues at coordinate 5,651 of JARKPO010000001.1, forward strand.
GGACAACGATGGGCCTGGACCGCGGTGCAAGGGGCTTTGCGGAACACCCCCACGTGTGTGGGGACAACTGTGAACCTGAGCGTCACCCGTGGGCGCCGGTAGGAACACCCCCACGTGTGTGGGGACAACTTTTCGCGGGATGACGTGGTCGTCTCAATGAAGGAACACCCCCACGTGTGTGGGGACAACCAAGGGCGTGCCGGTGATTGGCTACTCGCATACGGAACACCCCCACGTGTGTGGGGACAACGAGGATAAACTGCATCCCCGGCACGTCGGCAACGGAACACCCCCACGTGTGTGGGGACAACATTACCCTACTTGGTTCCGGCGGGCTAGGTTTAGGAACACCCCCACGTGTGTGGGGACAACGGTTGCCGCAACTGGATTTCTTTCTTGATCATGCGGAACACCCCCACGTGTGTGGGGACAACTCCGAGCGGCTTTTGCTCACGCGGGGCAACGTCGGAACACCCCCACGTGTGTGGGGACAACAAAAATGCCAGATTATCCTGATTTGATTGATGCGGAACACCCCCACGTGTGTGGGGACAACTACCGCTACCCAGCAAACGGCGGGGCAGGGTGAGGAACACCCCCACGTGTGTGGGGACAACCCTGGATCATTTGAGCTACAGCAGCATCAGTTCGGAACACCCCCACGTGTGTGGGGACAACACTTATCGAACCCGGAACAAGGCGGCTTTAACAGGAACACCCCCACGTGTGTGGGGACAACGCCGGTGGCATCTCAAACCCCGCCACCCGTGATTGGAACACCCCCACGTGTGTGGGGACAACGGTGATGTCGCCCTGGTGATCGCCGCCGATGAAGGAACACCCCCACGTGTGTGGGGACAACTGATGATGAAGCCCCGATTTCTGTTTACCGGACGGAACACCCCCACGTGTGTGGGGACAACTCGCGCAAGGCAGCCAGGCGGCCAGGTCGCCGCGGAACACCCCCACGTGTGTGGGGACAACGGTGCGAAGCCTCATCCGGGGCATAGAAGTTGAGGAACACCCCCACGTGTGTGGGGACAACTATAGTTTTGGCATAGGCTTACTCAAACGCAGAGGAACACCCCCACGTGTGTGGGGACAACGAGGTTGCCTACCAGGGCCAGGAACAGGCGTTCGGAACACCCCCACGTGTGTGGGGACAACTGCGGTTGCAGCGCCCGCCCCAGCGCCGGAAACGGAACACCCCCACGTGTGTGGGGACAACGCACTCCGGCGCATCCTGCATCAAGAACGCCCCGGAACACCCCCACGTGTGTGGGGACAACGTGCGCGCCGCGGGCGGGCAGTTTGACAACTACGGAACACCCCCACGTGTGTGGGGACAACTGAATCCGCGAATACAGGCCGGGTTCATCCCCAGGAACACCCCCACGTGTGTGGGGACAACGCGCTGAGGCGTGTTATCCGGCGGATTGGCCTCTGGAACACCCCCACGTGTGTGGGGACAACGGTTATCCACTTACTTTGGCGACCGCAAGAGCGAGGAACACCCCCACGTGTGTGGGGACAACTGCGCAGTGGTCATTTCGCTTTCTGCCTCCGCAGGAACACCCCCACGTGTGTGGGGACAACCCCGTTTCCGCCGATCCGGTCTTCCCCGCGAAAGGAACACCCCCACGTGTGTGGGGACAACGGCCCTCACTGACCACCAGTGGGTGCTGATTTAGGAACACCCCCACGTGTGTGGGGACAACTTTTACATCAATGCCGTGCGCGTTGACCACGTGTGGAACACCCCCACGTGTGTGGGGACAACCCTCATCGTACTCGGAATAGAGCGGCTTTGACGGGAACACCCCCACGTGTGTGGGGACAACCCTCCGTTAACAAAAAAATTTAACGCTCTTCGCGTATCCGCCGTTTCTGCACAGCGTCCAGACAGCTCACCTGCTCTTCAATCAATTGTACACCCTCCCAATCAACCACCGATCTGCAATTCTCTCCACGAATCCGCATGGCGAACCCTTGTTCATTGTTCGTAGACCAGGCCTGAAAAACAGAGCCAGCCCCGCGCTGACGGCTGCATTTTTCCCACAGTCGGTCGCGCACCATCGCATTCACGTCGCCCACAAATACCCCCGCCTTCACCTCTACCATCCAGCGCGTCAATTCCCTGCGCAAGGTTAACGTCACCCGCTCCAGAACCATCACCATCATCTCATTCTCCTTGGGCAGGCTCGTCCGGCTGCCACCAAAAAACCGGCAGACTGAGATCCTCATCTACAGGGCTGTAATCTGTCCGGTCAGATACTTCCAGCAAACGGTCAATATCCGGCAGGATCTGCCGCAGCAATTTTTGCTCACGGAACAAATCTCGGCATGCTTCGCGGGTGCGCTTTTCGATGTGTTCTACCCCCTGAGCAGCGGTGGAAAAAGCCGCCGGGATGGTGAAACGAGTTTTATACAAATCGGCAATGTCATAAACGAACGACAGTTGCAATCCCGTATGTAAAAATCCCAACCCAGGTGAATACCCACCCGAAACAATCGCTGCATGGCAAATACCGTTCAGCAGCGCATTGGCTGCTGAAAGGGCGCGGTTCACCGGATCGGCATTAGCCCAATTGGATCGGTCGTAATTCCGTCCTGACCATTCCACGCCGTATTTTCGACTAGCGTCAGCATATGCGTTTTTCACACGCGCGCCTTCCATACCGCGGATCTGTTCAATACTCAGGCCGGGATCCAAATCATAACCAAACCGCACAGCATACATCCGCATCACCACTTGCAGGCGCTTTTCGGGGTCACTCGCCATCCGCGCCTGGTGCAGTAAATGGTCAGCCCGGCGAGTTTCCCCCGTACCCTGTGCGTAGAATTTATTTCCGTCCTCACCTACCCAAACAATGCTGGTTCCATTTTCAGCCAATAAAGCTACAGCAGCATGTGTCAGACTGGTACCGGGGCCAATGAGGAGCAAGCTTAAATTCGCCGTTGGGACGGTGGTTCGCCCGGTTTCCTGCAAAACCAACAAGGCGGCATGGTCGCGCTCAATGACAGCGTGTTCAATGTACAGGTAAGACAAACTGTCGCGCAGCTTTGGTAACAAATGATAATCTTCCATATTCTCCCCATGAATAGTTACACAGGGCAGGCCGGTTTGCTGCCGGCTTGCCCTGGTTTCTAATTATCCATCTGTATTCGGTTATTAAGGTACAAAACCGCACAGTTCCAACATTCAGGCAAAAGTCAGCCCATGCGCGCCAACGAAAGCAGCCCAAACCCCAGGCCTTTTCCGCTGCCAATGCCGCCGGCCCACGCCTCAGTAAACGCAGCCGCATCCAACACTTCCAGCAAGCCGTCAAAGCGCACCCCTACGTGCCGCAGGCGGTGTTTCTTGCCGCCCTCCTCCTTCCAGCCGTCCGGCTGCCTCACTGCGGCAATTTGAGTGTCCAGCAGGCGAAAACCGTGCCGCTGCGCCTTGCGCTGCAGCCAGGCCGCTTGCTCCTCCTCACGCAACAGCCCCACCCGCTTGCCCGCCGCTGGGTCTTTAGACCCCAACCGCTTGGTGGGATTAGCCAGCAGGCGAAAGCGAAAGGTATCTCCCACAGCAGGATTTAACTCCACCGTCTTCACTTCAGCCGGCCTCATCAGACAGCCGCGCTGTTCCAGTCCGGTCCAATCCGGCTGGCTGTGCGACTGCACCAGCAAAAAGAGCGGTGGGTCGCTGCGTTGGGCTTCCAATCGAAAAAGCACCCGCTCATCCCCGGACAGCACGGGCGGAAAACCGCTCATCACCATGCGGTGAAGTTGGTAAGGGTCGGCCAGATTCAGCAGCACCATGCGCGTCTGCGGGTTTAAAACCAGACGAGACAGATACATCACAGCACCTCCGCAGAAAGGTTAGCTGGGGCGGGCAGCATCTGCGTGTTCACGCGCCGGCTGGAAAAGCGCCGCTCAGCAAACGAAATGGGTACATCCGGCCGCACCTGCAGCCCCTCCGGAGTTTCAAGTACAACCCGCAGATACTCAGGCACACCGCTGCCGCGCGGCCGAACAATCCAGCCGTACCCTCCCAGCGCCTCTTCCAACGTCTGTCCAACCCGTAAACCGTCTCTCAGCCACACCGGCACAGCCGGGGCAAAAGCCTTGCGTCCCAAAAAAATGGTCCAAACGGGTTGGCGTAAAGCCTGCTGCAGCCTCTCCAACAAGGGCAGTTCACCTTCCAGCCCCACCAAAAAAGCCGCGTCCGCAAGATAGTAGCGGTTGGTCACCACACTGGGGCGCGTCTTTTTACCATCCGAATTGAGCACGTCCTGTGCAATGTGGTAATCCCGATGCAGATCGCCTTCACGGTCTACCCGCACGCCCATACGCAGCCCCACCAGGTCGTCCAATGCCGCCGATCGCGGGCGGCCAAGAGCAGCACATAAAAGGCCGATCACCCCGCTTTTTGAAGGTTCCAGGCCGCTGTCGCGCACGGTGTACTGACTTTGCACACCCCACGACTGCATCGGCGCAATTAACCGTATTAAAAGGGTGTCCATAGGTTCACTCCCGCGGGAGCTGAGCCAGAGTGTCCTCAATCCAGCCTTCCAGCGTTCCCACACAGGCGGGCTTCAGGTGCTCCAGAGCATCTACGGCATCCAACACGGCCACAACCGGGCGAGCTGGGCTGCCGTAGAAAGCGGTCAGTTTTCCCCAGTAGTTGTCCAAAGCTTTAATGGAGGAAAAAACCAGGCCGTGCTGCCCAGCAGTTACAGGTTTTTCGAATGCATTGGCCAAAGACCAGGCGCTGCTGTCGTTGCGCACCACGGTCATATAAAATGATGGTGGATTTTGCGCTGCATGGCTGTTCTGTTTGCCAGTCGGCACAGCCCGCACACTGGCGCGTAGGAAGGCTTCCACCGTCTTGCGCGCAAGATCAACATCACCGCCCAGGTTGCGCACCAGTTGGTCAAAATCAATGCAGGCGTAGCGGTAGAAACAGGCGGAATTGAACCCGCCCATGCCGATCATCCCCGCGCCGGTTTCTTCGCGTCCGGCAAAGTCATCCACGGCGGTGAAGTAATCCATTTCCATATTGACCGCATGGGTCGAGATGGCGTGTGCCACCTGACAGGCTGCGTCAATATTCAGGTCGGGTTTTTCGGCCAGCATGCGGCCAAAGAGGGCGATATCCGGCGCACCCGTGCGGCCTTTGAGGGCTTTGAACAGGTCTTTAGCAATTCCTTCCACCACCAGGCTTTTGCCGTTCTTCAGGCTTTCCAATACCTCATCCCAATGCGCCAGGAGCTGAGCGGTGATCTCCTCCATCTCAGCCTTGCTGAGATACACCAGCACACTGGTATGGCCCTTATCCAGCTTGCAGTACTGCGCAGCGAACAGGTCGGCCACGCTGCGGGCCGTATCCTCTGCCTTGCCGTGCGCGGCCAGCGCGTTCGAAATCATGCGGTTCAGCCAGCGCGTGCGCACCGCCAGGTCCACATCGGTGGTTTCAGCAAAGATCTTTTCACTGCGCGTAGCACGCTTGATGCACTGAGAAGAGATCCGCGCACGGCGCACGCCGCCAAAATCGCAGTCTTTAGGGTTGTTGGTATCGTCTCGGTTGAGGTTAGATGGCGCAAAATTCTGGATCAGATGCAGTTCTACAAACATGTCAGTTCTCCTTATGGGTTTCAGTGAGTTGGTCATCCATTGCTTCTTCGACAGGGCGTTCATATGCCCAAAAATGATTGGCCCAGGCGCGTTGGACAATTCTTTGAGGGTGATCCCAATGCAGCAAATCGGCAAACAACGTGGTCCAGTTGATCGGCAGTTCCTGCTGTTTTACCAGCGTGACCGCCTGACGCAGTGGTGAAGCCAGGTCATCCATCCGCGTGTTCAGCAAAGCCGTAAAACGCCGTTCTGCGGCATCTGCGTCTTCCCGTTTGACAGCAGCCCGTTTCAGATGGCTGCCCATATTTCCCTCCGCGGTATTCATCGGGTGCAGTGCATAGAGAGCCGCAATCAGATAATAAACCGCCTCTCGCGGCGTACCGCGATCAGCATCCGGCACACGCCAGGCAACAAAGCGGTACAGATTCAAATCCAGCACCGGATCGCCCATCAGCCCCCGACGCAGAACAGCCAGAGTGCCGCGGTTATCTTCGGTGCCCAATTCAGTCAAATACTTCACAAAAGCATATTGTTCCTGATTTAAGTGATTAAGCATTTAGCCCTCCTGAGGTATGTCTTCCAACACTTTCTTAATAGCCCGGCTAACCAGACCCTGTGTTTGCGCAACAGCCTTTAAAGCCTTCTGGTTCTCCCCCAGACCGTTGGCAGTCTGCTGGTATGCGCTGCGGAAAGCAGCGCGCAATTCAGATTCCCAGGCTTGCAGCGCGCCGGCGGGATCCTCTGACAGCCGGTTAAGGAAAGTATAAAAAGGTAATTCCAGGCGGTTCCAATACAACCCCTCAGCGTTCCAATGGTTCACCAGGTTTTGCACGTCTTTGGGGTCGGGTTTGCGGCCGTCTTCATGATCGGCGTTAAAGGATATATATAACGTGGCCAATTTGGTCATCACCGACCATAATTCGCGGCGCAGCTCTTCACCGCGAGTGATGGCAGAATTTAGATGCGACACCAGGATGCGGTCCGACAAGATTCGATCGTCAAATTCAAAGCGTTCGCCGCGGTAAAAATGGACCTTGGCCTTGCCCGGTTCCGTACACATCCCATAAGCCGCCAGATGCAGACGGCGGTGGGAGAGAATGGCATCCGCCATCAATTCGCCCATCCAGGCCAGGGCACGCGGCGTCTCCACCTGCGGATTATTCAGGTCGAGCAAAGCATAGCTGTCGCGCCACAAGGCACGCCCCTCGCTAAATCGCAGTATTTTTACCGTCTCATGACCAGTTCTCTGGCCAGGGTCAATGCGGTAATGCATCATTGGGTTGCGCACTTCAGCACTTAAAACCAAACCCGGAGCTGCGGTGATGCGCGTCACAAAGCTTTGACCGTTGTATTCCTCGGGGATGAGCAGAATGCGCCGGTTAGGCCAGGTGAGGAAGTCCAGATGTCCCAGAGGGCGTGTGCGCTCCGGCAGATACGGGTCGTCCACCTCCCAGGCCGGCCGGTCAGGTTCAATTTGAAGAAGCGCTGAAGGCCTGGGCGGGTTGTATTGGATCAGGTTGAACATCAGAGTTTCGTAGAGTGTCTTTCCTTCCACGAAGAAAATCACCCCTCGGCTGCAGGGCGCATCGGTGTACACCAGGCCAAGCTGCGGGTGGCACAGGCCGGCCAGCCCAAACGATTGAACCGACAGCAGCATCAAGGCTGCCTCAGCCGGGGTCAACCGAAAGGGTGTAACGTCCATTACATGGTCAAAAAGGGTGAAGGTATCACCTCCGCCCACCAATTGCCGCAGATCCTGGACGGGTTTCTCATTCACCAGCGGGTGCCGCTGCTGCATGAAAGGGTGAAGCGGGTCAAATAGGTCAAAGCGGCTTTCCCATGTTTCGAAATAGGCATCCAAGATTGCTCTGTCAAACGTCTTACGGCTCCATAGTGCACCCCAGGCATCGGCGTTGGCCGGGCCAAAGTTCCGGTGCAGCACAGCCAACAGCAAGCGCAGCACAGCCGCGTTGCTGTGCGGCAGGTTAGCGCTGACCCCGCGGTACGCCGGCGCGTGGACCAACGCATCGCGCAGCGAAACCAATTGCGCCGAGCCGTCCAACGTCACCACCGGGATCCACGGCTGCGTTACCAGGTTGAAGGTGTGTGTCGGGTTCATTGTCAAATCAGCAAGTCTCCTTTCTTGATGAATATCCTGAGGAATAAACCATCATCAAATCCATTTCACCCCTCTTTATATTTTGAATTATAATTTTATTATAATATTGTCGTTCTATGTAGATTATAGAGAATTTTCTTTTGCTTGTCAAGAACTGCTTTGTGAAGCGGGAATTAAAACATGCCCGTTGAGTCAACGAGCATGTTCCCCGTTTCTGTGGGGATCTTTCCAGCCACAATCCATCACATAGAACAACAATTGGATCACCCCCACGGGATAACGGGCATCCATACTGATTATACAGTTCAAATGGATGGTTTGTGGTGATCATTTTTTTCCGTCGTAACCAGCAAACCAAGGTCATGATCCAGGCTCAATTCAGTTCCGTCTGGGAGCACATATTTCCCTTCCTCAAAGACAATAGGCTGCGCATACCGCAGAGCTGGCACGGTCTTCCAGGCCGCATGCCGCGGCAGGCCGTTAAAATATTCCACAACCCTCGATTTGGTGACGCTCACCAGCGACATGAGCGCATGGTTCCTGGCTTCCAGGTTGGGGTGAGCGTCAAGGTTCAGGGGAAATTGCCTGTCCAGCAAAAAAGTATTTCCATTCTGCCGGGTCAAGCACACCAATGTCACGCTGGGCAAGACGTTGCTGCGAGTCAGCGCCTGTGTTTCTTTACCCACAATCTGACTGTCTTCCTTAAGATATACAACTTTGGCCGCCGCTGAATTATCCACATCCACATCCCCCATCAGGCGATTTTCCGCCTGGCCGACTTCATAGTCGTGTTTTTGATTCATCGAACGCACGGCTTGCTGCAGCAGTTCGTTCTGAGCGGCGCTGCAGGTGGGCAGCGGGTTTTCGCTGTACACTTGGTTAATCAGCTCATCCGACATCGAGGGCAGCCGCAGTTCTTCCAATGTTTGGAGGACAAAAAAAGTGCGCTGCAAAATAGCCGGTTCGTACACATACGCATCGGTTCCAAACATTGGCAGGCTGGCAGCATCGGGCGCTTCCGGTTGGCAGACCCAACAGGTCGGCTGGCTGAGCCGGCTCGGCCGCAGCGGTGCGTAAGGCTGATCGCTATGCCGGTGCAGGCGGCCCAACCGTTGAATCAGCAAGTCAATGGGGGCCAGATCACTGATCATAAAATCAAAGTCCAGATCAAGGCTTTGTTCAATGATCTGGGTCGCCACCACAATCCCGCGGCGCATTCTTTCAGACTCGGGATCATCCCGCTTCCCAAATTGGCCTAAGATAGCCTTCTCTTTTTCCTGACGCCAACAAAATGGCATGCGGGCATGCAGCAGATGCAGCTGCCCTGGTTCCACCAACCCGGCAGCCTGCACTTCACGGAATACCTGCTGCGCGCGGTCCACCGTGTTACAGATGATGGCAGCACACCCGCCTTCAGATAGGGCACCGCGCAAGGATTCCATCCAGGCTGACGATTGGTAAGCAACTCGCGTTAATTGAACCGTGCGGTCCGGATAAGCACCCAACGACACCGTATTCACACGGTTCCCAGAATTGATGCTGAGTCTGGGGTAGGCTGCGGTGATCGTATCAATCTCGATCTCAGGCTGAAACGCATTCAACAGTTCCCGCCGTGTTTGATCCGGAAGGGTAGCCGAAAGCAGAATCACCGAAGAACCAACGGCACGTAGCCAGGCGAGCAATCGTGTGAAAATACGCTGCATATAGGTGTCATAGGCATGCACCTCATCAAAGATGATCACTTTACGATGCAGACCAAAAAGACGCAGGAACGCATGCCGGGTTCGCAGTACGCTCATAAACGCCTGGTCCACTGTACCTACTCCAAACGGAGCGAGAAGGGTACGCTTGCGCGGCAAAAACCATTCCATCGCACTGACCGTACCTTCACCCGCACCTTCCGGGTCTTCCACAAAAGCCAGGCGGATTTGCTGAAATTCCTCATTCAAGAGGGCGTTGCCGTGCGCAAGCTGTACGTTAATTTTTTTCTGTCGCGGGTAACAACGGGTCAAAAATGCACAAGCCCGGCCAAACATTTGATTGCTGGTGGCCTGTGTAGGCATAGCGATGTACCAGCCTCGCAAACCGCTGCGTCGGATCGCAAGATCCGCAATAGAAAGAGCGATTTCAGTTTTGCCGCAGCCGGTCGGCGCTTCAATAATCAACATGAAAGGATCCGCCAACCCCTGCGCCTGCTGCAAAACAATGTCCTGCAATGGGTGCGGCTCAAAAGAAAATAGTTCCTGAAAGGTTGGTGTCTCTCCGTCTGGCTGCCACCCATTCCACCCTGTGCGGGTTAGCGCTAAATCTGCGCGCTGTCGGGATATCTGCAAATAGTCTGTAGGGGGCAATGGGGCCGGGTGATATTCAAACAGATCATCTTGAGAAGCCAGCCAATCCGCTGATACAAAGAAGCCGGTTAGCAAATTAAAAAAAGCATTTTGCTCGGTCTGATCAAGGTTCAACGGCATCAGCCTCGGAGGCATCAACAGCGTTTTTAACACCCGAACCAATTCCATACGGGCAGCGCTCCAACGCTGCCCACCTAAGTTTTTCTCTCTAGCCAAATCCTGCTGCAGATCTTCCTGGATATGAAAAGTGCCGTGATGGCCGCCGATTGCGTAACGTAAGAGGTTAAACAGACGCAGCGGTTGAATATCCAAAATCTCGCCAAAATCACTCAAAATCCATTGGCTCAACAAACTGTGATGCCGAATTCCGGCTGGCGCCAAGAATGGGAAATCAAAGCCCATTGCCATCAATTGCTCTTTGGAGGGAACGTGCTTGGCTTGAAAGGACGGCGTGGCTTTTCCCAGGTCATGCAGACTGGTCCAAAACGCCAGCAATCGCCCGCAATCCTCCGCAGGCAGGTCCAGCCAATCACCAAACTGGCGTCGTGCGCCGGGCGTCAGCCCCTTTTGCCAAAGGAGTTCTGCCACTGCCGCGCTGTCGAGAAGGTGGTATAACAAAGGGTGACCTTCCTTTGCTTCACCCCATTTTCCAACAAAACGTAACATTTCGGTTTTCGGTTCACTCATGTTTTCGACCCCATTCAATTTTGTATCATTATCCCCCACCCGTGGTGCAAGTAACGCAACAACAGCGGGAAAACCGCCCCAAACATCAACCAAATAGACAGCGCCCTCTGGTCAACAGCGTCGGATGGCTGAAACCCATGTTCGCCCGTGGAGGAAAACAGCCCATCGCAAGAACGCAATACAAGTCAGAAGAATTCGATACCCCTTGCATTCATTTTACACAAATTGGCGATGAACAGGTAATAACTTCAGGGTCAGTTAGGCAGCGCAGCAGGCGCACCTCCCTGCTCACAGCTTTCGGCTATGCGAAGAAGAACAGAACCGCCGGGTGTTTTCCCCTCTCCCCGGCTATTGCTGGCAGTGCAGGCAGGTATACACGCTGCCGCCCATGTAAGCCTCTTTGACAATCGTACTGCCGCAGGTCGGGCAAGGCGCACCCGCATTTTTGGCCGACATCACCGTCTGATATCCGCCGGGAATGCCGTACAGATCCTTTTCGGTGTCCCGCCCGCGCAGGCAGCTCATCTCGGCCAGAGTGCTCATCAGGCTGACGTATAGGGCCTGGGTCTCCTCCACCGTCAGGCTGCTGATCTTGTGCCGGGGCGAAAGACGCGCCTTCCACAAAATATCCTGCAAAACGCCGTTACCCAGGCCGGGGATGCGCTGTTCGGTGGCCAGGGCGGCCTTGGCGCTCAGCTTCTGCACATCGGGGCTGGACAGCAGCTGCATAAAATAGGCTTCCGTGAACTGTTCCGGCTCCAGCGGGGAGGGCTTTTCCAGTGCGGTGCGGTAATAGGGGTTCTCAAACGTCTCTCGGCAGTCCCAGGCGTACAGCCCGCCGTACATCTGTACAGAAGCCGAAAGCGCGCTGCCGTCATCGAAGGTGAGCAGCAGTTGGTGTTTGCCGGGCACAGGGCCGGCCGCCGGATGCAGGCGTAGATTCACACCGTCCTGAAACAGCAGCACTGCGCGCTGGGTGTGCACCTCCACCATGCCGCCGTGCGCCGCCGCCGAAACCAGCGGTTCGCCCTCCAGCAGAGGCGCGTATCCGGCCGGGTCGCCGTGGTACCAGGCAAATTTGTGCGGCGCGGCGCCCGCAACCACCGCCGCCACCCGGCGCCCCGCCAGCTCATCACAGATCTGGCGCGCCAGCGTGGATGCCTCAGGAAGTTCAATCATGTGAAATCTCCTCTGAACTGTGCATCTCGATAAAGACATCGACAATGCGCGGATCAAAGCGTTTTCCGGCCTGCTCCCGTATATACGCCAGGGCTTTGGGAACAGACCAGGCCGCCCGGTAGGGCCGGTCAGAAGTCAGCGCGTCAAATACATCCACCACTGCGAAAACGCGCGCCGCCAAAGGGATCTCTTCGCCTTTCAGCCCACGCGGATAGCCGTCTCCATCCCAGTTCTCGTGGTGACAGTAGGGAATATCCAGAGCGGGGCGCAGGTATTCAATCGGGTAAAGCATCTCATAAGCCAGTTCCGGGTGCCGGCGCATAATGATCCATTCTTCCTCAGTCAGCTTATCCGCTTTCAATAAAATATGATCAGGCACACCCAGTTTCCCAATATCATGCAGCAGTGCACCGCGTCGTATATGCACCAACTGATCCTCATGAATACCAAAGCGCTCCGCAAGACGCAGCGTCATTTCTGTGACCCGCCGGGTATGGTTCTCCGTCTCCTTATCCCGCAAGTCCATCGCCTTCGACCAGCCTTCAATGGTCAATTCGTAGGCTTCCAACAGTTCTTGGTGGGACTCCTGAATGTTGTCATACAGTTGAATGGTGTTGATGGCAATGGCCGCCCGGGTGGCCAAAATTTCCATAAAACGCAGCCAATTTGCATTTGGAGTGAGCCGGCTTCGGTGCAAAATTTCCAAAGCCCCAATTAACTGAGAATCAGCGATCAAAGGGATGCCGAAATAATCCAAAAAATCCTCCGGGATAAATTCTTCTTTCAGAAATGGCTCGTGTTCCCGATCGTTCAGGTCCTTGTGAATGATTTGCCGGTCCAGCGCTGCTTTGCCCGCCAGGCTCTCACCCAACTGCAGCCGCATTTGTAAAATATTCGCAGATGGATACCCCACTTCAGCCACACATTTCAACATCTGGCTTTTGGGGTCAAACAAAAGCAGCACAGCCGCATCGACTTTTAAGCCAGTGGTCACTTGTTCTAAAATGAGAGTGAAGGTTTTTCCAGGCTCAAGGTGAGTGATCACAGTCGAATCGATGACAGCCAGGGTGGACAACTCATCCACTTTTTGTTGAATTTCTGCAAAATACAGGGCGTTTTGAATCGTTAACCCGATCTGGTTGGCGATCGTGCTCAGCCACTCCAGGTCTTCAGACAGGTAGGCATTTTCTTGGGGACTTTGCAGTTCAATCAGCCCAATGACCTGGTCATTCGCCAGCATCGGTAAACAGCAGGCCGAGCGGGCGTCCTGTGCCCCGAGCACGCTTCGGGCAACCAGAGTCTTACAGATCTCCGCCGGGTCTGCGGTGATAATTGGTTTTCGCTCTTGAATGACCCGCTCATATATGGCAGCCGACGGATCATCTGTCATTTCCTGAACCAGCGAGTTGTGCAAATCCAGCTCCACATCATTCAGGTTGGCGTACACCATTTGAAGGGCGTGTTTTTCTGTGTCCATCAAGACCACAGCAAATAGCGCATGATCGGTCATCTTTTTGAGGGTGCGCTGTGAAATTCGGAAAATAGTGGTCAAGTCCCGCGTATCCACAAGCTCGCGCCCAAATGCGGCAATTTGCGTCTGGCGCTTGAGGAGGGTTAGGACTCTGGCTTCGGTTTGTTTTCGATGGGTGATGTCTTGTTTAATACCGATAAATTTAAGAATTTTCCCATCAGAGTCGCGCACCGGTGAAATGGTTTGCTCTTCATGATATATACTGCCGTCTTTGCGCTTATTGACCAGTTCCCCCCGCCACACTTGCCCCGCCAGAATCGTTTCCCACAGCTGTTGGTAGAAAACCGAGTCCTGACCTCCGGATTTGAGAATCCGCGAGGTGTGTCCAACAGCTTCTTCCAGGGTATAGCCGGTCAAAGCCGTATACGCCGAGTTCACCCATTCAATTTTACCGTTCGGATCTGTAATCATAATAGCATTGGCGGTAGAAGCCAGCGCGGCCGCCTGCAGCTGAATCTGTGTCTGGGCCTGCTTGCGCTCGGTAATGTCGCGCGCCACCCAGATCACTGCTTGATCTGACATCGGTGAAACAGAGGTTTCAAACCAATGCGACTGGTTCTGAAGGAGCAATTCATATTCAATTAAATGGGTTCGCTGCGTATCCAACACCTTATGGATCACACTGAGAAATCTTGCCGCCTGCTCCGCCGGAAAAATATCCAACAGCCGTTTCCCCAGCATTTCCTCCGCCGGCCGCACCAACAGGTTCGGTTGCGTGGGTGCAATCTTACAATGGACCCCTTCGCGGTCAATCACCATCACCACATCGCGCATGGATGTAAACAAAGCCCGCAGTTCAGCTTCAGAATCAGCCAGAGCCTTGCTGGCTTTTTGATACTCCTCCTGCAGCCGCTTCTGCTCCAGCGCATTCTTTGCCGCCTGACCCAGGCGGTCCATGCGGTCTTTTTTGAGATAATCAGCCGCGCCCTGCCGCATGACTGCGACAGCGGTTTCTTCACCGATCCCGCCGGAAACCAAGATAAAGGGAATTGCCAACCCGCGGTCTTTTAAGATCTGCAACGCGCGCAGCCCACTGAATTGCGGCAAATTCCAGTCCGAAAGGATCAGGTCGCAAGGGGTTTCCAACGCATTCAAAAATTCCGTCTCATTCTCCACCCGCCGCCAATCTACAGAAAAACCCTCTTGCCTAAGATTCAAAAGCATCAAGTCGGCGTCATCGGGATTGTCTTCCACAATCAAGACCCTAAGTTTATCGGAGAGGGGATTTGTTTTTCTGTTGGTGAAAGCAAGGTTCGAATCCATGCGATTACCTCAGAGGTGGGGCTTGATTGACGATCAGCCAGTAAAGACCCAACTGCTGAATCGCCTCAGCAAAACGTCGAAATTCAATCGGCTTGCGCACATAGCTGTTAGCACCCAGGCGGTAACTGGAGAGGATATCCTCTTCCTCGCTCGAAGATGTCAGGATGACCACCGGCAGCAGCTGTGTGTGAAGCTCAGAGCGAATGCGCTTTAACACATCCAGGCCGCCCAATCTGGGCATTTTCAAATCCAGCAGGATCACCTGGGGCAGTTCATTTACTGCCAGGCCAGCAGATGAACCGCTGCCAAAGAGGAAATCCAACGCTTCAACACCGTCATGGGCTACCACGACCTCATTGACAATTTTACTGTGCTGCAAAGCCATGATGGTCAGTTCCTCATCATCGGGGTTATCTTCAACCAGCAAAATATATTTCTTATTCATTCTTTTTCTCCCCCTAATGTAAAGTGGAAAGTGGTGCCGCGGTTCAATTCCGATTCTGGCCAGATCCGCCCGCCATGGCGGGTGATAATTCGGTTCACTGTGGCCAGGCCAATGCCGGTTCCAGGAAATTCCTGCTCGCTGTGCAGCCGCTGAAACGGTATAAAGAGCTTATCCGCATAGGCCATATCAAACCCCGCGCCGTTATCACGGATAAAATAAACATCCTCGTCGGGTTGTCCATCCACCCCAAATTGGATCCAAGCCCGTTCACAACGGCTGGTAAATTTAAACGCGTTGCTCAGCAGGTTTTCCAGCACAATCGTCATCAAACTCGCATCCGCCCAAACCAACAAGTCGGGCGCAATTTCAAACTCCACCTGTCGCTGCGGGTTTTGCTCAGCCAAATTCTCGGCGATTTGTCTGGCGATCTGACTGAGATCCACCCTTTCGCGTTTCATCTCCCGCCGGGTGATCCGCGAAAGGTGAAGCAGATCCTCAATTAACTGCCCCATGCGGCGCGTGGCTCCCTGAATACGCATCAGGTAATGCTGGCCTTGCGCATCAAGCCGATCCTGATAATCCCGCAGCAAACCGCTACTGAAGCCGTCCAACGCACGCAAAGAAGCGCGCAGATCATGAGAAACCGAGTAAGCAAAAGCCTCCAATTCCTTGTTGGCCGCTTCCAACTGTGCGGTGCGTTCCCGTACGCGCTGCTCCAATTCGCGATTCAACCGCTGCACTTTCTCTTGCGCCAGCCGCTGGTCTTCCACCACGCTGAGCAGTGCCAGGCGTAGGTCATTTGATTCTTTAAATAGCCGCTGCAGTTCAGCATTGGCTGCCTGAAGCTGCCTTGTAGTCTGTGTGTTTTCTGTCACGTTCAGCGACAAGGCCAGAATCTGGTTGATATTTCCGTGCTCATCCCGCAGCGGCGCGGCATGGATCAGATAATCCTGACCCTCGAAGCTGCCTTCAAAATGGATTGTTTCTCCTTCCAGCACCTGGCGGTAATATCCAGCCATGGCTTCTCCCAATTCCGTCCCCAGCACTTCAAAGATCGTTTTACCTACCAACATCTCGTTGGTCAGGTGCGCTTTTTGCAGCCCTTCGCCAAAATTGGACACGTAGCGAAACTCGCGGTCCATGATATGGATAATGGCAGACGGGAGATTTTGCATGATGGCGTTTTTTTGCTCTTCGCTGGCGCGCAGAGCTTCTTCAGCCCGTTTGTGTTGGGTCACCTTCCAGACCCCGTCCATCAGCAACGTAAGCTGGAGGACATCGGATTCATCGTAGTCCTCTTCTTTGTTGGCCACGCCCACCACCGCCACAATTTGATCTGCGCTGAAAACCGGCAGAGTCATAAACTTGAGCAGCTTTACATGACCCTCTGGGAATCCCTTTTTGAGGGGATGGGAAGACTGAAAGTCATTGAGGATAATTGCCCTACGCTGACGAACCGCTTCGCCCCAGATGCCGGTTTCTTTCAACTCACAGCAGGTTTGCGGCTCAACGACCTCGCATACGTCCATGACATCCTTGGACCAGGTGTTTAACACAAATTCTTGCTGTTCCTCGGAATAGAGGTAGATGTATCCGATCTTACTCCCGGTCAGCCGCAGCGCCTGATCCAGAGCAAAATCTAGAAATTCCTGCATCGACTCAACCGGTTTTTGCAGAATTTCTACCAGAGATCTCAGCCGAACGTCTGAGCGCTGCAAATCCTGCGCGATGCGCTGACGGCGCAAGCGGTTGACCATCAGCAGCCCCAGGGCCATCGTGCCGACTGGATAGATGAGCAGAACGGGCGGAGTGATGGCGGCTAATATGGAAAGCGCCGTTTGCAGCGGGAGGGTAAACGTGCACAGCAGCATGGCAATATGAAGTGCCCAGCCAAAAAGGTATAACTCACGCCAGGTCAGTGTATCCAGCGGCCCATGTCGCCAGCGCCGCCATAGGATACCCATCGCGCCGGTAACCAGGATCACGCTGACCCCCATCGGCGCACCTGCCCCTCCCTGCAGAATGCGAAAAACAGCCAGTATGCCCATCGTGACCAGGGTCGGAATTGTGCCAAAGAACAGCCCGGCAATCCCCAGCAGCACCGAACGGGTGTCAAAGAAAATGCCGGGCGACAGCACCCAGGGGGTCAGCATTAAAACAATCCCAAAGCCCCCCAACAGCAGGCCGACAAATATTTGCCAGACCCTTCGCTGGCTAATTTGCCTGCGTTCCAGGCCCAAATCAAACAGAAAGGCCATCGCCAACAGCAGTGCACCGTTGTGAATGAGGTCAAGATACGAGGTTGTCACGATGGCTGCCTTCCAAGTCTGGGCTGTGGTAGCGCGGCGGCTGCCCCATTTGAGTTAGCAGCTCGTTGACTTCGCGCTTCAATTCCAGGATGCGGTCTTCGCGTCCCAGGGTGGCCTGCTGCCAACGCTTCAGCTCATTTAACTGCTCTTCAATCCTCATCTCGGCCTGCTTACGCTCAGTTACGTCATTAAAAAATACCGCAAATTTTCCATCGGATGGGCGATAGGCATACACCTGATAATACTTATTGGTTGCCGCATTATAATCTACAAATTCTGCAGGAATGCCCGTTTTTACTACCTTTCCATAAAACTGAATCCAATAGTCTTCAATGGTAGGCATAACTTCTTTGATGCATTTTCCAACCACGCTGTCGGCTTTTATGCCCACAACTTTTTCCCAGACAGGATTCACTTCTAAGAATCTGTAGTCAATGGCATTGCCTTGTTCATCAAATATCATCTCATGCAGCGCAAAAGCATTCATCATTTCAGAAAATAACGTCCGGTATTTTTCTTCGCTCTCGCGCAAAGCGTTCTCGATGCTCCGGCGGCCGGTGACATCCTGGGTATGGATGGCAATGTCTTCGCCCATCGAGATGATGACCAGGCGCAGCCAGGTCGGTTTTGAAAGGATCTCACCCATATAGACTTCTTCAATGATCTGCGGCCGCCCCGTGGCAGCTGCTTGAATACATGCCTCAAAAACAGACGTTCCTCGATACGTTGGGAAAAGATCCAGAAGTCGTTTGCCGATGACTTCTTTTGGATCGGTTCCGTTGATGCGGGCGATCACCTGGTTTTCGTAAACCCAAGTAAAGTCTATAATCTCGCCTTTTTCGTTTTTTAGAGGGTGGAGGATGGTAAATCCATCCGGGGACATTTCCTGCGCAATTCGGAACCTTTCCTCGCTCTCCCGTAGTGCCTCTTCAGCCTGATAGCGCTCGGTGACATCCTGGTTGACAACAAAAGCCCCCAGCACCTCCCCACTGCTGCCCAAAATGGGAGCAGAGTAATTCAGAATGATCTTCTTTTTGCCGTCAAAAGCATCAATTTCCAGGAGTTCATCCAGAACGGTGACACCTTCGTTCACCGTGTGCGCCAACGCCCAATCATCTGGGGCAATTTCCTCTCTGGAGGGCAAGCGCCTGCCTTTGAAGATGCCGTATTCGCTTTGAGAGACTTTGGGTTCCATACCCCAAATTTTTACACCGGCCGGGTTGCCCTGGATCAGCGTTCCGTTTTTGTCCGCAAGCCACAAACCAATGGGTAAGATTTCGAAGATTCTCTTGAATATGTCTTCGCTTTTCCGCAGGGCTTCTTCCGCTTGCCTGCGCTTCGTGATGTCATTAACAACAGCCAGAAAAACCTGTTCGCTTTCGTATTCAAACAACTGCAAATGCACTTCCACCGGGTAACGGCTGCCGTCTGCCCGCTGGTGAACGGTTTCAAAAACCAAAGCCGAAGTATCGTGGTTCAACAATGGTTCCAACATCTGCAAAAAGGTATCCGGAGCGAGTTCGGATTTAATATCCAGCGGAGTCATCGCGCGCAGTTGATCCATGCTGTAGCCCAGGTTTTTCATTGCGCCTTCATTCACAAAACGGAAGCGCAAAGTTTGGGCATCAAACAGGTAAATTTCGTTCAGGCTGGTGGCGATGGTGTAGTTAAGCAGCGCCCGTTCCCTTTGAACACTACGTTCCTGGGTTTGATCGCGAAAGATCAGCACGACCCCGGCGATTTTCCCCTCCGCGCCGCGAATAGGCGCGCTGCTGTCCGCAATCGGGCGTTCGCTGCCGTCCCGATGAATTAACAAGGTGTGGTTGCCCAACCCAACAATACGCCCCTCGCGCAGCACACGTTCTGCCGGGTTTTCAACCGGCAGCTGGGTTTGTTCGCTGATGATTTGAAAAACCTCAGTCAGGGGCTTGCCCCTGGCCTCAGCTTCGCGCCAGCCGGTCAGGTCTTCGGCAACAGGATTCAGCCGTGTGACCAAGCCTGCGCGGTCGGTGGTGATGACGCCGTCCCCAATGCTGTACAGTGTGGTGCGAATTTCCTCTTCAGTTGTCAGACGTTCCTGATGTTCTTTGAGCAAATCCTCCAACAACAAGCGGTGACGAGCATTGAAGGTGTAAATGGCCAAAACAATCGTCATCAGCACCGAAAGAAGCTGAAATACGATTACAGTCCGGCCTAGCGAGCGAAGTTCCGCCAGAATTTCAGCTGCATCCACCTTGGCCACCATCATCCACGGAGAATCGGGCACAGCCAGAACTTCAGACAGCACGTACACCCCCCGGTAGTCAACGCCCTCGATCGTACCTGTGTATCCTAAAGCCCCCTGCACAGCCGGCACTTCCGTGCGGGTCAGCGGGATACGCAGTTTTAAAGGTGCATCCGGTTGGAAGCGAAGAGCGTTTAAAAACAAAGCATCTGCACCGTCTTTACGGACAAGGAGGGTCTCCGCGCTCTGGCTGGGAGTCGGCCAGGACTGAACCAGTGGGAAAAGATATTTCTCCGGGTCGGTTCGCAAGAGGATCACAGCTTGCAGAGAAGACTTGGCTTCAAAAATTGGCGCGGCTGCATCCAGATAAACCTGGTTGGTGCGTGGGCTGCGGAATAAATCTCCCAGGATCGGTGTGCCCAAACGGACCGCCTGGGCAGCCAATTGCTGCGCTTCCGTTTCCAATCCAGTTTGGCTGGGGTCCAGCGAAAACAGCAGCTGGCCGTCGGGGGCCGCCAGCATGACGTTTTGGTAGCCTTCCACATCCACGATCATTTGTAATCGTTGGCGTAATTCAAGGTTAATGCCGTCATCTGGCGCCGTCAGCCATTGGGCAACGGCTTGTCTAAGGAAAGGGCTGGCGCTGTTCATCTGCACATCAATCAGCCGTTGTTCCCGCCAGTGAGTTATTTGATCAACCTTTAATTGGGCTATGGATCGCAATTCGCTGGATTTCCGTGCGCGAACCTCCTGGGATTGCAAGGTGAAAAACCAGTACGCTGCACCCACAAGAATCAGCGCCAGGGCAACAAAGAATAGAACCAGCAGCGGTTTAGAAATGCGGTGGGTTTTTAACGGATGGAAATGCAGGGGTTGGAGAAATTTTTTAAACTTCATTTGCTCAACCACCTTTCCTGCCGCATCAATCAGCAGGCCAGAGCACACATACCAATCTTGCCGGACCTAGCTTTGCAGTTTGTTTACGCACTACCGCAAACGCAACATCAATCCTATGTGCATATTATAGGGTGTTTATCTTTTTTTCAGACTGCTTTTTCGGGTTAGTGTATTCTTGTTTCTGTAGGATTTGAACCTTAACAAAAAGTGTAGGTCAGGTGTATCCTATCGGTTACCACACCAAAACAGGAGAACCACATGACCTACACCGACGATTGTACCCTACCTACGGAGATGCTGGAACAGATAGCCAGCCAGGGATTCGACGTGCTGCTGGAACTGATCCGCATCGTTATCAACACTGCCATGCAAGCCGAACGGCAGAAGTACTTGCGGGCTGTCCCGTTCAATCATTCCCCCGATCGCCAGGGACACGCCAACGGCTACAAGCCCAAGACGGTCAAAACCCGGGTGGGGGAAATTACCTTCTCAATCCCCCAAGTACGCGATAGCGGATTTTACCCTTCGACGCTTGAAAAGGGATTGCGCAGTCAGGGCAATCGCATTCTAATCTTTGAAGAGATGGATGAGATAATCATTGTCCCAAGCGGCTGTCAATCGTTTTATTTTGATGCCCCGTTTGATAGTGCGATCTTGTTTGAGCAGATTTAGAGCAATATGTCGCAATACAGCCAGGTTTTCTGGAGCATGATCTTTTCGTACTCGGCAATCGTCTTCACGAAAAGCCACATCCAGTACCCAATGGAGACTGTTTTCAATGCTCCAATGTCCACGAACGGCCTTGAGGATTTGTTTCGCTGGCGCATTCAAGCTCGAAATGAAATAACGGCTTTCTTGTGTCGTCCCTACCACTGTATGACGTTGGCAAGTGACTTTAACCATTGAGCGCAAGTTCTTCCAATTCTTGAATCCACGCAAGTAGTGGGTGAAATCTGGGTCAGTCACCGCCCAACATTCGCGCGTTTCAATCCGTCCATGATCCTTATGGGTGGTTTTTGCATCGGTGTGTTCTACGTCAAAATAGTCTACTTCCTCAGCTCCATCAAACAACTCGGTAATATCCTCATAAAGCTGTCCCTGATTTTCTTTCACTGCCAACAGATAATCTCCGCCCTTTTCGATCACCAGTGTTGCTATGTCTTGCTGACATACCATCGCATCGGTGGTAACTATACACCCTTCCAATTCCAATACCCGTACTAATTCTGGTATTGCTGTAATCTCATTTGATTTCTCATCTACCTTGATTTGAGCTAATACCAATCGGTTTTTCTCCGCCCAGGCGCTCACCATGTGGACGGCTTCCTTTCCATTTGCATGGTCATGCGAGCGACGCAGCGTTTTCCCGTCAATCGCGATTACCTGCCCTTCTGTTCTCCCTAGCACTGATCGTACCCAATTTATAAAACATTTTTCGAAGGCTTGTGGATCGATCCAACTAAACACCCTCCCAAATGTGTCATGCGACGGTATGCCGTGCGGTAATTCTAGAAATTGCCGCAACCAGGCTTCTTTTGCCTTGCCGTATTCCTCTATTCCACTCCAGTCATCTGCCCCACATAGGATGCCGCAGATCGCTATGGTTATGATGTCGATGAGCTTATGACGCCTTCCGGCCTTGCGGCGTTGATCCGGTAATTGTGTAAAGTATGCGTTGAGATTGTTTTGTATTCCTTCGGTATTCATTGGTCTCCTCGTGGTTTCTTTGAGAATACCCTATTTCCCTAGAATGCGATTGCCCTGCGGTAGACCAGAATCTTTCTTGACAGCCCTGGTCGAAGGCGTTAAGATGCTTTCGGTATGTTCCAAAAGAAAGTGCCCCTGACCCCACCTCCGGCGCGAGTTTTACTTTCCATTGACTATGAGCCCTGGTTTGCATTGAGCCGCCGGTACGATTCGATCCATAGCGATCGTGAGCGCCGATCCTTGGATGGCGGATTTGCCCGGCAGGCTGTTGATGTTATCTTAGAGCAGTTGGGGATGGCGGCTGCCAGTTTTTACCTGGTGGGGGAGATTGCAGCATGGTACCCAGAAGTGGCGGAAAAGATCGCTGCGGCCGGGCATGAGGTCGGTTTTCATTGCCACGTTCACCGTTCGCTGGTGCTGCCGGCAGACCTGGAACAAGACCTGCAGCGGTCGCAAGATTGGATCAAGCGCTATGGTGTAAGGGGGTACCGCGCGCCTATGGTGCGCATTGCTGGGGCGGCTTATCCTCTCCTTGCCCGGTTCGGTTTTCGGTACAGTTCTTCGATCT
>JARKPO010000009.1 GCA_029975215.1 Levilinea sp.
TCTGTCTCAATTGACTTGACTTCTGGTATCTGTAAGGTGACAATAGACATGGCAAGCTCCGGTAACTTGGTGGCCTAAGCACCTACCAGTTTACTCGGAGCTTGCTCTTTTTTCAAAACCTACCACTCTTGGGACAGACACTGTGCGAAAGGCCGGGAAGAATGTCACCGGAAAAGTATGCAAGTAATCACTTACATGCATATGGGATCGCAGTATACTGTTTGCAAGTAATCACTTGCATGTGGTTGCTTGCAATCAACGAACTTGTGGAGGTTGTCATGTCTCATCGAATTTTGATCGCTTACGCCAGCCGCACCGGCGTGACCGCTGAATATGCCCAGATCATCGCCCAAGCCCCGGCTTTTGCCGCAGATACCGTGCAGGTGCTGAAGATGCAGAATGTGCGCGATCTGAACGGCATTGACGCCGTGATTTTGGGCAGCAGCGTGCGCTTTGGCCAGTGGCTGCCCGAGGCGCAGAAATTTGTAGAAAGTCACCAGGCCGCCCTGGCCCAGCGGCCCACCGCCCTGTTCACCGTGCATGATCTAAACCGTGGTGACAACGAGGCCAGCCGCCAGCAGCGTGAGGCTTACCTGCTCAAGGTGCGTCCGCTGCTCCAGGCACGCTGCGAGGGGTTCTTCGTGGGGCGTACAGATGCCTCCCAACTGAACTTTTTTGAGCGCATGCTGACGCGCATCATCCCCCAGGACGCCGGGGAACCAGCCAGCCCGCAGGCTTTGCAGGCCTGGGCCGAAACCGCACGCGCGGCGCTGTTGTCCTGAAGGAGGAGGACTATGAACATGCAAAAGACAGGCGAGCGGCCGGCAGAAGACACCCGCCAGCGCATCATCCAGGCGGCGCTGACTCTCTTTGGCCGTGTCGGCTACGCCCAAACCACCACGCGCGCCATCGCCCAGGAAGCGGGCGTGAATGAAGTCACCCTTTTTCGCCATTTTGGCACCAAGAAGAACCTGCTCTCGGCCTGTGTGGAAACCATGAACGCCGGCGGGTTTGCGGCCACGTTTGAGACGGAGCTGTGCGGGGAGTACGCCGAGGATGTGCGCCGCATGGCGGTGCGTCAGATGCGCGACACGCTGGAGCATATGGATATGCTGCGCGTGCTGATCTGCGATGCGCGCAACGTGCCGGAACTGCGCGAGGCGATGGTGCAGGGGGGCAGCGGCAATTTTGCCCGTCTGCGGAACTTTTTTCAACGCCAAATGGAAGCCGGTGTGGTGCGCTCCGATGTGGACCCTGAGGCTTTGGTGATGGCGTTTGACAGTTTGTTTTCGACTCAGTTGATTTTGGAAAACCTGTTTGAAGGCTCGTTTTCGCCGTCCGGCGCGTACACCCATGAAACAGCCGTGGATGCGCTGGTGAAAATTTTTGTGCGTGGGACTCAGGCCTGAGCCCTGGGAGGATCAAGATGAAGCCAATGATGCGATTATTCCGTGGATTGTTTGGGATGGGCCTGCTGCTGCACGGCCTGGTGCATGTGATGGGCTTTGTGGCCTATTGGCCGTTAGCCGAGGTGGCTGAGCTGCCGTACAAAACCGCCCTGTGGGGCGGCCGCCTGGCGCTGGGCGCGGGGGGCATGCGCCTGTTCGCGGCGGTTTGGTTGGCGGCGGCGCTGGCTTTTGGCGTGGGGGTGGGGTTGCTGGTGCTGCGGCGGCGCGCCTGGGCCGGGGTGATCCTGGCGGCTGCGCTGGTGTCGCTGGTGCTGTGTATTTTGGATTGGGAAGCGGCCTTCCGCGGCGCGTGGATCAACGCGGCCGTCCTCCTGGTGCTGGGGGTGGTTTTTGGCCTGCGCCGTAACCCCGCGCCTTTCCCGCCGGTTCCTCTGGCGGCGGGGACGGTGGACACTGTGCCCCTGCCTGCAGGGCTGCCCCAACCGGTGGAACGTTATCTGCGCGGGGTGTACGGCGAGCGTCTGCCGTTGATCCATTCAGCGGTGCTCACCGGCCGCGGCACTGTGCGCGTGATGGGCATTACCTTTCCGGCACGCATTCGCTTCAGCCACCGCTCAGGCTACGATTACCGCCACTACATGGAGGCCACCTTTTGGGGGCGGCCGTTGATGAAGGTCAACGAAGTCTATATCAACGGCCGCGGCCGCTTGGAGCTGCCGTTTGGGGTGGAGGAAGGCCCGGCCGTGGACAGCGCCGCCAACCAGGGCCTGTGGGCGGAGATGATGTACTACCCGGCCTCGCTGGTCACCGATCCGCGCCTGCGTTGGGAGAGCGTGGACGAGCGGCGGGCCAGACTGCATGTGCCCTTTGGCGAAGAAACGCAGACCTTCACCTTTGAGTTTGACCCGGCCAGCGGTGATTTTGTGCGCCTGGAGACGCTGCGCCTCCGCGACAGTAAAACCCCGCCGATGCGCTGGTGGTGTGAGTCGCCCACGGTAGACGGACGCAAGGTGTTCACGGCCACCTGGGAAGATGAGGGCACGCCCTGGCTGACGGAATGGCTGGAGGATGCGGTGTATAACGCGGATGTCAGCGCCTATCTGCGCCAGAAGGGGGCCTAGAAGAGTCAGCGACACCGCCGCGTGAAAATATCTTCACCCCACCCCTCAGAGCAATTTCTGGGCGGTGGGGTGAATTGATTCAGCTGAATTGACAAGATTGACTTTTGGGCCATCGGAACTCCCCGTACTCTCCGTATGAAATTCGTGCTATGCTAATAAGGTGGACTTGTGAAGGACAGAAATGGATGCAATCCTCAAGGAGCTTCCAAATGCTTGAGCGATTTTATTTCATCCTGGGCCTGCTCAATAGCGGGTTTTTGATTTTCATCTTCCTGATTCGCAAGAATCATCTGGATGTGCTGCAAAAAATAGGATGGGTCTATTTTTTACTCGCCATCCCGGCCGTTTACGCACTCTTTTTGGTGCAGCGGGAACAGAAATCCTCCCGTTACACCATATTTCTGACGATCTTCCTGGCCTTTCTGGCCATTGAAGCCCTATATGATTGGGTTCTAAAAATTCCTTTTCGCGAGACGATGAATTGGAAACTGCTGGCGCCTTACGCAGCCCTGTACATTGCGATGAATTACGGCTTTGTGGTGATGACCTGGAAGTATTATTCCGTGCTGTATGGGATCCTTCTGTTTGTTTTGATGATCATTCAGATTCTTTTAAACGTCTTCTCGCATTGATCCATCGCTCGGGCCTCGTCCAGCGCTGGCAGGACTCTGCCGGTCTGAATTTTGCACTAGGATTCACACCATGAAAATATTGGCGATTGAGAAAGAAGCCGAGGGCATCCCCGCGGAGCGCTTTCAGCCGCACCTGAAGGCTGAGGCTGCCCGCGCCTGGGAGCTTTATCAGGCCGGTACGATTCGCGAGCTGTATTTCCGTCAGGACGCTCACAGCGCGGTGCTGATTCTGGAATGTCGGGATGCTGCGGAGGCCGCGGCCGCCCTGGAGACCCTGCCGCTGGTGCAGGCGGGGCTGATCACCTTTGACATCATCCCCCTGACAGCCTACCCCGGGTTTTCCCGGCTGTTTGCCAAAGCCTGAGCGGTATAATTTGAACAATATCCCGATTGAGGAGCTTTATCCATGATCGTTTTTCGCCGCAAGCCTATTTTAATTTTTCTGGGGATCACCTTTGGGCTCAGTTTTCTGCTGTATATCCCCATGATCGGCATGGGCCTGGGCACGCAGGGGGGCCTCACCGCCGTTCTGATGTGGTGCCCCGGCATCGCCGCCATCCTCACCAGCCGCATCTGCTACAAATCCCTGCGCGGCCTGGGCTGGCGCTGGGGCCAGACCCGCTGGCAGCTCCTCAGCTACTTCTTGCCCTTTGTCTATGCGGGCGTCGTCTACGGCCTGGTGTGGGCCTTGGGGCTGGGCCAGGTGAACGCGGAAACCCTCGCCAGCATGGGCTCGGTGCAGGGGGTGGTGACCCTGCTCCTTCTGGCCACCCTGGGCGCGGGCATCACCGCCCTGGGAGAAGAGATTGGCTGGCGCGGGTTTTTGGTGCCTGAAATGGCCAAGGACCTGGATTGGGTGCGCGTTTCCCTCTACTCCGGCGTTCTATGGCTCCTCTGGCATACCCCGCTGATTCTCTTCAGCGATTACCATTCCAGCGCGCCCGTGTGGTTTGGGTGGCTGTGCTTTGCCATCATGGTGGTGGGCATCAGCTTCGCCTTCACCTGGCTGCGCCTGAAAAGCGGCAGTCTGTGGACGGGGGTGCTGCTGCACGGCGGGCATAACTTTATCATTCAGGCCGTGTTGGATCCCCTGACGGTTGATACCGGCAAGACGTTCTACTTCACCACCGAATTTGGCCTGGGCCTGGCTGTTGCAGGCATCCTGGTGGGGCTTATTTTCTGGAAGATGGGCGACCCCACCGCGCGCGCCTGACGCGGCACGCCGGCCGCACCGCGGCATGACTCAAGGAGAAAATCGTGCAGATCCCTGTGGATTGGCTGTTGGAAGGGGAGGCCTGGATTGCATACCGCACCCGGCGCGATGTGCTGAACCAGCCGGAAGATGACCCCGCGGTGCAGACGGCACGGGCGGCTATGTTGGCCAGCCCGTTGGTGCAGAAGCTGCTGAGCGAACTTGCTGAGTGGCCGGGCACGGTGCTGGCCAGCCACAAAAGTGCCAGCCAGCTCTTTCACAAGCTCACCTTTGCGGCGGAACTGGGGCTGAGGGCGGCTGACCCCGGCGTGAATCGGATCGTCGAGCGCATCCTGGAACAGGCTTCCCCCGAAGGCCCCTTCCGGCTGCCCATGAACATCGCCGAGCATTATGGCGGAACGGGCCAGGAGTTGTGGGGTTGGGCATTGTGCGATGCGCCGCTGATCGTCTCTGCTCTGCTCCGGCTCGGCTATGAACACGAACCGACGGTGCAAAAAGCCCTCCAGTATTTGACGGGGCTGGTGCGGGAGAACGGCTGGCCCTGCGTGGTTTCCAAAGAGCTGGGCAGCTTTCGCGGGCCGGGGCGAAAAGCTGACCCCTGCCCCTTTGCGACCCTGGCCATGCTGAAGGCGCTGGCGGCAGCGGACGGGCTGCGCGGCAGCCCTGCCGCCCGCACGGGGGCGGAAACCCTGCTCAGCTTGTGGACGCAGAGCACCTCCCAGCACCCTTACATGTTCTTTATGGGCACCGATTTTCGCAAACTCAAAGTGCCCTTTGTCTGGTACGACCTGATGCATGTGCTGGACGTCCTCTCGCGCTTCCCGTGGCTGCGGAATGACCCCCGTCTGCACGCTATGTTGGAAACCATGAGCGCCAAAGCCGACCCGCAAGGGCGCTTTACCCTGGAGTCTGTGTGGACAGCCTGGAAAGATTGGGAGTTCGGCCAGAAAAAAGTGCCCTCCCGCTGGCTGACCCTGGCCGCCTGGAGGATCCAGCAGCGCATAGAACCCGCCCCGGCCTGACGGGCCGCTGCGGTGCCGACAGAAAAAACGAGACGCCGACTGGCGTCTCGTTTGCGTTTCGGGGGTAGGGGGTCGATCAGCCGCCGGTGATGCCCAGATAACTTTCCATCACGCGCTTATCCTGCAGCAGATCGCTGCCGCGGCCTTCCATGCGGATGGTGCCTGTTTCCAGCACGTAAGCACGGTGGCACATTTCCAACGCCAGCGAGGCGTTTTGTTCCACCACCAGAATGGTGAGGCCCAGCTCGCGGTTAAGCTTGACGATGGCGTCGAACATGGCGTCAATGACGATGGGGGCCAGCCCCAGCGAAGGCTCATCCAACAGCAGCAGGCGCGGTTTGGACATCATGGCGCGGGCCACGGCCAGCATCTGCTGTTCGCCGCCAGAGAGGGTTCCACCGCGCTGGTGCAGGCGTTCTTTCAGGCGCGGGAAGAGAGCGTAGATTTCTTCCAGGGTTTCCTCTTGTTCCTTGCGGTCTGAGCGGGTGTAGGCGCCCAACATCAGGTTTTCACGCACCGTCAGGGGGGCAAAGATGCGGCGGCCTTCGGGAACCAGGGTAATGCCGTCGCGCACCACGCGCGAGGGGTCTTTTTTCAGCGGCTGGCCGTCGAACAGTACCGCCCCGGAAGTGAAGGTTTTGACGGCAGCGATGGTGCGCATCAGGGTGGATTTGCCTGCGCCGTTGGCGCCGATGACGGCCACAATTTCGCCCGAATCGACGTGCAAATTAACGCTGTTCAGGGCGCAAATGCCCCCATAATGCACCACCAGGTTTTGGACTTCCAGTAAAGGTGAGTTAGCGGACATTTCGGCGCTCCCCAAGGTAGGCTTTGATGACGTCGGGGTTGCTTTGAATTTCGGCGGGGCTGCCCACGGCCAGGATGCTGCCCAGGTTGAGGACGTAAATGCGCGACCCGGCGCACAAATCCATGACGACGTTCATATGGTGTTCGATCATGATGATGGCGTAGCCCATTTGGGTGTGGATTTGGCGGATGAGCTTGATCAGATCGTTGCATTCATCTTCGTTCATGCCCGCCGCGGGTTCATCCAGCAGCAGCAGCGAGGGGTTGGCGGCCATGGCCCGGGCCATTTCCAGGCGGCGCTGCAGACCGTAGGGCAAATTGGCAGCTTTTTCGTGGACATAGTCTTTCAGGCTGACCATTTCCAGCAGTTCAAAGGCGCGCTGGCGGGTCTCTTTTTCAATGCGGCTGGCGCGGGGGGTGCGCACGAAGGCTTCCAGGATGGAATAGCGCGGGGCGTTGTGCAGCGCCAGTTCCACATTTTCGTAAGCCGTCATCTGCGGAAAGAGGCGGATGTTTTGGAAGGTGCGGCTGATGCCCATGCGGCAGATGGCGTCAGGCATTTTGTTGCGGATGCTCTTGCCCTGAAAGAGGATATCGCCGGAGGTCGCCTGGATGGAATTGGTGATGAGGTTAAACACGGTGGTTTTGCCCGCGCCGTTGGGGCCGATGAGGCCCACCAGTTCGCCGGGCTGAATATCCAGGGTCACCTGGTTGACGGCGCGCACACCGCCGAAATCTACGGTGAGATCGCGAAGGGAGAGGATGGCAGCGCTCATGCCGCACCTCCTTTGGCGGAGGCGTCTTTTTTGGCGGTGAGTTTGTTCCACCACCGGCGCGCAAAGGCGAAGTTCATTTCCACATAGCCCAGCAAACCCTGGGGGCGGAAGAGCATGACCACCACAAAGAGCAGGCCGTAGACCACCAAACGCCACTCAGCAAAGAAGCGCAGCAGTTCGGGTACGGCGATGAGCACAAAGGCGGTGATGAAGGGGCCAATGAGGGACTGGATGCCGCCAAAGACCACCGCCGCCAGCAGGTCGGAGGACCGCGTGATGGAGAAGAAGGAGGGAGAAAGATAGGCCATGTAAAAGCCCAGCAGGCCCCCGGCGACCCCGGCGTAAAAGGCGCTGATGAACAGGGCAATCAGTTTGGTGCGTAGCAGGTTGACGCCCATCATCTGGGCGGCCACTTCATCCTGGCTGACGGCGATGCAGTTTTTGCCGTACTGCGAGGTGACGAACATGTGGGCGAAGTAGAGCGCCAGCGCCACGGCGATGAGAATCACGGGTAGGGTGGTGAGGGTGGACATGCCCATATAGCCGAAGGCGCCCCCCACCACCTGATAGGTGTTGTTGAGCACCAGGCGGATGGCTTCTGAAAAGCCCAAGGTGGCGATGGCGAAGTAGTCCCCGCGCAGGCGGCTGCGGAAGGCCGGGTAGCCGATGATGAAGCTGCACAGCCCGGCGAAGACCCCGCCGATGAGCAGGGCCAGGGCAAAGGGGACGTTGAATTCCATGACCATGATGGCGCACATGTACCCGCCCAGGGCCATGAATCCGGCGTGACCGATGGAGAACAGGCCGGTGTATCCGGTGAGGATGGCTACTCCCAGCGCGGCGATGACGTTGATGCCGCCCAGGATGATGATCGCGTTAATGTATCCCATGGCTGCACCTTTCCTTAGAGTTTTTCATCACCCGATTTGCCCATCAACCCGTTGGGGAAGAAGAGCAAAATGATGACCAGGAATAAGAACGAGAACAGGTCGCGGTAGGTGGAAGAGATGTAGCCCGCCACCAGGGTTTCCAGCACGCCCAAAATCAGGCTGCCGACCACAGCCCCAGGCAGGCTGCCCAGCCCGCCGACGATGCTGGCGATCATGGCTTTGATGGTCACCAGGCCCATGTAGGGGAAGACCGCGTATTTGATGCCGTAAAAAACGCCCGCCACCGAGGACAGCGCGCCGGTGACCGCAAAGATGATGAAGGCCACGGCATCGTTGTTGACCCCCATCAGCGAGGCGGTCATGATATCGATGCTGCTGGCGCGCACCCCCAGACCGGGTTTGGTGCGGTAGAGGAACCACCACAACAGGCCCAGAATGGCGAAGGAGATGGCCCCAGCCAGCAGATCCATGCGTCCGATGGAGACGTTGCCGATGAAGAAGGGCTTGGCGGCGTCTACCGGGAAGCGTCGGAAGGAGCCCCCGAAGATGAGGTTGAGCAGGTTGACGATCATCAGGTTAGCGCCCATGGCCGAGATCATCATGAACAGGCGCGGGGCCTTGCGTAGCCGCAAAGGCCGGTAGGCCAGGCGCTCCGAGCCGACGGACAGTACGATGGTTAACAAAATAGAAATGAGTGCGGCAGCCCAAAATGGCATAAAAAAGAGCGATATGGCATAAAAGGCCATAAACGCGCCGAACGCCATGAAGGCGTCGAAGGCCCAGTTGGTGAAGTTGTACACGCTGTACACCAATGCGTAGCCGACTGCCAGTAAGGAATATACCGCGCCGATTGAGATACCGCTGACAATTTGCTGAAAAAATAATTCCATGGACTTGTCCTTTTTTCCAGGGGGTGTTCGCGGTTGTTTGCCGCGAACACCCCGGGCTTCAACGTGGAGTTGGATTGTGCCTTACTGACCTGGGATAAAGGTTTTCACAATTTCCCATTTGCTGTCCTTGATGGTCATGATCAGGATGGGCTTATTGTGGGGGTTGTGGGTGTCCGGTTCCATCGTCATTTTGCTGGTGAAGACCTGAACATCCTTCATGTTTTCCAACGCATCGCGTACGGCTACGGGATCGGGCTTGCCAACCTTTTGGATGGACTGCTCAAGCGCGTATTTGATGGCGTGCATGGCGTCGAGGGTGTAGTAGGTGTAGATATTGGCTTTTACGCCGTGCTTCTTTTCAAAAGCGGCGTTGAAGGGGGCGAAGGCCGGGTCATCGGTGGAGACGCCGTTGGTCAAATATGCGCCTTCCAATTCCTTTCCCGCCATCGCGAGCAGGTCGTCCACAAACCAGCCGTCCGCGCCCATGACGGTGACGGTCAGGCCGAGGGCGTTCATCTGCTGGCCGATCAGCCCCGCGTCGCGGTAGGTGTAGGCGGGGGCCACCAGTACATCCGCGCCGGAGTCTTTGACCTTGGCCAGCTGCGCGCGGAATTCGGTGTCGCCGGTCTGATAGCCTTCTTCGGCCACCACTTCACCGCCCAACTCCACAAAATGCTCTGCAAAATAGCGCTGGATGCCGACCGAGTAGGGCGAGGCCACATCCGTGAGGAAGGCCACTTTGCGTTTGCCGAGTTCGTTATAGGCGTAATCGGCCAGGGCAAAGCCCTGATAGGGGTCAATGAAGCACACGCGGAACATGAAGGGGTTCAAGTTCCCCTTCTCGTCCACGGTGACGTTGACGTTCGAGGCGGTGGTGGCGATGATGGGAACTTTGTTGGCGTCGGCGATCTCAGCCATGGGAATGGCCGCGGCGGACCATGACGGGCCGATGACGGCGGTGACGCGGTCTTGCTCGATCAGCCGTTTGGTGACGGAGACCGCATCGGTGACTTCGGAGCGGGTGTCGTAGGCCACCAACTGCAATTTATATCCACCCACGCCGCCTGCGGCATTGACTTCTTCAATGTAATCCTGCAGAGCGGGGATGGTGGCCTGGCCGATGTAGGCTTCCACGCCAGTTTGTTCGGTCACATAGCCAATTTTGATAGTTTTCTCCTGCTGGCAGCCGGTGAGCAAAAGACCGGCGGTAAGCACGAGTACCAGGGGGACTCGTAACCACGAAAAAATTGAGGACGGACGGTTCATGTGCTTTCTGCTCCTGATGAAATGAATGGAAGGGGGGAAAGTGAACGAGCCTGGTGCTGATCCTCAGGTACTTCTAAGAATATGATCCTGTTAAACAGTTTTTATCATGCGATCTATGAACGGTGGAACGGATCAAAAAACAATGGGTCCGGTGGTGAATCCTAGACCGGACTTTGCTGCAAAAACACCCCCTATGCAAAATATTCTATGCATTCAAAGGGGGTGTGTCAAGTCGGGAAAATCAGCAATGTAGGGCAATCGCATTCTAGAGAAATCGGGTATCCTCAAAGAAACCACGAGGAGCCCAATGAATACCGAAGGAATGACAAACAATCTCAACGCATACTTTACTCAACTACCGGATCAACGCCGAAAAGCCGGAAGGCGGCA
>JARKPO010000010.1 GCA_029975215.1 Levilinea sp.
GTGTTGCGACATATTGCTCTAAATCTGCTCAGACAAGATAGGACGATCAAACGCGGCATCAAAATAAAACGATTGGCAGCCGCCTGGGACAATGATTACCTCATCCAACTCTTCAGTGATTAGAATGCGATTGCCCTGCGACGATGCCTGGCAAACCCTGCCCCGTTTTCAACCCCATTTTTTCGCCCTGCCTGTATAATCAACGCAGAGTCATTTATCCTGGTTTTATGGAGCAGATCGGTATGGAAGAACAACTGCACAAGCGTGCCATTCAGGCCTGGGTGATGTACGATTGGGCTAATTCAGCATTCGCCACCACCATCATGGCCGCGGTTCTGCCGGTTTACTACGCCACCGTGGCCGCCGGCAATCTCCCCCCCAATATGGCCACAGCCTATTGGGGCTTCACCACCTCCATCTCGGCCCTCATCGCCGCCCTCATCAGCCCCGTCCTGGGGGCAATGGCAGATTTCCGCGGATCCAAAAAGCGCTTCCTGACCATTTTCATGCTCATCGGCGTCACCAGCACCGCCCTGCTCTACTTCGTCCGCACCGGCGATTGGCTGCTGGCTTCCCTCTTCTTCCTGTTTGGCAATATCGGCTTTGCCGGCAGCCTGGTGTATTACGACGCCCTCCTGCCGCATGTGGCCAGGCCTGACGAAATTGACAAGGTCTCCTCCCGCGGCTACGCGATGGGCTATATTGGCGGCGGCATCCTTCTGGCCATTAATCTGGCCATGATCCTTTTCGTTCCCAGCTTTTTCCCGGCCGAGCAAGAGGGCGAAATCACCCAATTGATGACCCGTCTGTCCTTTGTCACCGTGGCCGTGTGGTGGCTGGTGTTCACCTTTCCCCTGCTGCGCCGCGTGTCCGAACCAGAACGGCGTATTGTCCGCGGGGAAGAGGGCTTCAGCCCCATCCAGGCCGCCTTCAGCCGCCTGGGCAACACCTTTAAAGAGATCCGCCGCTACCGCGACCTGTCCTTGTTCCTGTTGGCCTTCTGGGTGTATGCCAACGGCATCGGCACCATCATCACCATGGCCACGGCCTATGGAGCCGAGATCGGCATCACCCAAAACACCCTCATCGGCACCCTGCTGATGGTGCAGTTCCTGGCAGCCCCCTTCGCCATTCTCTTTGGGTGGCTCTCCAAAAAGCTGGGGGTACGCCCTTCCATCTACCTCTCCCTCGGCATTTACACTGTCATCGCCATCGCGGGCTACTTCCTGCGCTACGAATGGCAGTTCTGGGCGCTGGGCGCAGCCGTTGCCACCGTTCAGGGCGGCAGCCAGGCCCTCAGCCGATCGCTCATGTCGCGCCTTATGCCCAAGAGCAAATCTGCCGAATTCTTCAGCTTCTTCAGTGTTTTTGAAAAATTCGCCAACATCGCCGGGCCTTTCCTCTTTGGTGTGGTGTCCACTCTGATGGGCGAAAGCCGCCTGAGCATCGCCTCGTTGGTGATCTTCTTTGCCGTGGGCATCTTCCTGCTCAGCCGGGTGAACATTGAGCGCGGTATCCGCGTGGCCGAGGAAGACGAACAGCGCATGATCGCTGAAGCCGCCTGAGCCTACTTTTAGCACGTCACGGCAGGACAGTCCATATTTGCGGCTGTCCTGTCTTTTTTGCCCCAAAACAGCCTGCCTCTGCCTCAGGCAGCTCTCAAAAAGCGCGCGGCAGCCTCATAACGCGCCTCCCAGGAAATGCAGTCGCTCAGAATGGCGGCCGGAAAAGGCAGCGCTGAGATCAGATCAAGCTCCAGCGTCTGGCGTTCGGCGTAAAATTCTGCCGTGCCCGAAAAGCCGCTCAGCCCGTGCGCTTTGCCGTACGCGCCGCCGGTGATATACCCGGTGACGTAGTCCGCCCATTCCGGCGGCCGCTCGCTCCGCACCCGTTCCAGCGTGGCGCGCGGGTCGCTCTGCGCCAAATAAATCAAGCGTGGCCGCAGGGGCTGGAGCATTTCTGCCAGATCCAGAATATGCTGGCGAACCGCGTCCAGAGGCAGGTTATGGCGTGCCAATAGCGTGGTGAAAGGGTTTTGCAGAAAGCAGCATTCAAAAATATAGTTGCAATTCTCCTGTTGTGCCCGGTCAACGAAATTCTGCCACCGCCCCCGCAGCAGCCGCATATGTTTTTCCACCGGCAGATCGTAAATCTCATACTGCGCCAGCGTCTCCATCAGCCCACTAGGCAGAGAATGGCCGTAGGTCTGCTGCATTTCCCGATAGTGAAAAAAACGCTCTCCGCCCTCACAGCGCGCCTGCTGATCGAGGAATTCCCGCACTTCCGGGAATTGCGCCTGCAGCCCGGCATACTGTTCTTCATCCAGGCAGGCCGTCGATTCATAATCCGCCGGATGGTCCCAATTGCCCTCCAGGTACAGCATAGATTCTGCCCCATGATGTCGAATCCAATCCGCGGCGAAGCGTGCTGTGGTGGTTTTGCCCGATCCAGGGATGCCCTCAATTAATACAAGGCTCGTCAGGGGCTGGCTGTTAGAAATTGATTTCATGGATTTGAGCCTTTGCGGCCGATCAGCCCCCATCCTGCACAACCCATTGAGGCCGTAAATCGGCTATAAGGAAGATGGGCACGCCTTGCAACATAAGCATTAAAAAGGCCAATGGATCCCAGAGTACATCAGCACAACGCCGCCGGATTCCAGGGTTCGCACCGTGATACCCACCCCATCGCCCTGGTATGAAATCTGAAAAGCAGATGCCTCGTGTTGTTCAGAACGATTGGCGGTCAACCCTTGCGGGCAGTCGGCATCCACCGAGATCGTCCCCTTGCGGATCACCGCCACAGCATGCACATGAATGGGCTTCGAAAGGAGGGCCTCCAACGGCTGCACTGCTGCCGTGGAACCTATGTTTTGCGGCACGAGCGCGGCGCTGCGCCAGCCCTGCAGCAACCAGCGGTTCGACATCGTGTAAAAATTCGAAACAGCTTTTGGCCCGGCGCAGCCAGCCAGGAGGAGCAGCAGGGTCACAAGGAAAGTGAACTTCACAGTCTGTCTCATGGTCATTTCCTTATTAATCGCAATTGAACTGCTTCATTTATATCCCCATAGACGAAAAAACTCCCCCTCCGCGGGGGGAGTTAGGAACTGGCCGAATGGGCAGGCCTTTTTCGGCGCTCTCAAGGCCTTTTCATCTGCGCCCTCCGGATGAGGAATGCCGCGGCCGTCAAGCCCAGCGCCAGAGGAGCGTAAAAATACCAGGGGCTTTGCGGGGTGGTGCCGACAAAATCGAAAGCCGGCACTCGCTGCATGACCCCATACATCCACAGCACATAGATCACCTCAAAAGGTTTTCCGGAGCCAGTCAGCACGCCCAAGACCAGTGCCAAAGAGGGGACAAACAGGGCACCCGCCAGCCAGGCCAGCAAACTGACCCATGCGCCTGCCGCCAGAAAGCGAATGAAAGCGCCGGAACCCAGCAGCGCCAACACGGCAAAAGCCGCCAGCCACAGCGCAGGCAGCTGGTTAAGCAGCGGCCGCGGGGCGGAGAACAGCATCTGGCGCATATCGCAGCGCGCTTCCCGGCAGCCCAATTGGCTCAGGCGCAGGATAGGCCACACCCAGGCAGCGGCCAGCAGCATTCGTGTGGAATCTAAATCGCTCATCAGTTGCGCCAGGATCAAGCTGCCCGCGGCAGCATACCACCACCAGGGCTGGCCTTTCAGGAACAATTTCACCTCCGCGGTGAAGAGCGCATCAAACCGGAAGCGGGTCTGCGCGCCGCCCAGCGGGGTCAGGCGCGGGTTGGGATGGTCTGCGCGCTCCACAGCCGCCTCCAGCTCCACCTGGGGGGCCTTGCGCTTTTTGGACGGCTTGAGGCGACATGGGCTGAAGCGGTCAAAGAAAACCGCCGCCAGCAGCGTGACCATCACCGCGGCAAACAGAAAGAACAAGCGGTATAGGATGATCTCGACCGTCCAGGGGATGCCGTGATATGGGAAATAGCGAGGAAAAAGACCGCTGGTGAACGAGAAAGCAAAGCCGCCCTGGCTTTCGGGGTAAGCGCGCAGCGCAGCCAGGGCAATCTGGTCGCCGATCAGCCGGAAGCCGGTGAAATCCAGCAGGGGCTGGTAAGTTTTGCCCTCAATGCTGGGGATCAGGCTCATGATAAAGGCGAAAAAGTAAACCAAATTCCCCAGCCCGCCGCGCAGCCAGGCGATGGTGTCGAACAGCACGGCCACAGCGGCAATCAGCGCCAGGCAAGGCAGTGCGATCAGCAAAATGGGGGCGGCCAAGGCCCACAGGTCGAGCGGCACGCCCATGACCACATTCATGACGATCCCGGCAGCCAGCAGGATCAACAGCATCACACCCAAAACCGCCAGGTTGCTCAGCCATTTGCCCAGAGTGTACAGCGGACGGGTCAGCGGCGTGGCCGCCATGATCTGCCCAACGCCGGTCTCATAATCACGCGTCACCGAGCCTTTAACCAGGTAAAACCCAAACCAGCCCAAAAAGAGCGTGGCGGTCATGGCTATCAGCGCACCGATCCAATGCGAGTTGATCTCCCCCACATAATCCGGCGGCACGCGCAGGATAATCTGCTGGCTGGCGCTGGCGTAACCCAGCCAAACCACCAGCCCCAGCATCATCAAGAAACTGTAGCGGCGAACTCGCTCCAGAAAATCCGCACGGACAATGGCAAACAGAGTGTTCATCCGGCTGTTCAGTGTTGAAACTGTCGTTGTCGCCCCCAAATGGCAAGGGCGAACAAAACCAGGCTTAGGATCAGGTAGATAGGCCAGTTACCCGAGGCGTGCAGGCCGGTGTAATCCAGTTCCAGCACATCGTTCAGCACGCCCAGATACCAAAAGACAGCGTACACCACCTCAAAAGCCTTGCTGGTCCCCGTCCAAACGCCCAGGGTCAGCGCCAGCGAGGGGATAAAAAGCAGCCCAACTGCCAGGGCGGCGACACTCATCCATTCTCCCGCCAGAGCAAAGCGCAGCAGCCCACCGCCGCCCATCAGCAGCGACAGAGCCAGGCCGGTCAGCCAGGCCGCCGGTAGTTGGCTCCACAGCGGGCGCGGCCCAGAAAAGACGATTTGTCCGGTGGCATGGCGCGCCTCACGGCAGCCCAGCCCGCTCCACACCAACAGCGGCCAGATCAGCGCGGCAGGCAGAACCCAGCCCTGCAGGTTTTCCAGTGGCAGAACCAGCGACCCACCTATCAGCCCCAGCGCAGCCAGATACCACCACCAGGGCATCCCGCGCACGGTCAGGCGCCATTCAGCCAGGAATAACCGTCCCGGCGAGAATCGCGCAGAGGCAGCCGGCACCGGGGTCAGGCTGACGCTCTTTTGCGCGGCCGCGGGAGCCGCCGTCACGGGCACCTCCGCCGCCGGGGCAGCTGATTTCTTCCGCCGGGGCATGCCGGCTTGCGAAAACCGGTCGAACATCACAGAACTGATCAGGGTCAGCGCCAGCGCCAGCCCCCAAATCCCCAGGCGAGGCAGGAGCAGCGGCAGCGTCCAGGCCACTCCCGCCCACTGAAAGGGCTGGATATTGCCGCTGGCCGGAACCAGGCTAAGCGCCAATCCGCCGCTGTAATCGGGGTAGACGGCCTTGGCTGCCTGCGCCATGCTGGTTTTGAACACGCCAAAACCCAGCCAGTCCAACACCGGCACCGCTTCGCCAAACATAATGGCAATCATCGCAATGCCCAGGATGAAGCCAAAAAAGTACACCAGGTTGCCAAAACTGCCCCGCAGCCAGGAAATGCACTCAAACAGCACGGCAATCGCCGCCACCAGGGCCATAAAGGGCAGCGCCACCAGCAGGAAGGGAGAAATCAGCGCCCACACGTGGATGACGGCGTCCTCGCGTTGGATGAGCTGCATCACCAGAGCGGCGATCATCAACGCGAACACCATCAAATCCAGCACAGCCATATTGCTCAGCCATTTGCCCAGCAGGTACAGCGGCCGGGTGAGCGGGGTAGCCGCCATGATCTGCCCTACCCCAGTCTGGTAGTCGCGGGTAATAGCGCCCTTCACCAGATAAAAACCGAACCATCCGAGCAGGAAGTTGACCACCAGGGTCATCATGCTGCCTACCCAGGCCGAGTTAAACACGCCGCGGTAGGTTTCCAGCCGCAGCGTAATCTGGCCAATGTTGACCAGGTAGCCGAGATACAGCACCAGCCCCACCATCACCAGGAAACTGGTGCGGCGCGTCCGCTCCAAGAAATCGGCGCGAGCCAGGTGATATACGCTGTGAAGGCTGTTCATCGAATAGCCCCCTCTTGGCTGACCTCACGCAGATACACATCTTCCAGGCTGGGTGCCACACGTTCTGCCTGGGGCGCTGGCACACTTTCGCTCACCACCCGCACCTGCATCCCGTTTTCGCGACGCAGCACTCCGCTGACGAGGTGTTCGCGCTTGAGATCGGTCAGCTTATCCGGCGCAATCACCCACTGCCAGACTTTTCCGTCCAGCAGGCTGAGCAATTGATCCGGCGCAGCGTGCTGAAGTTTGCGCCCTCGGTGAATCAGCACAATTTCAGAGGCGGCCGCTTCCACATCCGAGACGATATGCGTCGACAGGATGATGATGCGGTCGCCGGATAGGTCTGTGAGCAGGTTGCGAAAGCGCACCCGTTCCTCCGGGTCCAGGCCGACGGTCGGTTCGTCCACAATCAGCAGTTGCGGATCGTTAAGCAGGGCCTGAGCGATACCCACGCGCTGCTTCATCCCGCCAGAATAGCTGCCCAGGGCACGTTTAGCCGCATCCACCAGGTTGACCACCTGCAGCAGTTCGTCAATGCGGCGGCGCGCGCTTTTAGCATCCAGGCCCTTAATAGCGGCTAAATATTCCAGAAACTCAACCGCGTTCAGGTTGGGGTAAATCCCAAAATCCTGCGGCAGGTAACCCAGCACCGCCCGTAATGTATCCGGTGATTTCACGATGTCCACATCGTTCCATAGCACTGTGCCCGAGGTAGGCTGGTTAATGGTCGCCAAAATGCGCATCAGCGTTGATTTGCCAGCCCCATTGGGACCAAGCAAGCCGATAATGCCGGGGGTTAAATCCAGGCTGAAATCCTTCAACCCAAAAAAGTCGCGGCGGTATTGTTTGGATAAATTTGTGATGGTTAGTTTCATTGTTTTTCCATTTCGTAATGTAGCGTAGATCAGCCGTCAAGCCCAACGGCTGTGGATCAGGCAGGCGCAGGGTGGTTGCACTCCCAGCCCCGAACTATAGAAGAAGCTTGTCCCTCTGGCAAATATCCTTGGACGCAGAGACCTGCATCAGCGACTGGATGGCGGCAACAATCGTTTCGGGCAGATCGGTATGGCAAAAAACAGCGTCCGTGCAGTCCACCGGCAGGTCTACGTCAGGGCGGGCACAGACCACCAGAATTTTTCCATATGGAGCTTGTTGGCGCAATGCATTTAACCGCGTGCGCGCCGGCTCGCCCAACAGTTCCCGGCTCAGGATCACAAAATCGGGCTGAACCGCCGCAGCTTCGCACAATAAGCCCTCCAAGCTGTTCACCTGCCCAACAATTTGCACGTTGAGGCGGGTCTCCAGCAGCAGCGCCAGGGCGGACCGGAAGGTGGAGAGCGAGTGGGCCAGCAGAATTCGATTCATTTTTTCCTCTCTTAATCTGCTGTTAGTGTAGTCCCCTACCTTCTTTCCTGCCCCCTCCCTGAGTTGGGTACAGACTTGGCCGGATGGGTAGTTCTACCGTCTCCTATAAAACAATGGGTTCCCCGCAGCGGAGGAACCCATTTTCTATATGCTGGGCAGCCCGGCGTCACACCAGTTTCTTATTCATGGCTGTGGTCACCGCCGCCACGCGGTTATCCACACCCAATTTCATCAGGATGTTGCTGATGTGATATTTGACCGTCGAAAGGCTCACCACCAGCCGCTCCGCAATTTCGGCATTGTTGAGGCCGTCCACCATTAGCTTGAGGACTTCGCGCTCGCGTTCGGTCAGAACTTCAGCCTCCTGAGGATGCTGGCTGAAGTGAACCAGGGCCTGAGTGGCTTCGGGCGAAAGCGTCACCTTACCCTCTTTGGCCGCGCGGATGGCGGCAGCCAGTTCGCGGGCGCTGACGTTCTTCATTAAGTAGCCTATCGCCCCCACCCGTAGCGCGTTCTGCACCAGTTCATCTTCCTGAAAGCTGGTCAGGGCGATGATCTGAATGTTCGGGTGCTGTTTCTTGATGACTGCCGTTGCTGCCACCCCATCCATGACCGGCATCATCAAATCCATCAGGATCACATCCGGTTTTAACAGCCCCGCGCGTACAACGGCCTGTTCGCCGTTTTCAGCCTCCCCCACCAGCTCCAAATCGGGGTTCACGCTCAGGAATGCGCTCAACCCGGAGCGCACCACCGCGTGGTCGTCTACAAGCATGACGCGAATAATCTCAGACATAAGCAGCCCTTTCGCTTTGGCAGTTTCTCTTCAGCCGGTTTTTTAATTTCTCACCGGGCCGTCACCACACCACGGAGATTTGCGTCCCCTCACCGGGTTCGCTGTAAATGGTCAGTTTTGCGCCAATCGCCTCCGCGCGTTCCCGCATGATCTTCAAACCCAAATGGTCAGCCGTCACCGTGGACGGGTCAAAACCCACCCCATTATCTGCCACCATCAACCGCACAGCTTCCTCGCTGCACCGCAGGGTCACCACTGCTTCGCTGGCCTTGGCGTGCTTGACCACATTGTTCAGTGCCTCCTGCGCCAGGCGGTACAGCCCCACCTGCACATCCGCTGGCAGTTTGCGTTCCCCCAACGCACTGAGCTGAATGTTGATCCGCGAGCGGCC
The DNA here is from genome assembly GCA_029975215.1 of Levilinea sp. Lineage (GTDB taxonomy): Bacteria > Chloroflexota > Anaerolineae > Anaerolineales > Anaerolineaceae > Levilinea. Next base: position 8,801 of record JARKPO010000010.1, read on the forward strand.
CGACAGGGCTTCCGTCAGCTGACGCAAAAGCGTCGGCAGCGGCACCTCCACCAGGGCGTTGGGGCGCAGCTCCACCAGCAGTGTGCGCATTTCCGCCAGCGCGCCGCGCGTCAACTGGCGGATTTCCTCCAGCCGTCGGCGGCCTTCATCCGGGTTCATTGCCCAAATTTCAGGCAGCACATCCGCAATCAGGGTGGTGGAAAACAGGGTCTGCGTCACCGCGTCGTGCAGATCCCGCACCAGGCGGGTGCGCTCGGCAATGACCGCATCCTGAGCGGCCTTTTCACGCAGGCGCTCATTGGCCAGGTTCAGTTCCTCAGTGCGCTCTGCAATGCGCCGCTCCAACGTGCGGCGGTGTTCGGCTTCTTGAGCAGCCAGCCTCTCAGCCGCCCGTTTCTGCGCATCAATGTCATTGATCAGCCCCACCAGATACAGCGGCTTACCCTGAGGATCGCGCACCAGGCTCATCGAAACCTGCGTCCAGAACACCTCGCCGTTCTTACGCACGTACCGCCGCTCATTCACATAATGAGTCATCTCACCAGATAGCAGTTTTTGGAAGCTTTCAGTGGATGAAGGATAATCTTCCGGATATGTGACCATCGCCGGACTTTTGCCGATCAATTCCTCACGCGTATACCCCACCATCGCCGTCATCGCCGGGTTGGAATCCAGCACGATGCGGTCCAGAGACATCAAGCCCATCCCAACGGCAGAGTTTTCAAAGATGGCCTTAAAGCGCGCTTCGGATTGGCGCAGCTCTTCCACCGCGCGTTTTCGCTCGTCAATGTCTTCGGCGATCACCACCAGATACATCAGCTTGCCATCCGCCTGCCGCACAGCCGAGATGCTCTGACGCATCCACTGCACCCGCCCGTCCTTGTGTACATAGCGCTTTTCCACCTGATGCGAATCGCGCCTCCCGGCCAAAATTTCACCCAGCTCCGCCCGGCCTATCTCGCGATCGTCTGGATAGGTGATCCCCTGACCGCCCAATCGCCTCAGTTCCTCTTCGCTGCGGCCTGCCAGTTTTTCCAATACAGGATTCACGCTGAGTATTTGCCCGTCTGGGGCGATCAGGCTGATGCCGATCGCGGCGTTTTCATACATGGCCCGAAAACGCGCCTCAGACTCCCTCAATTTCGCTTCAACCAGCTTTTGCTCATCCACCAATTTTTGCAATTGGGCGTTCTGTGCGCGCACAGCCCGCACCCGCCATTGAAATCCCGCCAGCGCCAGCGCCACCACGCCCACCGCCACACCCAAGCGGAAGACCCAGGTTTGCCAGAAGGGCGGTATGACCGTCAGGGGCAGCGAAACCCCGGTTTCGTTCCACACGCCGTCGCTGTTGGCGGCGCGGATGCGGAAGGTGTAATCGCCGCCCGGCAGGTTGGTGTAGCTGGCGAAGTTGCGCGTTCCAGCCTGCACCCAATCCTTGTCGAAGCCCTCCAATTTGTAAGCATACTGGTTCTTGTGCGGGGCCTGGAAGTCGAGGGCGGCGAATTCAAACGAGATGAAGTTCTGATCGTAGTTCAGGCGAAGGCTTTCCCGCGGATTGAAAGGCTGGGGGGTGTTGAAGATCGAAAACTGGGTGATGACCACCGGCGGGGGCAGACTGTCGCGCTGCAAACGCAGCGGGTCGAACGCGCTGAAACCCTCAAGGCCGCCCACATAGAAATCACCGTTGCGGCTCTGAAAATAAGCGTTGGAATTGTATTCATTGCCTTGCAGTCCGTCGCTTTTATCATACAACTCAAAGGTCTCCGCCTGCGGGTCAAAGCGCGCCACGCCGTGATTGGTGGTCAGCCACAGAAAGCTCTGCGGATCGCGCAGAATGCCCAAGATCGAAGGATTGGGTAGGCCGTCCTTTTCCATATAAATTTTAAACTGCCCCGTTTGCAGATCGTAACGGTTGAGGCCTGCCTGAGTCCCCAACCAGACCGTACCGTCTGGGGTTTGCAGGATGGCCCACACGCCGTCATCGCTGAGCGAATTGGGGTTGGCCGGGTCGTGCTTCAGGCTGGTGAACACGGCTGCCGCCGGGTCCAGGCTGGCCGGGTCCGCCAGGTTCAGCCGGTACAGGCCGCCACCCCAGGTTCCTGCCCATAGTTCATCCCCCACCAGGCCCAGGCACACCGGCGGTGCAGGCAGGGGGTAGTTCACAAAGCCCTTCGCGGCAGGGTCAAACCGCGAAAGACCGGCAAAATTTGCCACCCACAGCCGCCCCGCCTGGTCTCGGATCAGGTGGGTCACCTGGTTTTCCAGCAGGCTGTGGGGGTCAGCGGGGTCATTCTCAAATCGGGTGAAGACTCCTGTACGGGGGTCAAAGTGGTTCAGCCCGCTGCCCAGGGTACCCACCCACAGTGTGTCGTCCGCGTCTGCCAACAAAGTAAGAACCATGTCCCCGGAAATGCTGTTGGGGTTCTCGGGGTCTGAACGGAAGGCCTTGAATTCACCGCGAGCCGAATCAAAGCGTACCAGACCGCTCTCAATGCTGCCCAGCCACAGGATGCCGTCGCTGGTTTCGGCAAAGGCACTGGTGTGATTGCTAGGCAAGCTTTTGGGGTTAGATGGGTCGTGCCGGTAGGTGCGAAACTGCAGAGTATCCAGATTCAGTTTATTGATGCCCGCGCTCAGCGTGCCCACCCAAATCACCCCAGAGCGGTCGGGCAAAACCGTGAAAGTGTTATCGCTGGACAGGCTTTCCAGATCGGCCGGGTTGTGGTGGATGCTGGTAAGCCGCCCGTCCGCAGACATGCGCCACAGCCCGCCCGACCAGCTGGCCGCCCACAGCGTGCCGTCGCGGTCAAAGGCCAGATCGGTGAGGTTGTTATCGGTGATCTGGCCGCCGTCCGTGGAGGTGATATCAAAATGTTTGCAGTCCCCCGTCTGCGGGTTGTAATGGTCCAGCCCGCCGCCAGCCACCCCGTAGCCACCGTAAGCAATCCAGATACTGCCGTCTGGGCCAGCCAGCAGATCCGCAACGTTGGGCGAGGCCAGGCAGCTGCCCATTTTTTCTAGACGTTGGGCCGTGCCCGCGGCCGGGTCAAACAGGCTCAATCCCGCGCCAGGCGTGCTGAACGCCCCGCTGCCCACCCAGATTTTGCCGTCCGGTGCAGGCAGCAGCACTGAGAGGGTGTCGCTCCCCAGGCTGGTGGGGTCGTTGGGGTCGTGGCGGTATGAGGTGAACGATCCGCTGGCGGGGTCAAAGCGGTTCAGCCCGCCGAAGGTGGCCGCCCAAACCACGCCCTCCGCATCGCGGAGGATATCCGTCACAATGCCGTGGCTGATCGCATCGGCTTTGGCAGGGTCGGGGGTATAGCGGGTGAACGTCTGCGTGACAGGGTCATAGCGGTTCAGGCCGCCGCCCCAGGTGCCGACCCACAAAAAACCGTCCGCATCTTCATATAAGGCAATGACGCTGTTGTGGCTGAGGCTGGCCGGGTCTTCCGGATCAAACTTGAAATGGGTCAGGGTGTAGCCGTCATAACGGTTCAGCCCGTCTTGCGTACCAATCCACAGATACCTCTGGCGGTCTTGCAGCAGGGCCAGGCCGGCGTTTTGCGAAAGGCCGTCGTCAATGGTGAGGTGTTCAAAGCGCACATGTGCGCCAGGGGCAAAGTCTGCGCCGCCGCTTTGGGCAGAAACCGGCTGAAGGGCAGCCAGGGCCAACAGGATGGGCAAAAAAAGGATGAGGCGGCGCATCAGTTTCTCCGGTTACACGGTAATTTCAATCGGATTGCCGTCTGGATCCAGGATCAGGCTTTCATAGTAGCCATCTCCTGTAACTCGCGGCTGCCCGATCACCGGGTGGCCGTCGGCTGCTAACCGCTGGGTCAGGCGATCTACTCCTTCGCGCGACCCCACCGAAAAGGCGAGATGGGCGTATCCCAGCGGCGGTGCTCCAATCGGGCGGGTACCGAGCGCAGGCTTGTGCATGACCTCAATCCGCGCTCCGCTGTCAAAGGTCACAAAAACTGATTCAAAATGGGTTTTCGGGTTGGTGTATTTGGGTTGGGCTGTGGCGCCAAAATAGGTTTCATAAAAGGAGACCAGGGTGTCCAGTTGGTCTGTCCATAAGGCGATGTGTTCGATATGCATGGAAACCTCATTGCAGAAATCTTACCATTCTTTGACCCAGGCCTCACACAAATCATAGGCTGTAAATCCCAAAGATGCATACAGCGCCCCCGCAGCTTCGGAATAGGACCCCACCGTGCACAGCGTCGCGCCCAGGTCGCGCACGCGGCGCAGCCCCTCGGCCATCAGAGCTTTCCCCAGGCCCATGCGTTGGTACTGAGGGTGCGTGCCCACCGGCTCAAAAGCCGCCGTGCGGGTCACATCGTCAAACCACAGGGTGCAGAACGCCGCAAATTCACCGTTGGGGGCTTCCGCCACCAAATCCAGGTCGCGCCGGTACAGGGGTGCGCGTTGCACATTGGCGTACCATTCATGCCCCTGGTATTTTTCATCCGCTTCGTCCGGGTGGAAGGCTTTCCAGGATACCCAACTGCGCGCGGGGTGCTCATGCACATCCCCCAAAGCGCGGATGGTGAAGCCCTCCGGCGCTTGAAAATCAGGAATGGGGTCACGCAGATCTCGGCGGCGCTGATACTCGGGCAGCCACTTGCCGCGTGCGTACCCGCGCCGCTGCAGCAGCGCCTGCCGCTCCTGGTCTTGTTCATGCGCCCACACAATCAGCCGCTGGCGGCCGTCGGCCTGCGTGGTGGCAAATTGAATTTCCGCCGCGGAAATCATCTCCACTTCCAGTTCCGGGCTGCGAAACTCAGGATGCACCTGCAAAAAAGTCTCGCCGGGGCCGTCCGGGTTGAGAACCGCCGCCAGACGGCCGTCACTGGTCTCCCACAGGAAAATCGCGGCCGAAAGATCAAAACGGAAGATATTTTCATTGACATGCCAGCGCCAGTAATCCCAACGGTACAGCGGCCAGCTCATCTCCCGACGGTTGTTGGCCAGGAACACATCGCGCAGAAAAGCGCGTATTTTCCAGTGATCTTCATCGCGTTGATATTTTCGCAGTGTGAGTTTCATAGCTTCATCTTACCTTTGTCAAAAAGAATCATCCCTCACCCTGGGGAGAGTGCACCCCTGGTCATCCGGCCAGGTATTCTGCCGCTGTGTGTCTAATTTTCAGGGTGTTCAGGCCGACCGGCGCAGGCTCACCACCAAACCGACCAGCAGACCCAGGCTCAGCAGGCCGCGCAGCCAGATCGGCAGGAACAGAAAAGTGATCAGCACCAGCACCGCCGCCGCGCTCAGGCTCACCGCCAGGAAAGGCAGCCCCTGGGCGCGCCGGGTATACAGCACCCCCGCCGACAGGAAAATTCCCAAAGCCGCCAACCAGGTGAGGATTTCCAGAGCCGTCCCCGCCGCAGAGGGGCCGCGGCCTTCCGCGCGGGCCTTAAGCATATCCAGCATTTTTAATTCCATAACCGTATCCGGAATTTCCATGGCGACCACCGCTGCCGCGGGCATGAAGGTGGGGTCAAAACTCTCCCGCACCACCAATCGGGTGTGCGTTTCGTTTTCGGGAAACAGCCCAAACACGAAAGTCCACACCGGCCGGCCGTCATCTCCGGCAGCCTGCCACCCAAACCACTGGTGCGGCTCAATCACATGCACTTTGCTGGGGCACACACTGCCAGACATGCAAATGGGCATGCCAATCTGCGGGTTCTGAAGTTCGGGCACAATCCGGTCCGCCGTGTGGATGTCAAAGCCCAACAGGTTCTCCAGCCAGTCATAGCTGTACCACCCGCCTCGCCCTTGCCCAAACTGCAAAAGCCACGGCCAGATGTCATCCGGCGCCGCCGCGATGCTCACCGCGCGCGTCCACCGCGCCCCGCTCAGGTCGCCGGGCATACTGCGCGCCAAATCTTCCGCGCTGGCCCCCCACCGCAAATGGAAGGGCCGCAGCGCGGCGTACCCCAAAATCAGGACCAATAATGCCAAACCAATCAACGTCAGGGTTCGTTTGAGTTTGTTGGGTTTCATGGATAATTTCCTTTAAGATAAAAATGGTGGGCGACGTGGGTCATCCACATCACTGTCCTTATCATAATCCGCCTTCCCGCCGCGCTCCCCCACCCCAGTGGGAGTTAGCCCCTGGCCACATGGACAGGTTTGCGCGCTTCAGCCCCCAGGCCGCCCCGCCCATGACTCAACAGCGGGGCAAACCACCCGTGAGAACCCGGCCCGCCTGCCCCGCCAGAGATTTATGATCCACGGGCAGGTTTATCCCTGCGTCGAATCAGGCCGGTACCCCAGCCTGCAGCTCGTCGCGGCCAGGATCAAAACAGCCGCCGCGGCAGTTACGATCGCAAACGGCAGATCCGTACTCATGACACTGGGCGAGGCGAAAAGCGGCAGCACCACACTGAACGCGTTGTAGCTGGTATGCAACAGCAGGGCCGCGAAAAGGCTGCCGCGGGTGCGGTTGGTCACCCAGGTAAAAAGGACAGCCAGCGCCATCACCTCAAGCAAAAAGATGGGTAAACCCGCATAGAAAGGATACAAACCGGCCCCCGGCCCTCCCTTCTGCGCCGTGGTCAAAAAGTCGGGCAGATGCCAGAAGGTCCACAAGAGTCCCAAAAGCAAGGTGCCCCGCAGCGCCCCCCAGCGCGCCTGCATGCGCGGCAGTGCAAAACCTCGCCAGCCCGGCTCTTCACCCATCGGCCCGCCAGCAAAAAAGATCAGAACAAAACTGACCAGGTAATTCATCGCAAAATAGGGCGGAAACCCCTGAAAACTGGCCAGCGCTCCTGGCAGAAGGGAAATGCCCAGCAGCATCATGACCGGAACGCCCAGCAGAAGGATGACATACCACTTCCAGCCCAGATTCCACATTTTGATGCGCTTCTTCATGCCTGACCAGCCTTCTGGGCCTTCGATAAGTCGGGTCATGATGTAGGCGGCCGCGAATGGACCGAAGGATTTGATGGTGAAAAAGAAATGAAATGTGAAATAATTCTTGGGCAGAACCTGCCACTCTGCAAGGATCACAGGGATGGTCAGTATCCAAGAAATGGCGTAAGCCAACAGAAAAAATGAAACAATCGCATGCTGTTGCATCCACTTGGCCACATGCCGAGATGGTTTTTCAGGTGCGTTGATTTGGGAGATCATGTTCATCCAGCATCCTTTCAAATGTGTGTAGGGAACCTGATATCATCTTACATCCCTGTGAGCAAAAACGTCCGGGGCGAAAGGGGAGTTGCGTCTGGCTGAACGGCCAGGGTCAGGATGGGTCAGATGGCCGGTGAAAGTTGACCCCCGCGACGGGGGATGGGGTCAAAGAAGAAAGGTACACTAAAGGAAATTCAACCTCCCTGCCTGCGTGACAAAAAGGAAGAAAACGATGTCAGAAATACTTCACATCACCGCGGAACAATTCACCAAACGCCTGGTTCACCTCTGCCTGCGCGGTCTGCTGAATATTCCCAAAGACCTCACCGATCAACATATTTTACTCAAAAGCGCCGCCATGTCGATTGGCACCGCTGGACCGCTGACCGAAAAAGAGCTTAACGACCCGCTGAAAGCCTGGCTGGATATGGTGAATGCTGCCCCCGAAATTGACCGCGTTTCGCTGCGCCGCTGGATGGTGGATATGGGCTACCTCAGCCGAGATTCCGTGGGCAGCCGCTACGAAGTGCGCCCGTGCGGGGTTAACCTGGCGAAATTTGATCCGGCCATTGAGCAGTTCAGCACCGCCGAAATTCTGCAATCAGCCCGCGAAGAAGTGGAACGCAGAAAGCAGGCCTATCTGCAGAAGGCCAAAGGGGCGTAAATCAAAGAAAGTCTGTAAAGCCGATTCGTAAAATCATGATGCGCCAAAACCTGCGCACCCAAAGTCCCCATGCCCAATGGCCTGGAGGTTGTGCCTGTCAAAATCCCCGGCCTTCCGGCGCATCTCGTGCAGAACGAGGCTCATATTTCACCTTCCAGCCAGAGGTGCGGCGCACCCCTGGCTGGAGGAGGTTCGGACAGGCTGCGGCCTACGGGGCAATCGAGATCGACTGGATCAGGCTGTCCAGGGTGTTCAGGCTGGGCGAAAAGCTGCCGCCCGGCTGCCCGTTGAGCAGATCGCTGATGGCGATGTAGTAGGGATCCATCCGCCCGCCCTCTGGGTAAGGCACACCGCCGCTGGGGATGGGCGCGCTCCGATCACCGCTCTCAGCCAGCACCGGGCTGGTGATGGGCAGGATGACCACGACATAGTCGTTTCCGTCATCCGTCACGCCGATGTAGTTATAGAACAGATCGGTGTTATTGGCCTGCACCGGGCCTTGGGCGTATTCGGTGATGTAGCGCACGCCTGTGCCGTTCTGGAAAGACAGCGGCAGAATGTGTGCGGCGAACAAGATCTTGGCGTTCATAAACGGCACACCGGGCATCTGATCCAGAGCCGGAACGTTGTTAGGATCATAGAGGAAGTTCCGCAGGCGGTGGATGCTCTCAAAGGCAGCGGGCGCCAGTTCAGCGTATTCCAAAGCCGGGAAAACGTAGATCGCTGGCTGGTTGGTCTTGCCTTGCAGTGCGTAATAGCCGTCCAGGCTGACCTGCAAATGCCCAGGCGTTTTCTGCCATTGAGCCGCCTCGGGGCTGTCGTTGCGGGGAATTTCGCTGCCGCTGGCCCCATTCGCCGCCGTTTGCGGCAGGGTGACCGTCAGCCGGTGAAACGTGATGGTCGAGCCGCTCAGCACCTGCGGCGGAACGGTGGGCTCCGGCAAATTGGGAACTTCGCTCGTCGGCTGCGGCTGCGTGGGAACGGCCTGGGTCGGCGCAGGGGGCATTGTCAGGGTGGGCAGCACCGGGGTGGGTTCAGGTTCTGGCTGGCTGGTTGGCGCAAATGAAATGGTCATATTGCAGGCCAGGGCGGTCAGGGCAAGTAAGGTGAGTGGGAAGATGAGTTTTTTCACGGCTGTGTTCCTTTCATTGCCCATCATAGCGCACGTTCCCCCCATCCTCCCCCCACGCCAGTGGAGGCTGGGCATAGTCGTCCGGCTAAGATTTTGGCTGGCCAGTTGGTCAGGGGCAGGTGCGAACGCTCACCGCCGGAAAACTGCTCGCGTAGGCAGCAAAAAAACAGGCCAGCCGTTTGCGTACGGGCTGACCTGTCGTTTGTCGGTGTAAAGTACGGTCTCAGCGCGAGAAATATTGCAGCGCCAGCCGCAGGCGCGTCTCCATGTCCTGCGGCGCGTCCCGCGGGATGGCCTGGATGGCGGTCTGCGCTTCCACCACGCTGTAGCCCAAGGCGGTCAGCGCGTCCAACACATCCCCATCCGCGTCCCCCAGCGTCATCACCTCCAACCCGCCGCCAGCCCCCACCTTGCCCTGCAAATGCAGCAGGATCTTCTGGGCGGTCTTCTTTCCCACCCCCGACACGCGGCTGAAGATGTCCGCCTGTTCTGCCAAAACCGCTCGCCGGATGGCTTCCACATTTAAGGTGGACAGCACCGCCAGCGCCAGCTTGGGTCCCACGCCGTCGGCTCCCAGCAGCAGGTTAAAAAAGCGTTCCTCTTCCTGAGTCTCAAAGCCGTACAGCGCCAAAAGGTCCTCGCGCACGATCAGGGTGGTGAACAGAAACACACCCTCTCCCACATGTGCCTGGGCGCGCACCCCCGCGGTGACAAACACGCGCAACCCTACCCCGCCCACGCCCACAATCAGGCTGTCTTCCAGAACCGCCTGCACATCCCCGTTCACGCTTGCGATCATCGCTCGCCTCCCAACTGTTCAGCCTGCTGGTCGCGCCGGTGATTGTAAATCTCATACAGCACCACCGCCGTCGCCACAGCCAGATTTAACGAGTCACACTGCCCCTGCATGGGGATCCGCACCAGTGCATCGCACAAGGCCAGATGCTGCGGCTGCAGGCCCTGGCGTTCGCTGCCCATCAGCAGCACCATCGCCTCAGGGTAACTCTGGTAATGATAATCCTGCGGCCCGCGGTCTGAGGTGCCCACCACCGGCAGCCCTCCGGCCCGTTTCCAGGCGGCAAAGGCTTCGAAGGTCATCTTGACCAGTTTTTGGGTGAAAACCGCCCCCATGCTGGCACGCACCGCCGTGGGATCGTAAGGATCGGTGCTGTGATCCAACAAGATCACTCCCTCACCGCCCACCGCATCCAAGGAGCGTAGGATCGTGCCCAAATTGCCCGGATCGGCCACCGAATCCAACGCCACCCACAGGCCCCCGCGTACCATCTCAGGCCCCCACCAGCGCTGCCGCACCACAGCCGCCAGCCCCTGCGGGCCTTCTTTCAAGGCTAACCCGGCAAACACCTCTGCGCTGACCTCCAGCACGGGCACACCCTGGCGCGACTGCGCCGCCGCAAACTCACGCCCCACCGTGCTGGTCAGCAGTTCCGGCGCCACCACCAGGGTCTCAATATCAGCCTGCTGCTGGCTGGCTTCCATCACATGCCGCAGGCCTTCTACATAAAATAAGCCGCTTTCCTGGCGGGCCTTACGCTCGCGCAGTTTGCGGATTTCTTTGATCTTGGGGTTTGCGCTGCTGGTGATCTGCATTCGCCCCTGCCTTCATTCTGCCATACGCGCAAAGCGGCTGGAATGCAAGTGGCAAATCGCCACCGCCAGCGCGTCTGCGGCGTCGTCCGTCTTGGGGATTTTTTCCAGCCCCAAAAGCGCGGTCACCATTTGCTGCACCTGGTTTTTATCCGCGCCTCCATACCCCACCACCGCCTGCTTCACCGCCACAGGCGTATATTCCGACACCGCCACCTGGTTTTCCACCAGCGCCAGCAAAGCCACCCCGCGCGCCTGCCCCACCGCCAACGCCGTGGTCACATTGCGGTCAAAAAACAACTTCTCCACCCCTGCAGACTGCGGGCGGTGGAGAAGCAGCAGTTGATTCAATTCGCGGTACAAGATCTGCAAACGCTTTTCAGGTTCCATACCGGCCGGGGTTTCAATGACCCCATACGCTACGGCCTCCAGGTCTCCTTGGGCGTTTTCGGCCACAAAACCATAACCGGTGCGGGCGGTGCCGGGATCAATCCCAACCACCAACATAGCCCTATTCCGACTCCAAAGCCGCCATGGCCTCCTCGGAAATGCGCAGCGAAGAGTACACGTTGGTCACATCGTCCAACTCTTCCAGCGCTTCCACCGTGCGCAGCACTTGCAGGGTTTTTTCAACGTCCAGTTCCATTTCTTGAGTCGGGATCATGCGCAGTTCGGCTTCTTCGGGTTGGATTTTGGCTTTGTGCAGCACATCGCTGATGGTTTTGAAACTTTCTACCGGCGCAAAAATCTCGATGGATTCGTCGTCGCTGGTCACATCGTCCGCTCCGCCTTCCACCGCCAGTTCGAAGATCTTATCAAAGTCCACACCAGCCGCCGGAATGGAGAAATACGCAACCCGTCTGAACTGCCATGCCACCGAGCCGCCTTCGCCCAAATTGCCGCCAGAGCGCGACAAAATGTGGCGCACATCTGCCACCGTCCGGTTGCGATTTTCCGTCAGGCATTGGATCATCAGTGCCACAGCGTGGGGGGCATAACCTTCGTAAAACACCTCTTCAAACGCGTTGCCTTCTTTGCTCTCGCCGGTACCCCGTTTAATCGCCCGCTCAATGTTTTCTTTCGGCATATTCTGCGAACGCGCACGGTCCACAGCCAGCCGCAGCCGGAAGTTGGATTCAGGGTCGCCCCCGCCTTCACGCGCAGCCATGACAATTTCACGAGTCAGACGGGTAAAAATAGCCCCGCGTTTTGCATCCGTAGCGCCTTTTTTGCGCTTAATGGTTGCCCATTTTGAATGTCCAGACATACTGTATCTCCTAGCACGTTCACCGGGATAGGTTGCGAATTACCGGATGATTATACCATAAGCCCGCCCATCTTAAAACCCCTCGGTTTGCTCTTCACCCAAATTCCCTCGCCTACCCATGCCGAGAATTTACACTTTTGCAAGCTCCGCCCGCAGCTATTGCACAGTAACCGTATATAAATTATCATATAACTATCTTCTAACTAAGTTGATTAGTAATTTATTACCAAACGATAAAATGAACCTTCGAAAGCTGTCCTCCCTCTGCTTGTGGCCTCTCCTGGTGAACCTGATGGTGATCCAGCCCGCCGCACGCATCCCGATCACCGGGACGCCGCTGGCTGCCGCGCTGCACGAGGAAACCGCCCCCCTGCCCACCCTGGACGACTTCACCACCTCCTTAGATCCCGCCCAGGATGGTCAAATCACCGGCCTGTATGTAGAAAACAAACTGGCCTACCCCGTGGTTCAGCAGCCCGCCGGGGATGCTGGCTTTGTCTCTTCTCTGCCCAACACCCTGACCGAATTTGCCCTGGCGCGCCAGTTTGGCGGGCGCGGCATCCTGGCCCATAACCACCTGGCCGGGGCTGCTTTTGAAGAGCTCACCGTCGGCGACGTGCTGGTAGTCATCCTCAGCGGCGGCCAGCAGCAGTACTATCAAATCCAGGCCGTCCAGCGCTATCAGGCCATCACCCCCACCAGCCCCCAATCCAACTTCCGCTCCCTCGCCGATGACAGCCTGCTCACCAGCAGCCAACTCTTCCACCAGATCTACGGCGCGGGCAGCGGTCTGGTGCTGCAAACCTGCATTGCCCAGGGCAGCGAGCTTTCCTGGGGGCGGCTGTTCCTGCTGGCCTCTCCCCTACCAACCCCCGCAGATACTGCGGATATGGCCTGGGATCGTTTCAATCTTGCCGATTACCTTGTGTTAACCCAGTAATTTCGGCAGTTGACTTATCGGTTCTTATCGGTTGTTATCGGTGTTTTATTGGTTCCCATACCAGACGCTGCCCTCACCGGCAGCGTTTTGGTTTCCCCCCAGGGTCCCCTGCCGTGCTTCAATTCAACGGGCTGGCCACCAGAATCAGACGGTGCGTATTGGAATCCGCTGGCCAGCAGGTCACCAGGGTCAGGCGCTCATCCGTCGAGGGCATGATCCAGCGCGCGTTCTCTAACCGCTCTTCGGGGCTTGCGCCTTTCTCCGGCAAAATCATCTTGTTCACCACCACGTAAGTAAACTCTCCGCCCTTATCCCCCACCACCACAATTCGTTCACCTACGGCCACGTCCACCAGGCGCTCAAACACCTTGCCGCTCACGTTGTGATGCCCATTTAAAACCGTATTGCCAGGCTCGCCCAAACGGGCCGAATCCGCATGCCAGCCTGCAGCGAATTCATCCGGCGCCGTCCACTGCTCGTACTGCTGCGCAGCCATCCACACCTTGCGCGCCGTGGCGGGCTGCACCGGCGCATCCAGCCCCACGGAGGGGATGCGCAAGTGTACCGGCACTTCTGGCACGCGCGCGCGCTGTGTGGCAGCCAGGGCGCGCACCTCGGCCGCATCCTCTTGCGGCGCGGTTCCTGCTGCCACGGGGGATGACGCCGTGGGCTGATCCAGGCCTGGTGCTCGTTCCAGGCTGCTCACCGGCACTTCCATGGGCACAAAACCGTCTCCGACGCTCAGCTCGGCCGCGGTCGGCTGAGTTTCTGCCGGCCAAATCAGCCGCGCCAGCCCCACCGCCCCCATCACCAGCAGCACCAACCCTACCCCCACCATCCCATACGCGCTGTATCGGCTCATCCACGCTTTCATACGCTGCTCAACCATCCGTTAAATTAAGGATGCGCCCTGTGGGGGACGCACCTTCATATAAGTAAGATAAACCATCCTCATCCAAAGCCCTTACGCTTCGCTTTGCAGTTTGTACCCCAGACGGTCCACATTCAAGATCAGTTCAAACCGGGGCTGCACTTTCTCAAATTTCCGCCGCAGTAAATACACCAGGTACTTGGTGCGCTTGCGCGTATCCTGACTGTCCTCGCCCCACACGGACTGTGAGATAGTCGAATAGCTCACAATCGCCGGGGAATGCTTGGCCAATACGGATAGCACCGAAAATTCTTTGGGTGTCAGGCGAATGCTCTGCTTGTGAAAGAGCACCTCCTGCGTCAGCAAATCCACTTCCAGATCCACCTGCGGGAAGACCAGGCGGCTCACCTCTTGGGGACGGCCGGCCCGCCGCAGCACAGCCTTCACCCGCGCCACCACCTCGGCGTTGTAAAACGGCTTGGAGAGGTAATCATCCACCCCTTCCGAGAATCCCTGAATCACGTCTTCTTTGCTGCCCAGGGCCGAGATCACTATCACCGGGATGTTGCTCATCTTCCGCATGTGGTTCAGCGCTTCCCACCCGTCCATCTCGGGCATCATGATGTCCAGCAAAACCAGATCCGGCTGGTATTCTGCCAGCTTCTTCAGGGCTTCGTGCCCGTTGGAAGCGCTCAGCACATTAAAGCCTGCAATGCGCAGAATCTGCTTCAGCAGAAAAACGGTATCGGGCTCATCTTCCACCACCAGAATCCGCTGGCGGCTTTCGTCCACTGCGTCCAAATCTACCCCCTCGGCTTTTGAAGGGTCACGAAAATGAAGATCCAAATAGCTCTTATCCATCCATGCCTCCTCGCATCATCATGCTGGAGAAAATTAGCCGGTCTAACTTGTGCCAAACCAAAAGCAAATGCACAGCCCGCGCTTGTCCGTTAGAACCCTTCCACTCAACCCCCTACCCCTGGAGATTCTCGCGCTATCAATAAAAAAACCGGCCACACATAAAGGCCGGTTTCGCTATTCAGCTCCCTTTGCACCCGACGCATCTACCGCGCCAAGCGACCAATTCAGATGCAAAGTTCAACGCTTCCTGTCTTGTTTCCGTATAGAGTTCTATAAAGAGTATAGAGAAATTCAACCGCCTTGTCAAGGGCTGTCCACTCATTTTAAAGGCAAGAATTGCCTAAAAACTATCCGCCTATCCAGCAGATTAACACCAAACACTAACCATTTTGTAATCGCAGCATCCCGCGCCCCCGCTAAAAGCGCGGCGGCGCGCTGCGCACCCCGTTGGCCAATATGCCTATGCCCTCAATTTCCACCTCCACCCAGTCGCCGTCCGTCAGCGGCCCCACCCCCGCCGGCGTGCCTGTCAGCAAAATATCCCCAGGCTCCAGAGTCATCACCGAGGAAGCAAATGCGATCAGCTGCGGCACCGAGAACACCATCTCGCGCGAAGAGGCCATTTGCCGCATCTCGCCGTTCACCCGGCAGGTGATCAGCACATCGGCAATGTCCACATCCGTCTCAATCCACGGACCCAACGGGCAAAAGGTGTCAAACCCTTTGGCGCGTGTCCACTGACCATCTTTACGCTGCAAATCTCGGGCGGTCACATCATTAGCAATGGTGTATCCCAAAATATAGGCTGCAGAATCCTCCGCCGCAATCCAGCGCCCGCGCCGTCCAATCACCACAGCCAGCTCGGCCTCGTGTTCCACCTGCTTGCTCTGCGGGGGTAGCTCAATCGTCCCGCCTGGGTCTAATAGGCTTGAGGGCGGCTTGAGGAAAATCAGAGGCAGTTCTGGAACCTCCGCTCCATGTTCCCGAGCGTGTTCCACATAATTGCGCCCCACCGCCAGAATTTTCCCTGGCTGCACCGGTGCCAGCAGCTTCACCGTTTCCATGGGGATATCGGCTTCCAGACGGCGGTAATCACCCAGCGGCGACCCCTCAATGGGGCCGACCTGATCCTCAAATGCCCAGCCAAAACGCGGGGCTTCACTGCCGCGCTGATAACGAATAAAACGCATGGTCTACCTCCCCAGCTTGAGATGCAAGTTGATTTTTCCCTGATTTAGTGTAGCATGATTGCCGTTTTCCGGGGTATAATAAGCCCCGTCGGGCGGATAGCTCAGTTGGTTAGAGCACATCCCTTACAAGGATGGGGTCGCAGGTTCGAGTCCTGTTCCGCCCACACCGCACCACCCCCAACCCAAATACTAACCAGATAACGCATCTTGTCACAAGACCTGGACTCTTTGTTTGCTTTTAAGCATCCGTCTGATCGCAGGAGCTGGTTTTATAAGCCCTCATGAAAGTGCTTAATTCATTCATAGATCAATGCAAAACGAATCAGGAGATGAAATCATGAATCGTGTCTGTCCCAAGAGTGGTAGGTTTTGAAAAAAGAGCAAGCTCCGAGTAAACTGGTAGGTGCTTAGGCCACCAAGTTACCGGAGCTTGCCATGTCTATTGTCACCTTACAGATACCAGAAGTCAAGTCAATTGAGACAGA
>JARKPO010000011.1 GCA_029975215.1 Levilinea sp.
CTGTCTCAATTGACTTGACTTCTGGTATCTGTAAGGTGACAATAGACATGGCAAGCTCCGGTAACTTGGTGGCCTAAGCACCTACCAGTTTACTCGGAGCTTGCTCTTTTTTCAAAACCTACCACTCTTGGGACAGACACAGCGCCCCCCACTGCTGGAAGGCGCTTCTGGATATCCAATCGGCAGCCCCGACTTAATCGGGGTCCACCACCTTCATCTGCACCGCCCGCACCACCGTGCGCCAGCGGTACGTGCCGGTCTTCTCATCGTAGCCGTTGCAGGTGATCAGGGTCAGCCAGGGCAGTTCCTCGTGCTTGCTCAGCACGCTGACGTCCTTCGGATCCGTCCAGCGGTTGACCGAGCGTACCTCATAGATGTAGTCCTGCCCAAAGGCATGGATCACAATCTTATCGCCCCAGATCAGGCTGCCCAGGCGGGCAAAGGGCCCGCTGCCGCCGTTGGCATCGGTGGCGTGGCCGGTCAGCACGGAGTTGCCCGCCCAGGTGGGGAAGGCCGTGCCGCCCAGGTAACCAATCTGATCGCCCAGCCAGGTCACATCCCAGCCTTCGCTTTCGGGCACGCCCACAATCGCCTCGTTCACGCTCAGTGCCGGGATCTCCAGCACCATGCGTGTGCTGAAATAGGCGCGCTCGCCCGGCTGCACGGGCAGCTCGGTGATCTTGCCGGGGGCAAAACCGGTGAGGGGCAGGACCTTGCTGCTGCTGGCTTCTTCGCTCTTGCTTTCAGCAGGGGGGGCCACGCGGAACTCATAGGTGAAGTCCATGAGGCCGTTGTTGATGGGGTTGCCCGCCAGATCCACAATGGAGGTCGTGCCGCACACAAACACCACATATTTCCCCGTCGGCAGAACCGCACCGCCGTTCACCGTCACCGTGGCAGTGAAGGTGCTGCTGTCGTACACCACCTGATCCGTGCTCAGATAAATGTCATCCGAGCCTGGCGGCGGGGGTTCGACGCAGGCAGCCCGTTCGGTGACGCCGTTGGGGCCTTTGTTGATCAGCAAATAATTGGCCGGGTTGGTCACGTCGTCCTCGGCCGTGTCGCCCGCCGGATCGCTGACCGCCTCGCTGAATTCCACCGTGAAGCTACTGAATCCGGAGGTCAGCTTCGATTTCAAGCTGGTCTTCGATACAGTGGGCATGCTGGCGTCAAAGTGGACGGAATTATCCGTGGAGCTGCTGGCGCTGTTGTTGTTTCCGGCCGTGTCCTGCACCTTGTCCGCCGCCAGGCTGACGGTCACCGTGCCGGGCGCGGTCAGGCCGTTCACCGCCGCGTTGAAGGTGGTGCCGTCGTTGGGCGCGATCTCGGTGAGGGTCGCCGCAAGCGCGCCAGGCCCTGTGCTGCTGAGCGTCAGGTCAGCGGCGGTAAAACTGAGCGGATCAATGGCCCGCCCAAAGGTCACGGTGAAGTTCACCGGCAGGGAATTGGTGGGGTCAACTTGCGCGGCGGCCTGTTCGATGGTCACGTCCACCGGCCCAACCACATAGTTGACCTCATTATCGGCGGAGGTGGAAGCCTCACTCGTGTTCAGGGCCGCATCCTGCGCCGCGCCGTCCGCCACGGAAGCCGTCACCGTGCCGTTGGCGGTCATACCGCTGACGGCCACGTCGTAAGTCGTGCCGCTGCCGGTCACCACGGCGGTGGTGGCCCCCGCCCCGCCGCCCAGGGTCACGTCGCTGTCATCAAAGCCTGTCACCGCTTCGCTGAAAGTGACGGTGAAGTGGATGGGCGCGGCGTTGGTGGGGTCCGCCTGCGCGGCGGCCTGTTCAACGGTCACCGTGGGCCGCACAGAGTCGTAGGTGATGCTGAAGGTATTTGATTCGGTGTTGGCGTTGCCAGCCGCATCCTGGCCGCTGACCGCCGGAACCATCACCGTCACGGCCCCCTGTCCGCTGGGCGTCAGGTCAAAGGTGTAGGCCGTGCCGCTGCCGGCCGGATTGCTGTCGGTGCCGTTGGTGATGACCACATCCCCCGAAGCGCTGCTGGGGGTGAAGCCGGTCACGGCCTCGTCAAAGGTAATCGTCACGGGGATAGTGGCGAGGTTGGTCGGGTCAGCGGCGGTGGAGCTGACCGTCACCCCTGGCGAATCGGCATCGTAGATCACCTGGTTATCGATGACGGCGGCGGCTGTGCTGTCGTTGCCCGCCGCATCCGACGCGGCCCCGGCGGCGATGTTGAGGATCACCTCGCCCAACGCGGTCATGCCGCTGACGGCCACGTCGTAAGTCGTGCCGCTGCCGGTCACCGCGGCGGTGGTGGCCCCCGCGGAGCCGCTCAGGGCCGCATCGCTGGCGTGAAAGCCCATCACCGCTTCGCTGAAGGTAACCGTGAAGTGGATGGGCGCAGCGTTGGTGGGGTCCGCCTGCGCGGCGGCCTGCTCAATGGTCACCGTGGGGCTCACAGAGTCATAGGTGATGCTTAAGGTATTTGATTCGGTGTTTGCGTTGCCGGCTGCGTCCTGGCAGCTGGCCGCCGGAACCGTCACCGTCACCGCTCCCTCGCCGCTGGGCGTCACGGTAAAGGTGTAGATCGTGCCGCTGCCCGACGGGCTGCTGCCGGTGCCGTTGGTGATGACCACATCCCCCGAAGCGCTGGTGGGGGTAAAGCCGGTCACAGCCTCGTCAAAGATGATCGTTACGGGGATGTGGGCGAGGTTGGTCGGGTCGGTGGCAGTGGAGCTTACCGTTACCCCCGGCGGATCGGTGTCGTAGATCACCTGGTTATCGCTGACGGCGGCGGCTGTGCTGTCGTTGCCCGCCGCATCCTGCGCTGCGCCGTCCGCCACGGAAGCCGTCACCGTGCCGTTGGCGGTCATGCCGCTGACGGCCACGTCATAAGTCGTGCCGCTGCCGGTCACCGCGGCGGTGGTGGCCCCGGCAGTTCCGCCCAGGATCACATCGCTGTCGTCAAAGCCCGTCACCGCTTCGCTGAAGGTCACCGTGAAGTGGATGGGCGCGGTGTTGGTGGGGTCCGCCTGCGCGGCGGCCTGTTCAACGGTCACCGTGGGCCGCACAGAGTCATAGGTAATGCTGAAGGTATTCGATTCGGTGTTTGCGTTGCCGGCTGCGTCCTGCGCGGCCCCAGCGGGGATGTTGAGGATCACCTCTCCCGACGCGGTCATGCCGCTGACGGCCACGTCGTAAGTCGTGCCGCTGCCGGTCACCGCGGCGGTGGTGGCCCCCGCGGCGCCGCTGAGAGCCACGTCGCTGGCATCAAAGCCGGTAACGGATTTGTTGAAGACCACGCTGAAATGGATCGGGCTGCTGTTGGTGGGGTCAAGCTGCCCCACCGCCTGGCTAATGGTCACCGTGGGCGCCGTCCGATCCAGGGTGTAGACTTCACCGGTGAAGGGCAGGTTGTAAAGCCCGTTGTTCAATCCGGCGGCGCTGGTCAGGTTCAGCCCCAGCGTGCCCGAGCCAGTGCCGGTGCTGGCCGTCACCGTCCAACTCGTGCCGGAGCCGCTGACGCTGGTGATGGAGGCCCCGGCCAGGCTGCCGCCGCTGACCAGGGTGAAATTGGAGGCGCTCAAACCAGTGACCGGCCCGCCAAAAGCGACATCCCAGCTCACCGAGCTGGCATTGGTGGGGCTGGCGCTGCTGCGGGTGATGGAGGAAACCATATTTTGGGTGGTAAATTCTTCCACACCGCCGTACGAGGTGCCCTGCGGGTTGATGGCATAGGCCTGAACGTAGTAGTGGGTGTCCAGCGACAGACCCGAAATGGTTTCGCTGAACGCGCCGGTGCCGGAGCCGTTGGCGTCCATCGTCACACCCACAGCGCCAATGGTGGGGGCGGTGTTGGTGGATGAATACACCACACCGCGCTCCGTCACGGGGTCGCCACCGTCGCTGCTGATGGTGCCGCCCAGGACAGCTGCGCTGCTGGTGATCCCCGACGCCGCCGCGGTGGTCAAGGTGGGGGCCACCAGGCCTGTGCCCTGAATGGTAAACGTGTAGGGGTTTTCGTTGCTGTCGTTATTGGCGATGGAAACCGCCGCGGAGCGCACCCCGCCGCCGGCCGGATCAAACTCAATCGTAAAGACAGAGGTTCCGGTCAGCGCGGTGACCGGCGTGGCCGGCTGCGCGGTCACGGTGAACTCGGCGGCATGCGTGCCCGAAATCTGCACCTGCGGGGCGCCGGTCAGGTTCAAGGCCTCGTAGCCGGTGTTGTAGATGGTGAAAGTGTGCGCAGCGCTCCCCGCAGCCGCGCTCACCGCGCCGAAATCGGTGTCATTGGCTGGGCTGGGGACGAGGCTGCCGCTGGCGATGCTCACACCGCCGCCCTTCACGTCCATTTCCGGGCCAGCGTACACAATCGTGGGCGGCCCAGCGCTTTCAAATCCAGCGGTGGTATTGGCCTGCCAGCCGGCCAGCCCCACCGGAGCCACGGCTTGCGAGGTGGTAAAAAACAGGTAGTCCATGTCCGTGTCGTCAGTATCCACGTCCAGGTTCCAAAAATAGCTCGAGGTGTACTCATCATTAAAGATGTAGTAATTGAGCGTTTCATGCTTCCAATATTGGAACTCGTTCAATTCCCCCAGGTACAGGTACACGCCGTTGGCCGCCGCGGGGGTGGTGATATCCGACACGATCAAATTCTTGGGCGTATAAGCGTCGCCCGAAATGGTGAACACATAATTGCTTTCGTCGCTGTCGTTGCTGACCACCGTGAGGGTGGCAGTCTTGGTTCCCTCACTGGTGGGGTCAAACGTCACGGTAAAGGTGGTGCTGCCGTAGGCGGGAACCGAGGCCAAAGTGGGGTCCGTCTTGCTGAATTCGCCCGCGCCGCTGCCCCCCAGAGTCACGCTCGTGAGGGTCAGAGCCTGTCCGCCGGTGTTTTGAATGGTGTAAGTCCGTGTTCTGGAACCGCCGGAGACATCCACCGACCCAAACATGGTGTGATCCGGAAACGAGGGGGTATTGTCGTTGATCGCAATCATCACCCCGTTGCCGTACAGGTCAATTTCGGGGGCGGCGACGGCATAGCTGATCACCGGGGATCCGGCTGGATCTGGGTCTAGTGAAGTGTCTGGGCCCCACCCCGTCAGCCCCACCGGCGTGCCGGTTTCAGACCCCTTGAAGAATAAAACCTGGGCATCATCCGTGTTGGTGTCAATATTCCAGTAAGCGCTGCCCAAATACACGTCTAAGTAAATATAGTAGTTGAGGGTGGCATGTTTCCAGTATTGGAACTGGTTCAGCCGCCCCTGATGCAGGTAAGTCCCGTTGGCCGCCGCCGGTTCGGTGATCCCTGTCACCAGCAGGTCGCGGGCCACATAGCCGTATCCTTGAATGGCGAAGGTGAATTCCCCCTCGTCGCTGTCGTTGCTGTGGATGGTCACCACGGCATTGTGGTAGCCCTCAAAGGACGGGGTAAAGGTGATCCCAAAGGTGGTCGTGCCGGTCGAAGCGGGGATGCTGGCACTGGGGATGGTAGTTACCGCAAAGCTGCCAGCATTCGCGCCGCTGATGACCACGTAGGGGGAGGGCCCCGCCAGGGTCAGCGGCGCTGACCCGCCGTTGTTGATGGTGAACATGCGCGCAGCGGTTTCCCCGGGGAATTTAGCTGCTCCAAAATTGGTGAAAGCATTGGTGAGAATGACCGTGCTGCCGTTCATAATCTGCACTCCATTGCCCACCACCGAGATCTCAGGGCTGGGGATGCCAGTTGCAACAATCAGGGAACCCGTCCCCGAATCCTGCGTCCAACTCAGCCCGGTGGGGGTCAGCGCAGTGGAAGGGCTGGAAGAATAAAACAGGGTGGACGGCGCGCCTTCATCATCAAAATCAGTATCCAGGTTCCAATAACGATCCGGGCCTGCCCCATAAACGTCGTTGTAGAGCACGTAGGTGGTGGGTCCCACCGTCAGTGACCAGTAATCGTAGCCGCTGTATGTGCCCGCCCACACGTAGGTTCCGTTGGCATTGATGGGGTTGGTGATGCCGGACACCAAAAGGCCCGGGCCAGCCGCCGACACCGCAGCGGTGGGGAATAAGAACAGGGAAAATAGCAGGGAGAACAGCAGCGTACAGCGGACGAGAGTGTGCTTCATGGGGACTCCTATGGGGTACAGCGTCTGACCGTGAGCCTGGGGCGGCCGCTTTTTTTGTTCTGATTCGCTTGATCGGTACAGTTTGTGAGGTGCAGCGGCCGTTTTTTTACACGAAGGTATGAAGCAGCCCTTTTGCCGCCCTACAACGCAAACATTGGTACGAATCAGTTTTCTGAAAGAATCGGTGGGATTCAAGCAAAACCCGTTTAACTCTAGCACAGATTTAAGAATGGGTATTGATTTTTGCCCCCCAATTTCTCTTTTTGGCTCCGATTTTCGGGTTTTCCACAAGCTGGGTTTATCCCCCCAAATACCGAACGAATAACTGCCTACAGATCCTTGACCAACTGCAAAGCCCCCACCTCCCACAGCTCCTCATAGCGGTGCGTGATCCGGAACCCGTGCTTTTCATAAAAACCCAGCGTAGACCGGTAGGCCAGCTTGCGGTCCGGCGGCACGGTGTACACCATGATGCGGTCAAAACCGATGATCTTCACATGCTCGCAAAACGCGTTGAGCAGGATTGAACCCAGGCCCTTGCCCCTGGCTTCCAGACGGGTGCCCATCAGCGACAGTTGGATCGTGCCGTCCAGGCAGGTGAACATGATGAAAACGGCGATCCGGCCCCCCTCTTTGAGGATGAGCACATCTTGAAAGCCCAAATCCGCATAGGTGTCCTGTGGAACATTGGGGGTAAACCATTCCGAGGTGAGTTCCTGGGCGATGCCGACGATCTCGTCCCGAATCGCGCCGGAGGGCCTGGGGTGGTATTCAATCGTGATGTTCGTGTCAGTCATTTTTACCGCAGCACCACAGCCATAATGCCTTTGCCGATCCATCGGGCCGCGCCGGTTTTGAGGCGGCTCACTGGAATGTCCGCATAATAAGCGCGCCCCTCGCCCAGCCAGCCCTGCTCCTGCCAGAATTGCTTGTCGTAGGTGCCGTCATACTCTGCTTTTTGATAGTACATTTTTTGGATCTGGAAGGTCAAGAGCTGCAAAAAAGACGGCTGGTGGCGCGGCGCGGCCCGCAGAATTTTACGCACATCCGCGTCAATCTTCTTTTGGAATTGTTGGGCGAACGCCTCCGGGGTTATTTTTGCCCCCGCGATGAACTTACTGCGCCCGATGATCCCGGCCCCCCAGGTCTGCAAGGCGCGCTGCAGCGTGTCGGCCGCGTGCCAAGAGGCCCCCGACCCAGAGGTGCATACGATGTAGGCCTTCTGCGCGAACAGCTGCGGCCGGTGGCAGTTGAACGCCATGCGGTCAATCCAGTTTTTCATGATCCCGTTGACGTCTTCCACGTACACGGGGCTCGCCAGGAGCAGCAAATCACTGCTTTTAACCTTCGCATACAGCTCCAACAGGTCATCCTTGTGCGGGCAGGCCTGCTCGCCCCGGTCAAAACACAGCCGGCACCCCCGGCACATGCCGATATTCAGCGCGGAGAGCTGCACCCCCTCCACCGTCCAGCTGGCCTGGCGCAGGATATCGGCGTAAACCGACAAGGCGGCGTCGGTGTTGCCGTGCCTGCGCGCGCTGCTGTTGATCATCAATGCATGCATGCTGTGCCTCCTTCGGGCGAATCAAACGGGTTAGCCGCCTTCCTTCGGGGCAAAGGGGCTGATCCTGCGCAGGGTCTGCTGGATGGGCGCTCCCAGCGGATGGGGCAGGCCCTCCCAGCCCAGGCGGAAGAACAGCGACTGCAGGAAATTCTTCACATTCCCGCGAATCCAAATTCTCTCCGGCAAAGCAGATACTGCCAGCACCGCATCCCCGAAGCCCTCCACCCATGGAATCAGCTCCGCATCCGGCACCAGTTTCCTTTTAAGAATGGTGATCACCGCGGTGGCCAGGCGTTCCTCTTCACCGCAGGTATAGCTCACGCTGTGTACGCACACGGCCTGGCGGACGGCGGCCAAAATTTCCAGTAGGTCGGCCTGGGTCAGCTCCGCGCACTCCGCCAGGTCGTCCAGGGCGTCGGCGGCGTGGGCCACGCCGTGCGCCCAACCCTTGCCGGGAACGTACCCGCGGCGGTCTTTTTCCTGCTCCAGATAATGCAGAACCTGCCGCTGAATCGTTTGGATTTCGGCGGCCGAAAACACCGGCTGGGATTGATGGCGGATGAGCAGCAGCGGCAGAACCAGAACGGAGAACGTGCGCGTGAAGACGCTGTCGGTCTCCTGTTCGCCGAGTCGGAAGCGCAGGTGCTCCTCATCCAGGATGATAGGCAGCAGGCCGTGCAGTTGGTCGGGGCTGAGGACAGGCTCGGTCAGGATCCAGGCGTCGAAGGCGGTGTAGATCAAATCGTCGCGCAGCTCGCTGTCGGTGGAGCCGATATATTTGAGCATGGCGGGGATCAGCTCCGCCAAATCCTCGCGCTGGGCCAGATGAAAATCTTCCTGCGCCAGGGCCTGCAATTTTTCTTTGAGTTCGACTTCAGTTAACATGGGGGGTTCACCTGAGTGAGGTTTTCATTAAGCGGGGGCGAATGTCTTGAAAGCAGTTTATGATAGGCAGCCTTTTCTCATCCCCGAAAAGGTTTCATTTCTCGGCAGCGAGGGTAATTGCTGCATCCATAAAATTGCTTTCCCTTGTGCTCGCCTTGCGACACCGTTCGCAAAACCATCGGGATGCCGCATTTTGGGCAAAGCGGGATTGCATTTTCTTGTTTCGTTACGGGCGTCTGCGGCGGCGGCGGCGGTGGTACGGCCGGAGGGCTAATGACATCTTTCAAAAGCGGCGCGATTCTGGCCGCCACTTCTCTGGATGAGTATTCCCGCTCAACGGGAAAGCGCAATAATGGAAAACTCGCAGCCTCAAAGACTTGATCCACAAAATCGTCTCGTTCCTGCCGGCTTTCTCGCTTGTGACTGGAGTCGTCTAATTCAATACCCAACAGCGGTTTCATGGTAACAGAATCACAGATCAGAAAATCCAGATGTTTCTGAGCGATTCTGCTGAAATACGCCCGATTTTCATTTGGGCGAGCCACGAAGAAAACATCAGCCAATCTTACTTTGGACTGAATGATCAGCCGTGATCCGCCGAGAGAAGAAAGGATCTTAAAAAATGAAAATTCTGCGGGAGAAAGAAAATCATCCCGCACTCGGTAAGGGAGTGGTTCTTGATCCCGTTCTGATTCTTGTTCTCGCGCCGGTTTTCGGTCTGTTTTTTCTGGCTCGCGATTCAAGAACGGGAAGAAAACGCTCAAACAACCTTGCTTTTCAGTCTTGTTTTTCGCCATTGTTTTGGATTCTCCAACGTAATGAAATTGCAGAGATTAATTCACCTGCGATGGCTAAAGCTTCACTGTCGGATAATTCAACAGCAACCTTGAACGAGGTATCCAACAGGTCTGTTTCCGTAGGCACTTCATGCCGAATTTGCAAGGCCAAGCGTTCCTGGTTACTATAGACATGAACCGCATCACCAGACGCGGTCAGAAATCTCACCGCTCTCATTCCTTTGGGAGTTGCCATTGAATGAAACCCTCATTTTCAAATAGTTGTCCCGACCCGTTTTCTGTAGGATCCCCGAAAAATACGGCGGCGTATTCACCCACCGCCTTCTATTATATACTGACCTGCCGCACAACCAAAAAATCGCCCCCGCGTTCAAGGGCGATTCGAAACTTCCGCAAATCTGCCGCGCAGCTACGGATCCACATGAATGGTATTCCCATATTTCCCACCGCACACCACCCCGGTGACCCTTTTTCCCGTTGGCGCCGCGGCTTCAAACCCCGTTCGGTACCAGTCATCTTTGGTGCAGATCCAGTTCACCTGCCGCCAGCCGGTGATGACGATCTCCGAATATCCCTGGGCTTGCAGAGCCTGCACCGCCCCGTCACGATCGCTTCTGGGGTACAGCGCGTAGGCGAGGAGTGCCAGCGAGAGCAGGAGAAAAAACAGCAGTCCGAAATACACAGCCTTCGAAGGTTTCATACGCTTTTGGGGGTGAAACGATTGACGCTGGCCGGCAGAGCGAGGGTGAAAGGGATTCCCAGGCCCATCGTTGGAATCAACCTCTGCGGCTGCTTTCTGGCTGTCTTAAAACAACTTTTTCCGGCGCAAAAGAATCCCGCCCAGCACCAGTATACCCACAGCGGCGCCGGCGCACAAACCCAGGATGAGCGGAGCAAACCGCACCGGTTCAGCGGCAGACGCCGGCACGGCCGGGGAAAGCGGCGTGACGGTGGGGTACTGGCCCCAGGTACAGGCCATCCATTCGTTTCGCGGCCCTTCCACACAGTCCAGGGGGTGATCCTGGCTGGCGTCCAGCTCCTGATAGGGCACAACCCGGTAACCCGCCGGGCACTGCCCTGTGGACGAGACCTTCCAGGGGGAAAGCACCCGGCAGGTATGACATTCATCGGACAGATACACGTTCTCTATGCACTGCTGGAGGGTCGGGTTCACCAACAGCACCGGGGGGGCGGGTGTGGCATAAGCCGTGCGCGTTTGCGCCAGCCCCGCGGCGGCCAGGATCAGGCACAGGATCAGCGCGCGCCGGAGGCGCGGTCTTGGGTGTTTTGGGGGTGCGGGGGTGGGAGGCATGGGGTTATTTGTGGGTGGGAGGGAGATTTGAGGTGAGCTGTCTTGAGCTTATTTTAGTTTGACAGTAAAGCAACTTACGGTTTGTCCAATCCCGTCGAACAGTAGGCTTCTTACGGATAGGCTGAGTTTGCGCAGCTTTTAACTCTCAATTTGCCATACAATAATTTCTTTTCTGACCATATTACCATCCATAACAACCGTTAAAATATATTGACCATCGGTTGAAAATTTCATTCTTGAAATAGCAGTATTTGGCGACAATTTGATCCTGTCCAAAGGAGTACAACTTTCACGATCCCACAAACTGATCGCACCATCGAGGTCGGCTAAGGTAAATAACTTGCCGTACTCGCTAGCTGCGCCTGAAAAAATACGGCTATAATTTGGAAAATTTGATTTGATTCTTTGTGCCTCTTGTAAATTACTGATATTTCTGACAACGAAGTCCCCTCTGTCAAACTCCAGCCATTGTTTGTTGGAGAGAAAACAGACAAATTGCCCTGATAATTCTATTTTATTATCAATTGCGGACAGATCATAAAGCCATGAACTCGATCGAAATAATCCGATGAAAGCCAGGCAATCACTCTCGGAGGAAAAGTGAGCTTCGCTGAAGGATTCGTCCCGCATAGGAAATTCCCGTTTGTTGATCACACAAATCAAGCCGTTTTTCCTACCCAAGATTGCCCTGCCATTATCTGCCGCGGCGTAAACGCTTGTATTGATACCATTCAGGCTCGTATGAGAAAACGGAAGAGAGAAACCGTTTCCACCAATCTTATATTGCTTCAAACCATCCAGACTACCGCCATTGTCGTCCGCACCAGGGACTAATACTGAATACTTATCCGGGAAGAAAACGATACCCCATTCGTTCCAACTACCTCCATCGAGACTGAAACCAGACCACTTTTTATTTCCGTATATATCGTAAACGAAAAGATTATCTTGCTTTTTGTAACTCCAAGCCTCGCATGGAACACGAACAGCAATGAGCTGTCCATCATTAGAAAAGGCAGAAGATATTCCTCTGGATCCCCATTCCCTGGGATTGAATATTCTGGTATGTTCGATTATTTTCATCAGAGTATACTTTTGGATTACTTTTGAATTGAGGTAACGCCCATTGATTTATTGCGATCTTTTCTTAATTTCATACTCGGTAACTCTAGTTTCAATGTCTTCTATTGATTTTGGTTTATATGGTGAGTCCAAAGCAAACTCATGGCCTCTTACATAACCGCCATTCAATGTTCCTGTTTGCAATTCATCCCAATTCACTTCGTGTTGAAGGTGACACCAACATATACAGATCCATTTGGCAAAATCCCATCCCATGCGTTTAATAAAGCTTTCGGTTGTACATATTTTATCAACAACAAATGTAGATCCGTTTTCAAATGCAACATACCACAGTTCCCTATCAGGATCTTTAGGTTGAGTGCGACAATAACCGTACTTAATTCGTGGATCAAGATTGCAAATATACACGGGAATATCTTTCCATAAAATTTCGTATCTTTCGCACCAGCTTCCGATAAATACTTTTTTTGCCACATTAGCCCATTTCAAAACATCTGTTCGAAATTGATTCATATAAAATGGTGTCGCATATTTCTCTTCTACTAAAAATGTGTGATGCTCATAAGGAAATGGCATACCCCATCCTGACTCATATAATTTTTCCCAAAATATTCTATCAACCGTTACATACCAAAGGCCGTTATTAGGAAATTCCTCACACTTTCCATAAATAAGCGGGAATTTCTCTTCTCTGTAATTTGTTGGCATTTCTAGTTTAAATTCTAGGATTTGCTTGGACATTTTTATTCCTGAATATTTTGAGGTAGAGTGATTAGAGATTGTTTACATGTTTTCTAAGACTTCTTAAGATAGGATTCAATAGAATCATGGAAGTCTTTCTTTGATGGTTGATATTTGTTTTCTTTTCTCATCAATTTCTATGTTTATTTTTATCAATTCTTCGATGCGACTTACATATTTTGCGATTGCAAGATTTTCTTTACCATTGGATCTACCACAATCATAATTGATGAATTTCTGGATTAATGAATTTAAATCTTCATTAGAAAATGAAGACATCAGCTGTGTTCTGATTTTTATTGAATCAGGCTCCCCAGAAAAGATAGTCCTTTTTGGACTTCCGGGTTTTTTATCCATAATATGGATCATTGCATACTTGGCAAACGTACTAAACTTTTCAGAAATAAAATATTCTAAGTCTCTGTCATCCTTATAATGACTTGATCCGCTTAGCTTTACATAGGCTATCATGGTACATAAGCTATTTTGCAAATCAAGTAAACAGCCAAGTTCTTTTTGAAGGCGTTTTAAGGTTAATTCTGAAGCGATTGTATTAGCATCATTTAATTCACTCACAATATTTACTGAAATGAGTAACTTTGACTTGCAGTAATTACAAGTTAAATATTTTTGTTCTTGTAGCATATCTAATGTTGCGCCACATTGTGGACATTTTAAAGATAATATATCTGAATTTTCCATATGAATACATTTCTCCTTTTGTGTAACGACGATCTCATGTCATGTGCATATCAATAGAGCTTGTTTGCCACTCGCATCAGTTCCGGAATTGCATCCAGTCCCTTTTCCACTATCTCTTCTGCCAAGGTATAATCAATTTGGTGAGCCATTTTTAGTCTCCTTCTTCGGTTGTGGTGACCTTAAGGATACTTCTGACTCATCGCTTTTGTTAAGGTTCAGCATTTTACAGAAAATGTGCTATACCACCCACCAATCCGGATATCACAAGTAGGCCAATCAATATAATTATAGTTCCTAAGAATACACCTAATTTCCAAGTAAACTCGCTGGGGGATTTTGGTGAATAAATCTTTTTCTCTTTTCCATAAATCCACAATGAATAAGATTTGGCTTTATATATATAATTTATTTGATATACAGGAACATTTTCAATTTTTACCCGCAATCTTACAGGATAGATTTCATCCACTAAAACTTTGTTAGCGGTTGCAGGGTTAGGAATTTTTTGGAAAAATTCATCTACTAATCTATGAACAAGTGCTATATCTCCTTCGTAGTTTTCAAGCTTCGAGTCTATTTTTTTATGAAGTAGCGCTTTTACATTGTTTTGTAATAATTGATAATCATTCTCATCAATCCCACCTACTAACATACCTTGGAGGTCACTCGGATATTCGAAAACTTCATCGAAAATCACATCACCTGATGAACGTTCTAATATTGGTTTTGGTACGTCACCAGAATAATCCTCGATGTGATGTTTCGCAAGCTTATATTGGGAATCGACAATAATTATTGCTTCCAACATTCCGTATCCGCGGCACGTTTTACATTCATTTGTACCGCCAGAACACCAAGCACATTCCCTTATTCTTCCTTCAGAGTCTCTTTTCCACCCTTTTCCATAACAAGTTCGGCAAATGACAACGCCCTTTCCTTTACAATTACTACATTTGTAAGTTCTTCCGGTACTAATGTGAAATGGTTTTTCCTTAATCGGTGTAAACCCAGCTGGGTGATGCAATTCCCCATAGATCCATAAAGATTCACTTGTAAGACTCTCTATGCTATTATTTATCCCGCTACCATTATAAGGTGATTCATCTAATTTCCCTTTCCGTTCGCCATAAAACAATGTGGATGATATTAGCTTGGCACTTTCTTCTAATTGATTGATATTTGAACTTCTCTCCATTATTTCACTTGGAAACGTTAGACGAAAGAAATCATTACCCCATTCATTTATCACTCGCAGATTATCAGCCAAAATATTATTAGACATTTTATCTCCTTTATACATAAAGTCTATCGCATGGTGGAATTGTCAAATTTACACGCAACATACCCAACTGAGAGTTGGAATTATCGTCGAGGAATTAATAAAATTGTCTTTTTTATGATTAATCCCCCCATTTATTTGACAATATGGAATTCCGCTCACAAAAACGTGGTATTGGTCTCAAAGTCAAGCGACAAGAGGATTGCCCATTTATGAACATCCTCATACTGCTGTAAACTAATCCGTTTGGGGAAACGTCCTTCAATATCCCCCTGATAATTTCATTATACATCCCCCAAAACTCTTTGCAATAAAAATCACTTTTCAGATATGAAAGGTGCTTCTAAATTGCGTATTCGCCCCCCACAATATCACGATGATTCACCACCCCCCCTCAATCCCAGGGGTTGATCACCTGCGCCCCGCTGGGCATAAAATCCGCCGTATTGCGCGTGGCGATGATCAGGTTGTGCTGCACGGCGCTGGCCAGAATGAGCGAGTCCATCACACCGATGGGCTGCCCCGCCGCTTCCAGGCGCGCCACCAGAGACCCCCACAGTTACATGGTCGCCGCATCGATCGAAACGATGCGCCCCGCGAAGCGTGCCATCAGCCCGTTATTCATCCACACCGCCAGCTCCGTTTTCCGGCGCGATTCCGGCAGCCGCTGGATGCCGCGCTGCACTTCGCCGATCGTGACCGCGCTGATGAACAGCTGCTCCTCATTCATCGCATCGAGCCAGGCAACCACCCGCGCGTCGGGCTGGCGGCGGGTGAATTCCGAAAGGACGCAGGTATCCAGTAAATAGTTCACGGCTCAATCTCAAGATCCCGCGGCAGGCGCGGATCGCGTTCGATGACCAGCTCAGACCCGGCCAGGGGCGAGGCCAGGAAGAACTGCGACAGGCGGCCGGAGGGTTGGGTCAGGCGCTGATATTCCTCAAAGGGCAAAACCACCACGGTCTTTTGACCGCGGCGGGTAACGATCTGGGCCCCGTGCGCCAGCGCGCGCTCCACCAGTTCGCTGAACTTACTTTTCGCGTCTTGAAGCTGCCAGACGTTTTTCACGGTGCACCTCCTTGTGTTTCTAATCAGACTAGTCTGACTAGATTGTACCTCAACTCCACGCTAAAATCAAGCGGGCGCGCCCTCCCCCCACAAAAAAATGCGCCCCCCATCTCTGGAAGGCGCATCCTGGTCTGCAATCCCCCACCCACCCTCAGTCTTATAGAATAGTGATCACCAGCGCGGCCAAAACCACCGCCATCATCGCCGTGATCATCCAGCCCAGCACCGCCGAGTAGTTGGCAGGGTCAATCTGCCCGGCGCGGTCCATCTTGCGGATCAGCGGGAACAGCCGCCAGAAGAAGGACGCGATCGAAACCAGCATGGCCGCCGCGGTCCACAGCAGAGTGGTCTGCGGGGCGGTGGCCAGAATCACGATCAGCAGCAGGATGAAGATCAGCTTGGTGCCCGCCACCCAGTTCACCAGGTAGCGCACCAGATCATGCACCTCGGGGTCCTGCTTGGATTTTTCCCAGGCCTTGAACACGCCGACCCCATTGGCAATTTTCGAGCCTGGGAAGAAATACAGCGTGAGCACATTCGAGGCTTCCATCAGCAAAAAAGCGATTGTCACCACCGCGACAGCGTTCATCGGGTCAGCCCTGCCTTTTTGTCATCTTTCAGGATCCGTTGTTCGGCATACCAGCCGGTGAGCATGGCCACGGATACGCCCGCCGGGGAATAGGCCCACTGCCCGGCCTGGTACACGCCGGGGATGGGGGTGAGCACGGACTTGGGGATGTCCTTCAGCTTGTTCACCACCGGCACCTCGGTTTCAAATGACCAGCCGGTGATGGCCCCCTCGGAGCTGCCCGACACCTGATGGATGGTCAGGGGTGTGGCCGAGAACTTAAAAAGCAGATCCTCCGCCAGCCCCGGGTACAGCGTCTGCGAGAAGATGCGTACAACACGCTCTTCCAGGGCGGCCTTGAATTCATCGTACCAGCCCACCGCGCTGATTTTTTCCATCAGACGGTAATCCGTCAGGAAGCTGATCATCAGCCCCGTCTGGCCTTCGGGCGCCAACGCCGGGTCGCGCAGGGCGGGCACAGACACTTCAAAGGTGTTCAAATCGCAGAATTTTGCCGCCCAATCCAAAATCTCAGCTTTGGAGGTGCGCTCAAAGGCCTCCAGCAGTTTTTCCCTTTCGGCCTGATTGGTCTCGCCCAGGCCCTGGATCGAGGGGGTGTAAAACAGGTGTTCCCCGCCCCTGGCCCGGAAATAGTCCGGCGGACGGTTGACTGCCAAGAACAGGATGAAGACGGATTCGGCCCCCTTGGCCGCCAGCGTTTGCCGGGCCTTGGTTTCAATTTGGGCGCTCACTTTTGCATCCAAACCGGTCTGATTCAAAGAGCGGTACAGGGTTTTCAGGTCCGCGGCCCAAATCAGCCGGTCATAGGCATAGCGCTGGCCGTCTGCGTCTGTGACGGTCTTTTCCGCCGGGTTCACCGCCGCGATGCGCGTGTTCAGCCGGATCTCCCCGCCCCCTTCCAGCACCTTGTTCTTCAGTAGATCCGCCAAAACACCGGTGCCGCCCCGGGGGTAAATGTAATCCAGGTACACATAGAAATAGCCCAGCGCAAAATAGGCAGGCGTATGCCTGAAGAAATGCTGGAGCAGGATGTCCATCAGGGATGAATTGGCGGTGTAGCGCCGGACGAAAGTCTCCATGGGAATGTTGTACTGCTCGAACTTTCTCAGCGCATGCAGGAACTTGAACGTCCAGGGGATTAATTTTCGGAAGATGAACTTGCGGTCGTTCATCTGATGCGAGAAATTGGGGTTGTCAAACTCGTACAGAACCCGGGTGTATTCCGATAATTGCGAAGAGATGGCGATAATTTTTTCAATTTCCTGGGCGTTCTGCGGGAACAGGCCGGTCAGCATGCGCTGGTAGTCCCGGATCGCGTCCATCGAATCAAAACGCAGCATCTGGTCAGCAATGCCGATGGAGATTTTGTTCTCCAAGAACTCCCACTCCACCCCCAAATCGTTCAGAATGGGCTTGACGATCCCGGAGTTCACAAAAGCCCGCGGCCCGGAATCAAAGAAAAAGCCGTTGGTGTTGAAGGTGCTGAGTAACCCCCCGCAGCGGTCATTCTTATCCAGGAGCACAATGTCGTAACCATCTCTCAGCAAATAGGCCGCCGCCGTCAATCCGGCCATACCGGCACCGACAATCACAATTTTTTGCTTTTTCATGGTCATTTGAGTCCGCTTAACTCCAGGCTGAGTTGCCACAATTCCTCAGCGGCCTCTGCGTCCAGGGCCGGAGGGGCCGGTTCTTCCTCGGTTGTCAGGTTAAAGAATTTGCCCGAAACCTGTTTTACGCTATCCGAAACGCCCAAAAAATACAGGGCTTCCGCGGCCACCTCGATGGGACGGGCCGAACGGTCAATCAGCAGTTTCTTGAAAAATTTATACACCCGCCCGTTATTCTGTCCGCTGTTGGTTTTGATATTGCCGGGGTGCATGGCGTTCACCGTCACCCCGCTGCCCTGGAAATACTCCTTGAGCTTGATCATCGACAGCAGTTGGGCCATTTTCGCCGCGCCGTAGCTGCTCAGGCCCGAATAAGCATGCCGGTTCCAGGCCAAATCGTCTAAGTGCAGTCCCCAAACCGCAAAGCGGTGCGCCTCCGAATTGACAAACAGGATCCGTCCGCTATTTTGGCGCAGCATTTTTTCTTTGATGCCGTAGTTTAAGATAAAGGTACTCAGGTAATTCGTCTGAAAGACCAGATCAATCTGATTGGGCGTGAGGATCTTTTGGGTGTTGTAAATCCCCACGTTATGAATCAAAACATCAATGCTGCCCTCGAAGGCCGCCAGCTGCTTCGCCGCCGCGCGCACATCCGCGGGGTTGGAGAAATCCGCAAGGAGATAGGTGCATTTCGCACCGTAGTCACGGCTTAAGGCGGCGCACAATTCTTTCGATTTTTGCTCGCTGCGGTTGATGCACACAATTTCCGCCCCGCGCGAAGCAAATTTCCTGGCGGCCGCCGCTCCAATCCCCGACGTGGCACCGGTGATCACCACCACCCGGTTATCAAACGGGTCGGGGCAAATTTCCGGGCTGAGTCTCTGATTGCGCAGCATGGCACCAATATTGGACCATTTGTATTGTCGGTAATACTTCTGCAAATCATCCTCATGTGGATGGTGAATGTGAATGCCAGGAAACAGTGGGTTTGCTCCTGCAGAAGGCCTTCCCCAACTCTCCAGCGCAAAAGGCTCGCAAACAACGCATGGGGGTACTTTTTTATTACCATTGATTATAACCGTTACCGTTTTAGGTGCAATTAAAAACGAAAACTCTTATACGGAAGGTTTAACACCCTCCCCAGACGTCCCCCATTGGGCGGCGTTCCTTCCCGGCCAGAACTACGTCACGATAATCACACAGCTTCTCATCTCATCATTCGACGCGGATGATGCGGCTGACGCTGAGATCCTGGTTTTTTTGTTCGCGCTGAATGATGTACTGTTGCGCGGGAAAGGCCTCTTCCACGGCGGGGAGCCCAGGCGCGTAAGTGAAACAGCCCCCTGGGGCCAACGCTTCCATCATCTCTTTCATTTTTAAGAGATGCCGTTCCAGCTGAGAAAAGTCATGCCGGTAGGCGTAATTCAGGTGATTGGTAAAACCCATGTTCGAAATCAGCGTGCCCCAGCGGTCTTTCTCAAAACGGTAATCAAACCAATCCACCTGAAGGATATACGGGCAGCTGGTGTCCACACAGCGGTCGATGCCGTAGGCTTCCAACCCCGCAGCACGCAAATGCCGCACCAGGTTCGCCCGGCTGCCGCAGCCCACATCCAGAATAGGCTCCTGGAGGCTGGCCAGATCCAGGCCGAAGAGTTCGATCTGAAATTCAGCCGAATACTCTTCGTAAGTCACGCGGCCCACGCCCGGCGACCCTCGCAGGGATTTTTGAAATTCTTCAGGGTACAGCCCCGCCAGCCATTTGGACAACGCCGGGTAATGGAACGCATTCAGCGTTGTTTTAATATCGCGCGTTTGCTGAATGAGTTGCCAGGTCTGACGGTAGATTTGTTCCAGGGCCGCCGTGTCTGCCGGGCCGACCCGCAAATAGGGGTTGATCGCATAGATGCGCTTCACCATTTCATTGGCCGTAAAGGAAACAAAGCCCGCATACGCTTCTTCCGGCGGATGGCCTGTGTCCGAAATCAGCAGGGTTTCCAGCGCCGCCAAAAAACTGGGGGCCACGCTCATGCTCTGCTGAATATACTCAAAAAGCAGATTCTTGGATTGATTGATGTTCAGCTGCTGTTGAATGGATTCCTGGATCGATGGCATGCAACTGCACCTTTAGGACCAAACGATATCCCCGCATGATCCCGACAGCCGTGTAACACCAGGCAGCATCCTTATCGCATCTGATTATAGCTCAAAGGCCTCTCGTTACCATCAATCCACACTCGCTCTGTCCCAAACCGAAAAGTGTCCCCACCGCTGTGGGGCACTCTTCTGTATCCTTAACTATCCCCTGTCTGGCGGCAGCGACAGGCGTGCGGCGGCCTCGTCATCTCGATTTCGATAAAACCCAGTTTTTAGCAGACTCACTCATTGGCAAAGCTGCGCCGGCAGCGCACGATACCCAGCCCCTTCAATAGTGAGGGCTAACCCAAAACCAAAATACTCCCTGGCCTTCAGGATCGCCGTCAAGCGGTGGGTGCCTTGGCTCAAAGAACGGCGAATGCTTTGATCCGGCCGCACATACCCGCGTTCTTCCCATTGGGGAGACACGTGGAACAGGTGCTCCCCTGTGAAGACATCTTCGCCGTCGATCTGAAAGGTGATTTCATCGCTGAAGCCCAAACGGAAAACGAACTCCCCGGCTTCTTCCACACGGATCTCGCGGATCAGCCTGACGGCCTGTTCGCTGACGGACAAATACCGGTTGAGGTTCAAAATTCCGTTGGCTTCAGCGTCCACCACCCCAAACCCCTCCATAAACCACTCCGTCACCGTCCCAGCCGGCAGCGCTTCGTGGGAAGTCGGATCCGCCCCCAGCCCAATGTCAGGCGCGTCATCCCCCACGCGCAGGTTCGCAAAATACGCCGGAAGGAAAGTCCACAGTCCCAAAAGTCCCTCTCGGTGCGGATGCGCCAGCTGGCGCACCACCAGCGGTTCCTGCGCCCCCACCTGGATGCGGGCCGTCTGATCCTGGAACTCAATCCGCAGATGGTGCCAGGTCTGGGCGGGCACATCCACTGTCTTCTGCGCCTGGCTGCCGTAGTACAGCTGCCAGGTGTTTGATCCGTGAAAAACGGGGTCGTATTGCAGCGCGTCCCAGCAGCCGCTGGTGTGCGGTTGGATATAGGCCAGCTCATAATTCAGGCTGTCGCGAACCCGAAAGGTGATCCCCGGATAGGCGGTTCCCTCCGAACCCAGGTCAACTTCAATCCAACCCTGGGCCAAAGACAAACCAGGCACAAGCAGTAAGCTGGCCCCCTGGCCGCTCAGCCGGAGCGCCTTTTTCCCTTGCCAGTCGCAAATCACCGGCTGGGGGTCGCGAATAAATAGTTCTTTGGGGTCCGGCACCTGGCATTCATACAAGATAGTCATGAGGTCCCTCGTGAGGGTATGTCTGGAATGTTCCTGCTGCCGCAGACCTTGCAATGGAGCAGACCGCAGCACGCGCAGTCAGCCAGCGGCAGCAAAATGGGTCACGTCACGCTGATCTTTTGGACGATTTCAGCAGTTCAACTATACCTTGCCAGAGCGCTGGGATCAAGGGAAGAGCACCGGCTGCGGGTTGGGGCTGGCCTCCATGCTGCCGCGGCCCAGCTGCCCCACATTATTGTTCCCCCACGCCCAAACGACGCCGAAGCGATCCAAGGCGAGCAGGTGATCTTCTGCGCAGGAGATGGAAACCATATCCTTGAGGGGCGTCTGCCTGAGCTGAACCCCTCCTTGCATGTCGATTTCCCCAAACCCGATCAGCCACACACTGCCGTCGGCTTTGAGGGCCACCAGCTGGGTGCTGCAGGCATCCACCTGAACGGCGTCGGCAAACACATCCATGGGCATGGGGTTCGGATAGGGCTGCTGGTCGCCCAGCTTGCTGGAATCCAATTGTCCGCCCAGGTTACCGCCCCAAACCCATACGCTGCCGTCCTTCTTTTGCACCAGGCTGTTTGTAAACCCTGCGCTGACACCGGTCACATCCGAAAGCCCCGGCACTTGTTGGGGTACGGGATGCTGTTCGGTGTCTGCTGTTCCCCAACCCAGTTCCCCGAGCTGATTAAAACCCCATGTCCAAACCGTGCCGTCTGAGCGCAAGGCAATCCCATGATGCCAGCCAGTATCCACCGCGATTACATCTCCCAGGTTCACCACCAGCCCTGGGTTTTCCTGATGCAAGGGGTAATTGGGTGTGTATGAGTTTTTACCGTTCCCCAACTGACCGGCACTGTCACCTCCCCAGGCCCACACAGTACCGTCCTTCTTCAGAGCCAGGGTAAAGTTGCCGCCTGCCGAGACCGCCGCCACATCCGTCATCCCCGGCACCGGCACAGGCTCCTCATGATAGGCTTCATCACCGTATCCCAGGCCCAGCTGATACTGCTCGTTTTGCCCCCACCCCCACAAACTGCCGTCGCTTTTCAAGGCCATGCGGTGGGTGAACCCTGCGGATACGGCTACCACATCCGTGAGATTCGGGACCAGGGCCGGCGTGAGCAGACAGGCGTCGCCGCCTTTGCAGGGGGAGTTGTTGGGTCCCAGTTGATAGTTCCCCCACTGCCAGACCCGTCCCTGATCGTCAATGGCCAGGCTGATATTGCTGTTAGCATGGATCGAGACAATCCGCATCGCGGGCAGGGTTGGCGAATCCGGGCTGAGGGTCGGGGGCGCTTCTGAAGGGAGCGAAACAGCCGTGGAGATCGGCGCTGGCGAAGGTGGAACGGCTGTGGGGTCTGTCTTTGGCAGGCTCAAGGCACAAGCCAGGGTTAAAATCACAAACAGCACCAGGAGTACGCTATTCCGTTTCTTCATGGTACCCTCTTCGTTTCACCTGACATCCTCTCCGGTGCGAAAGCGGCGAGAAAATTGCTCGCTTTCTGAGCTTCGGTGACGATACGGTGGGTGCGTTCCCTTCAGGCCAAACCAGAACGGAAAAGGATAGTGCAAGTTTTTTTCTGTAAATTCGGTCAAGTTCTCCCAACGGTTTGTTAATGTTCCAGCGGAAAGCTGTGGATATGTGGACGGAGAAAGCACCGCCCACATATCCACAGTTACTACTACGACGATTGCCCCGTCCC
>JARKPO010000031.1 GCA_029975215.1 Levilinea sp.
AGCAAGGATACGGCCTCCCACGGCCACTCAACTGTTCGGGCTTTGTTTTGAACGGACACGGCGATCGTACTGCGAGACGATCTCGTGGATCTAATGACAATCGATCTGCCGTGTCCACTCTTTTTTATCATACTAGTGACAGTTTGGCTGGGGCTTAGGACTCCGCTTTCTGTACAATAAAAGCGCGAGGCGCTCCGTGCGGGGCGCCTTGCGTTGATTTTATTCCACATTCAGCACGACTGAGCCAGTCATGCCCCAGCGCAGATCGGGGGGCGTCTCGATAAAGCGCAGCACGACCTTATAGACGGCGTCGCCGCCGGCCTTGGTGGCCCGCGGGGCGATGCGCACCACCTCGGCGGGGAAATCTTCAGCGAAGGCCTCCAGCCGCACCGAGGCGGTTTGGCCCACCTTCACCCGCGGGATGTCGCGCTCACTCAGATCGGTGGTTTCCACCTGCCAGGTATCCAGGCTGGCCAGGGTCAGGATGGTCTGGCCGGGGTTCACGGCTTGCCCGGCGGTGGCATTGACAGAAGCGACCAGACCGTTGAAGGGAGCCACCAGCACGGCGCGGTCGTAAGCCGATTGGGCGCTGGCCAGGCGGCTTTGGGCTTCGGCTACGGCGGCGCTCAGGCGGGCGTATTCCACCGGATCCAGACCGTTTTCGCTTTTAAGCTGCTCATAGCGGCTGGTGCTGATCTTGAGGGCGGCCTCGGCCACGGCCAGCTCGGCCTCTGATTCGGCGATTTCCTGGGGGGTGTAATTGAGGCAGTAGAGGTAGTTGGCCTGGGCGGTGTCGAACTGGTTTTGGGCCGACTGCAGGGCTTCGAGGGCTGAGAGTGAGCCGTCATTGTCGTCGCGCGCTTTTTCCAGGCGGTCTTTGGCATCTTCAAAGCGCTCCGAATACAGGTCAATGGTCTCATCATTGCAGCGGCGGAATCCGGAGCGTTTTTGCTTTTTGACGGCGTCGTCATAGCGCTTTTGATCCTGCACCATGCGCAGTTGGGCCTCCGCCAGGGTCAGGGGCGCGTTAGCCACCAGCTCGTCCAGGGCATGCTGGGCGCTTTGCAAACTTTGCTGGCTGGCTTCCAGGGTGATCTTGAGCTGCTCCAGGTTTTGCTGACGGGCCAAAAGGTCGCCTTCGCGCACGGTGTCACCTTCGGCAAAGTAGATGGCGTCCACAAAGCCTGCGGCGGCGAATCCCAGATCCACGCTTTGGGCGGGGACAATTTCGGCTGTGGCGATGATGCCGTCCCTGCGGGCGGGGACAGGAGACTCCGGCGCGCCGGAAGTGGCGTTGACCACCAGGGTGGGAATGGCGGCGGGGGTGGGGTTGGGACTGCAGCTGGCCAGGAGGGCAGCCGCGATCAGAAGAAGGGAAAGTTTTCGCAGCATGGGATGCATCCTATGAAGGCTCAGGCGGTGGGAATGGCGCTGTGATTGTCGTCAATGCGCCCGTCGCGAAGTTGTACCACGCGCGTGGCGTAGGATACCACCCGCGGGTCGTGGGTGGCAAACAGGAAGGTCACGCCGGTTTCCTGATTCAGACGGCGCATGATCTCCATGACCTGCTTGCCGTTCTCAGTGTCGAGGTTGGCGGTGGGCTCATCCGCCAGCACCATTAGAGGGCGCACGGCCAGGGCACGGGCCACTGCCACGCGCTGCTGTTCGCCGCCGGAGAGCTGGTCGGGGCGGTGGTGGGCGCGTTCCGAAAGGCCCACTGCATCCAGCAGTTCCAGCACGCGTGCCTTGCGCGCCGCTGCGCCTTCGCCGTTCAGCAGCAGGGGCAGCTCTACGTTTTCGTAGGCGCTCAGGCCGGGGATGAGGGCGAAGAACTGAAAGACGAAACCGATGGTGCCCTTGCGCAGGTCGGCGCGTTGGTCAGCATTCAGGCGGCTGACATCCTGGCCTTTGATGCGCAATGCGCCGCTGGTAGGCTGATCCAGGCAGCCGATGATCTGCAGCAGGGTGGTTTTACCGGAGCCTGAAGGCCCCACCAGGGCGGTGAATTCACCTTCGTCAAAGCTGGCAGTCACGCCGCGCAGCGCATGGGTTTCCTGCGTGCCGATTTTATAGGTTTTGGTGATTTGTTCCACTTCAATAGTAGACATATCGCTCCTCCGCGATGATGATGACCGGTAGGGAATTATTTACCGTGCAGGGACTGCACCGGTTGCAAACGGGCCGCAAACAAGGCCGGGTAAACGGCGACCAGCAAGATCATGATCAACGCCGTCAGGCTCAGCTGCATGGTTTTCAGGGCTGAGAACTGGGTGTAGAGGACCTTGCCGTAGGTGATCATGTTAGAGGCTTTGACTTCCATGATGTCTTGGCCAAAGCTGATGCCGACCTGGGAGTAGTAGTACACAATCAGCCCGCCGAAGAGCACCCCCAGGCCCACCCCCACCACGGCCAGCATGCCGGCTTCCAGCAGGAACATACCCAGGATCTGGCGGCTTTTCATGCCCAGTGCAGATAAAATACCCATCTCGCGGGTGCGCTCAAAGACCGACATGAGCAGGGTGTTGGCAATGACCACCGCTACCATGCCCAGCACGATGAAGTACAGCAGCTGGATGAAAGCCGCGCTGGCGTTGACGGAATCCATCAATATGGAGTTGAGTTCTTGCCAGGTGAGCACCTGCAGGCCGGGGGCGGCAAAGGCCGCCGCGTAGCTTTCGGCCTGGGTGCGGTCGTTGAGCAAAATGCGGATGGCGCTGGCGCGCGTGCCAGCAGCGGTGAAGGTTTGGGCCTTCTCCAGCGGCATGTAAATGGTGCTGTCATCATATTGAACCACGCCCGTGTCGAACAGGCCGCGGATGGTGAAGGCCACCTGATCGGTTTCGCGGTTGGCAGTATTGGTGACCAGGGTGATGGTTTGGCCTACGCTCAGCCCCAGGCTTTTGGCCAGGTGTTCCCCCATCAGCACCCCGCTGCGGTCGTCGGCGGCAAACATCTCGCCGCTGGTGAGCGCCTGGCGGATGGGATCATAAATGGACGAGCGCGGGTCAATGCCGTTGATCTGCACGCCTACCGATTCGCTGCCCGACAGCACCATGCCGCTGGCCCACAGAACCGGCGTGACGGCTTGCACGCCCTGAATGGATTCGATTTGCCGGGTCAGATCCTGCGGGTTTTCGATCAAGTCTTTCCAATCCAGGCTGATTTTGTCCGCGTCGTAGGATTCGGCGCGGAGTTGCAGGTCGCTGGTCTGCAAATGGATGCTCATATCCAGCGAACCGGCGAAAACGCCGTCGTAGAAACTGCCGGTGAAAAGCAGCAGGCTGACGCCGATGACGATGGCCAGCAGGGTCAGCAGCGAGCGGCGGCGGTTGCGGACAAGATCCCGAAAGGCAATTTTCCAAATTTTAAACATAGGGGCTCCTTTGGGCCGCGGGTCTACACGTAATGCAGCGCTTCAGCCGGTTGGCTGTTGGCGGCCTGCCAGGCGGGGTACAGCGACGCCAGGGCGGAAATGAAGATGACGGTGATGAAGCGCGAGACCAACGGTCCGGCTTCTAACACGGGGTACAAATACGTGCCCAGCAGCCCCATCATCTCGCTGGCTTCGGCGGCCATGCTCAGATCGAAGCCGATCGAGCCGGTGACGGTCACCACCACCGCGCCCAGCACGGCTCCTACCACGCCGCCCAGCACGCCGATGAGCGTGCCTTCCATCAGGAAAAGCAGCAAAATCTGGCGGCGTTTGAGGCCGATGGCCGAGAGCAGGCCGATTTCACGGGTGCGCTCAAAGACGGCCATGAGCATCAGGTTGAGGATGCCGATCCCGGCGATGCCCAGCACGATGAAGCCAAAAATGCCCATGATTTTATCGCCCAGCGCGTAGGCGTTGAGCAGGGCCGGGTTGAGGTCTTTCCAGGAATCCACCTCTACCCAGCTCAGGCTGCTGCGCAGGGCGCTGACGGTGGGTTCTTCATTGCCGACGGTGTTCAGGGCGACGACAATTTCGGTGACCTGCCCGGGGAGATCGTAGAGGGATTGGGCCTCGGCCAGGGACATGTACACGTTGCGCTTTTCGGTTTCGGGTGAGCCGATGCGGTAAATGCCGACCACGGTCATGGTGCGGGTGCGCATTTGTTCGTGCGGGGCGCGCCCCACCAGGCTGATGCGGTCGTTCAGGCCGATGTTGAGGCGCTCGGCCAGGGTGTAGCCGATGAGGATCACATCCTGGTCTTCGGCGGTCAGATAGCGTCCCTCGATGATGTGATCGGCGATCAGGCTGAGGGGCGCTTCTTTTTCAGGTTCGATGCCGCTGATGGCCACAGGCAGTGAGGCGTCGCGGCTGGTGGCAAAACCGCCCGTCTGAATGCGGCCAGAGGCGCCGGTCACTTCGGGGCGGGCCAGGGCGGCCTGCAGCACCTGGTCAGCATTGGGGATGGGCAGCAGCGGGGAGCGGCCGGCTTTTTCACCATACCCCTGGGCGTGCACTTGAATGTTGCCGCCCAGGACCTTGATGAGATTGCCGTAAATGGCCACGCGCGACCCGCTCATGATGCCGTCCATGAAGACCAGAAAGAAGAGACCCAGCGAAATGGCTGCCAGGGCGATCACGGTGCGCCGCCAGTTGCGCCAGATGTTGCGCCAGGTGATTTTTAGAAATTTTGTCATGGAAGAACCTCGATCAAAAAACGGATAGAAACAGCGGGCGCCTCTGGGGCTGCCAGACGCCGCCGGAACGTCAGGGCCTCAGGTACGCTGCGGTGGGGGATGGCTCCATACCTCATCCAGCTGGGAGTCAAAAGGCTTGCTGCGCCGCAGCAGGGAGAGGGCAGGAGCAAATTTGGAAAGTGAGGAAAACGGTTTCATCTTGTCAGCCGTGATAGGTCATAAAAGCGCGTGCAGTCGACAAAACGCTGCCGTGCACCGCGAACGAAAAGGATGGAAATGGGTTGATTTAGTTGGGGAGAATGCGTCTCAAATGAAAAGAATGGACGCCAGGAAGACGAACCAACAAAAAAGGCCACATCCGAAGGGGTTGCCGCCTCATGCAGGGGATCATGTAGACACCGAACCGTTCATCAAAGCCCAGGCGCGCTGCGCTCTGGGAAGAGGAGCTCAATGGCATCATTATAGATTAAATCTTGGTTAAAATCCAGTATTTTTCACCGGAATCGCAGGGCAATCGCATTCTAATCACTGAAGAGTTGGATGAGGTAATCATTGTCCCAGGCGGCTGCCAATCGTTTTATTTTGATGCCGCGTTTGATCGTCCTATCTTGTCTGAGCAGATTTAGAGCAATATGTCGCAACAC
>JARKPO010000043.1 GCA_029975215.1 Levilinea sp.
TACATAGTGTTCCGAAGCCTGCAGAGGGGATGGTTAAGCGAGGGCATAGCGAGGCAGATATTCTGGAGATATTTTTAAAGGGGTAGGGAAGCGGCGTTTCCAGAACTTTTCATCCAGGGGATCGAGGGACAGGCGAGAGAAGAAGGCACGTTCTCGGAACATCCAGGCTCGTGCGGCGGCCACGTGGTGGGGCGCAATGCCTGCGGCCTGAGCATGGGTGAGGGGCGGGGTGTGCGCCTGTTTGATGCGAAAGGGTTTTGCGTAGTTATGCCAGGCCATGTAGACGCAGAAGCGGTTGAGCATGTTGGCGACATTGCGACAGATGCAGGGGGTTTCTCGGCGATGGGCGGCCTGATCTTTGCGGAGCTCACGATCCATGTAGTTTGCGGCGAACAGGGGGTTGTACCAGGTGCGAGGTTGGGTGGCACTGACGGTGAGGTGGACCACGCGATGCGCCTCATCCTGGTGACGGAAGAGTGCATGCTGGACGAGGGCCCGACGGTACTCCTTTTTTTCGTCGG
Source organism: Levilinea sp. (assembly GCA_029975215.1). Taxonomy (GTDB): domain Bacteria; phylum Chloroflexota; class Anaerolineae; order Anaerolineales; family Anaerolineaceae; genus Levilinea. The sequence goes on from JARKPO010000043.1 coordinate 522, forward strand.
TGATGAGGATCAGGGGGGAATGCCGCTGTGGGGGGCGTTCTCGGGCGAGGCGGTCAAGCAGGTCTCGGAAGGAGCGCTCGAGGCAGCGAGGCTCGAAGGACCAGGCACGGGAGAGCATGCGCATGCGCTGCTGTTGAGCGGGGGTGGTTCTGCCGCTGCGGCGGAGGGTGGCGTGGGTGGCGGCGAGGACAAAGAGGGAGTCGGCGGTGACGGCGAGGGTGATGTTGTTGGGGAAGTACTGGGAGACATCGAAGGAGACGAAGCCGTCGAGGCAGATGGCCTCATGGGGATGGGCAAAGCGGCGCACACGGCTGTGGACTGCCAGGGCCTGACGGGAAAGCCGGTCGATACGGTTTTGGATGGTGGCACAGGAGGCGTGGAAGGATCGGGACAGGGCACGGATGCTCATGGACGAGCTGAGGAGCACTTCGAGCTGGAGGTAGGAGACTGTCCGTTTGGCGAAGTAATCGAGGCTGAAGGTTTGGGTGGAGAAATATGTGCCGCAGGCGCGACAACGAAAACGCTGGACCTTGCCGAAGGTCTTCGTCGGGTAGAAGCCGGCAGCCACATACCACTTCCCGGCGGGTGCCTGGTGATGGTAGCCACAGTCTTTGTTGGGACAGAAAGGAATCTGGTGCATGGATTCTCCTCCTCCTTTCTACTTCGCACCAAACCTCAGCCTTTGCTTCATCTTTCTCTGCAGGATTCGAGACACTATA
>JARKPO010000066.1 GCA_029975215.1 Levilinea sp.
GAGGGTACAAGAATTGGCCAGGAATGGCCAGCGGATTGATGGCTGCGGGGGTCAGGATCCATTAGGTTCCTTTGCCGAATATTCCCCAAAACCGTCTGCTGTTTGCATGCTAAATCACCAACCGACTTTGGGACAGACACGTCCCATGAATTCGGTTGACATATTGGGGCAATGAGTCCATAATAGAAAAATAATCTCTTGTTACCGGTGGTTGTTGACGGTTGATGCGCAGGGTTGGGTCAGCTTGTCAAAAAACCTTTCATAGCACACGATTGTGTTATGGAGCCTGAAGGGTTAATTTTTTAACCTAACCGCTAACGGAGGAAAAAATGAAACTTCAAGCACCGAAACAAATCACTTTCTGGATCGCTGTCATTCTTGCTGTTCTGGGTCTGTTAGGCCAACTGGTGGTCATTCCGGTTGTCTCCGGTGTGGCTTTTTGGTTGGTGCTGGCTGCTTTTGTGCTGCTGCTCCTCGGCGTGCTGTTCGACGGGATTTAGCAGCGTTTGGAGGTTGATCCGGCCTCTGGAGGCTCCCCAGTTCTGCCGGTATCTCCTGCATTGTTCTCACCATCCATGCGGGTTCAGCCAGGGCTAATTCTTGGCGGACCCGCAAATATGATTGTCGGGCTGCGCATTGCGCAGTCCGGTTTTTTGTAGGTTGGACTACTAGATGCATTGCGCAAAGCCTTACAGGGCTGAGGGTTGACGAGGGCTGCGGCTGCTTCTATACTGAAGGAAACCCCAATCATCTGGTGAGAGGCGAACATGCATCTGGACCATCCGGCCTGGGACATTCACCTGGACACGAAAAAAGGCATCCTGGAATTTGGAGAAAAAGGGATCCCTGCCGCACGTTTTCAGACGGCCCGTATCCATTTTTGGGTGAGCGATGCGAGTGGTGAAGATTTTATGCTGCCCGATCAGCCCTGGCGAGTGCGCGAAACGCGCGTTTTGCAGGAGGCAGACTCAGCCGGGCAGGTAGTGAGCACCTGGATTTTGACCTTTGAACCCAATGCGGCCGGGTTGGTGGTGGAACTGCATTTTCGCGGCGGACCGCAGCAGCCGCTGTTGGCCTGCAGGGGGGTGATCACCCATGGGGGCGGACGGCGAGTGCGGGTGGGGAAGCTGAATTTGCTGGTAGGCGATGGTCTGCACCTGGGGGAAGGGTCCCAGCCGCAAAATTGGCGCTGCTTTATCAACGGCTGGCAGTCGTGGGGGGCTGCGGGTGCGTACGGGCCGGATCAGCGGCAACCGGCGACCTGGTTGGATTGGCTGGAGGGACCGCTTTGGTACAATGCCAACACGCCCCGCCCGCGGCAGGCGGGACGCTTTGCCAGCGATTTTTTCAGCGTGGTGGCCGACTGCAAAACAGGTCTGGGGTTGGTGAGCGGCTTCCTGAGCCAACGAGAGCAGTTCGGGGTGGTTGAAACCGATCTGCGCGGCATACAACCCAGCCTGCGCCTATGGGCAGACGGCGACGGCGTTTGGCTGGGCGAAGGTCAACGGATGGAGACTGATTGGGCGGTGATCGGGCCGGTGAACGTTCACGACCCGGACAGCCTGGGTACCTATTTTGATGCGGTGGGGGCGGAAAACGATGTGCGGCTGCGGGAACAGATGCCGGCGGGCTGGTGCTCGTGGTATCACTTTTTTGATCAGGTGACCGAAGCCCAGATCCGTGATAATTTGCGGACGATTGCCCAGATGGAAAGGGAACTGCCGCTGGAGCTGGTGCAGATCGACGACGGTTTTCAGGCGGTGGTGGGCGATTGGCTGCAATTTCGCTCCACGTTTCCACAGGGGGTGGCCGGGTTGGCGGAAGAGATCCGCGCTGCCGGCCGGATGCCGGGTCTGTGGCTGGCGCCGTTCATTGTGCATCCGCGTTCCCAAACGGCGCGAGAACACCCCGATTGGTTGGTGAAAGGTCGGTGGGGGCTGCCGGCTTCAGCCGGGTATAACTGGGGAGCGATCACAGCGGGGTTAGATCTGACTCACCCAGCGGCGCTGGACTATGCTTACACGGTGATTGAGACAGCGGCGCACCGCTGGGGATACCCGTACTTGAAGCTGGACTTCTTGTATGCTGGGGCGATTCGCGGCCGGCGAAAAGATGCCCGTTTGACGCGCGCCCAGGTGCTGCGGCAAGGGATGGAAGCGCTGCGGCGGGCAGCAGGGCCGGAGACGCTGCTGCTGGGCTGCGGGGCGCCTTTGGGGTCGGTGTTGGGGCTGGTGGACGCGATGCGCATTGGCGCGGACACCGCCCCGACCTGGACGCCGCGCTTTGCGGGATGGAAGCGGCCGTTTGAAAAGATCACTCCCATGCCAGCAGCGCGCAATGCCATTCAAAATATCCTCACGCGGGCAGGGATGCACCGGCGCTGGTGGTGGAACGACCCGGACTGCCTGCTGATCCGGCCGGACAGTGAATTGACCCTGGATGAGGTGCGCACCTTCGCCACCCTGGCGGCGCTGACCGGAGGTCTGCTGCTGCTTTCGGATGATTTGCCGGCGGTGCCGGAGGAACGGCGGCAGATTGCGGCGGCGCTGCTGCCAGCCATTGGCCAGCGCGCGCTGGTGCTGGACAGCCTGGAAAAGACGACGCCGGAGACGCTGTGGTTGGATTTGCAAGGGGCGGCAGGGGAATGGCAACTCATCGCCTGGTACAACAGCGCAGATGAAGCCCGTCCTTTCCGCCTGGACAGAGTACGGTTCCGGTTGGATGCGCAGGATTTGTGGGTGCGGGAATTTTGGAGCGGACGCACGCATTTTCTGGCAGCGGGGAGCACATGGGATTTTGGTGAGGTGGCCCCGCACGGGATCTTCGCCGCGGCGGTGCGCCGGGCCGAGCCAGGACGCTTTCAATACCTGGGCAGCGACCTTCACTTATCGCAGGGATTGGAAGTGCAGCAATGGGTTGAAAGCGCCGAGGGACTGGACTTGACCTTAGATGTGGGGCGGCGCGCGGCGGGCAAGGCGGTGTGCGCCGTTCCGCAGGGGGTGTGGGAAGCCTGGGTAGGTGCTGAACGGGTTGAGGTGCACGGTGAGAGAGGGTATTTGGAAATCCCAGCAGCGGGGATGGGACCGGTGGAAATCCGGCTGCGGAGGACAAGTCAATGAAACGAACTGCCCGGTGGGCGTTCACGATATGGGTATTGGTATGGGTAGGGGCAGGGCTAATGATGGGCAGGTCAACGCCGGTAAAGGGGGCAGAACCCCACCGGATGTTTTTCCCCGTGGTTCATAAAACTGTGCCGCAGGTGGAAGAAGGCCCGCCGCGCTTTGGCACCAGCGTTTATATGACCACGAACAACCCGAATGCGTACTACAATCTGGGCTGCGCGCAGGGAACACGCGACCTCGGTCTGGCAGGGACGCAGGACAGCCTGGTCGTGCTGGCTTTTGGTAAACCGGTGAAGATCGGCGGTGTGTATGGAGCCAGTCTCTTCGGGGTGGCGCCGACCACCACGGCGGTGCTGGAAACCCTGATCCCCATGTACGCGATGGGGTATGTGGACTGCGCGGGGGACGATACGCAAAGCACGGTGACCCTAGGTCTGGGGACCAGCAATTACGGGGATATGGTGCGCTACAGCGGCGGGATGGCGTGGAATAACTTTGTGGATCATGTCAACCGCTGGCTGAAGGAAAACAATTATTATCACCGCGTGGCAGCCGTGGGCGCGATTGATATTGAACTGGGGTGGAACCCGCCGGATGTGACCCGCAACTGGGTGAACGGCTACGATGACGGGAATCTATACCCGTATTTGAACTTTGGGGACGCCAACAGCTGCCCGACGCGGGTTTTTCCAAATTGGGACTGCAAGGATGCGTGGACGAAGGAGGACTTGTGGTATGTGTCCTACGGTGTGGGGGCGGCCTTCCCGCTGCCGTTGATTTATGCGACGGATACGGGAAACGCGCAGCAGTGGGCTTTGATGAGCCTGTGGGCGGCGCAGAACAAGGGCGCGCCCATGCAGATTCAGGGGGTGATGACCCAATGGCAGGCCTGCCAGCAGTACCCCAGCGGGTGCGGCCCGGGGTTGGACAACCGCCTTGAGGAGGGCTGGCAGCAGCTGTATGACGAATTGGCCCGCGATGCGCGCACGAAACAGGAACTGCGCTGGTCTACGGACATCTTGTGGTGGCGGTCGTCGCTGACCATTCAATCGGATGCCCTGCAGGCGCGGCCCGGAGGCGCGGCAGAGCAAGCCACGGCTCTCAAGGCGGCGCTGGCGCAGGCGGATTTGGACGCGGGGGTGCGCGGCAGCCTGGAAGAAAAGCGGGAGATGTGGCTGCGCACAGCGCGGGAACAGGAGATCTCTGCACGGCTGGCTGAAACGGAGGGCATGCGCGCGCCGAAAGTTCCGACGATAGAAGAGGCCCCCTTTGCGGTGGGATTTTTTGACGGGGATGAGGGCTGGTTCCGCAGCGGACAGGCGCAGATCACGCGGCGCTGGCAGGGGATGAGCCAGGACGGCTATTTGCAGGTGATGGTGGGGGCGGATGGCGAGAATCCCACGCGCGGAGTTGTAGTGATTCTGCGCTATGACCCGGAACGCGTGCTGGTGGGTCTGCGCAAGGAAGTTGGCCCGCCCGGCAGCGGTCCGTATACGTTGGAAGGCCTTGAGGGAGGCGAGCTGGTGATCCGCTCGGCGGATGGGGCTGAGCTGCGGCTGAATTTGCTCCAGGAAGGCGCGGTCCTTCCGTAAGGGATTGAAGAAAGGGTGAAATGCAACGGCCTCTGCGGTGGTGCGCAGAGGCCGTTTTTGGGCGTGAGGGGCGGTTAGCTTTGCGACGGGGTGCTTTTCGTCACCGCGGCGGTTTTAGCAGCCTTACGGCGGCGAGTGTAGCGGACGATGCCGCGGATGATGAAGAACAGGGGGACAATGGTGACCAGGCTGGAGGGCAGACAGAAGATGACGATCCAGATGAGCGCATTGCCCAGGAATTTTCCGAAGTTGATGAGGGCCTGCATCGCGTCGCGGGCGACTCCCACTGGCTGCCAACCGCCGATGGTGAGCGGGGCTACCGTAGCCTTAGATTTGATATCCACGGTGATGGCAGACATGCGAGAGGATTCGTCGTAAAATTTGATTTGTCCTTTGACGACCTCAACCTCTTCGGAGATGCGGGTCAGTTCCTGGTGCACAGCCAGGACATCTTCGGTTTTGGTGGCCTCGTCCAGAATGTTCTGCAGACGCGCCTGGGCCATTTCCAAATTCTTCAGGCGCGAGTTGAGATCAGTGTATTCACGGGTGACATCCTGACCGGAGACGTTATCGGTGGTGACATCCAAATTCCCGTCGGCGACCAGGGCTTTGATGCGGTCGCGGGCTTCCGTGAGCCGTTCGGCAGGAACGCGGACGGTCATGGAGGCGGCAGGGATTTTTTCGCCGTCATCGGTGGTGTATTGGTACAGGTTAGAATTGACGATGAAGCCGCCCATTTCAAGGGTCATTTTGGCAATGTCATCCACTGCCTGGGCGGGGTTTTCCACTACAATGGCCATATTGGCGTTCATGATGACGATGCGTTCCACCGCGGCGCCCTCCACGTTAATGGAGCCGGTAGATTCGCCTTCGTAGGCGTTCATTTCTTCCTTTTGAGGGGCAGCCGCCGGGGCGGAAGGCGGGGCAAAACCCGGGCTGGGTTCGGCCATGTCGGCGGCCGGGGCGCTGGCAGCTGATTGGCAGGCAGCCAGCAGCAGCGCAGTTAAAATGAGTGGGATGAGCACTTTTCGGAACATGGGATTCTCCTCCTTAAAGAGAACAGCCGATGCGTTACAGCTTAGACGACAAACCCAGGCGGAAGGTTCCAGGTGGGAATCACCAACCGGCGGAGAGGCGGATGGCGTGTCGGTCGGGGAGGCCGGCGTGTTGGATGCGCGATTGGACGCTGACCACATCGTAGGTCACGCGGTGAATTTCCCAAGTATTGGTTTGGGTATCAAAGAGGGCAAAAGAGGCGCGCGGATCGCGATCTCTGGGCTGGCCGACGGAGCCGGGGTTGAGGATGGCGCGTGAACGGAGGGTGAGGGGGAAGTTGGGGGGGATGCGGCGCCATTCGATGTCGCGCCGGCTCTCATTTTCAATGAAGACCGAGGGGATATGAGTGTGGCCGGTGAAACACAGCTGGGTGTCAAAGTGGCGAAAGTTGAGGGCAGCGGTGAATTTATCCAACAGGTATTCCCACACGGGGTTGCGCGGGCTGCCGTGCGCCAGGGTAATTTCTCCCATGACGATCTTTTCCCGCAGGTTCGTGAGAAATTGGAAGCTTCGCTCCGTGAGGGTGCTTTGCATCCAGGCGGCGGAGATACGCGCCTCTTTGTTGAAGGTTTCCAGGTCTATTTGTCCGAGAGCGGCAGCGTCATGATTGCCGAGCAGGCAGGTGAGATTGGGAAGAGATGCCATGACCTCAATGCATTCGTTGGGGTCTGGGCCATACCCCACCAGATCACCCAGACACCAGACAGCGTCGTAGTCCCCTGCGGCAGCGAGGACTGTCTGAAGGGCGGTGAGATTTGCATGGATGTCGGACATGACGAGGACGCGCATGGGGCCTTTAGGGGGTGAAAAAGGTCATGTTCCAAATGCCAGGGGCATCCTGGGTAAGAGTTGAAGATACGCCAGCCAGTACGATCCAGGAGTTCCCCGGTTTGAGGGCCAGCGGCTGTCCTTGGGGGGTCCAGAACTGCATGGGGCGGTCGGCAGAAGGGGCGCGCCAGAGGCCTTCATAGGCAGTTCCGTTGCGAAAGAGCACCGCACGGCGTCCATCTTGGTTATACCATATTGTAATATCGTGCAGCGTAGGCGCAATGGTTTCGTAGGGGGCAAATGCGACGATGACGTTATCGAAAGCCAATTGAATCCCCGCGGCGCGGTCGGTGAGGGGCAGCATGCTGATGGAATTTTGTTCGCCCACAGATTCCTGCCAGCGCAGGTAGCGCTGAGAGGCGGGGTCGTATTTCCACAGGCCTTTGTTAAAGGCGTTGAAAGTAATGGAGACCTGGGCGCCCTCCAAACCGCCGCTGGGCGGCTGAGGGTCAAAGGCCATGCCGTCCAGGGTAGGGCGCGCCGGGGTGGGCTTGCGTTCCTCCACGGCATAACGGGAGAGGAGGGCAGTATCCGCAAAAACGCTGAAAACCGTGTGCGGGCCGACGTCGCACAGGGCGGGGCAGGTGGCAGGGGCGGCGTTCACGGCGCGCTGACCGAGGTAGCGGTCGAGGAGGGGAAAGACGCGCTCTGGGTCGGCCCCTGCATAGGCCAAGATGCCCTGGTACATGCGCACGAGTTGGGCATCTACGCGGCGGGCGGAACGGATGGGACCGACTTTAGCGGCGTCCTGACCGTAATACACGGCTGTGAAACGGTCGGTGCCTTCACCGATGTAATCGTTGAAGACCAAATCCGCTTTCGAGAGGCCAGATTGGGGGCGACTTTCGCGCGGGAAATTGGCAATTTTCACAAATACAGGAGGCCGGGAAAGAAGCGCAGGATCTGAGACGGGCAGCCCGGTGAGGGGGTTGACCCCTGAAGGGAAATTGTTGGGGCCGACCGCCTGAGGAAGCGCGGTGAGGCTGGGAATGGGGCTTGGACTGGCGGTAGGCGGCGGGGTGAGAGATGGCGCGGGTGTGAGCGTGGGCGAAGGGGCGGCTGTGGGCACGGGTGGCGCGGTGGGTAGGGGGACTGGGGTGGGGGCGGCACAGGACGAGAGCATCAGACTCAAACAAAAGGCAAGCCACCGCAGGTCAGGTTTATTCATAGGAGGGGCGGCCTTAGGGCAGGTGGAAACGCAGTTCCCAGTGCCCCGGTTCCGGCTGGCTGAGATCGGTGTTGAGGCCCACAATATGAATCCAGGAGGTGCCTGGTTTAAGGATCATGGGGAGGCCGTATTGATTAAAGAACTGAATGGGCTGGCCGCGGTCCACCGTGCGCCAGGAGCCTTCCACGAGAATGCCGTCGCGGAAGAAGAGGGCTTTGCGCCCCAATTGATTGCCCCAGATCTCCACATCATGCAGGGTTGGGGCGAATTCGGTGTATTCAGCGAAGAGGACGATCACATTGGCAAAGGCCAGCTGCTGATCATTGAGCTGATCGGTGAGGGGAATGAGGTCATCGGGGTTAAGGCGGCGCTCTTCCCAGCGTTCATACAGGCCGGATTCGGGGTTATATCGCCATTCGCCGCGCGAGGCGCTGTATTCCACAGCAACTTTTTGGCCCGCGCCAGTGGATTCAGGAATTTCGCTTTGAAAGATCATGCCGTTGAGGGGCGGGCGCGTATTGCTGATGCCGTGCTTGTTGGCGTAATTGCTGAGAGAGGCAGTGTTGGCGTAGATCCAGGGGGAGGAGTGGGTATCGCGCCCGCAGAAGGTGGGACAGTTGGCTTCCAGGTTGGAAATGGCGCGGTCGCCCAGGGTTTCTTCCAGGACTTCATCCACCTGGGGGTCAGCGGATCCATAGGCCAGGAGGCCTTGATACATGCTGACCAGTTGGCCGTCGATCAGACGGCCGGAACGCAGAGACCCAACGCGAGCTGCATCCTGTCCGTAAAAAACAGCCAAAAAGCGGTTGGCGCCTTCGCCAATGTAGTATTCAAACACCAGGTCGGCAAAGGAAAGGCCGGCCTGGGGACGCACCGAGGGCGGAGCATTGGAGACTTTGACCATCACTGGGCGGCGCTCCAGGCGGGTGAGGTCTTCCACCGCGAGGCCGGTGAGGGGGTTGACGCCCTCTGGGAAGCCAAATACTCCCATGACGGCTGGGGTGGTGGTTACGGTGGGGGTGAACTGAGGCGGGGGCGGCTGGGTGGGAGGCGGCAGAGAAGAAGGCGTGAGGCTGGGCAGCAGGGTGGGCATGACCCAGGGGGTAGGCGGAAGGGGGGTAGGCTCGACAGGGGGCGGCGGCAGGGTGGGCTGGGGGGCGGCCACAACGGCCTGACAGCCCGAGAGAGCCGCCGTCGCCAGGAGAGCGAGAAGGAACAGCCAGAGACGCCGGAGAGAAGGCAGAATGGGCAGGTTGATCATAGGGCAGCGCGCACAGGCAGTCAGAAGGTTAGCTCCATTCTACCAGTGCATCCACAATCCGGCGAGCAACTTCTGTTTTTTGCTGAAGCGGCAGGGTTTCTGTTCGGCCGTCGGCAAACAAGAGGGTCACACGGTTGGTTTCGACTTCGAAGCCGGCATCAGGGGCGGTGATGTCATTGGCTACAATGAGGTCCAGATGTTTGCGGGTGAGCTTGGACTGCGCATTTTGCAGCAGATCCTGGCTCTCGGCGGCGAAACCCACCACCCGACGGGGAAAACCGCTTTGGGCGCGGCGCGCAGCCACATCTGCCAGGATGTCGGCGGTGCGTTCCAGGTGAATTTGGGGGATGGTTTTTTCTTTTTTGATTTTTTCGCTGCTGGCCTGGGCGGGGCGAAAATCTGCCACGGCAGCGGCCATCACCAGGGCATCCGCCTGGGCAGTTTCGGCCAGCACGGCGGCCTGCATTTCGGCGGCGGTTTTAACGGACACGACCCGGCAGCCGAGAGGAGGAACCAGGGAGGTGGGAGCGGTGATGAGGGTGACGGTCGCACCCGCATCGAGGGCCGCCCGCGCGACGGCGTACCCCTGTTTACCGGAGGAGCGGTTGGTGATGACGCGCACAGGATCAATTGGTTCCTGCGTTCCTCCGGCGGTGATGACGATGTGCTTTCCGCTCAGAGGGCCAGATTGGGCCAGAATCAGACGGGCTGTATCCAGGATTTCGGCGGGTTCAGCCATGCGCCCCACGCCCACCAGGCCAGAAGCCAGGTGACCGGCGGCTGGCCCAACGAAAACTGCACCGCGCGCGCGCAGAATCTCCACGTTGGCGGCGGTGGCAGGGTGAGCGTACATACCCGCGTCCATGGCAGGGGCCAGGATCATGGGACAGTGGCTGGCCAGGGCGGTGACGGTGAGCAGATTATCGCCGATGCCGTGAGCGAGCTTGGCCAGGGTGGTAGCGCTGGCGGGGGCGATGAGCAGCAGGTCGGCCGCGCGCCCCAGGCCGATGTGAATCACGTGGCCTTCATTGCCCCACAGGTCTTGATCCACATAAGCTTTGCGCGCCGTGACTGAGGCAAAGGTCAGGGGGGAGATGAAATGGCAGGCGGATTGGGTGAGAACAACCTCCACCAGCGCGCCCATCTGACGCAGGCGGGAGGCGATTTCGGCAGCTTTATAGGCGGCAATGGAGCCGGTGACGCCGAGGACGATGGTTCTATTCTGGAAGGGAGTTTCCGTCATTTTGATTCAGTTCCCAGAGGATGCGTAAGCCGTCGAGGGTGAGCCAGGGGGCGATGGTTTGGATGGCAGCGGTGTGTTTGGCAATCCGTTCGGAATTGCCGCCGGTGGCGATGACTTTCATCTCCGGGCCCAATTCCTGACGGAAGCGGGCCACCATGCCTTCGACCATCGCGACGTAGCCGTAAAGCAAGCCAGACTGCAGGGCGTGGACGGTGTTGCGGCCGATGACGGAGGGCGGGGGGAGCAGATCCACGCGGGGCAGCTTGGCGGCGCGCTGGAAGAGGGCATCTGTGGCGATGCCGATGCCGGGGGCGATGGCACCGCCCAGGTAGGAGCCGTCAGCAGTGATGGCGTTGAAGGTGGTGGCAGTGCCAAAATCTACGACGCAGGCTGGACCGCCGAAGAGATAATGGACAGCGACGGCATCGGCAATGCGGTCTGCGCCCACGGTCTTGGGATCCTCATAGAGGATGGCGATGCCGGTTTTTAACTCGCTGCTAACCACCAGAGGGGATTGATGCAGGTACTGCTGACATGCCTGCACCACGCGGCTGGTGAGCGGCGGAACCACGGAAGAAAGGCAGATGCCGTCCAACTGGGTGGGAGCACAGCCGCCGTGCTGCAGCAGGCCCAGAATTTGCAGGCCGTATTCGTCCGGCATACGTTCGTGATCGGTGGCCAGGCGCCAGCGCCCGCCCAATTTTGTGCCTTCGTACAGGCCCAGGGTCAGGTTGGTGTTGCCAATGTCAATGGTTAAAAGCATAGAAAACAGTCCTTTAGTCCTCTGCCCGCACGGCCTCGATGATTTCGGCAGCGTAATCAAAGCGGTTGAAGGCCGGGATCAAATAAATGCCTTGTGAAAAGGCGCGCACTTGCTGAATTAATTCTATCGCAATTTGCACCCCGACGGCAGCGCCGTTTTCTCCCGATTCTTCCATGCGGCGCATGTGTTCGGCTGGGATATTGATCCCGGGGACTTCGTGATGCAAGTATGCGGCATGGCGGGCGTTGGCCAACGGCAGGATGCCGGCCAGGAGTGGCACCCGCAAGGGGCCGTACTGGTCGGTGTAGAGCTTTAGGAAGGCTTGAGCAGCGCCGGGATTGAAAACAGGCTGTGTCAGGAGGAAATCAGCCCCGGCACTGAGCTTGCGGCGCAGGTTCTTGATCTCCTGCTGCGGGTCGGATGGATTCAGATTCAAGGCGCAGCCGACGAAGAAACTGGTAGGTTGTCCAATTTCGGTTCCGGCGTGATCCACGCCCGCGTTGAAGCCCTGCTTGATGAGTTTGATCAGGCCGGAGGGAACCAGGTCGTAATTATCCATGGCTTCGGGATAGTCGCCAATGGCGGTGGGGTCGCCCATGACCACGAAGACATTGCGCACATCCAGGGCATGGGCTGCAAGGAGGTCACCTTGAATGCGCAGCAGGGATCGACCGCGGGTGGGAAAATGGACCACAGTTTCGACATTAATTTTACGCTGGAGCAGGTTGCAGACCGCCCAGGGGCTCATGCGCATGCGCGCCATGGGGCTGTCGGCCACGTTGATCACGTCTGCGCCCGCGTCAGAGAGCAGGCTGGCTCCGGCGAGGAGCTTATGGGTAGACACCCCGCGGGGAGGGTCCATTTCTACCGAGATCACAAAGCGGCCTGCCGCCAGTTTTTCGGCCAGTTGGGTGGGTTGAAAGGCGTCGGCGACGGTGTCTTCCACTTCAGCGGCCGCAGCGGGCACAGCGGACGCCCAGGTTTTGGGGTCGGCAGTTTGGACGGCCTGACACATGGTGTGGATATGGGCGGGGGTGGTTCCGCAGCAGCCGCCGATGAGGTGCGCACCGGACTGCCAGAACGCCAGCGCATATTCATGAAAGTAATCAGCGGCAGCCGGGTACATGATGCGGCCACCCATCTGCTCCGGCCAACCTGCGTTGGGCATGACGGAATAGGCGGCGTCGGGGACAGCCTGACGCATGGCTTTGAGAATGCGCAGGATCTGGGAGGGACCGCCGGAACAATTGACGCCGATGACATCCGCGCCGGTTTGCTGCAGGCGGACGGCCACCTTGGCGGGGGAATCGCCGAGGAGGGTGCGGTCATCGCGGGTGAAGGTCATGGATGCGATGATGGGCAGGTGGGGGGCCACATGGCGAGCGGCCTCGATGGCGGCCACGACTTCATATAAGTCGGTCATGGTCTCAATGATGAGCACATCTGCGCCGGAGCTGGCCAGGGCATCAATTTGCTCGGCAAAGGCCTGACGGGCCTCTTCCAGCTGTACCCGACCAAAGGGAGCCAGGCGCACGCCCAGGGGACCAATATCTCCGGCGATAAGGACATCTTTAAAAGAAGCCAGGATCACCCGGCGAGCCAGTTCCACCGCGGCAGCGTTGATTTGGGCGGTTTGGTTTTCCAGACCGTGGCGTGCCAGTTTGTAGCGGTTGGCGCTGAAGGTGTTGGTCTGGATCATTTGCGAGCCAGCTTCGATGTATTCACGGTGGATTTGAGCCACCACGGCGGGCTGGTCCAGGTTGAGCTTGTCAAAGCAATCGTCAAAAGCCACTCCACGCTGGTTGAGCAGGGTTCCCATGGCTCCATCGCCGATGATGGGGTGAGGTTGGGAACGCAGCATCTCCCAAAGCAGGGAATTGCGGCTGGGAGTGGCGGCAGGGGTTAAGTTCATGGCTGTCCTCCTGCAGAACCGCGCATGAGCTGATCTACGCGCGATTCACCGATGTTGAAATATTTGGCGGCGGGGTGGTGGACGATGATGGCGGCGGTGGACTGTTCGGGAACCAGTTGGTAGGCCGAGGTGAGGGACATGCCCAACTCGCTTTCGGCGGGAAGCAGTTCGAAGACTTTGGCATGATCGGGCAGCTCGGGGATGGCGGGGTATCCCCAGGAGTAACGTTTGCCCTGCTCCAAAGGCAGGCCCAATTCGCGCAGGATGTGGCGGTGGAGGTATTCGGCGGTGGCTTCGGCGGTCTGCACGGCCAACCCGTGAGTGAAATAGGCTTCGGAATAGTCGCCAGCTTCCTGCAGGCGGTCAAAACGCTGGGTGGCTTCCAGCCCGACGGTGACCACCTGGAAGGCGACTACATCCATCTGCGGTGCGCCGAGGGGCAGGAAATAATCTGCCAGGCAGAGGAATTCACCGTTGTGCTGACGCGGGAACTGGAAGCGTTGAATTTCGGCGGGAGAACCAGAAGCCACGCTGCCAGGCTCAAAGATGACCAAATCGTCGCCGTCAGCCTGGGCGGGCCAATAACCGTAAACTGCCTGGGGGCGCAGCCAGCCTTCCAACACGGCCTGTTTACGCATGCGGTCGAGGCGCTCTTCGTATTCGGCCTGTAATTTTTCCCAGGCCGGGCCGTGGGTGTTTTTGGCACCCCACGACAGGCGGAAAAGCTCGTTCTTGGAAAGGTGCTGCATGACCATTTCCAGGGGCATATCGCGCACGAGGCGCGGCCCCCAGAGGGGCGGGCGAGGGATGAACGCGGCGGGGGCGATTTGGGCGCGGCGAGTGGGGCCGGCAGGCGCAGCGGCTTCGGCGGCGGCGCGGTTGAATTCCATATCGGATTCACGCTGAACAGCTTCCAGGGCAGCCGTGCGCTGCTGGGGGTCCGCAAGAGTGTCCATGACCGCCAGACCCTCGAAGGCATCTTTGCAGTAGAACACCCCGGCGGCATAGGAATCGCCGGATTCCGTGCGCAGAATGCGGCGGCCAAAGCGGCGGTTGATGGCAGCTCCGCCGATGAGGACGGGGAAAGACAGACCACGGCGGTGCAGTTCGTTGACAATGAGGGGCATTTGCTTGCTGGTGCTGACCAGCAGGGCGCTGAGGCCGATGGCGTCGGCCTTGACCTCTACCGCTTTGGAGATAATCGTATCGGCGGGAACCTGCTTGCCCAGGTCGATGACGGTGTAGCCGTTGTTGGACAGGATGGTTTTTACCAGATTCTTGCCGATGTCGTGTACATCTCCATATACGGTAGCAAGCACCAGGGTGCCTTTGCTGGTTCCGGCTTTACGCTCCAGATAGTTTTCCAGGTGGGCGACGGCTTTCTTCATGACTTCGGCGGACTGCAGGACGAAAGGCAGGATCAGCTCACCGGAGCCAAATTTATCGCCAACTTCTTTCATGGCGGGCAGCAGGACGGTGTTCAAGATCGTGACGGCAGCAGCGTGCTTGCTGCCTTGTTCTCGCTGAATGATGGCGTCAATATCAGCTTCGATGTCCTCTTTGTGGCGGTGGAGGATGCGCCAGTGCAGCCGCTGTTCGGGGGTCATGGCGCTGAGTTCAGCCTGTTGGGTGGAGGCCTGGACGTTGGCTGGACCGCTGCGGTTTTGGAAATGTGCCAGTAAGCGCTGAAGAGCTTCAGGATGGCGGTTAAAGATGAGGTCTTCGGCCAGCAGGCGTTCTTCGGCGGGGATTTCCGCGATGGGGACGATATGAGCGGGGTTGACGATGGCCATATCCAGCCCCGCCTGCACGGCGTGGTAGAGCATGACTGAATTGATGACAGCGCGGGCGGCGGGGGCCAGACCAAAGGAAACGTTGCTGACGCCCAGAGATGTGAGGACGCCGGGCAGCTCTTTTTTGATCTGGCGGATGCCCTCGATGGTCTCCACGGCAGAGGTGGCAAATTCGGGGTCGCCGGTGGCGAGGGTGAAGGTGAGGTCGTCGAAGACCAAATCGTGCGGGCGCAGGCCAAATTCATTGACGGCGATGTGGTAGATGCGGCGGGCCACCTGCAGCTTGCGCTCGGCGGTCTTGGCCATACCGCCTTCGTCAATGGTCAGGGCGATAACGGCGGCGTTGTACTTTTTGGCTAATGCCAAAATGCGGTCCATGCGGGTGCGCCCGCTCTCCAGATGGGTGCTGTTGATCAGACAGCGGCCGGGGGCGGTTTGCAGAGCCAGTTCCAGCACCTCGGGTTCGGTGGTGTCAATGACCAGGGGGATGCGCACTACGGGCGCCAGAGTTTTGATCAGGCGGCGCATGAGTTCGCCTTCATCGGGGCGTTCGGTGAGGGCGGTGCAGAGATCCAACCCGTGGGCGCCGGAATCAATTTGCTGTTGAGCGATGGTGAGGGCAGCGTCGAAATCTTCGTTGAGGATGGCTTGCTTGAAGATGCGCGAGCCCTGGGTGTTGAGCCGTTCACCAATGAGGAAAGGACGCGGCTCCTGCTGCATGGGCTGGGCCTGAATGGCGGATGCCAGACGAGGGACGGTTGGACCATTCACCGTGGGGGCAGGCTGACCGCGCAGCTTTTCAACCAGCAGGCGCATATGGTCTGGGGTGGTGCCGCAGCAGCCGCCGACTACCGAAACGCGGTATTTGCGCACAAATTCGGCCATCTCTTCGGCAAAAGGCTCCGGCAGCAGCGGGTAGACCGCCTGACCATCCACATTGAGGGGCAGACCGGCGTTGGGGATGCAGGAGATGGGCAGGGGCGAAAGCTCGCCCAGGGTGCGGATGGGTTCGCGCATGTAATCGGGGCCGGTGGAGCAATTGAGGCCGATGACATCGATGGGCAGGCCTTCCAGGATGGCCAGGACGGCGGTGATGTCGGTGCCGAGGAGCATGCGGCCGGTGGTGTCTAAGGTGACCTGAGCCTGAATGGGCAGGCGAGTTTGAGTATGCTCGAAAGCCTGCTGCAGGCCGTCAATGGCAGCTTTGACTTCCAGAATATCCTGCGAAGTTTCGATAAGGAGCAGATCCGCGCCGCCTTCGATGAGACCTTGAGCCTGTTCAGCAAAGATATCGGACAGCTCCTGGAAGGTGATGTTGGAGAGCTCTGGGTCGTTCATGGAGGGGAGCTTGCCGCTGGGGCCGATGGAACCGGCGACGAAGCGCGGTTGACCGGTGGCAGCGGCATATTCATCAGCGACTTTGCGGGCCAGGGCGGCAGCAGCGCGGTTGATCTCGAGCACGCGGCTGCCCAGTCCGTATTCACCCAGGGTCAGACGGTTGGCGCGGAAGGTACAGGTTTCCAAAACGTCCACGCCGGCTTCCATGAAGGAGCGGTGTACCTTTTCCACCGCGGCGGGTTGAGTGATGACCAGATAATCGTTGCAGCCCAGGGTGCGCTCGCCGCCGAAATCTTCGGCGGTGAGGTTCATCTTTTGCAGGCTGGTTCCCATTGCACCGTCGAAGACCAGTACTTTTTGTGCCAGGGCATCCAGGTAGCGTCGGTTGGTCCAATTAGTTGTTATCATGTTCCGCTCCTCATAAAAAAAGCCTCTACGTAGGAAACGAGAGGCATCATGACATGCATATGCTTCCCTCATCTCCCAGAAGTCCGCCCCATTGGGCTGCTTCTGCCGGAATTGGCACCTACAATCGTCTGATTGTGGTTGCCGAGGTTTCACAGGGCCGATCCCTCCACCTCTCTGGATGAGTGGGCGTTGAACGCCCAGGATTAATTTCTACCCATTCTATCACAATATACGATTTGTCAAGGTGTCAATCTAAAATTACCGGCGAAGAGGGTTGGCGGGCCTGAGGGGTTGAGTGGAAAGCGGCAAAGGCGGGTATAATCAAGATACACATCCTGGTTGCGCCTAGGAGCCACGAAGCATGCTGCCTTTAAGTCCGTTTATTTTTGCCGGTCTCTTGTTGGCTGTTGTCGGTTGGGGAGGGGTAGCGGTGTTGGTTTTTTTTACTCTGCCCACCCTGGGCCCGCGTTGGTTGTTCATGCTTTTCCTGCTGCAGGCCCTCAGCGGAACCGTGATGCCGCTGATCGCGCTGATTCACCGCCGCTTTGCGGGCAGGCACGGCATGGAAGGAACGGCGATCGTGCGCCAGGCGATTTGGGTGGGGGTGTACGGCGATATTCTGGTATGGCTGATGATGGGGCGAGTGATGACCACGCAGATGGCTGTGTTTTTAGGATTGGGGTTTGTTCTAATTGAATTTTTCCTGCGGATGCGCGAGCGTAGTCAGTTCCAACCGGGGGTTCCTGAGAATGAGTGACCTGCGCGAACTGCCATCGGTGGAGCAGCTGCTTCAAACTCGCACGGCGGCAGAGCTGGTGGCGGGATATGGGCGCGGGCTGACCCTGCGCGCCATCCGCGACACGTTGGGGCAGGTGCGTAAGGAATTTCAGGCAGGCGGAACGATTCCGCAGGGAGCCTTGCTGCTGGAGCGGGTGAGAATGCAGCTTGAAAGCTGGCTGGCGCCGACCCTGGTGGCGGTGATCAATGCCACGGGGGTCATTCTGCACACCAATTTGGGGCGAGCGCCGCTGAGCCGCGAGGCGGTGCGGGCTGTGCAGGTGGTGGGTGGGGGCTATTCGACTCTGGAGTTTGATTTACCCAAAGGCACCCGGGGGTCGCGCAGCGTACATGCCGAAGCCTTGCTGAAATTATTGACTGGCGCAGAGGCGGCCTTGGTAGTGAACAACAACGCGGCAGCGGTGCTGCTGGCGTTGAGCGCTTTGGCGAAGGGTAAGCGGGTGGCGATTTCGCGCGGTCAATTGGTGGAAATTGGCGGCGGCTTCAGGGTACCCGATGTGATGCGCCAGTCGGGGGCTAAACTGGTGGAGGTGGGCACCACCAACCGGGTGCATTTGCGGGACTATGAAGCAGCTTTGGATGAGCAGTCCGTGACAATTGTAATGCGCGCACATTCATCCAACTTTCGCATCATCGGCTTCACCAGTGAGCCGGAATTTAAGGATATTGTTCAAGTTGCGCACGCCCGCGGGGCTGTGGTGTTGGATGATCTGGGTTCGGGATCTTTTCTGGACACGGCGCGCTATGGGCTGGCGCATGAGCCAACCATTCAGGAAGCGATGGACGCGGGCGCAGATCTGATCTGCTTTTCGGGGGATAAGCTGCTGGGCGGCCCGCAGGCCGGTATTGTGGTGGGCAAGGCAGAGTTGGTGACTAAATTGAAGAAGCACCCGCTGGCGCGGGCTGTGCGGGCGGATAAACTGTGCCTGAGCGCGCTGAGCGCTACGCTGACCCATTACCTCCGTGACGAAGCTGAGAGGGAGATCCCGGTGTGGCAGATGATTGGGTACACGCCAGAGGCGCTGCGCGCACGCGCTCTGCGCTGGGTGGAAGAAACCGGCCATGGTGAGGTTTTGGCGGGGGAGTCCACGGTGGGCGGGGGGAGTTTACCTGAGGAAACCTTACCGACCTTTCTGTACGCGCTTAATGTACGGCAGCCGGGGAAATTTTTGGCACGGCTGCGCAAGACCAACCCGCCTATTATCGCCCGTATTCAAGATGAGCGAGTCGTTTTTGACCCGCGCACGGTCTTGCCGGATCAAGAAGGGGCTTTTTTGGTCGGGTTGAAAAATGCTTTGAACGACTTTAAACCACAACTCAATCACGATAGGAGCACAACATGAAAACTGACCTGGATCAATTGATGGCAGAGAACGGCATGGATGCCATGCTCATCACGGGTCCGCTGCAGCACAACCCTTACATGGTGTATTTAACCGGCGGCGGGCATGTGACCCAGGCTGATTTGATCCAAAAGCGAGGAGAAGCTCCGGTGCTGTTTCACGGTTCAATGGAACGGGATGAGGCTGCCAAAACGGGTTTGCAAACGCGCAGCTATTCGCTGTACCCGTTTGCGGAGCTGATGAAAGAGGCCGAAGGCGACCGGCTGCTGGCGATGGCGCTGCGCTACAAGCGCATGTTTGAGGATGTGGGTGTGACGCGTGGTAAGGTGGCGTTGTACGGCCAGACGGATATTGGCCGGGGCTACGCAGTTTTAGACCGCTTGAGCCAACTGCTGCCGGACCTGGAACTGGTGGGCTACCCGAAAGAGGATTTTTTGCTGCGGGCGATGGCTACCAAAGAGGAAACGGAGCTGGCTCGCATCCGGCGCATGGGCGAAGTGACGACCACCGTGGTGGGTATGGTGGCCGACCTGCTGACCAGCAGCCCGGTGCGGGGTGAGGTATTGCTGCGTGCAGACGGCGAGCCTTTGACCATTCGCGATGTGAAGGCCAAGATCAATTTGTGGCTGGCTGAGCGCGGGGCGGAAAACCCCGAAGATACGATTTTTGCGATCGGCCACGACGCGGGCGTGCCGCATTCCAGCGGCAACCCCACGGACGTGCTGCGGCTGGGACAGACGATTGTGTTTGACATCTTCCCCAATGAAGCCGGGGGCGGCTACTTCTACGATTTTACGCGCACCTGGAGCCTGGGGTATGCCACCGATGAGGCCTTGAAACTGTATGAACAGGTGCTGAGCGTGTATCAGACCCTGGTTTCAGAGCTGGAGATGGGTAAGCATTTCCCGCATTATCAGAAGCGCACTTGCGAGCTATTTGAGGCCATGGGACACCCCACGGTGATGAGCCAACCCGAGACCGAGGTGGGCTATGTGCATTCACTGGGTCACGGGGTGGGCCTGTTTATTCATGAACTGCCCAGCGCGGGTATGCTAGCCTCACCCAAAGATACGTTGATCCCTGGGGCGGTGTTCACCCTGGAGCCGGGGCTGTATTATCCGGAGCGCGGTCTGGGCGTGCGCATTGAAGATACCTACACCGTTACGCCGGAAGGCAAATTCACTGTTTTGGGGCCTGTGTACCCATACAATCTGGTGCTGCCGATGAAAAAGACTGGTGGGCGTTAAATTTGTGCAACAGGATGAGGCTGCTCACGATGAGTTATGGTATAAATCGGACATGAACGAGAAGATTACCAACGATACTTTTCCTGTACGGGTCTTGGGTATTGAGACCTCATGCGATGAGACGGCAGCCGCCATCCTGGAGAACGGGCGCGCACTGCATACCAGTGTTGTGGCGACGCAAATTGATCTGCATGCGAAATACGGCGGCGTTTTCCCAGAGGTGGCTTCGCGGCAGCATGTTCAGACCATCTACGCGGTGGTGGAACAGGCGCTGCAGCAGGCTCATCTGGGGATCAAAGACGTAGACGCTATTGCAGTGACCCGCGGGCCTGGGCTGGCTGGTTCGCTTTTGGTAGGGATGAACGCCGCCAAAGGGCTGGCCCTGGCCTCCAGAAAGCCGCTAGTGGGGGTCAACCACCTGGAGGGACATATTTACTCAGCGTGGGTGTATCCGGCTGAGGCGGCAGATCCACCGCCTGCGCCGGAATTCCCGCTGCTGGCTTTGCTGGTTTCGGGGGGGCACACTGAGCTGAATTTGATGACAGATCACCTGACGTATCAACGCCTGGGGGCCACACTGGACGATGCTGCGGGCGAGGCGTTTGACAAGGTGGCGCGGCTCTTGGGACTGCCGTATCCGGGCGGGCCGTCGATTCAAAAGACGGCAGAGCAGGGGAACCCCTTTACCTTTCAGTTCCCGCGCTCGCGCCTGGAAGGTACCTGGGACTTTTCTTTCAGCGGGCTAAAGACGGCCGTATTGCGCACGGTGAAGGAATATGAGCAAGATACGCGGCCTTTGCCAGTGGCGGATCTGGCGGCAAGTTTCCAGGCGGCGGTGATTGATGTGCTGCTGACCAAGACCCTGGCTGCGGCGCGGAAATTTGGTGTGCGACAGATCCTTTTGGCGGGTGGGGTTTCGGCCAACCGGCCGCTGCGCGAGGCTTTTCTGGCGCAAAAGGAATTCCCTGTGCAGATTCCAGCTTTTACGCTGTGCACAGATAACGCCGCCATGATCGCCGCGGCGGGGCATTACCGGTTTGTGCACGGCAAGACAGACAGCTTGGATATAGACGTGCTGCCTAACTGGCCGTTGTCGTAGGCTAGACGGAATGTCACTTTTTTCAAAACGAGATCATCAAACAGGATAGAATGCTGGATGAATGATGCGCCGTTATCGCTGGAAGCCTTGCGCGCGGGAGACCGAGCGGAATTTGCGCGGATGGTGGCGCGGTATTCGCCCCAAGTGTACCGACTGGGGCTGAAGATCACCGCGAACGAGCAAGACGCTGAAGACGTGCTGCAGGAAACCTTTGTGAAGGCGATGAAGGCACTGCCTGGGTTTGAGGGCCGCTCCAGTTTGGCTACCTGGCTGTTCCGCATTGCCACCAACGAGGCTTTGATGGTGCTGCGGCGCAAGAAACCGCAGGTGACGCTGGTGGATGAGCCTGGTGACGCGGACGAGGATGACGGTTTGCCGCACCCGCAGCAGATTGTGGATTGGTGCTGCCTGCCGGAGGCCGAGATGCTTTCCAGCGAAACCAAGGCCCAGATGGACCGGGCGGTGGCGGAACTTTCACCCGCGCTGCGCTCGGTGTTTGTGCTGCGCGATTTGCAGGGCTTGTCGGTGCGTGAGACAGCTGAGGCGCTGGGTGTGGCAGAGGATGTGGTGAAAACGCGGTTGGTTCGGGCGCGGCTTAAGCTGCGCGAGGCGCTTTCGGCGTATTTTGGTGAGCGCATGCAGAAAGTGAGCGCGGATGAAGAATAAGGGTCACTGCGAAGACTTATTGGCCTCCCTCTCCGATTATGTGGACGGAACGCTGGACGGGCAGTTGTGTGAGGCGCTGGAGCAGCATTTACAGAGCTGCCGCAACTGCACCGTGGTGGTGAACACCCTGCGGCGAACTGTGGAGCTGTATCAGCAGGAGACCCCAGACGCTCTGCCTGACGCTGTTCACCAGCGGCTGCTGCACCGACTGCAGTTGGACGACTTTCTCAAGTAAGGGCAGGCGGCGATGTTCTGCGTAGTGCCGAAGCCGGAACCAATAGGTGAGGGTAAGAACCCAAGCCCCAAAACCGAGCGCTCTTCTGAGGCTCGCCCAAAAGGATTGTGCCCGCGCTGTGGTGAAGGTGTTTTGGATTATGACGGAACCCTGAACCTGACTTGTCCGGTGTGCGGCGTGGTGGAGAGCGGTTGTTTTACTTGATAGCGAAAGTGCACAGCCCCGGTGGGGCTGCGGGCCGATGATCTTGTGAGGAGATGATAGGATGAGTCAGATGTTGGATGCCAACTTACGCAAACAACTGAGCCAGATTTTTGCCGCATTGGACCGTGAAGTGGGTGTGGCTTTCTTTGGCAGCACGGAAGAGAATTGTTCTTATTGTGAACAGACCCTGGATTTATTGGAAGAGGTGACTGCCCTCTCGGATAAGGTGCACCTGAAGTCATACGACATCAATGAGGATGTAAAAATTGCCGAGCGCTACCATGTGGATAAAGCCCCGGGGATTGTGGTCGGTGAAATGCGCGAGGGTGAAATCGCGGATTTAGGGGTGCGCTTTGCAGGTATCCCTGGCGGTCATGAGTTTACCAGTCTGGTACGCAGCATCCTCATGGTTTCGGCGGGCGATTCGGGCCTGGGCGCAGAAACGCGGGAATTTTTGCGGCAGGTGAAAACACCAGTGACTTTTCAGGTATTCGTGACCCCCACCTGCCCTTACTGCCCGCAGGCGGTGGTACTGGCGCACCAATTTGCTATGGAAAACCCGCTGATTGAGGCTGAGATGGTGGAAGCTATGGAATTTCCGGATTTGTCGGATCAATACGGCGTTTCTGGTGTTCCACACACGGTGATCAACGAAGGCGCAGGCGAGATTGTGGGGGCAGTGCCAGAGGCGCAGCTGCTGGCCAAGCTCCAGCAGGTGATTGAAGACGAACTTTAACCGCATCAGGAGCGAACACAATGGCGATGAAAGAAGGCAAAGTCATTTGGAAACACGGGATGAGCTTCATCGGTTCGGGGCAGTCGGGGTTTGAGCTGCCTATCGGTACTACACCGGAGTTTGGCGGCGACAACGACGGCTTCAGCCCCATGGAATTGATCCTGATTGGCATGGCGGGCTGCACGGCTTTGGATGTGATGGCAATTTTGAAGAAGAAAGACCAGGATGTGACCGGCTTTGAGGTGGTGGCGCGAGGTGAACGCGCTGAAAGCCACCCGAGGGTATATACCTATGTGCAGGTGGAGTACATCGTCACAGGGCGAAATTTGCAGCGAGAAGCGGTGGAGCGGGCGGTGGAACTTTCGGAGACGAAGTACTGCTCGGTACAGGCTATGATCAGCAAAACCGCCAAAATTGAAACGGTGATCACGCTGCGCGAAGCGTAATCTCTTTCTAAAATCTTGACGAGCCGGTGAGGACATCACCGGTTCGTTGTTTAATTTGGTAAAATTACTCGACAATTATGAAAACCTTACGCTTACTTTTCTTAACTGTATTATTGGGATTGGTGATCGCGGTAACGTGGATGGGGGTGCGCGCGATGATCGGCACACAGCCGACAGCGGCTGAAATTGAGCCAGAAATGACTCCAACCGGCGCAGTTGAGCGGCTAGAACCCCCCACGGTTCAACCGAGTGTCAGCCCGCCGTATTCACCCCGGCTGGCCTGGTTTTACAAACCACCCAAAGACGGCGACTTGGCCAAGATTGCCCAGAACTTCGATCTCTTCATCCTGACCGGTGGGGATGAGGCCGAGCGCGAACAGATGCGGGCGGTGGGAGCGAAGGGGCACTTTTTGCAGTATCTGCGTTTTGACGCTATTTTGGATATGGAAGACTGCCAGAAGCGTCCGTATCAGAACCAGGCGGCGAATCAGCCAGGGGATTACTGTTGGATTGCGAATGAACACCCGGACTGGTTCTTGCTGGACGTGAACGGCCGTAAGATGAAGAACAACGGCGGCTACGTGATGATGGATCCGGGGAACGCCGGCTGGCAGGATTTTTGGCTGGAACGAGCACAGATGGGGCAGGAAACGGGCGGTTGGGACGGCCTGTTCCTGGATAATGTTGAGGCCAACCTGGATAAACGCAGGCGGGCGGATGCCTTGCCGGGGCGCTACCCGGATGATGACAGCTACCGGCAGGCGGTTTTGAGTTTCTTGGAGCGTATATACCAAACCTATACCCGCCCCAATCATCGACCGCTGTATGCGAATGTGTTGGACGTGGACAGTACGGACGAATTGCTGCCTTTTTTGGGGGTGCTGGATGGGGTGATGGTGGAGAGCTTTGCAGTGGATTGGCAGGACGGCTATCACAGCCGGGAGATCTGGGAAAAGGAAATGAAGATGGTGGAAAGCGCGCAGCGTATGGGCAAACAACTGATCTTGGTGGCCCAGGGCAGCGAAACGGATTTGGCCCGACAGGAGTTTGCACTGGCTTCTGCCATCCTGGCAGATTTAGGAGGAGTCACCTTCCGCTATACCTATTATGAGGAATATACCACCGCCTGGCTGTATGAGAACTACCGGGTGGAACTGGGTGGGGCTTTGGGCGAACGGTATGCTGCGGCAGGAGGCTGGCGGCGCGATTTTGAACGGGGCAGCGTGATGGTGCAGCCCGCTGCAGGCACGGCGGAGATCCACATTCAGCCTTAATTTCAGATGCAAAGGAGCATAGCATGGCCAGGGTGACGTATGTGGTTGTTCGGAAAGAAGAAGACCTGCCGATGATAGAGAGCCGTCTGCAAAGACTGGCGGGCAGGCTGAAGATGGATCATTTACCGAACACCCCGGCCTTAATTGTGCGCAGCGGCAGACGGATCGGAGCCGTGTATCAGAACAGCCCGGCGGTGAACGTCCACGGGGCCAGCATCTGCCTGGGGCTGACCGAAAACGGCGAACCCTGGTGGCAGCCGGGGACAGCCCTGGATGGGTCTTTTGCTGTCTTTCGGCAGACGGAGACGGGGGTAGAGATTGTGACCGACGCGCTGGCTAGCCGGACGGTTTGGACGGCGCAGACGGAACGGTTTTTTATCGCGTCGACCTCCCAGCGGGCGATTGTGGCTTTTTTGGAAAGCTTTATGTTGAACCGCCAGGCGATGGCCTGGATGCTGTCTTCGGGCACGTTGGGCCCGGGGTACAGTTGGGATGAGCGCATTCAGCATCTACCTGGGGATTCAACGCTGCGGTTTGATATGGACAACTGGCAAGCGCAGGTGGAAACGCGGCCAGTGCGTTTTGAGGTGAATCCAATTTCCGATGCAGAGCAGCGGCAGAGGTTAGCGGCCGTTGTGGAAGGCGTTCTGAACAAGCTGCACCCTGACCCGCGCTATTGGGTGCTGCCGCTTTCGGGTGGGGTGGACAGCCGCGCCTTACTGATGGGCATGGGGCTGCGTGAGAATCTACCCTGCATCACCTGGGGCACGAAGGCGGCTTTGCAGCAGCCGAAAAGCGATGCAGCCGTGGCACGGCGGCTGACGGAATATTTTGGGATTCCTTTTCGCTATTTTCCGATGGAGATGGACGGCACGGTACACCCAGGCCTGGTGCTGCGGCGGTTTTTGCAGGCCGGTGAGGGGCGGGTGGATCATATCCGCGGGTACCTGGACGGTTTTGCCACCTGGAAGACGCTGGTGGATGAGGGCATCACCGGAATTGTGCGCGGGGATGAGGCCTTTGGGGCGACGGCAGTGCCGGCAACGGGGTATGAGGCGCGGCGGGCGATTGCTTGCATGATGCTGATAGATTACGACAACTTGCCGCTTTGCCCGCCGGAGGAGAATTTGCAGCAGGCTTTACCAGAATGGCTGCAGCGGCGGCACCGTGAGTCTTTGGTCGCCTGGCGCGACCGCCTGTTCCAGCAGTTCCGTGTGCCGTATGAATTGGCAGCATTGACCGACCTGAAGACGGCTTATGTTGAGGTTCTGAATCCGCTGCTGGCGGGGAGCATTCAGGCAGTGGTGCGCGGAATGCCGGATCATCTGCGCACACGCAAAAAGGTGTTTCGGGAGATGGTGGAAGCACAAAGCCCAAAGGTGCCGTTTGCTGCCCATCCGGCGGTGGAAACCGACCGGAATTTACTGCGCTCGGCCCGTATGGTGGAACTGCTGCGGGGAATTCTCAATCACGAGGCGGCCTTCCGGGTGCTGCCGCCGACAATGCACGAGTTCATTCTATCGCATCTGATGATTGATCGCAGAAAACAAAAACGAAATTGGCGGATGATGCGGCTGCGGCGTTATCTGAAGCGCATAACCGGGCCGATCATCACCGGGCTGCTGCAAAGAGGCCGGCCCAAGGTGGATATGGACCCGAACCGGCTGGCGCTGCGCGGGGCGATTGTAGTCAAGATGGTGGAGATTTTGGAAGAGGACGCTGGTTTCTTTGAAGGCGGAGAAGGGGCGTTATTCGGAGAGTAGGGAATCCATTGGATTCTATCATGAACAGACCCTGGCAGTGACGCCAGGGTCTGTAATTTAATCAGGGGGAATTGTCAGGCTTTCTTGCGCAGCGCGCTAAGGATGGCGATGATCAGCACCAGGGCGATGAGGACACCGGTGGCGATGATGGCTGGAATGAGCCAGGGCTGGTTTTGAGCGGGGGCAGCGGAGGGAACGACTGGAGCAGGGGTGACCAGGGTTTCGGAGGGCGGAACCAGGGTGGTAGACAGATCTGCAGTGCGCATGTTGAGGCGCGAGTCGCTGGAAATGATCTGCAGATCGCGCACCACGGCGAAATCACCGCCGAGTTGGCTGCGCAGCGCCGCTGTCACCAGGGCGTTGCCTGCCCAGGTGACACCTTCTGAGGTGGAACCCAAGACGCCCAAGACGGTGCGCTGATTATTCCAGGGGGCGGGGGCTAACTGCAAGTAGCCCAGACTGACGCCGTCGGGAAGGCGATAGCGCACCTGTTGACTGCGTTCTGTGGCAATATTGGAGCCGTTTTCAAAGGGAGCGGGCAGAGCCGGATTCAATTCGGCGATGAGAGGCAGGTCTGCGGGAACCCCCACCAGGATCAGATCACGGTACTTGCGAAAATCTTCGGGGAGGGCATCGGCGAAGGCCGCGCCCACTTCCACCAGGGTACCATAACTACGGCGGCCCAGATCCGCAGCCAACTGCACGGCGGTGTTCCAGGCGGCGGCATCCTGGGTGGGCAGTACAAAAGCCACCGATTTCAGCGTGGGGCTGGCGGTGAAGTTGAGCGGGTATGCGCCCAGATTCTGCAGGCTGGTGATGATTGGCTCTGCCGGAACCAGGGGGATGTGCAGCATGGAATTGGGGCTGATGGACAGCCACAGGCGGTTGAGGTTGATATCGGTACACACGTCAATTGGCAGCAGGTCGGCCAGGAAGACCATGCGGTTGATGCCTGGGCGAACGGCGTAGGCAGGGATGGTGACGCGCGCTTTACCGGCGGTGGTGGTTTCTGCGGAGATGCGTGCGCTGCCGATGACCTGATCGTTCAGCTGCACGACCAACCCCGAACGGTCAAAATCCACCAGCGCGGAATTGGTGAAGTTGATGTCTACATAGGCGTCGTTGTTGGTGATCTGTCCCGGGGGGATGTAGAAGCGAATTTCGCTGGAGCTGATGCCGGAACCGCCGAGGGTGATGACGTCATACCCCAGTTCGCCTAAGGTGCGGTTGACGGGGATGGTGGGCACGGCGATGCTGGACTGGATGTCGATGACGACGGCCAGATTAGGGGCAGCGTTGGTGCGGATGACGCCGGAGGAGACGGCCTGGGCAGCTTTGTTGACGGCGTCGTCGCTGTCACCGCTGACCACCAGTACAACATTGGCGGTGCTCCAGGGTGATGCGGCCATCTGCACCACACCTTCCCCCGAGTTTACCCCAGCGAATGTGCCGCCCTGGAAAGCAGCGGGCAGGTTGAGCTGGGCAAAGAGCGCGGAGAGCCGATCCGCTTTGCCGACCATGAAAATGTGGTTGGCCTTCTGCACTTCCGGCGTGAAGGCGGCCGCGGGCAGGAGGCTCATGGGCAGGCGGTTATTGGTAAGGCGGCCGAAACCACCGGCAACGGTGAGAGCAGCCTGAAGTTCACCCGCGGTGGGGTTATCGGGGATGATGATAGCCGCGCTGACGGGCTGGAAGGCGCTGTCCTGGTAAATGGGCAGGGGCAGGCGGCTGAGATCCAGACGCGGGGCGGCGGTATCGTGCGGGAGGTTGATGAGCGAGGACTGCCGAACGATAAGGCTGGTGGAATGGTCGTATTCGCAGTCAATGGCGGCGTCGAGGAAGAGCAGCAGCTCGTGACGGCCGTCGCTGCGGGGGGAGACCAGGGCTTCAGACGGTAAGGGGATGATGAGGGTGCGCTCGCCGGTCCAATCGAGGGGTAGGGTTGTGACCAGTACATTATTAAAGGTCACCTCCAGAGATGCGCCGGTACCGGTAAAATCCAACCCCTTCAGGGTGGTGTAGGAGGATGAGAGATCCAACTGCACCGAAGCGCCTGGCAGTAGCACCCAGTCTATGGGGGTGCTGAGGCGCACACGCAGCGAATCATACGGTCCGCGCAGCAGAGTGTCTGTTTCCCCTAGGGTGAGGAAAGTGACCTGGCTGGTGGGATCCAGGGCTGCCGCGGCGGGGGTGGGGGTAGGATCCGCAGTTTGGGCGTAGCCGGTTGTGCTGGAGCCTGCCCAGAGGCCGACCACCATCACAAACACAATCAGGAAATAAGTAGCTCGTTTCATATGCACAATTCACGCCTTTGAGGGCGCTCCTCCTTTCGCGAAATACAATGGGGATGGAAGTACGGATAGAATAGCGGGAGCCATGCGCTGGACCACATGATCCCAGGTGAACTGCGTTTCAACACGTTGGCGGCCTGCCAGACCCATCGCCTGCCGTTGAGCGGGGTTGCAGAGGAGTTCCTCCAGAGTCAAGGCAAGGGCGGCGGCGTCTTGCGGGGGGACGATGCGGCCGGTTTGGCCGTCTTGAATGATCTCTGGCATGGCCTCACCTGACACACCCACGCAAGGCAGGCCGTAAGCCATCGCCTCCAGGAGCACATCTCCCCAAGTTTCGAGGAGGGATGGGAGAACGAATACATCCGCCTCGGCATACAGGCGAGCAACGGCGGCCCGGTCCCAGGTGGGGGGCAGCCATTCCACCTGCGGCGGGGTGTCGGCGGCCTGGGGCGGCCTGTGGGTGAGCAGGCGCAGGCGGGCCTGGGGGAAGCGGTTTTGCAGTTGAGAAAAAGCCTGCAGGAGCACATCCCCGCCTTTCCGGTGAAATTCTTTGCCGATGAAGAGGATGACTGGGGCGCGCTGAGGATCGCGGGTGGGCAGCTCTGGCAGAGCGGGCAGGTTTAGCCCACCGCCCGCGACGCTGACTTTTTCGGCGGGGAGGTGGTAATCCTGGAGGATGGATTGGCGAACGAAAGCGGCACGGGTGAAGACATGCGCAGCGGAAGCAAAAGCCTGGCGTTCGCGAGCGATCCATGCGGCGCGCTGCTGGGGCGGCAAAGGAGAACGTCCGGCGGCGGGGCGAGCCGCAGAAAGCTGGGCAGTGTAATCTGTGTAGATGACAGAGGGCAGGCCGATGGGGGTGCGCAGGGCGTCAAACAGCACGCCGATTTGCAGGACAGCATCCACCTGACCTTTTAAGGCGGAAAGGGCGCGGCCTGCTTTACGGGAGCGGGCATCGAAGGCGGACAGGTTTTTGTAGAAGCGCTCCCGCCAGATGCGGCGGTTGGGATGGATGACGCACAGGGCATTGAGCAGCCGCGGCAGGCCGCTGAGGTTGGCGTCCACAACGTCCACGACGTGGAATTGGCGCGAAAGGGCCTGCACCAGGAATCCCAATTTGACCTGTGTTCCAGGGTCGGTGTGGATATTTCCGGTGAGGGTAACCGCCAGGCGCAGGTCGTTCACAAGGATACCCTTATTGCTGAATGTTCCGGCGCGGAACACGCGTCCAGGTGGAGGTTTGACGGCCGCGCAGGAAGCGGATGAGGCCTGCCACTGCGGCAAAATTGCTGTTGACCAGGAAGGTGGGCAGATAAAGGATGCGGGCCAGCGTGTTGGTTCGTTCCAGACCCTGAGCAGCCCAGGCCAGAAGATAGAACAGAACTTGCAGACCGAGGAGTACCCAATTGAAGGGGGGAGCCAGCCACAACCATCGCCAGGAATCAACAGCAGGCGGGAAGGCGACGGCGGCCAGGTTGGTGAACAAGGCCAGGAGCATGGCAAAGGGCACCAGCGGCCGGAAAAACTTGTGAGAGAGGATCTGCCAGACGAGCATCGGGCGGCGCAAGGGCAGAAGATGACCGAACTGGAAGATGGCCTGATAGCGTCCGGCGATCATACGGGAACGGCGGGTAATCTCATCCTGGGCGGAGGGCGAAATGCGTTCGTAGGTGCGGGCCAGGGGGGCGTAGATGACCTGACTGCCGCGCTTGAGCAGGCGCATGGTGAGGATGAAGTCATCATTGATGACGCCCGGAGGCGGGGCTTCGTAGAGTTCACGGCGGATGGCGAAGATGTCGCCAAAGGCATTGGTGCTGGTGCCCAGACGGGTTTCGTTGGTCTGGATGAAGGATTCATACTTCCAGTAGAGCCCTTCGGAATCACCCAGGGCACCGTCACCGCGCACGATTTGCCGCGAGCCAAAAGCGCCACCGACACGCGGGTCGGAGAAGGGCTTGACCAGATGTCGGAGGGCATCGGGAGCATAGAGATTGGTGGCGTCGGAGATGAGGACAATTTCACCGCGGGCGAGGGTGACGCCGTGGTTCACGTTGATAAGCTTGCCCACGCGTTTGGGAGCGGTGTACAGTTCGACACCTTTTTGCGCATAGCCGTTAACAATTTCAGCGGTGCGGTCGTCGGAAGCATCGTTCAGGACAAGGATTTGCAGCTT
Organism: Levilinea sp.; assembly: GCA_029975215.1. Taxonomy (GTDB): domain Bacteria; phylum Chloroflexota; class Anaerolineae; order Anaerolineales; family Anaerolineaceae; genus Levilinea. The sequence continues at coordinate 30,760 of JARKPO010000066.1, forward strand.
GTCGGAGGGATAATCCAACGCCAGGCAGTTTTCAATCTTGTGCGCGATGACCTGCTCCTCGTTGTAGGCGGCGATGAGGATGGTGACCGTGGGGGTGATATCCGGATAAGGCGGGCGAGGTTTGCGGGTGCGCGCCAGGAGGGTCAGCAGCAGCGGATAGCCGGCGTAGGTGTACACGATAAAGAGGACGCTGAGCCAGAAAAGGATGCCGATCATGAGGGCAGACTCCGTTGAGAGGTGACTTCGAGGTAGAGGCTGTGCAAACGGGCGACGGTGGTATCCAAATCATACGCTTGGGCAACCCGTTCGCGGCTGGCAGCGCCCATACGGGCGCAGGTTTCGGGGTGAGTGACCAGATCTAGCAGTGCGTCCTGTAAGGCGGCGGCGTCATTGGGTGGGACAAGGCAGCCGCTAACGCCGGGGAGGATGACATCCTCACTGCCGCCCACATGTGAAGAAACCGGTGCCAGGCCGCAGGCCATGCCCTCCAACAAGGCGTTGGACAGTCCCTCGGTGAGGGAGGGCAGGACAAAGATGTCGGCAGCGTGCAGATAGGGACGCGGATCGCTGACTTTGCCAGGCCAGAAAACGCCTTCCAGCGAAACCGCGCGCAGCTCCGCGGCCTGTTCGCCGTCTCCCACCAACAGGAGGGAGGCCTGAGGTGCGGCCAGACGAATTTGCGGCCAGAGCTTAAGCACCAGGGCGAGGTTCTTTTCGGGGTCGATGCGCCCGGTGAAGACCAGCACGGGCTGGTTAACGGGAAGCCCCAATTGGGCGCGGGCGGCGGCTTTTTGCTCTGGGGTAGGCGGGGAGAAGCGCTGACAGTCCACGCCGTTGGGAATATAAACGCGGCGCTGGGGCGGGATGCCGGCAGCCTCTAGTTCACGGTCAATTTCACGGCTAACGACAATAAAACGGTCCACCTGGGTTTGCAGAGGGCGCAGGCGGGAGGCCGAAAGGGAGTTGCGGCGCAGCTTGGCCAAATCGCCAACGGCGCCGCCACGCAAGACCTTGGCCACCACCGGGGTTTTCCATAGACGGCGGGCAGCCAGAGCAGTGGTGGTGGGTGAGAGCAGCTCGTGGGCATGAATGACCTGGGGGCGAAGCTGGCGCAATTTGAGGATGGCGGCGGCCAGAAACATCAGGGAGCCAACCCGTTTAGGGCCGGGGATGGGCAATCGGTGAACTGGCACGCCGTTGACCGTTTCTTCAGCGGCCAGACCCGGATAGCGGCGGGTGAGCACGTGCACATCCAGCCCGCGGGACTGCAGGCGAGGGGCTACGGCAGCCAACTGCAGTTCAGCCCCGCCCACGCGCGGGTGATATCCCTGGATGATCATGGCTACTCGGAGAGGGCTATTCACGGGGGAGCGTCTCCTGAAACGTGGGCGAGACCTGGGCATAGAGTTTAAGCAGGCGTTTGGTCCAGGTGTCGAGGCCGAACTGAGAAGCGGCGCGGGCACGAGCAGCCTGCGCCGCGGCGGCACATCGCGACGGATGCGTGAGGAGAGTGTGGACGGCGTTGGCCAGGGCGGCTGGGTCTTTGGGAGATACCAGAGAGCCCACATCAGCAGAAACCACGCGCGGGGCGTCACCCACCTTGGTGGCGACAATGGGCAGACCGGCAGCGAGGGCTTCGAGCAGAGCCACAGAGAGCCCTTCCCAATGGGAGGAACTAACAAAGACGTCTGCCAGAGGAAGCAAGGCAGGCACATCCGAGCGGGCGCCGAGGAAACGCACATCTTCTGAAAGATCGAGCTGATGGGCCTGAGCTTCCACGGCGGCGCGAGTTTCACCATCGCCTACGAAAACCAACGCGGCTTGGGGCAGACGTTCGCGCAGTTGGGCGAAGGCCTGCAGTAAATCGGCCTGGCCCTTGGGGGGCGAGAAACGGCCTACCGAGATAAGAATGGGGCGGGTGGGGTCGTTGAACCAGGCGGCGCGCTGGCGCTGACGCTCGGCGGCGGACGGCAAGGGCGGAAGGGCAACGGCATTGGGAATGACCACAATGGGGCGGGCGCCCAGACGCTGTTGGTGGGCTTCGGCGATGGCATGACCGTTGGCCATGACCACAGAAGCCATGCGCGTAAGGGTGTAGGTCTCCATGTGGTAGCGCAGAGGATGATAATGGCGGGGGTCGCGACCAGCGGAGCGCAGGGAGGCGACGACAGGAACCCCAGCAGCGCGCGCAGCAAACACGCCGATGATATTGGCGTAGGTCAGGTAGGTGTGTGCCAGGGTGACGGACTCTTGATTCAGGAGGGTCACCAGACGCTGGATGCGCCCTAAGTTCAGCAGGCGGCCGCCCAGGTGGTGAGTGGTAACGCCCAGAGCGCGAATTTGCTGAGCGATGTCCGTATCGGCGTCATCGCTGAGCGAGATGACTGTGACCGGAATACGGCGGTCGCACAACTGCTGGACGAGGGTCAGAACCATTTTTTGGGCCCCGCCCCATTTGAGGGAATCGATGATCTGAGCGACTTTCATGCAGAGCCTCTTTGAAGCCAGGTGGATTGGAGGGTGTGAATGAGCTGCAAGACGAGTTTCTGTTCCTGCCAATAAAGCAGCGCGGCGTAGACCGCGCCGCCAGAAAGGATAGCCAGGAGGATTTGGAACAGAGGCGGCCAGGCGGCAGTGAAGGTCAGCAGACCAAAGACAGCCAGGGCCATGACGATCCCTGAAAGAGCGGCGGGCTGAAGGGCTTTCCACACCTGGAACAGATCGGTGCCCACCATGCGTGCGGCAACGTACAGGTTGAGCGTACCGGAGATGGTGGCAACAGCGGCCTGGGCCCAGCCGACGGAGGCGATGGTGCCGAAGGTGTGAATGACAAAGAACATGGCTGGAATGATGAGCCCTAAGCGCACCAGAGCCAGTTTAACCATCACATCCACGCGGCCCTGGGCCTTATAGAGGCTGCCTGTGTTGAGGGAGAGCGAGAAGAGCATGGAGAAAATGGAGATGGATTGGATCACAGGGACCGCATCCATCCATTTGGCGGTCAGGAATGCCAACACGAAGGGGCGCGCCACCAGCGCCAGACCCAATCCCATGGGGATGGTGACCAATGAGATGTAACGCAGGGTGTTGAGAAAGGCTTTGTTGAGCGCTTCGGCGGATTCATCCCGCACGCGTACGTACACAGGGAAGAGCACCACTGAGATGATCAGACAAAATTCGGAGATGAGCAGGTCGGGGATGCGAAAGGCCATGGTGTAGGTTCCCAGGGCGACGGTGCCGAGGAAACGACCCACGAAGAGGTAGTCCACATTGGTCAGCAAGGAGGCTAAGCCGTTGAGACCGACGATGCTCAGGCCATAGGTAAGCAGGCTGCGGGCCAGGACGCGGTCAAAGCGGAGGGTAGGCCACCAGGGAAGGACGCGCCAATAGACTACGGTGGAAAGGAGCGTAGAGAGCAGTTGGCCGAGGATTAGGCTCCAGGGGCCCAAACCCAGCAGGGCTAAAACGATGGAAAGGAGACCCTTGCTGGTGGAGCGGATGAAATCTGGGAGGAATTTCTGCCGAAACCCCAGATTCTTCTTGAGCAGAGTGTTATGGATGTTGCTGAAGGCTGAGATGGGGAAAACCAGGGCCAGGGTGCGGATGATGGGGATGGCACGCGGGTCGTTGAAGTACCAACCCGCCAGAGGGGCAACCAACCAACTGAGTCCGTAGAGGGCAGCGGCAATGAGCATACCCAACCAAAAGGCAGTGTCGGCAGTTTTGGGATTTTCTTTGTGGTAGATGAGGGCTGGACCGATGCCCAGGTCGCTGAGTACATCCAGGAAACTGATCACCACCGTAGCATAGCCGACCACCCCGTAGTCGTCCTGGCTGAGCAAGCGAGCCAATACCAATGTGCTGAGGAAGTAGAAGAACTTGCCGCCGTAGCTGGCCGCGTAGATCCAAAAGGTGCCTTTGGCGACTTCTTTTCCAACGCTGATGGGGGTGGATGCAGTCATGATTCTCCGGTGCTGAATAAGGCCGAGGTCTTATTCCTGTTCGTAGGTGTGTGCGATCGAGATGGACAGGTCAAAAGGCGCGCGGCCGGTTTGTTGACTTTGGAAGATTCGGTATTCCTGGGCAGCGACATTGGCGGCTGCCAGGAGAATGCCAATGAGAAGCCAGAAGGGGCGTGGGTAGGAGCCGTGGACGAAGAAGGATGAAGTGAGATAGCCAATCATTCCAATCGACAGAGCAGAGGTCATGCTTTGCACGCGGCGAAGGCCCATCTCGCCAAATTGTTGGGCTGCACGTGCTGTTCCGCGAAACACGGCGATTAAAATGAGAGCGAAAGCCAGCACGCCCAATATGCCTTGCTCTGCAGCGACTTCGATATAAAGGCTGTGCGGGGCGCGCTGTTCACGACGGGGGTCGATGCCCACCCGAGGGGAGTATTCCAGGTAATTGGCCGGGTAGTTCTTGAGGCCGACGCCGAGGAAGGGGTGATCTGCAAACATGAGGAAACCCACGGCATATTCGTTGATGCGGCCTCGGAACGAAACCTCGGACTGCGCCGAGGTGGTAGAGCCGGGCAGGAAACTGGTAAGGGTGGAGAGTCGTTCAGTGTATTGGGCAGGCATGAACAGCACTAAAGCCGCCGCCAGCGCCAGACCGATGAGGAGGGTTTCCAGCTTGGGACGGTAGCGGAGGAGGGTCAGGAAGGCTACCACAGCCAGGGCTAAGAAACCACTGCGTGAGAAGGTAAAGATGATGGTGAGCACCACCATCACCAGGGCGAAACCGGAGGCAAACCGTGCTAACAGGCGGCGTTCGTTTAACAGGCGGTCAAACGCGAGCGGAACGAGCACCACCAATACCTGGGCATACGAGTTGGGGCTACCAAAGGTGCCCTGGATGCGGTAATCGTTGGTCTCACCCACGATGTTCATGATGGCGGCCTGCCCAAAACCGCCGAAGGCGTTGGTGAACTGGCCGGTAATGTATTGGTACACACTAATGGAGGCAATAAAAGTGCCGGAGACCAACAGCGCCCAGACCACTACACGGATGCTTTGATACCGCTGCATGAGCAGAACGATCAGCATGGCGATGATGACATCATCCAGCAGGTCGGAAAAAGCGATGGAGGCGGTGGCCTGGTCACCTGCGAACAGCAATGAAGCATAACTGACAAGGGTGTAAAAACCGATCAAAATCAGGGGCTTATCCCATCCGCGGGGAGGTTCTTTGTAGAGCAGCCAATGGATGAGGACGGTGACCACCAAAAGGGCCACCAGGGGCTTGGCAACGGAAGGGAAGCCTTGATATTTGATGAGCGTGTCTGAAACGCGCGTGTAATTGATCAGCACCAGGAGAGCCAGGCCAAATTCCGCGCGTACCACAGTGAGCACAGCCAGGACAAGGCCAACCACCACCACGGTGATGATGGTGGGGCTGGCGATGGAGATGACTGCCCAGCCCAAGGCTGCCGCGGCTGCGACGGCCATGAGCGTGATCATGGGGGTCAGCCAGCGCTGGCTGGGTGAATTTGAGGTGGTGACACTCATGTTAAACCTCCCGGTGAAGCCGCGTGGGTGCAGCTGAGGCGATTCGTCCGTTAATCCAGGGCGCGTTCGGCGCGTTCGGTTAATTCAATGGCGGATTCGTTGCCCTGATAGGTGGCCACGGCAGTTTGAGGGTTAAGGGCGATTTTATCGGTGCCAGGTTCGATTTCAATGGGGGTCAGCAGGGCCTGGCGAATGCGTTCCAGCGTGCGGCTGGCGGCGCCTTCGTTGGTGGAGGCCAACATAACCGCAAAGCTGACATCTGTCCAGCGGCCGATGAGATCGTTACCGCGCAGTTCTTTGCGAAGAACGTTGGTGACCTGGTTTAATATACGCTGGGTGACCGGCTGCGGCAAGCCGTCAATCAAATCGAGGAGGCCATTGAGGCGGATGAGGCCGAAAGAAACTACTCCATTGGGGTCGCGAGCCAATTCGCCTTCCAGGCGGCGCATTAAATAGCGGCGAGTAAAGGCAGAGGAAGAGCGGTCCATGATCTGGCGCTGGCGGTAAGCATCCAGGGGGATGGAAATCTGTTCGCGCAGGATGGCCAGGACGGCACCGATGACGACCCCCAAGACCAGGGCCAGGGCGCCATCACGAAGGGGCTGAGGCCGAATCGGCATGGTTGGCACAGAGGCTGGATCCAGGAAGGTAATGTCATATACCTGGTAAAGAGAGCGGATATAACTGATGGCGCGCTGGCCGAGGTTATTGGCAATGGTTGCGGCCATTTGCGGGTTGGGCCCATCTACGGACAGCTCCAGGATATTGGCGTCGGGGAGAACGACCGTGGTATGGGTGTATTGGGCTGAGTCGCTTTGCACAATGCCCAATTCTTGCATGGTCTCATCGAAGATGCGAGCGCTGTTAAGGAATTCGGCATAGGTTGAGACGATGGAACGCTTATCCAGAGCTTCGAGGCTGGTTACAACATCACGCCCGGTAACCAAAGAGGGGTTGGGACTGACCACGAAGCGGGCGCTGGTGCGGTAGATGGGAACCGAGAATAAGGAGACCACGAGGGCAACGAACAAGGCGATCAAGCCCGTGAGTGCGACAATCCACCAACCGCGTTGTAACATCTTCAAGTAGATACGAAGTTCCATTTCACTCCTCCTCGCATGTGCGTAGATTATTCAATTGTGCATGTGATCCGCTGCGCCCATCAAGGTCTGCAGTGGAACACGGATGATAACTTTGATTCGAAAGGTCAATACTACTATATTCAACAAAAATTGTCAAAAAACGCTGAAAAATAATAAAACCTTACGAAGTTCGGGACTGAACTGCCTTTTCGAAGACAGCCGCCAGGGCAGCAGCATTGCGGGTGAGGTTAAATTGTTCTATGACCAGTTCGCGGCCGCGGAGGGCCATCTGATGTGCCTCTTGCGGGCAGCGAAACACCCAGGTGAGCGCATCTGCCAGGGCTTGAGGATCTTGAGGAGGGACCAGAAGGCCGGTTTGAGAAGGGCGCACCAGTTCAGGGATGCCGGAAAGGTCGGAAGCGACAACTGGCAGGGCACAGGCCAGGGCTTCCATGATCGAAACGGGGATGCCTTCCATTTTCCCGCTGGGGGTGATGACCGAAGGCTGCACGTACACGTTGGCGGCGGCGAGGTGTTCGGCCACAGCCTGCTGGTTTTGCGGGCCGAGCAGTTTCACCTGGTTTTCCAGCCCTAGAGAAACGATCTGCGTCTGAAGCTCGGCTTGCAGTTCACCAGCGCCAATGATCTGGCATTCAAAGGGGATTTGCTGGGCCTGCAGCAGGGCACAAGCCTCAATAAGGTATTTTTGGCCTTTGTACGGCTGCAAACTGCCGATGCTGAGGATTTTCAGGCTGGGAAGAACTGTGGGAGGGTCCGCGTGGGGCGGGTAGCGCTGCGGTTCGACCCCGCAGTGGATGATGTGGGTCTTGGATTCGACCCATGCGCCGTACAGGCGGGAGAGATAGGCGCGGTTGAACTCGGAAATGGAAATGATAAAACGCGCGTCAGCCAATTTGGTGGCGAGCATGGCTTTGCGCACAAAGATGTCGTGGGCGTGGACGGTGATGCTGTAGGGGATGCCGGTGAACTGGTGGATAATCCAGGCTAACAGGGCAGGGTGCGAAGCGTAGTGGGCGTGAATGTGTTGAATGCCCTGGGCCTGGATCTGTTCGGCAGCCAGAACGGCTTTGGGAAAGAGGGCCAGAGCACGAACGAAAAAATTCAGATTAGAGGCGTTTTCGCGCAGAACCCGCAAAGCGGTGCGCAGGTACACCTGGGGTGAGCGAAAAAAAACGCGAAGGTTAGCCACCAACACCTTGAACGAAAGATAGGGTGAATGGTGGACGCGTTGGAGCCAGGGTTTGGCTTCGGGGTGTACAACCGGTGGATGTTGGAGGATGATGGGGTAGATTTCGATTTCCCAGCCCAAATCGCGCAAGGCGATCATCTCTCGAAGGATAAAAGTTTCGGAGAGATTGGGAAAGCGAGACATGAGGTAGGCGATGCGCCTGGGAGTCAAACAGCCCCCCTTTGCTGGAGGATGGCCAGAACTGAGCGGAAGAGGATTTCAATGTCTAACCAGAGGCAGCGGTGGTTGATGTAAGCCAGATCCATACGCAGGCGTTCATCAAATTCGGAAGAGCCGCGCCCGTAGATCTGCCACAGGCCGGTGAGACCCGGCAGTACATCCAACCGCCCGGTGTGCCACAGGCTGTAGGTTTTGGCGCTGAAGGAGGTGGGGCGCGGGCCTACCAGGCTCATTTGGCCCAGAATCACATTGAACAACTGCGGCAGTTCATCCAGGCTGGTTTTTCGCAGCAAACGGCCAATGCGGGTAACGCGGGGGTCGTTGGTGATCTTAAAATCCGGCCATTTGAGCTCATTGAGGTGAAGGTACTGCTGCTTGAGCTCCTCAGCGTTCACAACCATGGTGCGAAATTTATACATTTTGAAGCGTTCACCGTTTTTTCCGGTACGTTCTTGCTGGAAGATGACTGGAGCACCGGGGGATTCGAGCTTGATGAACAAAGCGATCAAACCGAGGAGAGGCAGCCAGAAGACGGCTGACAGCAGCGTGAGAGAAAGGTCCATCACCCGTTTCCAAAAGTGATAGGAAAGGGTCTGGGCGAGTGATGTTAGAGGTTTATATCTTTCGACCCACTTGTAGTCTGCCTGCATCGAAAGGTCATCCAATCATGATGATAAAAGCCGCGTTATTCCAAAGTTGGTGCAGCCGGCTTTTCAGCGTGATCGTGTTCCACCAGACGTGGACTGAGGTCAGGGTTGGATTCATTATTTAATTTATCCTCAGCTTTTTGCAGAAGGCTTTCGAAAGTGAGAGCTTCACTGGGGAAGGATGAGGCTCCCCATAAAGTGTTGATGCCCACGCTTTGATGGATGGATTCCTGAATGCGGTTAGCCAGGATTTCTAACCCCTGGGGAGAGGTTTCGGGGCAGAGGATGATATAGCGGTCTTGATTGTTCTGTTCGATGACGATATCGGAGCGGCGCACCACCTTGCCAATGGCCTGGCCGACGCTGGCAATGAGGAAACGCTCCACCATGTCTTCTTGTAAATTTACAAGGTTTTGGCGAAGTTCCAATTTCATCGAGTTGGACATAGGCTTGACCACCAACACAGATAAAGGCCGATCGTAGCGGCGGCTGCGGGTGAGTTCGAGCTGAATGTCCTCAAGGGCTTCGTCGAGAGGGCGGGTCCTATGGGTGAAGCCGGAGAAAGTCATCTTTTCGATGACGCTTTCTGCATCCTGGAGGCTGGCCATGAGGCGGTGAGCGAGGTACACCGAAAAAAGCAATATCGCCACTTCGCTGATGGTGACGTAAATATCTATGCCGGCCAGAAAAGGACGCTGAGCGATGATGACCATGCGGTACACCAAATAAATACCAAACCAAAAAGCGGAGGAAAGCCAGGGATTGAGATGGCGAGCAAAGGGAATGGCAATGGTAAAAATGAAAGCAGCGCAAACCAAAAGCACCAGATAAGAAATCATGCCAGGACGAACTACTGTTAAGGTGAATTGTTCCAGGTGGAACAATATTAAAAGTGTGGCAAAGATTATGATTAAATCTTTACGTATTCGTGACATAGCGGCAAAGCTCCCCATACCGTAATTAATCTTCGAGCATTATACTAGAAGATACTTAAAAAACAAAATTGGCCAGCTGTTCAGAATTGCAATGTTTGGCCTGAACTCACTGAGCTTGAGACTGCACCTGGCTGTCTTGATCGGAGCATTCACAGGCGCGGATGCGGCGGCTGTAGCGCGCCAACTCGCCCTGGTAGGGTTCGCTGCCGTTTGCTGCAATCCAACCTTCCAAATTAAAGGCCAGGGGACCTGCTGCAGGAATCCATTCACCATTGAATTTTCGGGCGATGTGCACATGAGTGCCTGTGGAGCGGCCGCCTTCACATGAGGGCAGGCCGATGGGCTGCCCGGCAGTCAGTTCGGTTCCAACTGGGGGAATGGATGCGGTGGCCAGATGCAGATAAAAGACCACCCAACCAGTGCGTTCATCCCCGTCTCCGTCCAGATCGAGAACGGCGATACCGGTATCGGTACGAGCGACGATGCCGTCTGCGACGGCCGTGGCGGTTTCGGTGGTGGGCTTACAGCCGCCCACTACCGCGGGGGGAGCGAAGTCAATGGCAGACCACGGATCACCTGTGCCCCAGCCGGTGTGTGGCCCGCCGGTGAAAGCCCAGGCGCTGCGCGACTGGAAGGGTAGGCGCATTTCGGGCTGGCGCAGACTGCCGGGGATATGCGGCTCGACATTTTGCCAGGGGTCGCCGAACAAGGCGGTGTAGGTTTGAATGAAGCCCTGGTCAGATATGGCGCGGTCGTAGGCAGCGCCGTCGAGGATGTGGGAAAAATAGTACTGAAGGGCAACGGTAGCGGCGTTTTGCCAGGGGTCGGGGCGTTCCAGACGGGTGTCGAGGTGGTCAAACTCGGTCAGGTGTCCAGTGCGCCAGCCGTAATAGCCGTTATTCAGAACGTTCGCGGCATAATTGATCTGTGAAGGCAGCCCCTTGCGGTTGGGGTCAACAAAGCCCAGAGGATATGGGTCATCTGAGCTGCGCGGCGCAGCTTCGGTGAGTGCGCCGGTTTGGTATTCGATGAGTGCCAAGAGCAGGCGGGGGCTGACAGAGTAGCTGAGAGCCAGGTAATCCACCAATTCACCGCCGGTACGGGTGCGGCCGCCGTAATATTCGCTGACAGTCTTGAGCCAACCGGGCTGCTGGTTAACAAAGGCCACGGGGTCAAAATCCCGCTGGGCAGGGCCGTAGGGGAAGAGTGAATCGGGGATGATTTGGAAAGGGTTGCCCCACAAGGGTTCGTAATAAATGGGGATCTGCATGGGGAAGCCGGGCGGCATGGTGGTGGCGTCATTAGGAATGATGGGGTTGGCTTCACGGATCTGTTTTTCGGTGGTGTTAAAGCGAGCTGCCAGGGCGGGCAAGGTATCGCCCGTTTGGGCAGTGTATTCCACCAACTCCGCGGGCTGGTAGGCCGGGCGGGTGGGGAAAGGCGCTACGGAAGGCAGAGAGGCCGGAGCAGCCGGGGTTTCTGTGGATAGATACAGCCCGCTTGGAGAATTTGCCGGAGCACAGGCGGTGAGCAGCCAAATTCCAGCGGCGCATATGCGCCAGAGGGCTGGACGAGAGAAGGTCTTTCGTAAGTTTTGGATTAAAAGGGACATACCGTTATTCTTCGGTCACTTCTTGCGTACGGGTGATGCGGCTTTCAAAGGAGCCGTATTGGCTGGCAGTGACGGTTTGGTCGCCGCGGGTGAGGAAGCCGAGATAGGGCTTGGAGCCGTTGTGGGCGACCCAGCCGCTGAGGTTAAAGGGGATGGGGCCGTCGGCCAGGATCCATTCACCGTTAAATTTGCGAGCCATGTGGGTGTGCGTGCCGGTGGAAACGCCGCCCTCGCAGGAGGGGTGGCCGAGCTGGTCATTGGTGTCCACCCAGGTTCCGGGGGCAACGCGCGCGTCGCGGCTGATGTGGAGATAGAGGAGCACCCAGCCAGTCTGTTCATACCCATCTCCGTCTAAATCCAGGGTGACCACGCCGTTTTCGGAGCGGACCACCAGGCCAGAAGCCGAGGCGCGCACCCAGTCCGTTGAGACAACGCAGCCGTGTTCGGAAGAGGCGGGGGCAAAATCAATGGCGGCCAGGGCGCCGTCCGGGCCCCAGGCGGAATGGGGCCCGCCGGTGAGGCTCCAGGTTTTGCCCACTGCGAAGGGCAGCTCCAGCTTGGGTTGGATCAGGTTTGGCGGGTAGAGCGGCTCGACCAACTGGGCGCGGGTCCAGGGATTATCAAACATGCGCTCGTAGAGTTCAGGAAAACTGTTGGGGGAGTACAGTGCGCCGCCCCATTGGGCTTCGTTGTACAACTGGGCAAAGAGGACTTGCAGTGCCACTGTTCCGGCGTTCAGAGTGGGGGCCAGGCGGGTTGAAGTGCCTTGAGGGGCGTCTTTGAAGCTGATTTCAGTGATAAGTCCGGCGCGCCAGCCGTAATATCCAATGGACAGATGCTGAACGGCCCAACTGAGCTGTTTATACAGCCCTTTGGCGTGGTAATCCGTGTGGCCGAGGGGGTAATCCGTTTGGGCCAGATTGCTGGGCTGACCGTACACCCAATGGCTCTGGTATTCAAGAAGGGCCAGCAGAACGCGAGGGTTGACGGAATTTTCAATTGCCACGCGCTGAATCACCTGAGCGCCAGTGAGAAGGCCGGTGGAAAGCTCTTCGCGGTAGGTGCTGAGGTAACCGCCGGATTGGCGGACGAAAGCCTCGATGTCAAAATTGACCGCGGAAGGCGAAAAGACAATCTCGCTGTCGGGAAGGAGCTGCAGAGAGGGGGTGGTTTCGGCAAGGCGGTTGGGGATGACGAGGAGCTGCTTGGGGGAGAAAAGCCCTTCGGAAGGGATTGGATTGGGGGAGGTGATTTCGGCGGGGGCCACGGCAAAGCGAGCTGCCAGCGCTTTCAGCGTGTCACCTGCCTGGGTATTGTAGAGAATGACAGGTGCAGGATTGAGGTCTGGCGCGCTGCCGCTGGAAAGGGTGGGCGAACTCTGCGGGTCAGGGGGATCGAGCGGCTGGATTGGAGTATTGGTGACCTGAACAGGCAGGGGGATTTGCTCGAGATTGGAGCCAGCTTCAACGCCGGGAAGGGTGGGCGTGACCGCTGCAGTGAGGAGCTGAGCCAGGGCGGTGGCGGCATAATCGTTTTCGGACTGAGCGGTGCGGGCGCAAGCTAAAGAGGCTAACAGCCAAACCGCCAGTACGAAAAGCACGCCGGCTCTTTTAGCGTTGAATTTGGTTTTCGGGCCGAACGGAATCCCAGGCTTCAACCACAACTCCTTTACGGATCAGGGTACCATCGTATTCGTTTCCGCTCCCAACGGAAACCCAACCATCCATTATAAACGGAATTTGCCCATCTGCGGGGATCCACTCACCGTTGTAGCGGCGGGCGATGTGAACGTGTGTGCCGTTAGACTGGCCGCCTTCGCAAGAGGGACGGCCGATGCGGCTGCCGGGTTTGACCACTGCACCGGCATTAACGCGGCCCTGGGCGGCGATATGCAGGTAGAGGATGCTCCAGCCGGTCTGTTCCAGGCCGTCGCCGTCCAGATCAAGCACGACGACACCCTCGGCAGAGCGGACGATTTTTCCTTCAGCCACCGCAGTGACCCAGGCTTGTGAGGCAGCACAGCCGCGGCCCCCGTCCGGGGGGGCAAAATCCAAGGCGGCCCAGGCAGAGCCGTCACCCCAACCGCCGTGGGGGCCGCCCGTGAAGGACCAGATTTCACCGCTGGCGAAAGGCAGATGCAAATTGGGCTGCTGGAGATCTGTTGGCAGGTAGTCATCCAGCGTGTAGGTGAATGGGTCGCCAAACAGGCGGATGTAGGCTGCCTGCAGCCCCTGAGGGCCGACAGCGCGTTCCCAGGCGGGGCGGTCATAGAGCGCGCTAAACAGATTCTGCACGCCAGCTGTGGCAGCATTCAGACGCGGGTCGGGGGGAACAATCTGGCCGTCGGGCAGGAACCAGGCGGCGACAGCGTTCACCTTCCAGAGGTAAAAGCCGCGGTTGAGCTGGTTGGCCGCCCAGGCTAATTGGCGGTATAGCCCGGTACGCCAGGGCTCCAGCACGGCGATGGGGATTTCTTCCAGGCCAGTTTTGGGTTGGGGTTGGGTGACCCATCCGGACTGGTGCTCGATGAGGGCTAGAAGCAACCGCGGATTGACGGAGTATTCGCGGCTGATGCGATCCACAATTTCCGCGCCGGTGAGGGTTTGCTCAGAGACGGTTTCATGATAGCGGCTTAAGTATCCGCCGCTGGACTGCACGAATTGATTGAGGTTAAATGCCAGGCTGCCAGGGCTGAAAACCAATTCAGAATCAGGCAGGACAATGAAATCAGGCCCGCTGGGGCCGGGGGTGGGGCGATGGATGCGCAGTACCTGGCCCACTTCCAGGAGGTCGGGATTTTCAATTTGGTTGGCCTCTGCCAGAAGTTGGGGGGGGAGGCTGTAAGCGCGGGCAATCTGGTTCAGCGTGTCGCCCGCCTGGACGGTGTAATACGCTTCTTCGGCGCGCAGCGTGGGCAGGATGCGCCCAGGGTTGGGGGTGGGCGAAAGGGCTGGGCGAAGGGCTGCGGGTGCGCCGGATTCGGGTTGGGAGGCTGCGGGCGGCAGCCAGGGATCTTCATTGGGGGCGAATTGAGTGCAGGCGGATAGGCCTACAGCTCCCAGGCAGAGGAGGATGAAGATGTTTCGCAAGAAGAAAGAGGAACGCAGGTTCATTTAAAGTGAAACGGCATTTTTCGGCCTCCAATGAGATGCATATGCAGGTGGAAGACCGATTGTCCGGCATCGGGGCCGGTGTTGATGACCAGACGATAGCCACTTTCTTGCAAGTTTTGTGCCTGAGCCAACTGGCGAGCAACGGTGATGAGATGGCCGAGAACCGTTTCATCTTCTGGAGCGGCATCATTTACCGAGGCAATGTGGCGGTTGGGAACCAGGAGGATGTGCACTGGAGCGATAGGAGCAGCATCCCGAAAGGCAGTGATGCGCTCATCCTGATAAAGGACGGCGGCTGGCAGGCGGCCGGCGATGATTTCACAGAAGATGCAGGGGTTGGGCATCGGCGTTAGGGGGCTTTGGTGGGGATGGGGCCGAGGGTGGGGGCGCAGACGATATCGTAATATTCCAGCTCGGCGGCGCGGTTGGCTTCGGCATAGGCGGCGGCTTCTTTGCCAATCTGACGGACGGTGTCAATGTGATAGCTGGCGTCTGTGTCCCAATATCGGGGAAGCACCATGAGGGGATCCTGCATGGGGCCGTCAGGGATGTAGGAGGGTCGGTTGGGGTCTTCCTTCTCCGCCAGGGGCACCCAGTTATACATGACCGGGCCACGGGGGTTGATGGTGAAGCCCAGGCGGTACCCGGCTTCGCGGGCGATCTCAATGGCGCGGCGGGTGAATCCGCCGCCAGGCCAGATATAGGCGATGGGGGTTTTGTTGAAATACTTCTGGATGGCCTGCATGGAGCCTTCCAACTCTTTGCGGAGAAAGTCATCGGTGGAATTGGCGGTGGCGTTGATGTTGTGCACCACGCCGTGAGCCTGATGATTGACGTAGCCAGCGTTTTCTAAATCCTGGTTCTCCTGCCACAGGTAGTCCGGGGTATCTTCAGCGGAGATCCAGGCGTTGGTGACAGTCCAGCCAAATTTGTCAAAGTAGGACTTGAAGAGCAGATCAAAATAGGCAAAGCGCTTGCGGTCGTCCACGATGAGGAGGACGGAGCGCTTGGGAATGCGCGCATTGGTTTCCATGAAATCAGCCAACTGTTCGGGGCTGATGGTCTCAAAATCCTGGTCGCGCAAATCCTTCATCAATTGGTGAAACTGGGTGATATGAATCTGGTCAGCGTGGGTGACCTCGCCGTCGGTAACGGAGTGGAACATGATGGTCATGACGACCGTACCGGGGGCAGCCTTATTGGGGTCCCAGCGGCTGCGCAGGTATTGGCAGGTATCCGCGACGTAGGTGTGAGGCACATCCAGGGGGTTGAGGTTGGCGGTGGTAAAAGTGACCGGCAGGGGCGGTGGAGTGCGGTTGGGGTCAGGGGTGGCGGTGGGTGGGATGGGCGTGGGGGTCGGCGGGCCGAGGGTCTCGGTGGGGGCAGGGGTTTGGGTGGCAGCGGGCACACCGTAGGTGGCGGTGAGCAGGGCGTTTTGGAACACCTGGGTGGGGTCCACCGTGGGAGCGGCCGGTGAGGCGCAGCTGGCCAGGCTGATGAGCGCCAACAGGAGGGAGACGATTTTTAAGATGGGCGATTTAACCATGACAGCGGCACCTCTAAACTGAATTTGCGGCAGTTTGCCTGGCGATTTATTGAGATGGAAGCGCGGCCCCCATGCTATAATTTTTCAACCAGGATGTTTTGATGAAACCATACGCTGATTATACCCTTCGACTGGAACGTTTGCTGGATGTTTGCCGGAAATCAGGCGATCATCTGTCTGTGGAAGCGTATTTACAAGAGATTGTGCGTGCGGGGGCCGAGCTGACCGGCAGCACAGGCTGTTCAATTTTAACCTATGTGGAAGATGAACGCTGTCTGCGTTTTGTGGCGGCTTTGGAGGGGGAAATTGCTGCGCTGCGCGGGGTTTCGGTACCACTGGACCGCAGTGTGGCCGGGTGGGTGTACCGCCGTCAGCTCGGCCTGGTGACCAGTCAGGCTGCGGAGGATGTGCGCATTCACCGCGTGGCAGACCGCGAACTGGCAAACGGGACACATGCGCTGTTGGCTGTTCCGATGTTTTTTCGGGGCCGCTGTGTGGGGGTGATGGAGGCAGTGAACAAAGCGGAAGATTACACTAAGGAAGATGTCCGTGCAATTGAGCTTTTGGCGGTGATGGCGGCGGGGGCGATTGAGAATCAGCGCCTGCTGCAGGAATCGCAGTCGGCGTGTGAGCAGATGATGGCGGTGGACCGCATGAAGGATGACTTTCTGGCGATCGCTTCACATGAACTGCGCACGCCGCTGACGGCGATCCTGGACGGGCTGGAACAGGCGGCTTCTGCCAACGGCGGGCAGCTGCGCATCGCGCTGGAGCCAGCCGTGAAGGCGGCGGAGCGGCTGCGGTCTGTGATTGAGCAGATGGTGGACAGCGACCGGCTGGAAAAAGGGCTGGGCCGGTTACAGCAGAGCGAGGTGGATGTTCTGGAGCTGGTGAGTGAAGTAGCTGCTGGGGCGCAGGCAGAGGCCGAGAAATATTCGGTGCGGCTGGTGGTGGAGCCGGTTCCTTTTGCGGTTTTTTGCCGGTTGGATCCAGAAAAGACCGGCATGGCGCTGCGGAATGTGCTGCAGAACGCGATTCAGTTCAACCAACCGGGGGGCGAGGCGCGCGTGCGGGTGTGTGAGGGGGATGCAGGGGTGCAGATCTGCGTGGAGGATACGGGTATCGGCATCCCGACGGAGGCTCTGGAGAAGATTTTTTCGCGCTTTTATCAAGTGGAGTCGCATTTGACGCGCCGTCACGGGGGCATGGGGCTGGGGCTGGCGGTGGCACGTGAGATGATGGTGATGCAGGGGGGGCGGATTTGGGCGGAAAATCGGCCGGAGGGCGGGAGCCGGTTTACGTTGGAGCTGCCACATGCGCAGGGGGAAGCGGGTTTTTGAGAAAGCGGCTTGATCTTGTCAAATGAGGAAGGCTGGATTATAATCGGCTCTTGTACGGGGCGTGGCTCAGCCCGGATAGAGTGCACGGTTCGGGTCCGTGAGGTCGGCGGTTCAAATCCGCCCGCCCCGACAAACAGGAAAGCTCTCGAAAGAGGGCTTTTTTGATTCTTGTCGGCGTTTCTCCCATCGAGGGACACGAAATCCGCCCGCCCCGACTAAAAAGTCCTCGAAAGAGGGCTTTTTGATTCCAAAAACCTATGATCCGCAGATTGCACAGATGACGCAGATTTAAGAATTTGTAATAAAGATCTTATCGTTCTATCCCCTAGGGAGACTCAGGGGTTGGGCAGTACTGCCGGAAGGACGTAATCGGCGATGAGCTGGCGGTTTTCCATGTGTGGTGAATCGGTGTTGGAGGTGATGATGACCACCAGATCCAGGGAGGGAAGAATATAAATGAATTGGCCGCCGAAACCCGCAGCGAAGTAGGCGGGGGGAACGGCATCTGGCTCGACCCACCAGAGAAAGCCGTAGGGTAAATTTTCCGGATAGCCGCCGGGGGTGTGAACCTGGGTGGAAAGGCTGACCCAATCAGCGGAGATGAGCTGCTGGCCGTGCCAGGACCCCTCATGAAGGTACAGAGAGCCAAAGCGGGCCAGGTCGCGGGTGCGCAGGGAGAGGCTGTTGCCGCCCATGGAATAGCCCTGGGGATCTTTGGGCCATTGGTATTGGGTGATGCCGAGGGGGCCGAAGAGGTGCTGATCGGCGTACTCCTGCTCGGTCAAGCCGGTGGCGCGGGTGAGGACGGCGGAGAGGAGATGAACGGCGGGGGTGTTGTAATTGAACTTTTCGCCAGGCTCGGCGACGATGGGCAGGGTTAGCGTGTAGCGGGTGGGGTTGGGATCGTTGGCCCACATCCACAGGCGAGTGTCTTCCCATTCAAAGCCGGCGGTCAAATCCAGCAGGTGGCGCAGGGTGATGCGCTGAAAGCGGGGATCTGTGACTGCGGCAGCTTCTTCGGGGAAGAACGGAGCAATCGGCTGATCAAGGCTTTGCAGGTCGCCGCGATGGAGGGCGATGCCGATGAGGGCGGAGGTGATGCTCTTGGTGATGGAGGCGACTTCGTGCAGGCTGTCTGCGGTCAGGCCTTTGTAATAACGTTCGTAGACGATGGTGTTATAGCGCAGCACCAGCAGGCTGCGGATATGGGGATACTGCTGGGGCACCGATGCGCCCATGGCTTTCAGAAGGGTGGAATCCATGCCTTGATCCTCCGGGACAGACACTGGCCAATCCAGCGGGTAGGGCGAAGGTGTGGGGTTGGGTGTGTCTGAAGGGCTGACGGTGGGTGTCGGCGGGGTGGGCGGCGCAGGCGGGGTTGTAACGGTGGGTGTAGGGGTCGGCGTGGTCGGCGTGGGTGGGATAGTGGGCTGCGTGCAGGCGGAGAGAACGGTCAGGAAGAGCGCCAGGGGAACCATTAATCGAATGAGCTGCATATCAGCCTCCGAAATGAATAGGCGAATTTGAGCTGCTTTGATTATACCCTGCTGGAAAATGGCTCGCGAAGGGCAATTGGAGGAGAAACGTGGGGGGATCGTGGGGCAGGCGTTGGGCAAAGCGGGGAGAATCCGGCTAAGATATTGATCAAGGGCAACTCTTCTTCTCCTCCGAAAAGTGAGGGCCGGATATGGCGAATCCGGCCCTTCACTGTTTAATCCATAGTCGTTCGGGGGAAATCAATCGGCGGCAGCGGCGGACAGCTTGGACCAGGTCTCGTCATCCACCAGGGTGATGACGCGGTAGGCTTCGGCGTATTTCATTTCTTTGCCCCTGGCATGCTCACCCGCCCATTCCTTGATGCGGTCGGCGGGATCCCAATCGCCCATCTGGCTTTTGTGGGCGCGCAAGGCGTTGATTTTCACTTCGATCGTCTCGTCAATGCTGACGTAGGTATCCACGTGGAACCAGGAGTTGACATACACCTTGCGCACTTTGTGCGCCTTGAGGCCCTCTTCTTCCAGCTCTTCAAACAGGTTGGGCTGGCCGGCGGCGGGGAAGACAGCGTCAATGGCGGCCAGGGCTGCTGCGCGGTGATCGGGATGGTTGATGTAATCGCGCGCGGTGAAAAGGACGGTGGGGTCGCCGCAGATGACTACTTCGGGACGGAAGCGGCGAATTTCGCGCACGAGCTTTTTGCGAAGGGATAGATTGGCTTCCAGAAGGCCGTCCGGTTCTCGTAAGAAGACGACATGCTCTACCCCAGCCACGCGGGCTGCTTCACGGGATTCTGCTTCACGGATCTCGGCGGCGCGGGCGCGGGTCATGCCGGGTTCGGCAATACCCACATCGCCGCTGGTGCAGAGCACATAGCCGACGCGGGCGCCGGCCCGTACCCAACGGGCCACCGTTCCAACACAGCTAAATTCGATATCGTCCGGGTGGGCAAAGATCACCAGGGCGCTTTTGGGAATATAAGTTTCGCTCATTCAGGCCTCCTTGATGCAGATTGGCCTGATTGTACTCCGCGGTGAGATGGGATGCAACCTGTACCGAGGAGGGCGCAGAAGGTCAGACCATATCCTCCGAGATGGGTAGAGGGTTTTTTTCAGGGTTGATGTAGCGGCTGCGGTAGCGTAGGGTGAGCAGCAGAAGGGTGAACTGCACTAGAGAGAGGATGATGGCAGAGAACTGATCGAAATAAAAAACCAACAGATCCACGACGGTGATGCATACCAGCAGGGTGGCATACGCAACGGCTACGGCGCGGCGGTCTTTGCCGATGAAGAGCAAGGCGGCGGAGATGAGCAGTGCCAGGCCGGTGGAACCGATCAGGCCGACACGCGCGCCGAACATGGAAATACCCACTTCGGACCGCACAATGCTGGTGCGCACCAGGGGGGTAAAGATAGGCGTGAGGGCTGAGGGGTTGTAGATGTTGCTGATGAATAAGGCTGCGGAGAGGATGGACCAGGCGCCGAGAATTGCCAGGGCACTGACCAGGAGGGCGCGAAAGCGAGCACGGGTGAGATGGGCCTGTTCCCAGCGCAAGATGCGGTTCTGGATGCGCTTCCACCAAGGGATGGTCTCTGAGGTGAGGATGAGTTGGTCGCTTTGAATAAAATCTTGCAATTCGCGGGAAAGGCGAGCCAGGTTGGGGTCGCTGCTTTCTTTTTCAATTTGTTTCAGGCGGCGGTGGATATTCTCACGCTCTCGGGCGGAGAGGTCTTGATCAAGGACTTCTTCGAGGTCCTCAAGGATGTGATAGAAATCGGCGCGCGGGTCTTTTTGGCGCGGGCGGCGGACGAGGACGTACACCAGGACGGTGAGCAGGAAGAAGACGTAGATGATGGGGGCAGCCGCGGGGTAGAAGTAATCGTTGCTCTGGGTGATGAATTTGCCGACTTCATCAATAAAGAGACCCACGCCGACTCCGCTGAGGATGGACACCCAGATGAACACCCAGCGGTTGGCAAAGATGAGGGGCAGGAGGGTGGCGATAAAAAGGAAAAGACCGCCCCACAGTACATGGGCGATGTGCAGTTCACCGCCGCCAAGCTGTGGGTAACCGGTGAGATTGAGAAAAAGGCGAGTGAAGGACACTGAAACTGCAAAGCTGAGCAGGGTGAACAGCAGGTAGGTTTCGGCACGCTGACGGCGGATGGCCGTACGGATTTGAATAGTGGTTTTCATGTATCCTCCAAATTCATGATCAAAGTATAGCATTTTTACGGGCTGGTACGGAATTGTTCATAAACCTTAGGTGTGAAATTTCTTAATCGTGATAAAAACGAGAATTTTTGTGATAAGATTGCGGACGTTTGCGCCTATGAGGAAAAATGGAACTTAGCAAAGCACTGCTAGAAAATTTAATGCTGGCCCCCAGAGCTTGTGGGGTAACTGTGTTGGTAAGGCATTCGGAGCGTTATCCGATCTTATCGGATGAAGAAGTGTTTACCGTTGGCCTGACTGAGAACGGGGTTGCAATGGCAGAAGCCCTGGGGGTTGAATTGCGCGGGCGTTATCGGGCGCGGCGATTAGGTTCCTCACCGGTGGGCCGCTGTGTGGATACGGTGGCTGCCGTAGGCCGCGGGGCTGGTTGGAAGGGGCAAATCCGGGCAGAGGAAGTGCTTTCACACCCTTACCAGGGAGATGCCTGGGATCAGCGCCACAGCTATTCGCCCGGTGAAGCGCTGCCGGAGACTGTTCTGTCCCTGGTGGATTTTTTGCTGGGCGAGAGCTCACCTGGACCAGGGGAGATAGACTTCTTTTGTACGCACGATACTGTGTTGGGGACGCTGCTGGAGTACTGCGCGGGGCAGTGGATTGAGTTCCCTGAGAACTGGCCTAACTTTTTGGAAGGGGCGGTCCTGTGGCGGGAAGCGGACGATTTTTACATGGCCTGGAGGGGCGAGATCTATTCCCTGCAAAAAGCCCTGCGCCTGAACGGTGAGATGGAACGGCTGAAAGGCTGCCCGGCGGATTAGCCATCACCGCCTAATCGTCATCGGTAATAGAAAACAGACTGCGCGGTGAAGGCTGCGCAGTCTGTTTTAATTCAATACGGCGGGGGGTTTTAGAGGCGGGGGAGCAAAATGCTATTTTGCTTTTGATATTTTCCCTTTTTATCGGCATACGAGACTTCGCAAACCTCATCCCCTTCGAAGAATAGCACCTGGGCGATGCCTTCGTTGGCGTAAATACGAGCGGGCAGAGGGGTGGTGTTGGAAATTTCGAGGGTGACGAAACCCTCCCATTCGGGTTCGAAAGGAGTTACGTTGACGATGATGCCGCAGCGGGCGTAGGTGCTTTTTCCCAGACAGACGGTGAGGACGCCGCGCGGGATGCGGAAATATTCAATGGTGCGGGCCAGGGCGAAGGAATTGGGCGGAATCACGCACATCTCGCCCTTGAAGTCCACCATGGAGCGCGTGTCGAAATTCTTGGGGTCAACCGTGGCGGAGAAGACGTTGGTGAAGATTTTGAACTCATCGGCAACGCGGATATCATACCCATAGGAGGATACCCCGTAAGAAATTACGCCTTCGCGAACCTGACGATCCACAAAGGGTTCGATCATGCCGTGTTCCAGCGCCATTTTGCGGATCCAATGATCGGGTTTCAAGCCCATGACTGCCTCCAAAAAAGGGGTAGTTGGCCAACAGCGGTTATATCACCAGCCGCTGGCTTTAAAAACGGTTTCCAACAGCCCGCGCCGCTCTTCAGGAGTCATGGGACGCGGACGGGCGTTATCAATAAACTGCACGGTGAGCAGCTCGGTGCTGATGTGACGGCCTTGATAGAAAATGTGCCGGTCAATGAAAGCCTGGCGGGTTGGGATGCCCTCATCATATTGATCAAAGAAGAGGTTGCCCAGGCCGTAGTGGATGAGAGCACCTTCATGAAATTGAAGCGCCTGAGGCTGGTGGGCCTGACTGCCGGAGACGATGGTAGCCCCGGCGGCGGCGGTGGCTTCGAAGTCGGGGATCACAAAGGGGTTGGCTTCGTAGGTGTAATACTCTTCGTGCTGGAAGGTGACGATGGGGATGTAACCCTGAGCGCGCACATCTGCAATTTGCTGAAAGAGCACCGGCCAGTCACAGCGGACCGCCCCGGGACGATTTTCGGCGGCGCTGGAATAGCCGGGGGCTTTAGCGTTGCAGCCCAAGAATGCCAGGCGGTTGCCGTGGTCTTCGATGAGCAGCGGACGGCTGGCCTCGGCCAGGTTACGGCCGCCGCCGTAATATTTCAGCCCGTTTTGGTCGTAAAAGTCAGCGGTGAAGAGCATGGCTTCATCGCCCCAATCTTGAAAATGATCCCCGGAAAGCTCAATGATATCTGCGCCGACATCCTGGATCAGCTCCAGATATTTGGTTTTGCTGCAAAACACCAGGGTATTTTCACGCGGGTACGGCGGGGGGCATTTGGGTGTGAAAGGAATTTCGTTATTGATGTGAGTGATATCGGCTTCGCGCAGCCAGCCGCGAATATCCTCGCCGGGGTAAGTCATGCCTTTCAGCTCCATCAGCCCGGCGGTGGCGCGCACCAGGGCAGTGACACCGGTGAGGATGACGGTGGTCATCTTTTCAGGGTCGCGGTTGGAAAGGCTGTGCTGAAGGACGGCTAAATCGCTATCAGAGAGGGGGGCGGCCGAATCGACCGGTATCAACTGGAGCGGGATGGAAAGAGGGTATTGAGCAGGGTCAAAGGTTTTTTGAACCGGCGAGTGGCCCGCAACAGCGATGACTTTCCATTGGGGGGTGAGCTGCTCAAAGGGCAGGACGGCCCATTCCTGACTGGGGATAGGCGCAGATTTGTTGAGTTCATCCGTTGAACGCTGAACCACGCGCTCGGGGTCGGGGGTTCCCCACCAATGAGTTAAAACAGTCTGCACGTCTGGCGGCAGCACCAGGCGTGAAAAGGGCAGTTCAGGAACGGGCTGACCCAGCCAGAAGCTTTTGAGATCCTCGGCGGCCACTTTGTCGTCCACTGTGGCGAAGGGAGCGGCCAGGGCGAGGGTCCAATAACCAGCGGGGGGATCTCCCGCGCCAATTTCCAGGCGGTATCGGGCGGTTTCGGCCTGATCGGTAAACTGCCAGCCCGGGGGCAGGGGGAAATCTTCCATCAAGGTCTGCGGCAGCGGTGCTGCGCGAAACAGGGCGGGAGGGGCGGCGGTGGGAGTTGGTTGGGGAGAAGGCTGGACAGGTTGAGGGGCGGCGGTGGTGACAGATGCTGCTGCCGTTTGCGGCGCGGCAGAACATGCGCTGCTCGCCAGAGCGAGCAGCGCGAGAATTCCCCATAGTTTTGCAGATACGATAGGTTTGAACATAAGCAGATGGTGCGTCAGCCTAGATTGGCGCGTTCCTTTAACACGGATAAAAGTGAGGATTCAATGGCGGCGGCCTGATGCTGCAGGGCGTTTAATTTGGTGAGCATGGTATCAGCCTGAGCCTGGTCTTTGACGTTTTGCAGATTGATGCGTACATTCAGCCCAGCGCTGGCAAAGGCAGCGTTGCCCAGGAAAACGCCGCTGGCGGCGTCGCTGATGGTGTTGAGGTTGCCCAATGTGGCGGCTTGGAGGTTGAGATCCATGACCTGAACCGCTCGGGCGGCGACACGCAGAGGCACAGCAGAGGCGTGGAATGTGGCGGCTTCAACGGCCGCATCACGGGCGGCCGCCTGCTCGGGTGTGTCTTTGGGCAGGCGGAAGGCAGCCAGAATATCTTCAAATGCGGCTGAGTCTTCGGCCACGGCCGCGATCAGTTCCTGGCGCAGGCTGTCCGCGGTGGAGGCGATGGCTTCCATTTGAGGGGCGACATCGGCATATTTCTTTTTGCCCAGGGTTAACCGGGCAACCATGCCCGCCAGAGCGGCGGCTGCGGCGGCGGTGTGGGCAGCGGCAGAGCCCCCGCCTGGGGTAGGCGTGGCTGCAGCCAGAGATTCGATAAAATCCGGCGCGGCAGGTTGTTGGGCGCTTTCCATGATGCGGCTTTCCAGAATCTGGTCGTATTCAAATTGATCCAACTGGAGATACCACTGGGCGGCATGCGTAAGAGCTTCTTGAGGGATGAGGCCGACCAGTTCCGTGTGGCGGATGCCTACACCGTAGCGAGCCGCCTCGCGGCGGATCATTTCCACCACGCGAGCGATGGGCGTCTGGCGGAAATTGGTGAGGTTCATAGAGACCTGCGCCATACCTTCTACCAAGACCCCCATGGCTTTGACGTAGCGCAGCCCACCGGAAGAATGGCGGATGGCTTTGGCAATTTTTTGGGCGATGGAGACATCGTTGGTGGTGAGGTAGGCGTTGAAGGCGATGAGCGGCTGGCGAGCGCCGATGACGGTCGCTCCGGCGGGGCCTAAGAGGCTAAGGCCGAAATCGGGTGCGCGGTCGGGATTGGTTTGAATTTCGGTTTTTAGACCCTCAAATTGACCGCGGCGAATGTTTTCCAGATTTTGACGATCGGGGCGAGATGCTGCTTCTTCGTAGAGGTAGGTGGGAATTTTCAGCTCGGCGCTGACTTTTTGAGCCAGGCGTCGGGCCATTTCGACGCACTCAGCCATGGTGATGTCTCTAATGGGCACAAAGGGGACTACATCGGTGGCGCCAATGCGGGGATGTTCGCCCTGGTGTTGGTTGAGGTCAATCCATTTGGAGGCCTCAGCGATGGAATCAAAGGCGGCTTTTTCCACAGCCTGAGGTGCGCCGACAAAGGTGATGACGGTGCGGTTGTGATCCAGGTCGGAATGGCGGTCGAGCAGGTGGACGCCGGGCACGGCCTGAATGACAGCGACGATGCGGTCTACGATTTCGGGGCGCCGGGCTTCGGAGAAGTTGGGAATACATTCAACGAGGGGATTGGGCATGGGAGGTCCTCTCTGTATGGGATGATGGTAATTATACTCGCCTTATGGCGATCGGATGATCTTTCGAATGGGTGATGCGTGATCGGGGGCGGGCTGTGCTACAATCCAGACAGAAGGCAGGGTTTGGCTTGGGAATGGAGAGGTAAAGATGTGCGGACGATTTACAATTACCATTGATGCGGACAGCCTGCAGATGGCTTTTGACCTGGAAAGCGCGCCGCCGGATTGGAAACCGCGTTACAACGCGGCGCCCACTCAGATGGTGGGGGTGATCCTCGAGGGGCCAAGCCGGTTGGTCGAATGGATGCGGTGGGGGTTGGTGCCGTTTTGGGCAAAAGATCCCAGCATTGGCAGCCAGTTGATCAATGCGCGGGCTGAGACGGCAGCAGAGAAGCCCTCTTTCCGACGGGCGTTTCAATCGCAGCGGTGTTTGATCCCCGCGGACGGCTTTTTTGAGTGGAAACATGAAGCGGGACAAATAGGGCCGCGCCAGCCGTATTATTTTCGGCTGCGGAATGGACGCCCATTTGCCTTTGCGGGGCTGTGGGAACGCTGGCAGCCGGAAGAAACCGCTGAGCCTCTGTTGAGCTGCACGATTTTGACGTGTGCACCGAATGCACTGGTGGCGCAGTATCACAACCGTATGCCGGTGATGCTGCGCGGTGACGCGATGAACGGATGGCTGTATGGGGATTCACGCGCGGCGTTGGAGGCTTTACTGCGCCCGTATCCGGCGGAGGAGATGACGGCCTATGCGGTGTCGCGGTTGGTGAATCGGGCCAGTGTGGATACGGCGGAGTGTATTCAGAAAGTGGAGGAATCCGTCTGAGGAGAAAAGCAATTTGACGAATTTTTTGCAATGGCTTGACCCTTTGGGGGAGCCGTGATAAAATCTTGCTCGCAATCAAGCCTCCATCGTCTAGGGGACCAGGACGCAGCCCTTTCAAGGCTAAAACGCGAGTTCGAATCTCGCTGGAGGCACAAAGACGACCCTGAGCAGGGTCGTTTTATTTTTTGTGAAAGCCCTTTCGATCTCATCGAGAGACGAGGGGCCAAAATGTGAGCTCGAATCTCGCTGGAGGCACAAGAACGACCCTGAAAAGGGTCGTTTTCTATTGGAGCGAAGCCCTTCCAATCTCATTGAGAGACGAGGGGCCAAAACGCGGGGACGGGGTTGGTTTTTGAAGGTTTTGTTGGGGAGACGGAGTGAAGATCGCCATGTCCTCGAAGTGCGAGGGCACGCCGCCAAGAAACGGCAGCTCGCGATGATATAGTGAGAGCAGATCACCATGCCGTCAAAGAGCGGGTGCGCGCATCATAGGGCGAGAGCTAAGCTGTAGGTTTTTCGGGGGCTATGCCGTTTTCCTACTGCGGGCTTTAGCTTTAGCGAGGCGGGCGGCCGCGCTGGGGGGAGCGAGGGCCAGGGGAAGAAGGCTCATGCAGGATCAGTATGAACTCGGCTTTGCGGCCGTTGACGGCCTGGCGCACTTCGGCTGCCGGCCCGCGGAAAATCTGCTCGGTGGGCAAGGTCAGGTCACAGGCCAGGGTGAGGGGGTGGCCTTTGCCAAAGGCGCGGGCGACCTCATCCAGCAGGCGGTCGAGGCGGTAGGGGGTGTCCATGAGCACCACCGGAACATGCAGGGCGCGCAGGCGCAGCAGTTCGGCCTGGCGGGCCTGGGGGTCGCGGGGAAGGAACCCCGCAAAGAAGTAGCGTTCCAGTTTGAAATCCAGGACGGAAAAGGCTGCCATCAACGAGGACGGGCCGGGGATGGGGGTAACGGGAAAGCCCATTTCGCTGATTTCACGAATCAAAGCCGCGCCTGGGTCGGCAAAGACGGGCGTGCCGCAATCCGAGACCAGGGCCAACTGCTGCCCCTGGGCCAGACGCACGGCAATATCGGCAATTTGCTGTTTTTCGTTGTGCTCGTTGAGGGTGATGAGGGGCTTTGGGGGCAAATTGAGCTTTTTCAGCAGGGTGCTGCCTTCGCGCAGCTCTTCACAGATGATGCAGTCCGCCGCCTTGAGCACCTCCAGGGCGCGCAGGGTGATATCCTGGTAATTTCCAATCGGTGTGGCGACCACAGATAGAGTTCCGAGGGCTGCAGGCATGTGGGTGATCCTTTCCTCCAGAAAAAGCGGTGCGTACGCTTTGATTATAACCCGGCCTGGAGTACGATCCGGGGAGGATGACGATGAGACGAGTCTGTCCTGGCAGGAACGGTGGGGTTATGCTATATTTGGAACTCGATGACACACCTTACCCGAACCTCTCTGCTTTTGGCGTTTTTCTTTGCGGCAGATAAAGCCGTGGCAATTCTGCGTCAGGTAGTGATTGCCCGCCAGTTTGGACTGTCGGCGGAACTGGACGCTTTCAACGTAGCTAACAACGTGCCGGATTTGCTGTTTGCACTGATTTCGGGTGGGGCGCTGGCCATCGCCTTCATCCCGGTGCTGAGCGAGGTGCTCACACGGCAGGGGCGGGAAGCTACCTGGCGGGTGTTTTCCAACGTGGCCAACCTGGCGTTCCTGGTGACGGCTGCATTGGGGCTGGTGGTGTTTGCGGCGGCACGCCCGATGGTGGAATGGGAACTGGGGATTGCCCCCGGTTTTGGCGGTGAACAGCAAACCCTGGTGATCACCTTGATGCGGCTGAATCTGGTTGCCACGCTGATTTTCTCGATCAGCGGGTTGGTGATGGCGGGGCTGCAAGCCAACCAGCATTTTCTGCTGCCGGCGATTGCCCCGCTGCTGTACAATCTGGGACAAATTTTCGGGGCGTTGGTACTGTCGCCGGAGAAAGGTTATCAATTGGCAGGAATCACTTTTCCCGCGATGGGCCTGGGGGTGTACGGGCTGGTATACGGGGTGATCCTGGGCGCCATCCTGCATCTGGCTATTCAGATCCCCGGGCTGATCCGCTACCGCTTTCATTGGAGCTTTGGGCTGGGCCTGCGTACTGCGGAGGTGCAGAAGGTGCTGCGGGTGATGGGGCCGCGCCTGATCAGCGTGTTTCTGGTGCAACTGATCTTCCTGGTGCGGGACAATCTGGCTTCGCGTCTGGCGGCAGGGGCGGTGACGGCCTTGACTTACGGCTGGATGATTCAACAAGTGCCCGAAACGTTGATTGGAACGGCCATTGGCACCGCTTTACTGCCCACATTAGCGGAACAAGTGGCGCGCAAAGAACGTCTGCAATTTGAGCAGACCCTATCGCGAGCGGTGCAGGTGTTGACGGCGCTGACTGTGCCCGTGGCGGTGGTGTTAGGGCTGGGGCTGCGCCCGGTGGTGGCGGCGGCTTTTGGGTTTGACGCGGCAGGGACCGATTTGCTGATGTGGACAACGCGCGGATTCTTACTAGGCCTGATTGGACATTCGCTGTTGGAAGTGGCCGCTCGCTCCTTTTATGCCCAACAGGATGCTTTGACGCCGCTGTTGGGGGCGGCGGTGAATGTGACGATTTATATCGCTTTGGGCAGCCAGCTCTATCGGCCTCTTGGCCCGGCCGGCATCAGCCTGACCGATTCTGTGGCCTTCACGGTGCAGGCGGTGCTGCTGCTGGTGCTGTTGGGGAAGCCCCCGGTAGGGATTGTGCGTTGGATTCGAAGCCGGTTTGGCTCAAAAGCTGGGGCAGCTGCGGAAGATTTGCGTTTGCTGACCCCCGTGCTGCTGGGAACCACCCCCTGGCGCAGCCTGGCGGCGGGGCTGGTGAGCGGGGTCGCTGTTTTGGCCGTACAGGCGTTGGGGAGGGGGGGGGCACCGCTGATGGTGGGCGCGGCAAGCATGGCAGTTGGAGGAGCTGCGGCTCTTCCGGTGATTTGGAAAGAAATTCGGATCCTGCTAAAAATGTGATCAGTCTAGAGTATAATTAGGCCCATGACTATGGATAACCTTGAACCAATTGTTCCTAACCCCATACATGATACGCAGCCAATCGCGCCGCCAGCGCCTCCACGCAAACCCCGGCGGGGTTTGTGGGTGTTGGGCGGTATTGTCTTAGTGATCCTGACCACCGTGGTGGGCGGCTTTTTGGGATACGGCACCGCTGTTCAGGCACGCAAGGCCAAACAAGCCAGTCAGGTGGCCTTGATTGCAACGACCCAATTCCAACTGGGCATTGAAGACTTAAATGCTGGCCGATTGGAAAATGCGCAGCGCCGCTTTGAGTACGTGATTTCGGTGGACCCTAAGTTCCCCGGCGCTCAGGAGAAATTGACGGAAGTGATGATGGCGGTGGCGATGGTGAAAACCCCTACCCCCGAAGTCACTCCCACGATCAGCATGACCCCCACGCCGGATAACCGCGGCGCTGAAGAGCTGTACGCCCAGGCGGTGCAGTTCATTCAGAATAAGGAATGGGAAAACGCGATCAACACGCTGGATGCGCTGCGAAAAGAAGATATCCGCTACCGGGCAGTGGATGTAGACGGTCTGTATTACATCGCGCTGCGCTTCCGCGGGGTGGATAAAATTGTCGCCCAAGGCAATTTGGAAGGCGGCATATACGACCTGGCGTTGACCGAAAACTTTGGCCCGATTGACAAAGAGGCCGATTCCTACCGAAATTGGGCGCGCTTTTATATGACGGGTGCAAGTTTTTGGGAGATTGATTGGGTGAAGGTGCTGGAATATTTCGGCCAGATTTACCCCTCTTTGCCCAATTTGCGAGACGGCTCAGGCTGGACGGCTGTGGAACGCTTCCGCATCGCCTCTATCCGTTACGGTGATCAGCTGCTGGCCAAGGGCGAGTACTGCATGGCACGCGATCAATATTTGAACGCGCTTTCCATTAGCCAGGATAACAAACTGGCCCCGACGGCGACGGCTGTGCAGCTTTTGTGCTCGCCGCCCACCTCGACCCCGCAGCCGCCCACCAAGACGCCTGAAGTGGTGGAGACCACACCGGTGACCCCAGAAACGCCGCCGGTTCCAACCGAAGAGACCCCCGAAGCGCCCACACCCACAACAGAGGGCGGGGTTTAGGCGGCTTGAGCCTGCTGAAGGGGAGTAAAGCTTGATGAATTCACCCACCTGGGCCATGACGGCCGTATACAGCTTGCATCTGTTTGCTACCGTCGCCTGGGTGGGTGCTTTAATTTCTGTAGCGGTCATTTTTATCCCTGTGGGACGCAAGCGCCTCAGCCCTGAAGCTTACGCGGCTTTTTTTGATGGAATTGTGCTGCGCATACAGCAGATCGGTTGGCTGAGCCTATTTGTGCTGACGGGGACGGGCATGTTCCAGATGAGTGCTGCTCCGCAGTACGAGGGTTTTTTGGCGATCGGCAGCCCGTGGGCCACCGCCATCCTGTTGAAGCATCTGGTCATTGGCGGGATGGTGGGGGTGGGCGTGTACCAGACCTGGTTTATGTACCCGGCGCTGCGGCGATCTGCGCTGCTGCGGGCGGCGGGGAAAAGTGGGACCGAGGCGGAGTATCAGCGCCTCTTAATCAGGGAGAGCCGCTTGATGACGGCGAATTTAATTCTGGCAGCATTGGTTTTAGTGTTCACGGCCTGGGCCAGAGTGTCTTGAGCGATCTTACTTAAAAATAGCAGCCGCCGGAAGATGCACACCAGGCGGCTGTTTTTGATTCTGTGTGGGGCGCGATCAGCGCGGGTGGCTGGTGCTGATGAACTCCGCCGTGAGGTCGTGGGTGAGGGCACCGGT
The DNA here is from genome assembly GCA_029975215.1 of Levilinea sp. GTDB lineage: Bacteria > Chloroflexota > Anaerolineae > Anaerolineales > Anaerolineaceae > Levilinea. Next base: position 62,000 of record JARKPO010000066.1, read on the forward strand.
AACCTTGACCGGCAGAATCTGCCCCACGGGAGCTTCACCGGTGGCGAAGACCAGGCCGTCAATCTCCGGCGCGTCGCGGTATGTGCGCCCAATGGAGATGCCGTCCTGGGCGCCTTCGATGAGCATATCCAGGGTACGCCCCACGAGGGACTGGTTGCGGGCCAGGGAAATACTTTCCTGAAGGGTCATCAGACGCTGCAGACGGTCTTGTTTGATCTCTTCGGGTATGGTGTCGCCCAGGGGTTCGGCGGCTGTGCCGGCTTCCATAAAGAAGGGGAATGCGCCGATGTGGTCAAAGCGGATCTCTTTGACAAATTCGAGTAGGGCCTGAAACTCTTCTTCGGTTTCGCCGGGGTAGCCGACGATGAAAGTGGTGCGCAAAGCCACATCGGGCATAGCGGTGCGGATTTTGCTCAAGGTGGTATGCACCCAATCCATGTTCGCCGGGCGGCGCATACGGCGCAGAGTATCGGGGTGTGCATGCTGGAGGGGCATATCCAGGTAATGCAGCACCTGGGGCTGGGAGGCCATGACTTCGATCAGCCGGTCGGTGACATAGCCGGGATAGGTATATAAGATGCGCAGCCAGGGGATACGCGGGGCGCTCTGGGTGATGCGCAGCAGGAGATCGGATAAGCCGTCGCGGAGGCCCAAATCATGACCGTAGTCGGAGGTGTCCTGGGCGATGAGGATGACCTCCTGCAAGCCCATGTCCTGCAGGGTGCTGACTTCGTTGAGAATGACTTCTGGCGGCCTAGACACGGCGGTGCCTTTGATGGCAGGTATAGCGCAAAAGGCGCAAGGTCGGCGGCAGCCGTCGGCGATTTTAAGGTAACTACTGCCTCCCTGGATGGCTGCACGCAGCACCCCTCGTTCATCTTTGCCGACGGTGGGGGCGTCGGGCAGGTGGTAGAGGACGGCAGGCGGTTTTTCGGCACGCAGGGTGTGAATGACGTCCACAATGTCCATCCAGCGGCGCGTGCCGAGAATACCGTCTACTCCGGGGACTTCTTGGGCTACGCGGTCGCGGTAGCGTTCGGTGAGGCAGCCAGTGGCGATGAGCAGCTGGCCGGGGCGTTTGCGGTGAGCCAGTCCCTGAAGGGTTTCCAGCGATTCCTGGATGGCGGGTTTAAGAAAACCGCAGGTGTTCACAATGAGAATGCTGGCTTTGCTGGGCTGGTCCACTCCGCGGTAGCCAGCTTCTTCCAGCAGGGCTGCCATCGACTCAGAATCCACGGTATTTTTGGCGCAGCCGAGGGAGACCAAATAGAAATTCTTAGCGTTTTTCATAGCACAATACCTTTAAGGGATGAAGGGCGTTACCGTGGCTGTGGGGACGGTCGGAGAAGGTTCCAGGGTAGCCGTAGGCGGCAGGGTAGGGGTGGGGGTAAAAGTGAAAGCGGGGGTGGGGGTTAGGACGCCTTCAGCGCTGAAGATGAGCCGCACCACCTCGCCGCTGTCCCCCAGGGTTCCGAGATCGTTTTGGTTGAAAAAGACTTGAATGGCCGAAGCATCCCCGCTGATGAGTTCCAATTTTTCTCTGGCTGAAAAGGGATAGGCGTTGCCCGGGGCAACGCGCCCATTGAAGCGCACACGGTTGTCGGAGATGACACGGACAAAGGCGCGCTGGCGGGCAACAATGTACACCTGAAGGGGCAGATTGTCCAATGCGGGCAGGGTGGGAGTGGTGAGCTCCAAGTTGGCCTGAGCAGTGGGGATGACGGGATTGCCTTCGCCTGCCAGGACGGACGGGGGGGCTGTTGTGGGAGTCGGCGCTTCGGTTTCATCGGGGGGCAGCGAAGGGGTGGCTGTAAACAGGAGTACATCCCCCACGCCAGGGAGGGCTGTGCGGGCGCGTTCGCTGGTGCGGGCGGTGATATTGGCAGTGGTCCAGACAGCCAGAGAGAGCAGAATCACAATCACTGCGCCGCCAATGAACACATCGGGGGTGAGAAAACGGCGCCAACCAGGGGCCTGGGCGGCACGGGGGCGGGGTTTGGCCGTGGGAAGGGCCGTGCGGGCGGTGAATTCCTCACGGCGCAGTTGGAGGCCCTCGGCAAATTGGTTGAGGAGCTTTTCTGTATCCAGACCGAGGAAATGGGCGTAATTATTGAGCATACCGCGGCCCTGAACCGGGGAGGGCAGCGAAGACAGATCGCCGTTTTCCAGTGCTTCTAAGAAGTGCATGCGTACATGGGTGAAGCGCTCGGCATCGTCCAGGGAGAGGGACAATTTTGTACGCTGGAAGCGCAGCAATTGGCCGATGGATTGGAAAACTTCGGCGGAGGAACGCTGTGGGGCGGCGGCAGATTCGAGCTGCGGGGGGGGAGCGAGCTGCTCGGCAGAATCAGCTGGTGCGGCAGGCGCAACCGCAGGGGGCTGCTGCGGCAGCCGCGGATGAGCGATTTTGGGAAAGATGATCTTTTGGGGAAGGCGGCGGCGCAAGGACTGCAGCCATGCGGCGGCTGCGGTGAGCGGTGTGAGATTGGGCTGAGGGTTGGATTCGCTGAGGACAGGCGTTGCTTCGGCAGGTGCGGGGGTGGGGGCAGGTTTGGCCACGGGAGCTGAGCCGGACGGTTCGGGCACGGCAGGCTCAGGCGGCTGAGATTGGATCTCGATTTCTTGAAGCAAGGCCTGAACTGGAATACCGAGGAAACCCGCGTACAGGCGCAGAAAGCCTTTACCTTGCACCTGGGAGGGCAGGTCTTCCCAACGGCCTTCTTCCAATGCCTGGAGATAGGCTGGGGCGATGCGCGTTTCTTCAAAGACCTGATCGAGGGACAGGCCTTTGGCTTGACGCATCTGACGAAGCTGTTCACCCACGGAGTTGTTCATGCTCAACGCGCCTAAGATTGAAAACCGGCCAGCCAGCTCTCGCTGACCTGGCCGGTATGATCCATGACGAGCGGAAGGGAATTATTCCGCGCTTTCCTCTTCGGCCGGAACTTCGACCTTTTCGGCGGCGAGTTCATCCAACTGCACCGTTTCGCCTTCGCGGTGGACGATGATTTTGATCTCAGGGATGACATCAATCGTCAGGCGGACGCGGGCCTTATGATCGCCCAGGGCGCGGATGGGTTCCATTTCCACCTGGCGGCGGTCAATGGTGACACCCAGACGGGAGGAGAGGGCATCAGCAACCATCTGGCCGGTGATCGAGCCGTAGAGTTTACCCGTTTCACCCGCTTTGCCTGGGAAGGCCAGCGTGATGCGTTTGACCTGTTCCGCCAGGCCGCTCATTTCATTGTTGAGCTGCGCGCGGCGAACGGAGGCCTGAGCACGGATCTGTTCGACCTGTTTGACTGCACCCGGGGTAGCGAGCACAGCCAAACCCTGGGGGATGAGGAAGTTGCGGCCGTAGCCGTCTGCGACCTTTTTGATGTCGCCCGCGTGCCCCAGTTTGTACACATCTTTGATCAGTAATACTTTCATTTCAAGCCCTTTCAAGAATGGATTTTCGGCGGACATGAAGGGTACAACATGCCCAGCGGATGGATTTTACCAGAGGTGGGCATAGGCGTCAACTTCGAAAATGACGGGTTGTATGGCGAAGGGAGCGTTGTATAATCGAAGCATGCGAAAACTGGCCGCGGCGGTGTTTTTGGCAATGATCCTGTGGGCAAACCTGGTGCAGCTAGGACGCGCGCAGACGGATGAACCTGCCCCAGAGGTGACCGCTCAGGATTTGATTCATGCGGTAAACACCATTCGCGTAGGGCTGGGTTTGCCAGCGTTGGTGGTACACCCGATTTTAATGCAGGTGGCGCAGGATACAGCCACGACGATGGCTTTGAATGAAATGACCGGTCATATTGGCGGGGTGAAGGACCGCATTTGGGCAGCGGGATATGGGGTGATGGACACGCCCTGGGCAACTGAGAATTTTGCGACGGGACCGGCCAGCATTGACGACATTCTGATGATGTGGTCTGACGAATTGCATATGAAGCCGATGGCAGATGCCCGTTACTATCACATTGGGGCGGGGGTAGCGGAATATAACGGAACGGTGTATTACATCGTGATTGCCGCCTATACCGACCGCCACCCTGGACCCGCCTATACCCCGGGGACGGCCGTGCCGGCCCGCTCCGGAACCCCTGCGGCGGCTGATCTGGCTTCACAGTATATCTTTGCGGTGGTGACAGCCACCCCACAAGATAATGGCAAGCTGGTGCATACTGTGCGGCAGGGTCAGTCACTGTGGGCGATCGCGATGGCCTATGGAGTGAAAATCCAGGCGATTTTGGACGCCAACGGATTGTCGGCGGATTCGCCGACCATTTACACAGGGCAGAAGCTGCTGATTCCGCTCTTGTTGCCCAGCGCAACCCCGCAACCTAAGGAGACCGCCATAGCAGCCGTGCCGAAAGCAACTACGGCAGCCCACACGCCCACGCCGCCCCTCGTGTTAGCTCAGGCTGCGACGGCAACCATTGTGCCGGATCAGGCGGCGCAAAAAAGCCCCCAAACAACGATTCTGTATGTGATTGAGGGCTTTGTGGTGTTGGGGGTGGTGCTGATTGGGTGGGGGGTGGCCGCGCGGCGGCGCGGATAAGATTGGCGGTGCGTTGAGGTCAGTCGGATTCCCAGGGCGGGGCAGATTGAGTGCTGGAAAGGGCGGTGAGAATTTCGTCACGCCAGTTGGGAGTGTGATCGGCGAGCGCACCTAAGAGCCCAAAACAACCGGCAATCATCATGTCGCCGAAGGGGACGGCAAAATGGGGGTTAAGACGGGAGCCTGCCAGCATGGAACGGCGGGGGCCCGTGACCGTGAGCTGAAAATCGGGCGCGGTAAGCTCGAAGGGGATATGGTGGGTGAGCAGCGCCCCGTGGCCGTTGTCGGCGAAGACCTGGGCGTGCGTGAGCGCGCCCGCGGCCAGGGCGGTGAGGTAGTTTTCCAACGAGGCGCGGTCAAGCAGGCCGGTGTGGTGTTCGAAAAGCCCCTCCACCCCTTCAGGTCCAATTTGAAAAGCGATGGTATGGAAGTTGCCAAGGTTGACCACCAGCTGACGATTGGCTTTGGCGGCCTGGGGGTCATATAAAGCACCCATGACGGCCGCGGGAGCGGTGTCCATGAGGAAGACGGGGCCGTCAAAGCCCTGGGCGGCGTCTGCCACGGCCTGCAGGCGGGTCATCTCGGCGGGCACTTGCTGGGCGGGGAAGGCAAAGGTGCTCAGGCGGCGATCGCGCTGCACCTGACGGGCGAGGTAATCAAAGCGGAACTGGCGGTCTGAAACCTCTGGCGGCGCGTTGCCGTGATCAAATACTGCCGCGGCCAACCCGTCGATTTCGGATAGGGACAACCCAAAGCCGCTGAGCGTGCGCTCCAGGAGGGGAAGGTCGAGATCAGTCAGGGGGATGCGCAGGATGGATTCGGGCAGGCGGAGGGCTTCATCCTCGCTGACTATCTGAATGCCAGCGGCTTGCACCGCGGATAGATCGTCATTCAGGGTGCGTGCGGCGCTGGGGGTGGCGTAGATGGGCAGGCCAGCTTTGGCATGGTCTTCGGCCGCCCAGGCGCAAGGACCGCCGCCCATGATACGGCCGGTGAGCAGGACGGCGCGCTTTTGGCGGGTGGCCTGCTGAATACGTCGGCGGATGATCATGGTGGGGGCGGGCAGGACAAGCTTGAAGCCGTTTTCAGGCGAAACCCGGCTGTTGAACCAATAAATGTCCTGTGTTCCCGTCCCGATATCAAGGGTGAGAAGTTTCATAGAGGAATCAGCTCAAAATCCCAGATGAGCGTAGAGACGGCTCAGTTGATTTTATTTAGGCCGTACACGCGCGCCAGGGGGATGACAGCCAGGATGCCGGTGTTGGGTTCGTCCAAATTGCCGACCACTTTTTGCGTGGCTTCCACCAGGCGGTCAATGGTGCGTTCGTCGTCGCAAATCGTGAAGAGGGTGCGGCTCAGTTTCTCTAGATGGATTTCCAAGTCGTCCAGGCTGGGGATGAGAGGCAAATCTTCAAACAGGGCGTACTGGCGCAGACGGCCCAGACCTGTGGAGGGAAGCACGGTGATACCTTTGACACCGGCTTCTTCCCAGGCGGTAAGCAGGTCTTCCAACGCTTCAGGGTCGTTCAGAACAAACAGAACCATGTTCATGGGGTTTTCTCCTGAGAGGGTTCAAGTGGAGCGGTTTTCTTGGGTGAACTAAAAGATGCGCGCAGCATGGGCGGGGTGACCAGGGTGGTGATAAGCACCATGCCGACCACGGCGGAAAAGATCTGCGGGGTGATGTAATTGTTGGTCAGCCCTACCTGAGCGACAATCAGGCCGACTTCTCCACGGGAAACCATGCCGATGCCCAACTGCAGAGATTCGCGCCAGGAAAAACGGCCGATGCGGGCGCCGAGGCCAGCTCCGATGATTTTGCCAAGGATACCGATGGCAGAAATGGCCAACAGCAGGCCGATGACGCTCAGTTCGATATTGTGCAGATCTACATTGAGGCCGATAGTGATAAAAAAGATCGGCACAAAGAAACTGTAGGAGAGGGCGCGGATGCCGTTTTCAATTTCGATTTTCGCAGAAGTGCGCCCAAACATCAGCCCAGCGATGAAGGTTCCAGTGATGGCTGCCATTTCGCCGATCAATTCGGCGGCCAATCCGTAGGTGAATAGGATGATGATGGATAGGGTGACCACGCCAAAGCTGATGGGGAGCCGGCCGATTCTTCTCACGATGCGCGGCAGGAGGAAAAGGCCAAAGGAGACAGAGAGGCCCAGGAAAAGCAGCATGCGCAGGAAGACCACGAAGATATCGGCCGCGCCGCCCTGACCGCTGGCCAAAGCCAGGAAGGTGGAAAGCAGCAGGATGACGAGAACATCATCAAAGACGGCCGCACCCAACAGGCCGAGACCCACGCGGCTGCGCAAGACTTTGAGTTCAATGAGAGTTTGGGCAGAGATGCTGACGCTGGTGGCACCGAGGGTGAGGCCCAGAAACAGCGCATGGCTGGAGGGCATATCTAATAAGGCTCCAACCAACCAACCCAAGCCAACGGGAACCAGCACACCCAAAATACCTGCATACGCGGATACGCGCGAATTCTTGGTGAGGTCGGAGATGTTCAGTTCCAGGCCGGCGAGGAACATGAGCAGCAAAACACCAATCTCTCCCAGTTCCAGCACAATTTCTTGTAGATGGGTGTCGGTGATGAAACCCAGATGGGTCAGATCTATTAATGAAGGACCCAGGATTAAACCAATCAGTAATTCACCCAATACGGAAGGCTGTCCAATGCGGGTAGAAAGGTAGCCCGCGACTTTCGCCATGAACAAGATGATGACGAGGACAAAAGTCAGTTGAAGAAAGGGCGTCATGCGGTTTGTCCTTCTGCAATATCAGGAAATTTGTCTTAGTTTACCATAAATAAGTTCACTATCTTGTGAGGAGGGTTAGGGTATACTTTGATTCTGAGTTGAATCATGCGATCGAGGGAAACCAATGAATCTTGATGCTGAGCTAAAACGGTGGGAAGAACAGGTTTTAGGCCCCGTGATTAAGCGCTTTCCGGAGCGAAAGGCGCAATTTACCACCCCGGCTGGGATTCCGCTGCCCGCGGTGAAGACACCTGGGGAGGGTAATTACCTGGAGAAATTGGGCTTTCCGGGGGAATACCCGTTTACGCGGGGTATTCAGCCGACCATGTACCGAGGGCGGTTTTGGACCATGCGTCAATACGCAGGGTACGCCTCGGCTGAAGAATCGAACAAACGCTACCGCTTTTTGCTGGAGCAGGGGCAAACCGGGTTGTCGGTGGCCTTTGACCTGCCAACTCAGATCGGCTACGATGCGGATGAGGCAATCGCGGCGGGTGAAGTGGGCAAGGTGGGCGTTTCGATCTCCTCACTGGAGGATATGGAAATCCTTTTCCGAGACATTCCGTTGGATAAGGTCTCGACCAGCATGACCATCAACGCTCCAGCGTCGGTGCTGTTGGCGATGTATATCGCCGCGGCCAAGCGCAATGGAGTGGAGGCCAACAAGCTGCGCGGGACGATCCAAAACGACATTTTGAAGGAATACGTGGCGCGCGGGACGTATATTTTCCCTCCCAAGCCCTCCATGCGCCTGATCACGGATATTTTCCAATTCTGCCAGAAAGAGGTGCCGCATTGGAATACGATCAGTATTTCGGGTTATCACATCCGCGAGGCAGGCTCGACCGCGGTGCAGGAAGTGGCCTTTACGCTGGCGAACGCGATTGCTTATGCTGAGGCGGCCCTGGCAGCGGGGCTGAAGGTGGACGACTTTGCTTCGCAGCTATCTTTCTTCTTCAATGCGCACAATAACTTCTTGGAGGAAGTAGCCAAATTCCGTGCGGCGCGGCGATTGTGGGCAGAGATCATGAAAGAGCGCTTTAAAGCGCAGGATCCCAAATCTATGATGCTGCGCTTCCATACGCAAACGGCCGGGTCCACACTGACCGCGCAGCAGCCGGAGAACAACGTTGTGCGCGTAGCTATTCAGGCGTTGGCGGCGGTGGCGGGCGGTACACAGTCGCTGCACACCAACAGCATGGATGAAGCCTTGTGGCTGCCCACGGAGAAATCGGTGCGGGTGGCGCTGCGCACGCAGCAGATCATCGCGTACGAATCGGGCATCGCGGATACGATTGACCCGCTGGCGGGTTCATACGTGGTGGAATATTTGACGGATGAGATTGAGCGGCAGGCCAAGGCCTATATCGCGCGTATTGATGAGATGGGCGGGGCGCTGGCTGCTATTGAAAAGGGTTATATGCAGTCTGAGATTCAGGATGCTGCCTACCGTTACCAACGCGCGGTGGAATCCAAAGATCAAATGGTGGTGGGGGTCAACAACTTCCAGGTGGAAGAGAGTCTGGAATTGGAAAAATTGAGTGTTGATCCCAGCATCGAGATGAACCAGAGGCAGCGACTGGCGGCCTTGCGGGCGCGCCGCGACAGCCAGAAGGTCAGCGAACTGCTAACCCGCCTGGAAAGCGCGGCGCACGGCAGCGACAATTTGATGCCGCTGATGGTGGAATGCGTTGAGAATTACATCACCTTGGGTGAGATTTGCGGTTTACTGCGCAAGGTGTGGGGCGAATACCAATCGCCAGCCTGGGTGTAGGAACCAGAAGAGGAGATCGAGATGGCTAAGGTCTGCAAGATTAATCACGTGGCGATCGCTGTGCCGGACATTGACGGCGCCTTGGGATTTTGGCGGGACGGTTTGGGGCTTGAGGTGCACCATGTGGAAGAGGTCCCCAGCCAAAAAGCTGTGGTGGCCTTTATCCCGGTGGGTGAGAGTGAAGTGGAACTGGTGAAGCCGACTGCGGACGACACGGGGACGGCGAAATTCCTGGCGGAACGCGGGCCGGGGATGCATCACCTGTGTTTGGAAGTGGACGATATTGATGCGATGCTGGCTGAACTAAAGGCTAAGGGCGTGCGGTTGATCAACGAAACTGCACTGGAACTGCCAGGCCGTAAGATGGCATTTATCCACCCCAAAGCTGCGGGGGGTGTGCTGGTGGAGCTGTACCAGCTGACCTAGAGCATGAAGATCAAGATGAGGCCGCCTGGCGGCCTCATCTTCTTTAAATTCAGCAGCCTCTTAGTTGCCCAGGGTGGGCAATCTGTGAACTGTTCAACTGGACAAGTACGATTGTTTCAGGTATGATTTGTTTTTATGATCAGGTTTGCGCCAGTGTATTGGGTGATATAAAAGCGCAGACCTTTCAACCATGGAGAGGATATGGATCAGGTTCCCGCTTTACTTAAAGAATTGACAGAATCTTCTGGAATATCTGGATATGAAGGTCCGGTGCGCGAGGTTGTGCGCCGGTATTTTGCACCTTATGGCGAACTGCTTCAGGATAAAATTGGCAGCTTGATCGTGAAGGCGGCTGGCAGCGCTGAGAACCCGCGGGTGATGATTGCCGGTCATATGGACGAAATTGGCTTCATGGTCAAACATATCAACAAGAACGGCTTTATCTACTTTTTACCTTTGGGCGGGTGGTTTGATCAGGTTTTGCTGGGGCAGCGGGTGGAGATTTTGACCTCCAAAGGCCCGGTGGTGGGGGTGATTGGGGTGAAACCGCCGCATATGCTGAGCGCAGAAGAGCGCAGCAAGGTGGTGGCTAAGAAAGATATGTACATTGACATCGGCGCGACCAGCCAGGAAGAAGTGGAAGCGGCGGGTGTGCGTATGGGCGATCCGATTGTGCCGCGGGCGGATTTTGTGGAACTGGCCAACGGCAAGACTTACCTCTCGAAGGCATTTGACGACCGCGTGGGTGTAGCGTTGATCATCTCGGCGCTGGAAGCGCTGAAGGGGGAAACCCACCCGAACACGATTTACGGCGCGGCTACCGTGATGGAAGAGGTTGGCGTGCGCGGGGCCACCACCAGCGTGGAAATTGCACAGCCGGATGTGGCTATCATCCTGGAATCGGACATCGCCGGGGATGTGCCCGGGGTAAAACCGGAAGAATCCAGTGTGATGATGGGCAAAGGCCCTTCGCTTTTAATGTACGATGCACGTATGATCCCGAATTTGAAACTGCGCGATCTGGTGATGGAGACGGCCAAAGAGATTGGTGTGCCGCTGCAAACTTCGACGATTGAAGGTGGGGCGACCGACGGCTCCGTCATCCATCTGTACAAAACGGGCGTGCCGACGGTGGTGTTGGGCGTGCCCTGCCGCCATATTCATTCGCACAGCTCGATATTACACCGCGATGATTACGACGCGGCGGTAAAGCTGTTGGCAGCGCTGTTGAAGCGCCTGGATGCGGCCACAGTGGCCGGGCTGACTCAATAATTGTGCGTTCGATCCCCCTTGTGACCAGGAGGCTCAATGTCCGACCAGTTTTTTAAGACTATTACGGCAGATTTACAAAAGAAGATTGAAGGCTTCCAGCCGCAGTTTGAGGCCCGGGATGTGGGAACGGTACTGGAAGCGGGTGATGGGATCGCAATGGTAGAAGGACTGACCGGCGTTCGTTCCCAGGAACTGGTTGAATTTGCCAACGGGGTAATTGGCGTGGCGTTCAACCTGGAACAGAGCAAGGTGGGTATCATCATTCTGGGTGAATATTCTGAAATTCACGAAGGCATGATGGTTCGCACCACAGGGCGGATCGCCTCGGTGCCGGTGGGGCAAGGGCTGGTAGGACGCGTGATTAACCCCTTGGGGCAGCCGATTGACGGCAAGGGGCCGCTGAGCTTTACTGGATACCGCCCAATTGAACGCATTGCGCCGGGGGTTGTGGCCCGGCAAGATGTGGACACCCCGGTGCAGACTGGTATCAAAGCGATTGACTCGATGATCCCGATCGGCCGCGGCCAACGCGAATTGATCATTGGCGATCGACAGACGGGGAAGACGGCCATCGCGATTGATACCATTATTAACCAGAAGGGCAAAGACCTGATTTGCATCTATGTTGCCATTGGTCAAAAGAAGGCGGCAGTGGCGCGGACCGTGGCGCTCTTGGAGCGTTTCGGCGCGATGGAACACACCATTGTGGTGATGGCGGCGGCGGATGATGCGGCGGCGCTGCAATACATCGCTCCCTATTCGGGCTGCGCGATTGGCGAAGATTTCATGGAGCGCGGGCAAGATGCGCTGGTGGTGTACGACGATCTTTCCAAACATGCCTGGGCCTACCGTCAGGTTTCGCTGCTGCTGCGGCGGCCGCCGGGACGTGAGGCTTTCCCGGGGGACGTGTTCTATTTGCACTCTCGTCTGCTGGAACGGGCAGCGCGCATGGCCGTGCATTATGTGATTGTGCCTAAGACGCTGGATAAGCCCAAGGCGGCCCTTTCGGACAGCGTGAATGGCGTGGAATATAAAGGCGTGCGCGCGCAGCACGAAGCCGAGGCGGCGCTGAAGACGATGGACAACGCGGATGCGTATAAGGCTGTGCCGTTGGAAGGTACGGGCGGGTCGCTGACGGCGCTGCCGATCATTGAGACTTTGCTGGGTGATGTTTCGGCTTACGTACCCACGAACGTTATTTCGATCACAGACGGGCAGATCTATCTGGAAAACAGCCTGTTCAATGCCGGCATTCGCCCCGCGGTGAACGTGGGTATATCGGTGTCGCGCGTGGGCGGCTCGGCCCAGATCAAGGCTGTGCGGCAGGTGGCGGCCAGTTTGCGCCTGGACATGGCGAACTACCGCTCGTTGGCGGCTTTTGCGCAGTTTGGCTCGGAGCTGGATAAGACCACTCAGGGACAGTTGAACCGCGGCCAACGGCTGCAGGAATTGCTGAAACAGCCGCAGTATGAGCCCATGCCTGTGGAACACCAGGTGATTGGTATTTTTGCAGGGACGAACGGCTTCGCGGATCAAGTGCCGGTGGAGCGTATTCGCGCCTGGGAACAGGATCTGCTGCGTTTCATGGAAACCAATCACCCCGAGTTGGGGCGGGATATTGCCCAAAAGAAGCAGATCACCCCAGAAACCAAAGAGAAGTTGATGGAAGCGCTGCGAACCTTCAACATGACCTGGCAGGCTTAGGCGCTGGAGGACTGATCCATGCCTTCCACTCGAGAAATGCGGCTCCGCATTCGGAGCGTCAAAAATATTGCCCAGGTGACGCGTGCGCTGGAGGCTGTGAGCGCCAGCAAGGTGCGGCGGGCAACCCAGGCGGTGACGGCAACCAAGCCTTATGCGGAAAAAGCCTGGAAAGTGCTGGTGCATCTGGCGCGGCAGCCCGGGCATAACGCGCTGCATCCGCTGCTGAAAGAACGCGATGAAGTGAAGCGGGTGCTGGTATTAATGGTGAGCGGTGACCGCGGGCTGGCGGGTGCATATAACGTTAACATCTTGCGTTTTACCCTGGACGCTTTTAAAAATTTCAAGCAGCCGGTGTCCTTTGCGGTGGTGGGGCGCAAAGGCCGCGATTTGCTCCTGCGGCGGCGTTTGAATGTGGTGGCAGAATTCAGTGACTTGCCATCGCCGCCCAGCTTTTTTGACGTTTCACAGGTGGGGCGCTTGCTGGTGGATGATTTCCTGCGCGGTGAGTTCGACCAGGTGTATTTGTGCTATACCAATTTTGTGAGCATGCTGCGCCAGGAGCCGGTGATCCAAAAATTGCTGCCGTTGGAAGTGGAATTTGTTCCAGAAGGCAAGCATGATAAAATGGGCACCCATGTGACCCACTCGGTGTTTACCTATGAGCCGGATCAAAATGAAATCCTGAATCAAATTGTGCCGCGGTTTACCGCCTTGCAAGTGTATCAGGCGATTCTTTCATCGCAGGCGAGTGAGCATGCTGCGCGAATGGTGGCGATGCGGAATGCAACCGACAGCGCGCTGGAATTGATTGATTCCTTGCAGTTGGACTACAATAAGGCGCGTCAGCAGGCGATCACCAACGATATCCTGGATATTAGCGGCGGCGCAGAAGCCCTGGCCCAATCGGGCGTGTAAGGGATGGGGCCGCAGGGTTTGAAGCGAAATTAATTGGAGGAAGCAAATGGAAGCAACTACCGGGCGCGTTGTACAAATCCAGGGCAGCGTAGTTGATGTGGAATTTGGAGAAGGTAATCTTCCAGAAATTTATGAGGCGGTAGAAGTAGAAGCCCCGGAAGGGACTCTGGTGTTGGAAGTGGAGCGCCATCTGGGACGGAACATGGCGCGATGCGTGGCAATGGACTCCACTGACGGGCTGCTGCGCGGATTACCGGCGCACCGCACCGGGAAGCCGATTCAGGTGCCGGTGGGACCAGAAACCTTGGGCCGGATTTTTAATATTTTGGGTCAGCCGGTGGATGGCCAAGGGCCTATTCAAACCTCGATGCGCTATCCCATTCACCAGGCTGCGCCTTCATTTGACCAACAGGCGACGCGGGTGGAGGTTTTTGAAACCGGCCTGAAGGTGGTGGATTTGATCGCCCCGTTCACCAAAGGCGGCAAGACCGGCATTTTTGGCGGCGCCGGTGTGGGCAAGACGGTGATCATTCAAGAACTGATCCGCTCGATCGCGACTGTGCACAAGGGTAAATCGGTGTTTGCGGGAGTGGGCGAGCGCACCCGCGAAGGCACGCAGTTGTACCGTGAAATGCTGGAATCGGGTGTGATGAAGGACACTGTCATGGTGTTCGGACAAATGAATGAACCAGCGGGGGTGCGTTTGCGCGTGGCGTTGACGGCGCTTTCGATGGCGGAATATTTCCGCGATCAGGGCATGGACGTGCTGTTGTTCATTGACAACATCTTCCGCTTCACGATGTCGGGTTCGGAAGTGTCAGCGCTGTTAGGGCGTATGCCTTCAGCTGTGGGCTACCAGCCCACCCTGGCGACGGAGATGGGCGAACTGCAGGAGCGCATTACCAGCACGCGCACCGGTTCGATCACGTCCATGCAGGCGGTGTACGTGCCTGCGGACGACTACTCTGACCCGGCGCCGGTGGCTACCTTCACCCACCTGGATGCGACCATCGCCCTGGAACGTTCCATCGCGGAAAAATCCATTTATCCGGCCGTGGATCCTTTGGCCTCAACTTCGCGTATTCTGGATCCCAATATCGTGGGAGAGGATCATTACCGCACGGCGCGCGATGTGCAGCGGGTTTTGCAGCGCTATAAAGACTTGCAAGACATCATCTCGATTCTGGGTATTGACGAATTGAGCGAGGATGATAAGCTGATTGTGGCGCGCGCCCGCAAGATCGAGAGGTTCTTCTCACAGCCGATGTTTGTGGCGGAGCAATTCACGGGCCGGGAAGGTCGCTATGTGCCTCTGCGTGAAACGGTGCGCGGTTTCCGCGAGATTTTGGATGGAAAGCACGATGATCTCCCCGAACAGGCCTTCTATATGGCCGGGGTGATTGATGAGGTGGTGGAGCGGGCCAAGGAAATGGCCTAAGGAGACTCAGGATGCCCATCCGCTGTGAAATTGTCTCTCAGGATCGGGTGGTGTACTCGGACGACGTGGATATTGTCGTTCTGCCCGGAGCGGGGGGAGTAATGGGTGTTTTGCCCAACCACTCACCGGTACTAACCACTTTGCAGTTTGGGATTATCACGGTTCGCAAGAAGGGTGAGGAGCAGTTCTTCACCGTGGCTGGCGGCGTGGCTGAGGTGCAGCCAGACCAGGTGACGGTTTTGGCGGACGCCGCCGAAAATGTGGAAGAAATTGATACACAGCGCGCAGAAGCAGCGCGGAAGCGAGCCGAAGAGCTGCTGCAGAAGGGTGTTGGCCCGGATACCGACCAATACCTGGCGATTCAGGCGGCGCTGCGGCGTTCGAACTTGCGCTTAGACGCGGCGCAGCGCCTGCGGCGCTCGCGGCGATCCTAATACAACAATCATTTGGAGCAGTATGCCTGTCTTTTCTAGAGAATTCGGAATAGATCTGGGTACCCTCAACGCCGTGGTGGCTGAGGGTAATCAGATTTTAATCCAGGTACCGTCCGTAGTTGCGATCATCCCTGAAGAACGGAAAATGGTTGAATGGGGACAGGCGGCGAAGGATATGATGGGTCGGGTGCCAGACAACATCCAGGTGCTGCGCCCATTACAGAACGGCGTGATTGCAGATTATGAAGTGACCGAGGCGCTGCTGCGGGTGATGCTGGAGCGGGTTTCGGGGATGACGCTGTTTTTCCGACCCCGCATTATGCTGACCGTTCCTTACGGGATCACCTCGGTAGAGACCCGCGCCGTTCATGAGGCTGGGTTGGGAGCGGGCAGCCGCGAGGTGTACCTGATTCAGGCTCCGTTGGCGGCGGCTTTGGGTGTGGATTTACCCATCTCGACCCCAACCGGCAATATGATCATCTGCTTGGGCGGGGGAACCGCCCAGGCGGGCGTGCTGGCAATGAACAATATTGTCACCGCCGAGACTAGCCGTGCGGGCGGTCTGCGCATGGACGAGGCCATCATCAGCTATGTGCGCAAGAAATTTGGCGTGATCATTGGCCAGCCGACTGCGGAGCAGGTGAAGCTGCGTATCGGCGCGGCTGTGCCGCAGGAACAGGTGCAGAGTGTGGAGGTGCAGGGGCAAGACCAGGTGACTGGGCTACCGAGGCCGATATCGCTAACCACCGATGACGTGGTGGATGCACTGCAGGAGCCCTTAGGTGAGGTGGTGAACACAGCGCGGCGGGTGCTGGAAAAGACCCCACCGGAGCTGATTTCGGACATTATTGACCGCGGTGTAGCGTTGTGCGGCGGCGGTGCTTTGATGCGCGGCATTGACAAGTATTTGACCAAGATGCTGGGCATACCAGCTTATTTGGTGGATAACCCGAACACTTGCACTGCAGAGGGGGCTGCGCGGGCGATTGGCATGCGCGAAGCACTGCGGCGCAGCCTGGTGATGGTGTAGAAGACGAGCACTCGATTAGTGAAAAAGACCGGAGGCAATTTAATGCTCCGGTCTTTCTGATTCGAAAGGGAAACGGCTTATTCCAGATAATAGGTCATGTGCTGCAGGCTGATGATAGGGTCAATGTATTCGACCTGCACATGTTTTGGAAGGCTGAGCACCAGGGGGGCGTAATTGAGGATAGCAGTCACACCGGCTTTGACCAGATCTTCAGCGGCTTGCTGGGCGACAGAGGCGGGGACGGTGAGCATGGCAATTTTGACCTGGGCTTCCTGGATGCGAGCGGGCATGTTCTGGATATCCTCAACGATCAAGCCGCTGATCGAAGTGCCGATCTTCTCTGGATCATTATCAAAAGCCATGGACACGCAAAAGCCGCGGTTGGAAAAGCCTTGATAACGGATAATGGCATGGCCAAGATCGCCAACGCCGACCAGGGCGATATCCCATTCGTGTTTGAGTTTCAAAATATCTTCAAGCCGGTCGATGAGGAAAGGGACGGAATACCCGGTGCCTTGCTTGCCAAATTCGCCGAATTGGGAGAGATCTTTGCGAATTTGGGCGGCGGAGATTCCCAAAATTTCCCCCAGTTCTTTGGAAGAAGTGGTTTGGACGGCGCGTTTTTGAAGGCGCTGGAGTGCCTGGAGGTAGCGGGGTAAACGACCAACAACAATATCAGGGATGGTGAGTTTTCGGTTCATGCGCAACCTCCAAAGAAAGAGTAGGAATAGAGTGAATAATCTGTACTAATATTACCAGATTGTACCGAATCGCACAAAGAAAATCGACTAATCTGTATGCAAAAAGTCATCGAATGAGGTTGATGGCAAAAGCCGCAACTCCAAATACTGCGTGTAGACAATATCAAGAGCGGCCAGGGGGAAAGGCAGGTAGTGGCCGGGGGGATTCTCACGGCTGGGATCTTCAGGCTGCGAGAGATAGACGGCGGAATCACAGCTGGTGGACAGCGACCACTGCGCTGTGGAACGGGTGAGGGTGAAAGCCTGAGTGGAGGAGGCGTTCCAGCTTATCGCTGCATCCTGGGGTTGGAATGGAAAAGAGGTTTGAGCGCAGGCGGTAGGGTCGAGCAAGAGGGGTAAGCGAGTTGCCCCGGCGTCAGAACGGCGCAGGATGAATTTTACTTCCTTGTCACTCAGGGTAACAGTGAGTTGGCGGCCGGAGGGGGCGGAAAGCGTGAGGGTTTCGGAGGAGAAGGAGGGGGTGAAAACCTCCAGAGGCTCGTTGGGGTGGAAGAAAGCCCCCGGAATTTCGCGCGGATCGGCCAGCGCTCCGCTGGATACATCCCAATCCAGCGGATCCGAATTGCCGACGACAAACTGGGATGGAAGAGCGACCACCGGCTGAATGCGGCTGCCGTCTGCATATACGGCAGCAAGCAGGCGGGCACCCCGAAGGTCGAAGATCAACAGCCAGCGGGAATTGGAAAAGACGCATTCGGACTGCCCGTCCAGGTTCAGATCCTGAGCACAATCCTGCTGGCTGGCGGGTGAATCCGCCCACTGTGCGGCATAGAGCAGATCATGCAGTTTGGGCAGGTAATTGGCCTGGAGACGCTGGCGAGCAAAAGAGGCTGTGGGCTGAGCCGCCTGCTGGAAGGCCTGCCAGGCAGCGTCCTTGAGGGCGTTGGTGGGTAGGGACTGCAGTTGGGAGGCCAGCGAGGATTGCAGAGCGGCATAAGCGGATTCCTCAAGCAAGATCTGACCAGTATCTGAGGTGGGGCGCAGGTTTAAAGCCCGCGGCGTACAGAGCAGATCCGGGCACAAGCTGGCTGTGTCTGGAGATGGGGTGAAGGAGAGGACGTCTTGCACCGAGAGAATTTTCACCCAGGGTAGGCTGGCGAAGTAGACCAAATCGGTGGAATCAGCGTCCGCCCAGGCGGTGGCGGCGACAGAACCACCCGCAACCACGCCGTCATAGGGGTCAGGGGAGTTTGCCGAGTGAACCAGACGGCGCAGCAAGGGGACGTCAACCTCTAAAGAAGTTGGCGCAGCGTAGGGATGGGCAGGGAGGGGGATTAGACGCCGGGCGCCGCGGCGCATGACCAGGCGGGACGCATCCGGCAGGTAGGCAAAAACAGCGCGGTAATCCCCTGAAAACGTCGGAGCAAAGGCCGTGTTAGCTGGAAGCAGGCCGTAGGACTCCGTCAGACGGCGCGATTGCGCCAGGGCGTAAGCGGCGGCGTAGGGCGTGGTTTTGCTGCCGTCGGCCAGTTCCAGGAGCCCAGACTGCTCTAGAGCGGCCAAATTGGGGATTTGGCCCAGCAGATCGAGAGCCCGGAGGTTCTGGGGGGTCTTGAGGTCCGCAAGCGTCAGCGGAACCTGGGCAGAGGCGGCTTGGGCCAACAGGTGCTTCAGCCCGTGGCGCGTACCGTTAGGACCAGCGTGGGCCCCATCCCAAGAGCGCAGGAGGGCGGCCGGGGTGCGAGCATCGAGGGTATCCCAAAAGACGAGCAGCAAAGGAGCCTGGGCGGGGATGGGGGCAGACAATGAAAGAGGATTGGTGACCTCGATTTCTGAATCGGCTGAAGACGAAAGCCAGTGCAGTTGAAAGCGGAGCCTGGCTGGATCGGCAGAGGTCGGCATTTCCCACTGCAAGGCTCCGGAAGGGTACAGAATTTGCGGGGATACAGATGGGGTGGACGTAGCGACCGATCGTAGAACAGGCGACCGGCCGCTGCTCAGAGTCAAAACCTGGGCTGAGTCCCACTCCTGACTGGTAAAGTCGGCGGGCAGATCGGCGGAGGTGGGAAGATGAGAGCCGGGGCGGTCATTGATAAGGAGGATCAGTTGACCTTCGGGTAAGGGCTGGAAGGGCGGCACCAGGAAGTCAACGCGCAGTTGGATTGCACCGGTGAGCGCGCGGGCGGAGAAAGCGGCGATCTGGCAGGGGGCTTCTGGTGGACAAGGATTGATCCAGCGTACATTTTGTGGCTGCCAGGGGTCGGCAGAAGAATAAAGAAGTAGCTTTGCAGGTCGACAGGCGGCAAGCACCGTGACCAGCAAAGCCAGAAGTGCGGCAAGGCACAAACGTAAACGCAGGCTTGCCTCAGGCTGCACGACTAGTCCCGATCGCGGCCCATGAGCAAAAAGGCGTAATACAGCAGGGTGGAAATCGCCTGAATGGCGGCAGCGACGTAGGTGAGTGCGGCAGCATCCAGAACAGCGTTAATGCCCTTCGATTCCTGCTGGTAGATCACACCAGATGTGGTGAGCCAGGCTTTAGCGCGGCGGGTGGCGTCGAACTCGACTGGCAGGGTGATGAAGGCGAAGAGGGCGGTGGCAGCGAAGAGGAGCAGCCCAGCCCAGGCGATCTGCGTACCGATGGTACCGGCCAGGAAGAGGCCGACCATGAAGATGATGGGGCCAACCCAACTGCCAATCTGCACGGCGGGGACCATGGCGGTGCGGAAGCGCAGGGGAACGTAGTTGTCGGCGTCTTGTATTGCGTGGCCGGCCTCGTGGGCGGCGATGCCCGCGGCAGCCAGACTGGGGCTGCCGTACACATTGGGCGACAGGCGCAGAACCTTCTGAACCGGATCGTAATGGTCGCTGAGGAAGCCGGAGACCTGCTCGACCCGCACGGAACGCAGGCCGTTGGAATCTAACATGCGACGGGCCACCTCGGCGCCAGTAAGGCCCACATAGCTGCGTTGGCGCGAATAGCGTTCAAAAGCGCCTTTGACTTTGAACTGAGCCCAAAAGCCGAGCAGCAAAGCCGGAAGGCTGAAAAGAAGATATAATCCATACCCACCCAAGAAACTAGACATAGATCCTCGCTTGATCTCCTATATCGGTAATAGTCAATGTGTTGCAACATCTTTGTACATTGGTTCTATTTTAGCCGGAAAGGATTAAAAAAGGTTTAAAGCAATACAAGAATCATATAAAAACGCTCCCGACTGGGAGCGTTTTGGGTGGGTGGCGCGCCCGCCGAGACTCGAACTCGGGCTTCTGCCTCCGGAGGGCAACGTGATGTCCACTTCACTACGGGCGCAATAGCATTATTTTACCATAGCGGAAAGGATACGCAAAGGTTAAGCGTTGGGGAAAATCAGGCAGCCGCTGTAGGCGAGAGGGACTGCAACTCGGCGCGCAGGCGGTGGATGATTTGCTGGTTGCCTTGCTCATCTCCCAGGCTGGCCAGTTGATTCTTTTTGTGGGCCAGTTCGCCGCATAGGCGATAAAAACGGCGGGTAGCTGTATAACGGCCATTGAAAAGAGCGTTCACATGGGCGGCGGTGCGGCTCCAGGGCGAACAGGCAGTCTGGTATTGGGGGAGGGTGAGGATGCCGAGGGCGATTTCTTCCTGTAAATGCTGAACCAGCAGACGTCGTTCGGCGTAGATGCGGTAGAGCACGAAAGCGAACATGAGCGCCCAACCGAGCCAATCCAGCAGGCTGCCAAAGACAAACCCACCCAGGCCGGGGATGAGACTGGCGATGAGGTTGTGTACCGAATGGGTGAAAGCGGCGGCGGTGAGGCCGGCCAGGGGGGCCAGGATCTTGACGGTGGAAGATTTGCTGAGGCGAGCCACAGCCAGGCCGATGCCGGTAAAGGAGGTATAAAAGGGGTGCTGCCAACCCACAATCAGAACGCGGATGATGACCAGCGAGAAAAGACCGCTCCAGCCGTTCTCTTGGTAACCGTAACTGTAGATGTAAAAGGCGTTTTCGGTGGCAGCAAAACCCAGGGCGGTTACGGCGGCGTAGATGAGACCGTCGAGAATGGAGTCAAATTCGCTATGGAAGGCTAAAAAAACCAGGAGGACGGCCAAGCCCTTGAAAATTTCTTCGATGATGGGAGCCGTGAGGGTGGAGCTGGTAAATTCTGCGGCTATCTCAGAGCCGGTGAGCACGTAAACGCCGACCCCGACCGAGGTGTTGAGCACGAAAGAAAGCCCGGCAGCCACCAACGCACCCCAGGTGAAGGCGGCGCCCAGCAAGATCTTCGGTTCTTTCTCATACCGGTCGAGCCAGTAGACAAAGATGGCAAAGAGAAACATGGGCACAAAGCCGAAGAAAAGAGAGGCAAGGATGGCCACAAAGAACTCCGAGGAAGGAAAATTCAGGAGGCTAGGAAATGCAGTGCAGTGCGTTCGACGCGGGCGGCATTGACGGGGATGCCGAGGACGTCCAGGACTTCTTCTGGGCGTCCGGTGGCGCCTTCGCGGGCAGACAGCTGCATATGCAAGGTGGGCGGCTGGCTGCTGACAACTGTGAGAGACTCAATGAGCGGGCGCAGGTCATACTGCTTTTCACGGCGTACGCGCAGGAGCTCGGAAGCGGCCAGCAGGTCATCCACGGCAGTGCGAAGGGTTTCGAGGGCTGGTGAGTCGAGCAGCCAGAGCGTATATTCCGCGGAACGCACCTGGGTTTGCAGAGACGGCAGGCTGAGATCCACCATCTGAACCTGCTGAATGGTTAACCCTGGGGGGGCAGCTTTTTGGAGAGCGGCCTGCACCTGTTCCGGCGTTCGTTCTTCTTCTAACCAGGCGTCCAGAACCTCGGCCTGACTGGTCATGCCCAGGGGTAGGGGGCAGGCCTGGTTGAGGCGAGGCTGGGGATGAAAGCCCTGGGAATAAGCCAGGGGCAGCTGGGCGCGGCGGAAGGTACGTTCCCAAATGCGGTGGACATCCAGATTGGCGGTGTAACGCAGGTCTGGTCCCTTGGAGTAAAGAATCCGGTAGCGGATGGTCATGCGGTTTCCTCCGGAACGGTGGCAGAGCGGGGGGCGGGAATGGGGCAGAACCATTCGTCCTCGCCCAAGGAGCGGCGCATTTCATTGAAGGTGGGCAGGATGCCGCAGGCGTAACACTGCTCGCGGCAGTCGGGGCGCAGACATTCCTCCTGGCTCATTTTAAATTCCTGGATCAGGTAGCTTTTGCGGACGCCAGGCGAGATGTGATCCCAGGGAAAGACTTCATCCAGCGGACGTTCGCGGTGGCTGTAAAAATCGGGGTCAAGGCCAACTTCTGCAAAGGCAGCCTGCCAGGATTCAAAGTTGTGCTGGTCTTGCCATGCGTCAAATTTGACACCATGTTTCCAGGCGGAGTAGACCACTTCAGCCATGCGCCGGTCGCCGCGGCTGAGCCAAGATTCAAGCAGGGTATCGTGCGGGTCGGTCCAGGTGACTTTAACCCCGGCACTGCGTAATTCGTCGCGAACAACGCGCAGTTTGGAGCGGATAAGGTCGAAGGAATTGGTGGCAGCCCATTGGAAAGGTGTATGGGGTTTGGGAACCAGGGTGCCCAGGCCGATATTGAGATTAGCGCGTTTGCCGATAACGGAACGCCCTTCGCGCAGAACCGCTTTGCACAGGTCGACGATGGCCTGCACGTCTTCCATAGTCTCTCCAGGTTGACCGATCATGAAATAGAGCTTGACGGTCGTCCAGCCGCGGCTGTAAATGGCGCGGGCTGTGTCCAGGAGCTGTTGGGAGGCGATGGGCTTATTGATGATGCGGCGCATGCGGTCGGAGGCGGCTTCTGGGGCCAGGGTGAAACCGCCCTGACGGGAGCCGCGCAGTTTTTCCATGAGGTCAATGGAAAATGAATCGATGCGCAGAGACGGCAGCGAGATGGTCAGATGACGTTGGGCAAAGCGCTCCGACATGGTTTCGACCAGTTCCAGGATGGGGCGGTAGTCGGAGGAGGAGAGGGAGAGCAGAGCGACTTCTTCAAAACCGGTAGAGATTAGAGCCTGCTGGATGGCGTCGACGACTTCGGCTACGGGGCGCTCGCGAACAGGACGGTTGATGACGCCCGCGTGACAGAAGCGGCAGCCGCGGGTGCAGCCGCGCATGATTTCCACGGCGATACGGTTATGGACGACATCAATATTGGGAACCAGGAAGCGCGTGGGCGGGGGCGGCAGAGTGGGGACGATGCGCTTGAGGATGGTTTTCGGTGCAGAAGGGTGAATGCAGCGCACCTGGGCGATGGTTCCGTCGGGGTGATATTCGGGTTCATAGAAGGACGGCACGTACACGCCAGAAATCTGGGCCAGGCGCTCCAGCAAGGCGGCGCGGGGGGCAGCAGAGGCTTTCCAGGCCTGATGGGCGGCGACGATTTCATGGATGACCTCTTCACCTTCGCCGACCACAAAGGCGTCGATGAAGGGTGCCATCGGCTCGGGATTGAAGGCAGTGTGCCCTCCGGCAATAACCAGGGGATGTTCACCGCTGCGCTCGGCGGAGCGCATGGGGATTTGGGCCAGATCGAGGAGGTTGAGGGTGTTGGTGAAGAGGGTCTCGTAGGGCAGGGTGAAAGCGAGAATGTCAAAGTCAGCCAGGGCGCGGCGCGATTCCAAAGCGTAGAGCGGGATTTCGGCCTGCCGCATGGCGGCTTCCATATCCAGCCAGGGGGCATAGGCACGCTCGGCGAGCACATCTGCACGCTGGTTGAGGGATTCGTAGAAAATGGCCAGGCCCAGGTTGGGCAGACCGATGTCGTAAATATCGGGGAAGATCAGGGCGACGCGGGTGGAAACAGAATCCCAGGGTTTACGCACCTGATTAAATTCGCCGCCGTGATAGCGGCCTGGTTTTTCAACCGTTAATAATATCCGCTCGAGGCGGTCTTGAATCTCTTGAGGGGTTAGCAATCTCAGATCCTTTGTTGAATTTGGCCAAAATTTGCCTAATTGTACCCGTTTTTTTGCGGCTTGGGCGGCAGGATGAAAAAACACCCTGCCGCTGGGTGGGGCAGGGTGTGGGGGAATGCAAAAGGAGGAGGGGGTTAGAGAACGCCTTTGTACATGCCGCCTTCAACGGTGAGCATGACGCCGGTGATGTACGAGGCGGCCGGGGAAAGCAGAAAGACGGCGGCGCGGGCAAATTCCTCCGGTTTGGCCAAACGCCCTAAGGGGCTTTCGGCTGCCTGCCTTTTAATCTCTTCTTCGATGGTGGTGTTGTTCTTTTGGGCGCGGAATTCCATCAGGTCGCGCACGCGCTCGGTCTCGGTCCAACCGGGGAGGATGGAGTTAAAACGGATGCCCTGGGGACCTAATTCCAGCGCGAGGGACTTGGTGAGCCCAACGGTGGCGGCGCGGATGCTGTTGGACAGCACCAGGTTGGGGATGGGCTGCTTGACGGAATAGGAGGTGATGGTGAGTACCGAAGCGGCAGAGGATTGGCGCAGGGAGGGCAAGGCAGCACGGATGAGGCGCACCTGGCTGAGGAAAGACAGATCGACGGCTTTTTGCCAGGCGGCGTCATCAAAGCTGTCAAAAGCGCCAGAGGGGGGGCCGCCTGCGTTGCACACCAACAGATCCAGGCCGCCAAAGGCGGCCAGGGTGTCTTTCACGGCGGCGGCTGGGCCTTCGGGGGAGGTCATATCGGCAGGGATGGGCTGCACCTGGGCGCCGGTTTCCTGGTGAATTTTCTCAGCGGCTTGGGTGAGGGTATCTCCACCGCGGCTGTTGAGGGCAATGTGACAGCCTTCCTGAGCCAGGAGGTGGGCGGTGGCATAGCCCAGGCCGCGGCTGGCGCCGGTGACGAGAGCGACTTTGCCTTTGAGGTTGAGATCCATAGGGCACTCCTACAATAACTCGATATGGTGTTGGAGAACGGGAAGATTCGGCCAGTGATTTTCGAAGTAGGTGAGGACGTTCATCAGGCTTGCCTGCGCCACCTGGCGGTCTGAGGTGAGCACAGCTGCCCCGATCACCGCTTGTGACCAGTGATCTTGAAGATCCAGTTCTGCGGTGGAGAGGTTAAACTCTCGGTGCAGGTGAGACAAGATAGGCTTGATTTGGCTGCGTTTCTCTTTCAGCGAGCGGCAGCCGGGGATTTCCAGGTAAAGGGTGAGGATGCCTATGACCATCGCAGCACTCAGGGCAGGTGTAACCGAAGGTATGTTTACTTTAATGCATAGAAGGGACAGAGTCAATTCATGCGGTGCTGTGATTTACCGCTGGGCTTCCCTCTTGCGGATTGGGTCACCGCCGGGTACAATGCCTGACACAAATGCCTGCCGGGGAGTAAAAAGCCGGCATGAAAAGGACCTGGATGGACACTGAGACCGCTTATCAAGAGGCGTTGACCTATCTGTACAGCTTTGTGGATTACAGCATGACGCGGGCGCTGCAATTTTCGCCGGAAAAATTTGATTTATCGCGCATGGAGCGTCTGTTGGAGCGGCTGGGGAACCCGCAGCGGCAATACCCCATTGTGCATGTGGCCGGCACCAAAGGAAAAGGTTCGACGGCGGCCATGATCGCCTCGGCGTTGAGCGCGGCGGGCTATCGGGTGGGGTTTTACACATCGCCGCATTTGCAGGATTTTACCGAGCGGATTCAGCTGGATGGGCGGTTGATCTCACACCGGCAGCTGGCTGATCTGGTGGCGGAGATGAAGCCGGTTGCGGCGGAAATTCCGCAGTTGACCACCTTTGAGCTGACCACGGCGGCGGCATTTTTGTTTTTTGCGCGTCAGGGGGCGACGGCGGCAGTGGTTGAAGTGGGGCTGGGGGGACGGTTGGACGCTACTAATGTGGTTTCGCCGCTGGTTTCAGTGATCACCTCCATTTCGTTTGATCACATGAACCTGCTGGGCAGCACATTGGGGCAGATCGCGGCAGAGAAAGCCGGGATCATTAAGCCGGGGCGGCCCGTCGTCAGCGCACCGCAGAAGATGGAAGCGCTGGAAGTGATTGAACAATCGGCCAAAAGGCAGAATGCCGGGTTGACGGTGGTGGGACGGGATGTTCTCTTTGCTGACTGGACACACCAGATGGATGGACAGACTCTGGTGGTGTGGAAGGCCGAAGAGCAGGAACGCGTGAACCGCTGGATGGACGCGGGCGGTGAAGGCCCGCACGGGCCGGTGCAGCTGCGCACGCCGTTGTTGGGCTATCATCAGGTGGAGAACGCAGCCACGGCTTATGCAGCTTTGCTGAGCGTACGCGAAGCGGGGCTTCCGGTGGACGATGCGGCCATTGAGCGCGGATTCGAGAAAGTCTTTTGGCCGGGGCGCTTTGAAGTGCTGCGCCAGGAACCGCCGGTGGTGGTCGATTCGGCCCATAACCGCGATTCTGCTCTGCGCCTACGGTTGGCGATTGATGATTACCTGCCCGGCAAGCCAGTTGTGCTGCTGTTTGGGGCTTCAGAAGATAAGGATTTAGAGGGGATGTTCGCGGAATTGCTGCCGCGGGTGCGGCAGGTGGTGGTGACCGAGTCTTTTCATCCGCGGGCAGCGAAGGCAGAAGATCTGGCCGCTCTGGTGCGGCGTTTTGGTCGGCCGGTGGAGATTGTGCGGCCAGCGCGGGCGGCCTTGGAACGCGCCATGAATTTGGCGGGCAGTCAGGCGGCGGTTGTGGTGGCCGGCAGCCTGTTTATTTCGGCGGAGGCCCGCGATGCGTGGCAGGCCCTGGGTCTGCCCCTGCGCCGATTTGCGACATGGGATGAAATGGATGATCCATCACCGCTCGGGTGAGGGTACAATAGGGATAAGGAAAAATTGTGACTATGAAGTCTGATGATTGGTATTCCCGGCAAAGCAACCCTGAAGATTTTTCGTCTGCGATTCACCAGCGGACGGAGGAGTTGTACCGCGTGCCGGATTGCGAGCCGGACGAGGACGGCATCATTGAATGCCCGGTGATGATTTTGCGGGATATTGTGGTGTTCCCGCGGATGATCTCTCCGGTGTTTATCCCGCCGGGGGCCAACCTGCTGGCGATTCAGGAAGCTCAATTTAACTTCCAGACCGTGATTGGGCTGGTGCAGCGCGACCCTGAGGTAGACGAGCCGACTGCAGAAGATTTTCTGCCGATTGGCACAGAACTGGCGGTGGGGCGGCTGCTGTCTATGCCGGAGGGCAACAATTCGGCCCTGGTGCAGGGGCGGCGGCGCGTGGAAGTGGTGGAATTTGTGCAGGAAGAGCCGTTTTTCCGCGTGCGGGCACGGGTGATTGAAGAACCGACCGATGTAGACCGGACGATTGATGCTTTGATGCGCACAGCGCGGGATTTGTTTGAACGCTGTGTGCAGCTCGACCGCAGTCTGCCGGATGAAGCCCATCTGTATTCGATGAATTTGAGCGAACCGGGATGGCTTGCGGATATGATCGCGACAGCCATTTCCTTGCCGTTCAAAGAACGGCAGGCGCTGCTGCTGCTTCCTGACCCGATTGAACGCCTGAAGCGGGTGAACTGGCTGCTGGCGCAGGAACTGGATGTTTTGCAGTTGGAAGACGAGATCCAAACGCGCGTGCAAAGCGAAGTGGACCGCAGCCAGCGCGAGTATTACCTACGCGAGCAGATGAAGGCCATTCAAACCGAGCTGGGTGAAGGGGATATCTGGCTGCGGGAGATCAATGAACTGCGCGGGCGGGTGGAGCAAGCTGACCTGCCGGACGAAGCCAGGGCTGCGGCTATGCGCGAACTGGAGCGGCTGACGCAAATGCCGGCGATGGCCCCCGAGGTGGGGATCATTCGCAACTATCTGGACTGGATTTTGGACCTGCCCTGGCGGACGGCCACAGAAGACAACCTGGATGTGCGCCACGCGGCCAAAGTTTTGGAAAATAACCATTATGGTCTGGGGCGTGCCAAAGACCGCATTATTGAATACATCGCGGTGCGGAGCCTGAAGCCAAAACGTCTGCGTCAACCGATTCTATGTTTTGTAGGCCCGCCAGGGACGGGCAAGACCTCATTGGGACGTTCCATTGCGGAATCGCTGGGACGCAAATTTGTGCGTCTGTCTTTGGGTGGGGTGCGCGATGAAGCAGAGATTCGCGGCCACCGGCGTACCTATATTGGGGCGCTGCCTGGGCGGATTTTGCAGACGATCAAGCGGGCGGGGAGCATTAACCCGCTGTTTATGTTGGATGAAATTGATAAGTTAGGGGCAGATTTTCGGGGCGACCCGGCAGCGGCGCTGCTGGAGGTGTTGGACCCGGAGCAGAACAACGCTTTTTCGGATCATTTCCTGGAGCTGTCCTTTGATTTGTCGCAGGTGATGTTCATCACCACGGCTAACAGCATGGCGTCCATTCCGCCTGCGCTGCTGGACCGCATGGAGGTGATTGAGTTCCCAGGTTATATTGAGGAAGAGAAGCTGGAGATCTCGCGGCGGTTCCTCATTCCGCGTCAGTTGGAGGAAAGCGGCCTGGAGGATCAGGAGATCAAATTCCTGGACGAGGCGGTTAAGCGCATTATCCGTGAATATACCTATGAGGCGGGGGTGCGCAACCTGGAACGCGAGATTGGACGCATGTGCCGCAAGGTGGCGCGCTTGAAATCGGAGAAGCGGCCGTACCCCACGCGGCTGGGAGCCGCCCAGGTGGAAAAGTTCCTCGGCCCACCGCAGTTTTTCCAGACGGAAGCGGAGCGGCAGGATGAGGTTGGCGTGGCTACGGCTATGGCCTGGACCGAAAACGGCGGGGAGATTATGCCGGTGGAAGTGCTGATTTTGGAAGGCAAGGGCAACTTACAGATCACCGGTCAGGTAGGCGAGGTGATGCAGGAGTCGGCCCAGGCGGCTTTATCGTATTTGAAGTCTCGGGCGCGCGAGCTGAAGATTGACAGTGAGGTGTTCGAAGGGCTGGACATTCACATTCACATCCCAGAGGGGGCGATCCCGAAGGACGGCCCCAGCGCGGGGATCACCCTGGCGACCGCGCTGATTTCTGCTTTCACCGAACGGCCGGTCTTCAAAGAAGTGGGCATGACTGGCGAAATTACCCTGCGGGGGCGGGTGCTGCCGGTGGGCGGTGTGCGCGAAAAGGTGCTGGCGGCGCACCGGGCCGGGCTGAAGACGGTGATCCTGCCTGAACGCAATATGAAGGATCTGGTGGATGTGCCCAAGCGGGTACGTGATGAGCTGAAACTGGTGCCGGTCAATCACATGGATCAGGTACTGGCGGTGGCAATTGCCCCTGAGGCCAGCCGACCGCCGCGGGTTTCGAAAAGCAAGCCGAAAGAAAAGACGAAGTCCGGTGAGGACGGCAGCACAGGGACACCACCTGCGACGGCCGAGTGATAAGGCTTTGTGTGAAGTAACTCAAAAGGGCTGCTCGTTTTCTGAGCAGCCCTTCTTTTATTGATGATATTGGGAATTACTCTTGGGGCGGCTGGCTGGGGTATTTCTCGATGATGTCTGTCTGCACTTTGCGGATGCCGTTACGAACCTGATTCAAAGTGCGGTCCAGCTCGCTTTCCAGGGCCATAAGGCTGTTGATGACGTACTCATCGGCCTGTTGGCGGGTGTTTTCAGCTTCAGCTTGAGCCTGGGCCAAGATTTGTTCGGCACGAGCCTGGGCAGCCTGAACGATGGACGTTTGATCTATGATCTGTTCGCCTTTTTCCCGTGCCAGAGCCAGGGTGCGGTTGGCTTCTTCGGTAGCCTGCGCGAGGATACGGTCGCGCTGGGCAGTGAGCTGTTGGGCGCGTTTGATCTCCTCGGGGATGGAGGTTTTCATCTGGTCAATGATGTCCAACATGCGGTCTTCGTCAATGATGACGCTGTGGGTAAACGGAATGGAGCGACTTTCGTTGAAAAGTTCTTCCAGACGGTCCACCAAATGCAGAATATCCATGTTATCCCTCCATCTGTGTGTAGACCTCAAGGTGCAAGGTTGACACCCGCTGACCCGTCATTCAATCCCGTAGAGAGGTCAAAGGAACAATTTGTTGGTCGTTGCCTAATTCGCGAAAGCGAGCATAGAGCGCGTCGGCGACAAGGGGAGGAACCATGAAGGAGACATCACCGCCCAATGAGGCCACCTCGCGCACAGTGGTGGAGGAGATGAAGGTATGCTCCTCGCTGGTAATGAGCGCTACAACTTCAACATCCGCTTGTAAATGATGATTGGCGAGGGCCATGCGGAATTCGTACTCAAAATCGGAGAATACGCGTAAACCGCGGACGATCACCTGGGCATCGACTTCCTGGCAAAATTTTACCGTGAGGCCGGAATAACCGGTTACCACTATTTTAGCGTCATTTAAAAAAGTCTGCCGTGTTAATTCAAGGCGTTCTTCAGGGGAGAAGAGCGAGTTCTTGAGGGGCTTGTTGTAGACGGCGACGATGACCTCGTCAAACAGGCGGGCCGCACGGCGGGCGATGTCCATGTGCCCGTAGTGAATGGGGTCAAAGGTCCCCGGGAAAACGGCGCGCACCATTAGCTTAATTCCCCTTTCGTCGCCGCCCAAAAACGGTCAAAAACACGGCTGAGGTTGGCATGTTCGGGTAATTCGAGCTGAGGATCGAGGGCAAAGAGTTTTTGCGCCTGTTCCCGGGCAACTTCGATGAGGTGTACATCGGTGAGGCTGGCCATCTTAAGTTCCATGAAGCCGGATTGGCGCGAGCCGAGGAAATCACCCGGGCCGCGCTGTTCCAGGTCTCGCTCGGCCAGGACAAAACCGTCATTGCTTTGCTCCATGGCAACCAGACGCTCATTTTCAACGGCGTTTTCAGATTCGGGGATGAGCAGGCAGTAGGATTGATCCGGCCCGCGGCCGACCCGTCCGCGGAACTGGTGGAGCTGGGCCAGACCGAACCGGTTTGCACCTTCGATGAGCATGACGGTGGCGTTGGGAACATCCACGCCGACTTCAACCACGGAGGTGGACACCAGGATGTGGTAGTCTCCGTCGCGGAAGCGCGCCATGACTTGTTCCTTTTCCTCCGGGCGCATCCGCCCGTGCAGCAGACCCAATTTGAGATGCGGGAAGACCTCGCGCTGAAGGCGTTGGTGCTCTTCCACGGCGGCTTTGCTATCATCTTCGCGCTCGCCTTTTTCTACCAGAGGGTAAATGACGAAAGCCTGGCGTCCCTGCTCGATTTGCGAACGGATGAGGTGGTAGGCGCGCTCGCGCTCCAGCGGGTGGAGGACGTGGGTTTCGATGGGCAGGCGGCCGACGGGCATTTCATCCATGACGGCCAGGTCTAAATCGCCGTAGAGGGTGAGGGCTAACGAGCGGGGGATCGGTGTGGCGGTCATGACCAGCAGGTGGGGGTTTTCGCCCTTAGCCCGCAAGGCGGCGCGCTGAGCGACGCCAAAACGGTGCTGTTCATCAATCACGGCCATTTGCAGGCGGTGGAAAGTGATGGGGTCTTCGATGAGGGCGTGAGTTCCGATTACCAGGCGGATGGAACCTTCGGCGAGGCCAGCGCGAATGGCGGCTTTTTCGGCCTCGGAGGTGTCACCCACCAACAAAGCAATTTCGGCGGGATGCAGCAGGTTGGAACCGTCTTCAGCGGCCAACAGGCGGGAAAGGCTGCGGTAATGCTGCTCGGCGAGGATACTGGTGGGGGCCATGAAAGCCACCTGCGCACCAGCCTGGATGACAATGGCGGCGGCCAGGGCGGCCACGACGGTTTTCCCGGAACCAACATCGCCCTGGAGCAGCCGATTCATGGGGCGGCCGGAGCGCAGGTCATTTTCCAATTCGGCCAGGGCTTTGCGCTGGGCATGGGTCAGTTCGTAAGGCAATCGATGAATTTGCTCATCCACCCAGCCCGCAGGAGGTTCAAACACCTGCGCGGTGAGCGACTGCCAGCTTTGCTTTTGTCGCTGCACACCGAGCTGAAGCAGGAAAATTTCGTCAAAGGCCAGACGGCGGCGGGCAGCCGTGAGGCTGTCCATTGAATCAGGAAAATGGGCATTGCGAATAGCGGTGGATAGGTCGGGCAGCCGGGTCTCTTCGCGTACGGAGGCAGGCAGGTGGTCTGTAAGGCGGGGGGCCCAGAAAGTGACGGTTTGGTGCAAGATGCGGCGCAGATTCTTTTGGGTGACCTGAGCGGTGAGAGGGTAGACCGGCACAATACGGTTAGTGTGAAGGTGCTCCTGTTCCAGGCTTTCCCAATCGGGATTATTCATGACCTTACGGCCCAGGTACATATCCACTTTGCCGGAGAGGACAATTTGATCGCCAGTTTTGAGCTTGTTGGCAATGTAAGGGCTGTTAAACCAGGTGACCCGCAGGAAACCGGTGCCGTCGGTGATGACCGCTTCAGTCAACTGCGACTGGCCGCCGCGAATGGGGCGTACGATGATGCTCTGGATGGTTCCCAAAACGGTGAGTTCGTCGCCGTATTCCAGGCGGTTGATGGGTTTAAGCTGGGAATAGTCATCGTAGCGGCGAGGGAAGAAATACAGCAGGTCGTTGAGGGTCTCCAGACCCAGGGAGCGCAGGGATTGGGCATAGCGCGTACCGATGCCGCTGATGACGGTGAGGGGAGCATCCAGACCCTGAACAGGTTCGGTTTTGGGAGGCGCAGGGCGGGCGGGCCTTTGGCGCGGGTCTGATGCAGGAGGCGCAGGGGGGAGCAGGTCGTCCGCGGGGGCTGAATCCACCGGGCGGGCGGGTTTGGGACGGGCCGGGGGAATGGGCTTGCGCGGGGTTACCGGCTGTGCCTGGTTGGCGGCTAACTGGGGATGTTCGCTTTGAAATTCTTTCAGCAGGGTTAATAAATCCGCCAGCGCTTGACTGCGTTCTTCGCTTTCCAGGTTGGGGTAGTTTTGCAGTCTGGAACGGACCGTTTGGATCAACGCTTCGGGATAATTGAGCGTTTGGGCTTCCGCATCCCAGGCAGGCACGATTTTATCCAGGCCGCCCACAACCGCGCGGTTGTCGTACCCGCGCTCGGCTTCCAGTTTGAAGAATTTTTGCAATTTCTCGATCGGTGATGGCATGAGTTTATTTTACCGCAAAGTGATCTAAACCAGTGAATTCATCCGAAAAAACATGCGGCGGCTGTTCGCCGCCGAATGAATGAATGAGATGATGGGTTCTGTTGTTAACTGAAACGAGATGCGCCAAGGGGTTTTTCGGCTACAAAGAGGCCAAAAGTGCACGGGCCGAAGATGGCAGCCGTGGAAAGGTTGATCGAGTGGGTGGTGAAGGGTGTTTTTGGGAACATTTCGTGGGCATGTTCCTTGATTGCATGGATCTCTGGTGAAGCGGGTGCGGCTGTTTGCAGGACGGCGACATGCTTGAGCTGGTCGTATTCGTCCAGAAATTCCAGGAAGTAATTTTCCGCGTGCCGCACGGATTTGACCTTTTCCATTGGGGTGAGCTTGCCTTCTTCGAGAGTGAAAATGGGGTAAAGGCCGATCATTTCAGTGACAAACCCCTGGCCCTGGTCAATGAACTGGTTTTTATGCAGATATGAGGCGCCGGGCGTGCACAGGACGGTGTAGATGTGGGGAATCTGGCTACGGACGGCGTGTTCCACGGCAGGCAGTGATTCGCCCTGGAGGATGATTTCCGCGGCGGTTTCCACCAGAAGACCCAGACCGACGGAGACCGCACAAGAATCGATGACTTGATAATTGGAACCGCTGTGCAGCAGGCGGACGGCTTCTTGTGCGTTGGAAACCAGGGGAGAGAGCTGGCTGGAATGGAAGAGGCACAGAATTTTATCGAAACGGGCGGATAAGCTGATGAGATGATCGCGGATCTGTTCGACGGTGGGAATGATTAACTGGGGATGCGGATGTGCCAGGACTGAGGCTGGTAAATTGGCGGCGCGCAGCTCATCACTGTTGGCGTAGATGCGGCCTGCATAACTGACCGGCAAGGAGATTTGATGAACGAACCGGCGAGCGGCGGCGTTCATCTGGGAATATTGAACGGTGCTGTCTGTGACGATACAAATCGAAGGCATACGCGGTACCGCCCTATTCGATGGCGATGATGAATTGATAATGGGGCTGGCGGCCCTCATGAATTTCGATTTCGTGGGCTGGATATTGCTGGCGAATTTGATCCGCAATGTGGTTGACTTCATCTTTGGCAATATCTGCACCGTAGAACAGAGTGATGCGTTCTCGATCGGCGGTGTTGGCTTTTTCCAGCAGCCCGAAGATGGCCTCGGAGAGGTTTTTGGAGGAGAGCACCAGTTTTCCGTTCAGGAGGGCGATGACCTCGCCTTCACGAACTTCGATGCCGTTGATTTCCACCGAGCGGGTGGCGGTGGTCACTTCTCCGGTTTCAACGTCCTGGAGGGCTGATTTCATATCTTCGGCGACTTTATCCAAATTGCCGTCGGGAATACAGCGCAGCATGGCACTGAGACCCTGGGGGACACTGACGGATTGGATGACGCGCACCTTTTTGGTGGTCATGGAAGCCGCATTTTGGGCAGCCATGATGATGTTTTTGTTATTGGGTAGGATAATGACCTGATCGGTGGGAAGGTTTTCAATGCAGCGTAGGATCTCTTCTGTGCTGGGGTTCATGGTCTGCCCGCCTTCGACGATGGCGTTGACGCCCAGGCTGGCGAAAATGCGTGAGATGCCGGCGCCAGGGGAGACGGCAATGACCGCGATGGTTCCAGGTTCAACTCCAGCCAGGTTGAAATTAGGGGTCTGGTCGCCTTCCTTTTGGGTGAGCTGGTATACCAAATTCTCGAAAGTGCCTTTAATGATGGTACCGACGCTTTCGACGTACTCATAGGCTTTGTAGCGGGCCTCATTGGCGACGTGAATGTGCAGGCGGTACATGCCGTCACCTTCGCCTAGCTGGATGGAAGTGCCGATGTTGGTGAGGGCGTTATAAAAACTTTCCAACTCCAACGGCTGCTTGGGTTCAAAGTCAATCACCCATTCCAAATCCTGCCCAGGCTCGATGGTTTCCATGGTATCGTCCATATTGACTGCAGATAAAGACTGAACCGGCATCAGCGGGCTTTCGAGGGGCTGATGGTTTATGTGGCGCAGCATACCTTCGAGAATAAAGAACAAACCTTTACCGCCGGAGTCGACCACGCCAGCCTGCTTGAGAATGGGGAGCAGTTCGGGGGTGCGCTGGACAGAAGCATCTGCAGCCTGAACCAATTTTTCGAGGATGAGATGTAAGTCTTTCGTTTCGGCCAGGGCAGCCTCGCCCGCAGCGGCTACATCTTTTGCCACGGTGAGGATGGTGCCTTCAACGGGGCGAACCACACCTTTATAGGCGGTGTTGCGAGCTTCGCCCAGGGCGCGGACGAACAGCTCAGCATCCATCGTTTCGAGGTTGTCCAATTCACGAGCAAACCCACGCCATAATTGCGAGAGAATGACGCCGGAGTTGCCGCGCGCGCCCATCAATGCGCCCTGCGAAATGGCATGGCCGATTTTGCCAATACGCGTTTCCTTGAGGTTGGCGATCTCATTGTAGGCAGCCTGCATGGTCAGAAGCATGTTGGTTCCGGTGTCGCCGTCGGGAACGGGAAAGACATTGAGGGCGTTAACGATTTGCTGATTGGTTTTGAGCCAGGCCAGGCCAGCGCTGAGCAGATCTTTTAACCCTTGTCCATCCAAAACCAGGTTCGATGATTCAGCAAATGGTGCGGATGTTGTTGATGGGTTTAATTCAGTTGTCATCCAGAACTCCTATAATTACCACGTAAAATTACTAATCGGGATTGCTGATGCGCAATCCGCGAATATGTACATTCACTTCGCGAACCCGAAGGCCCAGGGCGCGCTCGACCTGGTAGCGAACAGAATCAGCAACGCTGCTGGCGACCATTTTAATGCGCGTGCCGTATTCAACAACAATGTATAAATCAATGATGACCTCGCTGCCCTCATAGCGAACATCCACGCCCATCGAAGGATCTTTGACCAGCGCCTGGGCCAGACCTTCGGCCAAATTCTTGGCCGCCAGACCGACAACGCCGTACGATTCAATCGCGGCCCGATGGGCAATGGAAGCAATAGCGCGATGCGAGATATAGATATTTCCGAGTAAGTTATTGCTTTCGTTCATGTTTCGCCCTTTTTTATGTTAAAACCCAATTCTTGATAGAAGATGCGGGTTGTGGTATACTTTTCGCTTGCAGTTTCACAACCGGTGTGAAAACCGTAGTGCGGCACTTATTGACGGAAAGGATATCGAAAAATGGCTAAGTGCGAAGTTTGTGGTAAGGCAACGACCTTTGGTCACAATCGCAGTTTCTCTTTGCGAGCGACCAATCGCTCTTTCCGCCCTAACCTGCAACGGGTGATGGTGATGGTGAACGGACACAAGACGCATAAAGTGATGTGCGCGAAGTGCATCCGGACGATGGTAAAGAGCGCGTAAGATCGACAAGATCTTTCCTCAACAAGAATCGCGGCGGCTGCCGTGATTTTTGTTTTAAGCGATGGAATTCCTGAGGGCAGCAACCCCAGCGGCGATGCCCTGAGGGTGTTTAAAAATAGCGGTGGCGGCGACGCACACGCTGACGCCGGCCTGATAGGCGGCGGGCAGGGTTTGAGTGGTGATGCCGCCGTCAATCTGGATGTGCAGATTCAACTGGTTCTGCAGAGCGATTTGGCGAATTTCCCTGACCTTATCTAACACTTCGGGCAGAAAGGACTGCCCCGAAAAGCCGGGATTGACAGACATGACCAGCACTAAATCCACGAGCGGCAGCACGGCGGTGATGGCGCTGACGGGGGTGCCGGGATTGATGACAATGCCGGGGGAAACGTTGAGCGCGCGGATTTCCTGCAGGGTGCGGTGAATGTTGGGATTGCCTTCGATGTGCACGGAGAGGCGGTCAGCGCCTGCGGCAGCGAAGGACTGAACATACCGCTCCGGTTTTTCAATCATGAGGTGCACATCCAAAGGCAGGCGAGACTGGCGGCGGCAGTGTTCTACGATGAAAGGCCCCATGCTGATGTTGGGGGCAAAATGCCCGTCGAGCACGTCAATATGCAGCCAATCTACCCCCGCGTTTTCACAGGCGGTGATTTGATCTGCCAGGTGCAGGAAATCGGCAGAGAGAAGAGAAGCAGAGATGAGGAGAGGTGAGGGCATCAGTCAGCGCACCTAGCGGGGCATGGATGTGAGCGAGAGCCAGACATACAGCCAGAAGGGGATGAGACCGCCAACCGAGAGGAAGGCGATGAGACCCAGACCGATGGTGACCCAATCCCAACCGGCAGAGGTTGGGGCGGGGGTCGGATCCACGGCGAGTGGCTCGAAAGCTGGTATATGCTCCGGCACAGCCGCGGGGGCGGGATGTGGACGGGGGGATGGCGTGGGGGTATGTGGGTGGGCAGCAGTTGGAGCCGGGGCAGGAGCAGCCTGGTGCGACATGGCGGCGGGGATGTTGGCCGCGTAGGTGTCGGCGGTTTGCGAGAAATTGACCAGGATGCGACCAAACTGATCGGCCGAGCGGTAGCGGGCGGACGGCTCTTTAGAGAGCACTTTGAGGATGATCTGCTCGAGCGGCTGTGGGATATCGCGGTTTAGGCGGCGCGGGGCAACGGGGTTGACTTCACGGTGCATACGCGCCAGCTCGGAGGGATCGTTGGAGTTGAAAGGCAGCTCACCAGTGAGCATCTCGTAGAGGATGACACCGAGGGAATAGACGTCGGAGGCGGGGGAAGGTGGACTGCCGGAGGCCTGTTCGGGGGAGAAGTACTGAGGGGAACCCCAGACGACATCATAACGTTCATCCGGCTGGATGGTGGTCAGTGCGCGAGCAATGCCAAAGTCGGTGACTTTGAGGCGCTGGTCGGGGGTGACAAGCATGTTTTGAGGTTTGACATCGCAGTGGACGAGGCCGGAGCGGTGCGCATAGCCAATGCCGGCGCAGGCCTGCACAATCAACGGGATCGCTTCGTCGAGGGTGAAGCGCCCGCGCTGCTTGATCATGGTCTTTAATTCGGTTCCGGGGACGTATTCCATGACGATGTACAGGCTGTTTTTGTCATAGCCAAAGTCATGGACGGTAAC
Source organism: Levilinea sp. (assembly GCA_029975215.1). GTDB lineage: Bacteria > Chloroflexota > Anaerolineae > Anaerolineales > Anaerolineaceae > Levilinea. Next base: position 100,003 of record JARKPO010000066.1, read on the forward strand.
GATATTGGGATGGGTTAGGTTGGCTGCGGCCAGAGCTTCTTCGCGGAAGCGCACCCGAAAGTCCTCTGTTTGGGAAAAATCTTCACGAAGGATTTTGATGGCTACCGGCCGTTCGAGCATGGTGTCGTGGGCGCGGTAGACCACCGCCATACCGCCCGTGCCCAAGGTTTGCACGAGCCGGTAGCGGTTTCCCAGAAGGGATGGGGTGGCAGCAGCAGCTTGTTCCATAAGTCGTTCAGATTATAACATACCTGAAGTATCTTGATGATAAGGATGGTCATTCTATGCTACTGATCTCACCGCGGCGCGGCTTTCTCTGGAATAAGCGGATTATTCTGGGATTAAATACCTTTTTCTGGAAAAATTCGGCTCATTTATGATTAAACCAGTGTATCATTCCCATGTGTTCCAACATCTTTTTGACAGCGAACATGCACGGCGAGATGCCGTGACCGCCGGTCAGGTGGTGCCTGACCCTGGACGCTGCGTGCAGTACGGGATTTGTTCTTTCAACTGCCCAATTGGGATTGATCTGCGCCGACACGCCTGGCTGGGGCAGCCGGTGCCTGATATGCGGTGAGTGTGTGGCGCGGTGCCCGCGAGGGGTACTAATTTTCTTGGGACAGACAACGCGGTTTTATGAAAAATACGGTTAGATGGTACTATAATGGCATAAGTTTTTATCCGGGACACTCCTTCATCATAGCGAGAGACGATCATGAAGCAAATCCTCCAATATCTTCGTAAGAAACCGATTGCAGCATTGCTTGTGTTTATCCCCATTGCACTGCTGGCTGAATTTGGCAAGTGGGGCGGGCTGTGGGTGTTCGCGCTTTCCGCGGTGGGGGTCATCCCGCTGGCAGGATATATTGGCGAGTCAACCGAGGCTCTGGCCGAGCGAACCGGCCCTAAGATTGGCGGTTTACTGAACGCCACTTTGGGGAATGCAGCTGAGCTGATCATCACGCTGGTCGCCATTCGCGAAGGTCTGCTGGATCTGGTAAAAGCCTCTATTACCGGCTCCATTATCGGTAATTTATTATTGGTATTGGGTATGGCGATGGTGTACGGTGGGATTAAAAACGGCGTACAGCGGTTCGACCGCAAACAGGCTTCGAACAATGCGATTTTGCTAGTGCTTCTGGTCGTGGCGCTGGTGATCCCTTCGGTGTTCAGCCATTCTATTGGGCCAGAAACCAGCGTGGAGGTGGAGGCGCTGAGCCTGGGGGTTTCGGTGGTGATGATCGTTCTGTACGGGCTGGGGGTGGTGTACACCCTGGTATCGGCGCGCAGCCCGATCACCTACGAAAGTACGACTGTACCGCAAAATCACAACGCTCCGCACTGGGGCGTGAAACAGGCTTTGGCGGTACTGGCGGTCTCCACAGTGGGGGTGGTGTTTATGAGTGAGCTGCTGGTGGGCGCGGTGGAGACCGTGACTTCCAGTCTGGGACTTTCTGAATTTTTCCTGGGCATTATTCTGATCCCAATCGTGGGCAATGTGGCGGAGCATTTGGTGGCGGTGCAGGTGGCGGGGCGCAACCACATGGATTTGAGCGTAGAAGTGGCGGTTTCATCCAGCCTGCAAATTGCCTTGTTTGTGGCGCCTCTGCTGGTGTTTGTGAGCCTGTTGATGGGACACCCGCTGACGTTGGTATTCAACCAGTTTGAGCTGCTGGCATTGGTGGGTGGAGTTTTAATTGCAGCCCTGGTATCGGCGGACGGCGAGTCCAGCTGGTTGGAAGGGGCAGCCCTTTTGGCGGTCTATTTGATTCTGGGCATTGCATTTTTCATGCTGCCCGCATAAGAGGCTATGCAAACCTCTAAACGCATTCCGAAGTGGAACATTTGGATGCTGGCAGGGTCGGTGGGACTGACAGCGCTGCTGTGTTTTTTGTGCTTTGGCGTTTTTTGGCTGGCTGTCCCGAACAACCCGACGGAAACGGAAAGTGCGGCGTTTATCTTTACGGTGATCCCTGCGCCGACGCTGACAGCAACGCCGGAAGGTTACCTGACCCCGACACCTACCCAAGCCCTGGTCAGCGCGGATGGGATTGCGGTGGGCGCGTATGTGCAGATTTTTGGTACTGAAGGCCAGGGGCTGCGGCTTCGCTCTGGCCCCAGCACCGATTTTCCGCCGCTGTTTTTGGGGCTGGAGGCGGAAGTGTTTAAGGTGGAAGATGGCCCTAAATTGGGCAACACCTATACCTGGTGGTATCTGGTGGCACCTTATGATAAAACGCGCAGCGGCTGGGCAGCTTCTACGTATTTAAGCCTGGTGGAAGCGCCAACGGATGTGCCTTAGTGGGAGGAATACAGTGAACGATATCCGGCCGGTACAGATTCGGGCCAATAAGAGTGAGCGGGTATTGGAAATTGCGTGGAGCGACGACCACAGCAGCAGTTACCCATTTGAGCTGCTGCGGGCAGGCTGCCCTTGCGCTTCCTGCCGGGGCGGGCATGAAAATATGCGTGCAGAGCCGGATGAGGAAGTGTTTTCGGTGAGGCTGGGGGATGTGCCTGAGACGCGTTTGCGCAAGATTGAGGCGGTGGGAGCCTATGCGATCAGCATTGAATGGGAAGACGGCCACCATTATGGGATTTATAACTGGCATTACCTGCGAGCCTTGTGCCCGTGTGAGGTTTGCCGGATGAAATGAGGACGGCAGGGAAAACACAGGATTCAAACCGCCCCGGCGAGGCTGCGCTCATCGGGGCGGTTTTTATTGTGATTCGGAGGGTTTACAGATCGTAATACATTTCGATTTCGTAGGGGTGAGGGCGAGTGCGCACGGCGGTATCTTCTTTTTCTTTGGCTTTGATCCAATCGTTAATGAGGATTTCATCAAAGGCGCCGCCTTCCAGCAAGAACTGGTGATCCTCTCGCAGGGCTTGAAGGGCTTCCAGCAGGGAGGTGGGCAGGCTCTTGATGGTGGCGCGTTTTTCCGGCGGCCAGGAGAAGATGTCTTCGTTGATGGGGCCAAAACCAGCAGCGGTGGGGTCAATTTTCCGGCGGATGCCGTCCAGGCCAGCCATGAGCTGCGCAGCCATGGCTAGGTAGGGGTTGCAGGTGGCGTCGGGCGGACGAAATTCAAAGCGGACTTTATCAGGCTGGGTGGCGTATTTGGGGATACGGATGGCGGCAGATCGGTTGCCGGTGGAGAAGAAGGCGTTGACGGGGGCTTCAAAACCAGGAACCAGGCGTCGGTAGGAGTTGGTGCTGGGGTTGGTGAAGGCTAAGACCGCAGGGGCATGGGTGAGCAGGCCGCCAATGTAATAAAGGGCGGTCTGGCTGAGCAAGGTGGGGCTGTCGGCATCATAAAAAGCGTTTACGCCCGCTTTGAACATTTGCTGGTGGAAGTGCATACCGGAGCCTGCTTCTCCATACAAAGGTTTGGGCAGGAAGGTGACGCTTTGCCCGGCGTTGTGGGCGACCATCTTCGTGATGTATTTAATACACATGGAAGCATCCGCAGCGGCCAGCATGCCCATCAAGGGTGTTTCGATTTCGCTTTGGCCTGGGCCGCCGACTTCGTGATGGTGATATTTGACGGGAATGCCGATTTGTTCCAGGAGGGTGACCATCTTTGTGCGCAGGTTGAAGAGCTGGTCTTTGGGCGGGATGGCGTGATACCCGCCGTGGATGGGGATGAAATGGCCGTGGCCGCCGCTGCAATTGTTCCAATTGGCTTCGACGGAATCGAAGCGGAAACTGGCGGTATGGACGCCGTTTTCGATGTAAACATTGTTGAAAATGTAAAACTCAAATTCTGGCCCCCAGAGAGTGTGATCGCCAATGTCGTTCGCCCGCATGTAAGCTTCGGAGCGGCGCAGGATTTCGCGAGGGTCGCGGGCAAAGAGCTGTTTGGTGTCGGCTTCAAAGGTATTGCAGATGAAGCTGAGGGTGGGGGCTTCCCAGAAGGGGTCTACAAAGCCCGTGGATAAATCGGGGACGAGCACCATATCCCCAGATTTTACGCTCTTCAAGCCGACGCTTGAACCATCAAAACCGACACCCGCTTCCATCAATTCCGGCTTAAATTCGCTGGCAGAGATGGTGACATGATGCCAGCGGCCCCATAAGTCGCTGAATTTCAGGTCTACCATTTGGATATGGTTTTTTTGGACAAAAGCTGCGGCTTCCGCAAAATCTTTAAACATGCTAGCTCCTATTTACGTGAAAGTAGGTGGGATATGACTATTTTTTTGAACGGCGCGACAGCCACCAAAGACCAGCGCCGGCCAGAACAGCCAGGGCGGTTAGCCCGGCAGCGGCCTGGATGACGGTTTTGGGTTCAGCACCGGGCAAAACAACCTGACCATCCCCGTAGGATTTAAATTTCTGCCCCCAAGGGGTGTTGAGTGCCGCTTCAACGCGTTTGCGGCCTACAAAGGGATACCAATAGACATTGTGGTAGAAATTGCTGGCGAAAAAGCTCCAAGGGACCAAGGGGGATTGGAGCAGAATTTTCTCCAGCGGTTTGAGGGGGCCGTGGTAAATGGCCTTTTGGCCGCGGGAAGCAAAGGTATCTTCCTGAACGAAATTCCAGGGCTCTTCCTGTTCGATATCGTAGCCCACAATTTTAATTTGGCGCGGATCGCCAACCCCCAGGTCCTTTTGATGAGCGAGGCGGATAAAATCGATGGAGAGCGGGTCAAAGCCCTGCAGGCGGGCTGAAACGGCGTCAATGGCGACTTGATCGGCGGAGGCCAGAAGGATGTTCTTTTCATGCCAGTGCATAGCGCGCGGTCCGGGGCCGTCGCCGGCAAAAGTTCCATCCATCAGAGCGAAAAGGCCGGGGTGAATTTCTTGCTGGATTTGGAGCAGGTCCACCAGGGTCTGGTGGATGACGGAGTGGGTCCAATGACGGTTGCGGTGGAGCAGGCCGCCAAAGGCATTTTTCATGGCGCCGGTGATGGTGGTGAAGACGTGGGTTTTGACGGTGGGAAGGTGGACGATGTTCTTGCCTATTAACACCTGAGGGATATACACCCCTTCGGGGTAGACCTGATCCAAAACCATGAAGGGGGTTTTGGGTTGATAACGCACCCATTCAAATTGTTCCTGATAGAGATATTCGCAGGGAACGTTGTAGGCGTCTGTGACCCATTTGTGTTTGTTGTTGGTTTCGCCCACGGAAGTGTCCACCACAACGGTGTCGTTGTGGATACCGACCAGATCGTCATAGCCAAGGGCGCGCAGAGTCTGAATGGCGCCTTCGAGCTGCCAGGGCGTGGTAGAGCAGGCCGGGTACCAGGTCTGCCAGGAGATGTTGATTTTTAACCCGGTGGTGATGCCCTTCGGCAACGCCTGTTCCACTCCGGCCATTTTCATCAAGCGGTGGATATCCTCCAGGACGGTCTCTGGGGAGGTTTTCAGTACAGCAACGAGACCTTTGCCGGCAAAGTTACTCATGGCGAACTCCTTTCATGCAGCACTTTTACTATTCTACAACGACGGATTTGGCTGAGGGTAGTTACAAAAATCGCAGGTTTGGCGGGGTTATTCCTGACTTTGGGGTGATAGGGGGAATAAGGTGTGGATTTCCGCAGCCAACTGCTGCGCGCGTTGACTGGCAATACCGATGTAGTGGTCCACATGGATGAGCTCTCGTATCTGCTCGGCAGGCAGCCAGGCAGTGACGGCTGGATCTGCAGACAGCGCAGCGACAAGCGGATTGGGCTGACCCGTTTGTAAGGTCTGCCACGCGTTCATGGCATGATGGCGGATGACTTCGTGCATAGCCTGACGGTCGGCACCTACCTGCACCAGGGCCATGAGCAGGCGCTCTGTTCCGGCAAAGGGGGCGTAGGTGTTGAGATTGCGCTGAATCACAGGAAGATTGACATTCAGCCCCCGGAGGATCCGCTGAAGGGTGATGAGCAGTTCGTCTGCAATGAGGAATGCCTCTGGCAGGAGGGCGCGGCGATTAGCGCTATCATCCAGAGTGCGCTCCAGCAGAGAATGGGCAGCGTTATCCCAGGCCAGGTGCGGCAGGTTGGCCAGAGCGCGGGCCAGGGAGTTGATTTTTTCGGACTGGATGGGATTGCGTTTGAAAGGCATGGCTGAGGATCCGACCTGATATTGACTGAACGGCTCAGCAATCTCGCCGATGGGCGGGGATTGCAGCAGGCGGATGTCGAAGGCAATTTTGTAGATGCTGCCGCCCAGGCCCGCCAGGGCGCATAAGAGTTCGTAATCCTGACGGCGGGGATAGGTTTGGGTGGTGATGGGGAAAAAGGGAAGATTAAGCAGGCGGCTGAGGTGATCTTCGAAGGCAGCGTAGCGTTCTGCACCGGTCCATTCCATGTATGCAGCGGCTGTGCCGACCGCGCCTTTAAAGCCTTTGCCGCGAATGGATGCGCGGACGCGTTGGAGGGTATGCCAATCGGCGATTAAATCTTGAGCGTAGAAAGCCAGACGGTAACCGAGGGTGGTAGGTTCGGCGGGCTGCAGGTGGGTCCAGGCGATGAGCGGCAGGTCGTGGTAGGCGGTGATTTTATCGGCGAGGATGAGCAGGAGGGATTGAAGTTTTGGCAGAAGCAGGTCGCAGGCAGCACGTAAGCGGAGGGCTTCGGCGTTGTCTTCGATATCCATGGAAGTGGCGCCGACATGAAGAATGGGGCCACCCAGGGGACACTGCTCGGCGTAGGTTTTTAGCTCAGCCATGAGGTCGTGATGAATTTGAGCTTCGATCTCTAAGGCACGGGAGAGGTTGATATCGCTGACATGGGCGCGCAAATCGGCCAATTGATCGGGAGTGACCAGGCCGAATTCGACCTGGGCTTCGGCCAGGGCGACCCAAATTTGACGCCACAGGCGGCGTTTTTGCGTTTCACTCCATAGTGCGCGCATGTCTGGGGAGGCATACCGCCAGGAATATGGCGATTGATAGGAATCAGAGTTCATCAGGTACCCTCCTGTGCGCTGAGAATGGCTGGTCACTTTTGATTCTATCCCATCTTGCGGCTAATTCCAGTCAAAGGCTGGTCTGTTGTTTGGGAGAGCGCCTGGGTTGAGAATATGGATGTTGAATCAAATCCTCCAGGCGCACACACGGGTATCTGGAGGGAAAAGAGTTTGCGGCGATAAGAATCAGGCGGTGATGAGCTTTTGGGCCAGTTTGACCGCGCGGCTGGCATCGGGTGCGTAGCCGTCGGCGCCAATTTGTTGGGCGTAGGCTTCGGTGACCGGCGCGCCGCCGATCATGACCTTCACCCGACTGCGGAGGCCGGATTCCTCTAGAGCCTGGATAGTGACTTTCATGTTGGACATCGTGGTGGTGAGCAAGGCAGACATGGCAACCAGATCCACATCGCCCTGGCGAACAGCTTCGACAAAGGCTTCTGGCGAAACGTCAGCGCCGAGATCCTGGATGGTGAAACCGGCACCTTCTAGCATCATGCACACCAAATTTTTACCGATATCGTGCAAGTCGCCCTTAACCGTTCCAGCAACAACTTTGCCCATCGGTTTGATGTCACCGGCCAGAAGGTGGGGTTTGAGCAGATTCAGGCCCTCTTGCATGGCGCGGGCCGAAACCAGCATTTCAGGGACGAAATATTCACCGTCCTCAAAGAGCTGGCCCACTTTGGACATGGCGGCCACCAGGCCCTGGTTGAGAATAGTCTGGGGATCCAAATGAGCGTCCAGGGCCTCCTGCACCTTTTGGGTGACGATGGTGCGGCTTCCGTCCACGATGCCGTCAAAAATGGCTTGAATGAGATGATCCATGATTTTCGCTCCGTTGCGTATAGATAAGAATTCCTGAAACCGCCCACAAGTTTAACCAGGGTGAAGAAAGGGAGAGTGGACGCTGAACGGCCCAACAGGAGGGTTGACTGAGCTTTGCTGCTTTGATTGTATCAAAAATTTTAAGAAAAAACGTTCAAAAGTGGACGCCACTTAACAGTTCTGGAAACCCATGAAGTGTTTTGGTTGCAAATCTACAGTATGCTGTTTATAATTTAACCGATATCGAACTATACCCTGGTGTTTTGGACGCCTTGATCACTTTGTTTGTATTCATTTATTGTTCGTAAGGTCCAAGGCGAGGGGATTGAAGCATGTATTGGAGGACGCCCTGGAAACTCAACGGATGACCCACAATTTACCCAAAGGGCAGACGCCAGCTAAGCAGCTTCAACCTGGCACGATTCTGATTGATCGATATGCCATTCAAGAAGTCGTGGGGCTGGGCGGTATGGGGTCTGTGTACCGCGCGCGGGATTTGCATTTCCCCAATGTCGTGAAGCTTGTGGCTGTGAAGGAAATGATTAACCAGGCCCCGGACCCCTTGGTGCGGCAAACGATTGTGGCCAATTTTGAGCGGGAAGCCAATATTCTGGTGACCCTGGCACATCCTTCGATTCCAAAGATTTTTGATTACTTTACACATGATGAACGCTCCTATTTGGTGGAGGAATTCGTTGGAGGAAAAGACCTGGATGCTATCCTCAACGAGTCGCAGGGGTTTTTCCCAGAAGATCAGGTGATTGCCTGGGCAATTCAGCTGTGCGATGTGATCAATTACCTGCACACCCACAAGCCGGAGCCAATCATTTTTCGCGACCTAAAGCCTTCAAATATCATGGTGAACACCCACGGGCACATCGTATTGGTGGACTTTGGAATCGCCAAGATTTTTAAAGCCGGGCAAAAGGGGACGATGATCGGCACGGAAGGGTATTCTCCGCCAGAGCAGTACCGGGGAGAGGCTTCCCCGCTGGCAGATTTGTATTCGCTGGGGGCGACGCTGCATCACCTGCTGACACGTAAGGATCCGCGCCTGGAACCGCCATTCACTTTTGCTGAGCGACCCATTCGTAAATACAACCCAGCGGTATCGCCAGAGATGGAACTGGTGGTGAATACCGCGCTGCAATATAACCCGGAAGAGCGCTTCCCTTCGGCAGCGGCGATGAAAGAAGCCCTGCTGCTGGTGGCGAAGAAAACGGGGGCGTTGAGCAAAGTGGCGCTGCAAAGTGAACCGGTGGTGAAAGATACTTCTGTGAAACCGCTGTGGTCGTTCCGCTGCGAAGATGAGGTGCGGGGGACGCCAACCATTGAAGGCGGGGTGCTGTATGTAGGTTCGTATGACAACAACCTGTACGCGCTGAATTCCACCAGCGGTGAATTTATATGGAAATTTCCCACGGAAGGCGGCATCGTCAGCCAGCCGCTGCTGCACGAAGGGGTGGTATACGTTGGTTCGGCGGACCGCCATTTTTACGCCGTATCAGCCCGTACGGGGAAATCCTTGTGGGCGTATGAAACCCAAGGCCCTATTCGCAGTTCGCCGCGTATGGCTGAAGGACACCTGATCATTGGCTCGGACGACGGCTATCTGCACGCGGTGAACCCGCTGACGAACCGACGTGTGTGGCTGGTTGATGCTGGCGCGGCGGTGCGTTCCACGCCGTTTGTGAGCGGGGACTATATCTATTTTGGCTGCGAAAGCGGCGAAGTGTTCTGCATTGATTTCCGCGGACAAACGCGCTGGCGGTTTCGGGCTAAGCGGGCGGTTACGTCCTCACCGCAGGTGGCCAACGGCGTGGTGTATTTTACCTCGCTGGATTCAACTGTATATGCGCTGGATGCCAAAACGGGGTGGGTGATTTGGCGCTACCGCATGGGCAAGGGTGGGATTTCTTCGCCCTGCGCGGTGGACCGCTTTATTATTGTAGGGTCGGCGGACGAAAATATTTACTGCCTGGACACGGGCAACGCCAAAGAGGTCTGGCGATTTAAGACCGAGCATCAGGTGAGCGGTTCGCCCGTGATCCATAAGGACTCGGTGTACTGCGGCTCTGCAGACGGCAAGGTGTACTGCCTGGAGTACCGCACGGGGCGGCTGCGCTGGAAATTTGAGACGGGCGGCCCGATTACCGGCGGCGTGGCTGTGAGCAACGATGTGCTGTACTTTGGTTCCGCGGATCATATGGTGTATGCAATCATGCCTTGATCTTTGAGAGATCGGCAGGCTGGAGGAATTTGTGCTGAAATTTATCAAGCAACTCTTTGAAAAGCCAAAAAGCACCACAGTAAATGTTGAGACAGCGCCTTTATCTGCCGATCAATTGGATGCGGTTGCCAAAGTAAAAAAAGAGATTCGCCCGGCGCAACTGCTGGTAGGAAGCTGCCAATCTGTGGGGATGCAGCGGAATCACAATGAGGATACGCTGATTACTCTCTCGGCGGTGGTGGCAGATGACATGACGGACCTGCCTTTTGGTATTTTTATTGTGGCGGACGGCATGGGCGGCCACCAATATGGTGAAGTGGCCAGCGGGACGGCTGCGCGGGCGATGGCAGAGTATTTAATTACCAAGTTGTACAGTTCGCTGGCGGGGCTGCGGCCTGAAGCCCAAGGAGAAAGCCTGCAGGAGATCATGGAGGCCGGCGTCAACGAAGCCAACCAGGCAGTGATCCGTAAAGCGCCGGGGGGCGGCACGACATTGACAACGGCTTTGGTGATCGGTGAGCAGGTGACGATTGCGCATGTCGGCGACAGCCGCGCGTATTTCCTGTTCAATGATGGACGGGTTCAGGCGCTGACTCAGGACCATTCGCTGGTGCGGCGCCTGGTGCAGTTGAAGCAAATCACCGAGGAAGAGGCGCTAATTCATCCGCAGCGGAATGTGCTTTATCGGGCGATTGGCCAAAACGAACCCTTCCGGCCAGATATCAACAGTTATTTACTGCCCCACCCCGGGTATTTGATGATTTGCTCGGATGGGTTGTGGGGTGTAGTGAACGAGAACGAGATTTCTCGGATTGTATTGAATGCGCCTTCATTGACCAGTGCCTGCCAATCTCTTATTGACGCCGCGAATGATGCGGGCGGGCCGGATAACATCACTGTCGTTCTGGTGCAGTATCTACTGTAAGAGAAACGGACAGCCTGTGGATCAAAATTATTATGAGGTTCTGGGTGTCTCAAGAGATGCCATTCCGGAAGAAATCCGGAAGGCCTATTTTGAGCATGCACGCAAGCTTCACCCCGATGCAAACCCGGACCCTGGGGCTGCAGAGCAATTCATGCGCATTCAGACGGCGTATGATGTGCTTTCGAACCCGGATCGGCGGCATGAGTATGATGGGACGCTGCCCCCTGAGGTGGCGGAAAACTCAGTGGCAGTGTCTGTGCAGTACAGCTCATCGTTTCTGCCGCGCTTGAGCGAACCGCAGGTTATTTATGTGTTTATGGACCTCTCCTGCCGGGCGGAGCCGGATAAGGCGAAGTCTGCCCCGCTGAACATTTGCCTGGTGTTGGACCGCTCGACTTCGATGAAGGGCGAGCGTATGGATATGGTGAAGTCCAGCGTACAGCAGTTGATTAAAAAGATGGAACCGAAAGATATCCTGAGTGTGGTCAGCTTCAGCGATCGGGCTGAGGTGGTGATCCCGCCAACGCGCATCTCAGAAATTGGAAAAGTGGCGGATCGGATCAGTCTCATCGAAACGATGGGCGGGACCGAGATTTACCAGGGTCTTTCGTTGGGGATGAGCATGCTGCATTTACGAGGCGCAGCGGCTTACACGCGTCATTTGGTACTGGTGACGGACGGTCATACCTACGGAGATGAAGAATCCTGTCTGGCGATTGCGCGTCAGGCGGCCAGCGAAGGGATTGTATTATCTGCCTTTGGGATTGGACACGAGTGGAATGATGTCTTCATGGACCACCTGTCGGGGTTGAGCGGCGGCACTTCGTTCTTCATTTCTGGCGCACAGGATATTCACAAACAACTGGAAGAGCGATTTTCGACGTACGAACAGGTGTTTGCGACGGGTGTAATGCTGGAATTAGATACAGGGCCGCTGGCCAGGCTGCGCTATGTGTTTCGATTGCGCCCAGAGGTTGGCCCCATTCCAGTGACAGACAAAATTTCATTGGGCAACCTGCATTATGGGCAGAATCATGTGGTTCTATTTGAATTTGTTACCCAACCTCTGCCTGAGGACATGGAACGGGTGAACATCAGCTTGGGAAGGCTGCGGATGGATAGTGTAAGCGAAGGCCGTTCCATACGTGTGCCGGTGCGCTTCCGGAGGCAGATATCCGCTTCCGCGGATCCCGAACTTCCGCCGCCTGCCATTGTGGATGCGATGTCGCGTATGACGCTGTACCGTTTACAGGAGCGGGCGCGGCAAGAGGTGGAGGCGGGGGATGTGGGTGAGGCTACCAAGCATTTGCAGTACCTGGCAACCCATTTGCTCTCGCAGGGCGACCGGGATTTGGCGCATGTGGTGTTGAAAGAAGCAGAGCATATTCAACAAAGTCATTCTTTTAGTTCTGAGGGACAGAAGCGGATTAAGTACGGAACGCGCGCTTTGCTGTTACCCTCTGGGCTGGAGCAAAAAATGTCATGATTATTTGTCCTAACTGCCGTCACGAAGAAATTGCCGGATCGTTGTTTTGCAGCGAATGCGGCGCGCAGCTCATCACCACCGGCCACTTGACGACGCACAACATTCGTCGGAAGGTTTCGGAGCCAACCTCCGCTGCTAAAAGTCCTGGGCCTGTAGCAGCCCCGTCTGTCGCGGCTTCAGAGGGTGAGACTCTCATTTCACTGAATATGCTGGACAGTGGAGAGATATTATCTTTGTCTGGGCGGACGGAGTACACATTGGGACGGGTATCGGAAGGGCAGCCCATTTTACCTGATGTGGACTTAACCGCTTTTGAGGCGTATGCGCAGGGCGTTTCGCGGCTGCATGCCTCGATTAAGATTATCAATGAATCGGTAGTGATCATGGACCTGGGATCCTCGAATGGAACGCGGATCAATGGGCAGAAAATCGTGCCGCATATTGAGTATCCGATTAATCATGGGGATGTCATTGCGTTAGGACGGCTGAAAATTCAGGCATTGATGCGCCGAAAGAATACCGCGAACCTGTAAAGGAAGATGGTATGCCAACTTTAATCATCCATATTCAAAATGAAGACCCTGTAATTGGGGATGTGGACGCTTTGCCAAACGCGACGGACAATGTGTTAATTGTAAAGAATCCTCGAAAACGCGACGGTAAAGACCTTCCCTATCTGGATAACAGCGTGAACGTGGTGGTTTGGCCGTTCTGGCGCATCAACTTTATCGAAGTGCTGCCAATGGCCGAGGAAGAAGAAATCATCACGTTTGTGCGGGAGTAAGGGAATCGTTATGCCTGATGAGTCCTTTGTCAACCGCATTATTCTGGTTGTAGACGATGAAGAGCGTATGGCGCGATTCATTCGTTTGAATTTGGAACATGACGGCTTTCAAGTGGTGGAAGCCTACCGGGGAATGGCTGCAATTCAAGCGCTGCGCGATGCGATGCCGGATTTGGTGCTGCTGGATGTGATGATGCCTGACCTGGATGGGTTTGAAGTTTTAAAACTGATTCGTGAGGTTAGTTCAGTTCCAGTGATCATGCTGACCGCGAAGGGCGAGGAAGATGACCGTGTACACGGTTTGGAGTTGGGTGCAGATGATTACATCACCAAACCTTTCAGCCCTCGTGAACTGGTCAGCCGGGTGCGAGCGGTGCTACGGCGCACCGAAACCGCGGGGAATGTTCCGCGCGACCTGATTGAGGTGGATGAGCGTTTTAAGATTGATTTTGGACGCAGAGAAGTGTGGGTAGATGGGGAGCTTGTGAAGTTGCGCCCCACGGAATACCGGTTGCTGTATCATTTGGTGCAGAATGCGGGATGGGTGATGACTTATGATCAGCTGCTGTCGAAGGTGTGGGGGTATGAATACCGTGACGAGCCGCATTATGTGCGGCTGTATGTGAACTATTTGCGGCAAAAATTGGAAAAAGACCCTTCGAACCCGCAGTACATCCTGACTGAGCGGGGGGTGGGGTATCGATTTGTGGATTTTCGACGCAAGAGCGCTGAGGGAGCGGACGATTGAGGATTCCAATAAAGAATCTATAAACTGCTTGCAGAAATCAAACACGGGCAGATTATATTTCTTGAGGCTGAAACAGCGGTCAAAAAAATATGTGAAATTTGGTAAAATTTGTATAGTGAAGACGGGTTAACCTCATAAGGCGGCCCGAAATAACCAAGGAGACTGAGAAGATGATGAGTGAACCCATCCATGTGACTGATGCGGCTTTTGAAAAGACAGTTCTGCAGGCTGAACTGCCAGTTGTAGTGGATTTTTGGGCGCCCTGGTGTGGGCCGTGTCGGATGGTTGCCCCGATTCTGGATAAGCTGGCCAAAGAGTATGAGGGTAAATTGATCGTGGCCAAGGTGAACACGGACGAGAACTCGGACTGGGCTAGCCGCTTTGGCGTGCAGGGTATTCCGACCATGCTGTTTTTTGCGAAGGGTAAGCTGGTACACCAGCAAGTGGGTGCGCTACCTGAACCGGTTCTTCGCGACCTGTTTTCCCAATTCATGGATGTGGTAGCCTCTGCTTCTGAATAAGACCGAGTAAGCAAAGAAAAGATCTGCACCGGACCGGAGCAGATCTTTTTTGTTGGGTGGGAAGGATTTTCAATAGCTTCATTCGCGCTGGATGTGGGCGCCCAACGCTTTGAGCTTTTGATCCACGCGCTCGTAACCGCGGTCGATTTGGCCTACGTTGCGGATGACGGACTTGCCTTGAGCTGAGAGAGCGGCCAGGACCAAAGACATTCCGGCGCGGATGTCAGGACTTTCCATTTTCTCGCCATACAGGCGGGTGGCGCCTTGCACAATGCAGCGGTGCGGGTCGCAAAGGACGATTTGCGCGCCCATGCCGACCAGTTTATCGGTGAAGTACATGCGGCTGGGATACATCCAATCGTGGAAGAGGGTGGTGCCTTGAGATTGTGTGGCGACGACGATGGCGATGCTCATCAAGTCTGTGGGGAAAGCTGGCCAGGGCATGACGCTGATTTCGGGGATGGCGCCGCCCAGGTCTTTTTCAACCACCAGCCGCTGTTCGGAAGGGACGACGATATCTTCCCCTTCGACGATCCAATCCACACCCAGGCGGCCAAACACCAAACGAACCATGTCCAGATATTTTGCGCCGGCGTTGTGAATGCGGATGGAGCCATGGGTAACAACGGCCGCGCCGATGAAGCTGACCACTTCGAGGTAATCGGGGCCAATGGTGAATTCGCCGCCGTGCAGGCGGGGAACGCCCTCAATGTGCAGGGTGTTGGAGCCTATGTTGTTGATCCTGGCGCCAAGGGCGTTGAGGAAGTGACAAAGCTCTTGAATGTGCGGTTCAGAGGCGGCGTTGCGGATGATGGATTCACCACGGGCCAGCGAACAGGCCATGATGGCGTTTTCCGTTGCCGTGACCGAGGCTTCATCCAGAAGGATGTCGGCGCCAGTCAGGCCGTTTGTGGCGTGAAAATGGAAGGTGCGTTCATAGGAAACATCTGCGCCTAGCTTTTGCAGGGCAATCAGGTGGGTATCCACACGCCGCCGTCCGATGACATCACCACCCGGAGGGGGGAGGTGCAAGTCGCCGGAGCGGGCGGTCATTGGTCCAGCCAGCAAAATGGAAGCGCGAATTTTACGGCAGAGGTCGGGGTCCAAATCTGCAGGCCGAACCTCTTTGGCTTGAATTTTCCAGGTGTTGGGCTCCAGGGGGGACATATCGACGCCGAGGCTGACGAGCAAAGCGCGCATGGCCTTGACATCGAGGATGTCAGGAACATTCTTGAGGATGACAGGCTCATCGGTTAGCAGACAGGCCGCCAAGAGGGGCAGAGCAGCGTTCTTATTGCCGGCTGGGGTTATTTCGCCGTGAAGGGGTACGCCACCTTCGATGTTAAATTGTTCCATAGCTTCCTCCTTCTTGAATTATAAGGCATGACGGGCGGGAAGGTGAATGGGTAGGATGTTCTATCCAACGCTGATTCCTGAGTGGATATATAATGACGGTATCTCAACGGTGGAGAAGGTGGGGCAGATGAGTACACAAGGGTGGGCGGTGGATGCGGAGCGCATGTATGAGGGGAATTTGGGGGATCTGTTCTATTTGGATCCTAACCCGGCGGGCAGCCCGTGCGTGCTGCTGCTGCACGGTTTAGGCGCTGACGGGGCTTCGTGGGAATATCAGCTGAGGGCGCTGGCTAAGGCGGGAATGCGGCCTGTGGCGCCGGATTTGCCGGGGTTTGGCCGATCAATCTACCGAGGCCGAGGATGGAAGCTGGCGGAGGTTAGCGGCGAGATGTTCCGTTTTTTGGAAAGCCTGACGGAGAAGCCTGCCAAGGTGGTGGGGCTTTCAATGGGCGGAGCGCTGGCGGTGAGCATGGGGATTGAGGCTGCGGGGCGGGTGGATCAACTGGTGCTGATGAACACCTTTGCCTGTCTGCGTCCCAAGTCATTTTCAGAACGGCTGTATTTGGTGCGGCGTTTTCTGGTGGCGAATTTGCGCGGAGTCAAATATCAAGCGGAGTTGGTGGCCTGGCGTTTATTCCCGCATGCGGATCAAGTGGAACTGAGGCAGCTTTTGGTGGAGAAGATTTTGCAAGCCGACCGGAATGTGTATCGGGCGGCAATGCTGCAGCTGGCTATGTTTGATGCGCGCCGCCGCCTGCGAGAGATTGAAATGCCCACGCTAGTGATTACCGCGGAGAGAGACACAACGGTTCCGCGAGAAATTCAGGCCGTCTTGGCGCAGGACATCCCTAATGCGCGGCAGGTAATCGTCCCTGACAGCGGGCACGCAGTGATTGTGGATCAATGGGAGCAGGTGAACCAGATTTTGCTAGATTTTCTTCATCCCCAATAATTCGTCACGGAGAGCGGCCAAATCGGTGGTGGGCAGACGGCAAGTGTAATTTTGACAGAGGTAGGCCGTGGGTAAGCCGCGGACCAGCGGACGATCGGCCAGCAAGGAAGGATGCTGGCTGGCCGGCGGGAAGGGGGCTGCGGCTACGGTGAGGAAGGGGTGGTAGGTTTGGAGGAGGGAGTGGACGTCTGGTGGAGGAGCTTCGCCTTCGTTGGGCGGGTAGAGCACAGCAAGCTGGGTGAGGGAGTGCTGAGCGATTTGGAGGGCCTGAAGCCAGGCGGAAAATGAGGTTGGGTGAGCGGCGGCTGAGGCCTGCATGGAGGCGAGCATGGCCTGAGCTGTGTCGAGGCCTGGAGCATGGGGGTCAAAAGCGGAGAGCGTCAGAAGAGCCTGGGCGGCCAATGCACTGCCCGAAGGCACGGCATGATCCGTCATGGTTTTGGGACGCAGGAGGAGGTCGTCCTGGCCGATGGGTGAATCGTAGAAGCCGCCCAAAGGATCGGCAAAGCGTGCGAGCATCTGTTCGGCCAGGCGCACGGCTTGCTGATACCAGTCTGGGTTAAAATCGGCCTGATACAGGGCCAGGAAAGCCAGGATAGCGGCGGCGTAGTCTTCGAGGAAGGCCGGGATGGGGGCAGTAGCATGACGGTAAGAGCGCATGAGTTGGCCGTCAACGATGAGATGTGATTGGATAAACCCGGCGTTGTTTTGAGCGGTGCGGAGAAAATCGGGACGGTTGAGAAATCGTCCGGCTTCAGCAAAGGACTGTAGGGCGAGCGCGTTCCAAAAAGCCAGGATTTTGTCGTCGGTTTGAGGGTGCACCCGGCGCAGGCGGTAGGCATTGAGCTTTTGATGGGCGGCAGCCAGCCGCTGGCGCAGTTCCGGCAGCGGGATACTCAGGGTATTCGCCAGGTCTTCATCCTGAGCTGGTTTTTGAAAGATGGAGCGGCCTTCAAAATTCCCGCGTTCGGTGACTTGATAGATCGCCAGGATTAAACGGGCATCCTGGGGATTGGGAAGAGCCTCTTCAATTTCCGGCACGGTCCACAGGTAATATTTGCCTTCTTCGCCTTCGGAGTCAGCATCTAGGCTGGAATAAAAACCTCCAGCGGGGTGAGTCATCTCGTTCTGGATAAATTCCAGGGTGGACACGGCCGTATCGCAAAGGCTTTCGTCTTGTGTGAGCCAGTAAGCGTGCAGATAGGCACGCGCCAGCAGGGCATTGTCGTACAACATTTTTTCAAAATGCGGCACACGCCAAAAATTATCGGTGCTGTAGCGGTGGAAGCCGCCAGCGACTACGTCAAATATGCCGCCGCGATTCATGGCTTTAAGGGCGTGCAGGGCGGTATCCCGTGCAGCGGTGTCGCCGAGAAAGGCTCGCTGAAGCAAGAATTGGATGGTCATGGCAGCGGGGAATTTGGGAGCACGGCCCCAACCGCCGTACTGCTGATCGTAAGAGGATATCAGGAGCTGGACGGCATGATTCAGGGCATCTGCGGATAGAGGTGTGGGGGGCTGCAAACCGGGCGGGTTGCTTTCCTGAAGATGCTGGGTGAGGTTGGTGGATACGCGCTCAATTTCCGGACGGCGTTCTTTCCAATATTGGGCCAGGCTGAGGAGCAGGTCGCGGAAGGAGGGCATGCCGAAACGCGGGGTGGGTGGGAAATAGGTGCCGCCGTAAAAGGGACGGCCGTCTGGGGTGAGGAAAACCGACATGGGCCAACCGCCCTGGCCAGTCATGGCAATAACGGCTGACATATAAACAGCGTCCAGGTCAGGACGCTCCTCACGATCTACCTTGATAGCGATGAAATGTTCGCGCAGAATCTGGGCGATGGTGGGATCTTCAAAAGATTCATGGGCCATGACGTGACACCAATGGCAGGCCGCGTAGCCGATGGATAAGAAGATGGGTTTATCCTCGCTACGGGCTTTTTGCAGAGCCGTTTCTCCCCAGGGGTACCAGTCCACAGGGTTGTGAGCGTGCTGCAAAAGATAGGGTGAAGAGGAACTGCTTAAATGGTTGGCCATGAAGCGCTGTCCTGTCAGAAAAGAAGAGTTATAAACTCCAATTATACCGATTTGCAAAGAAATTACCAGAGAGGGTGACAGGTTTTCGAAGCGCGTGACCGAGTTGCCTCTTTTTTTTCAATGGGTGTATACTCAGTTTTATTTTCTGTTTTGTGCCCAATGGGGCTTCCAAGCAGGTTGTCCAACCTATCCCTTTTCTAATGGAGTTAAAAAATGATTCGCGTTTTTCAAATTGATCCAGATCAGAAAGCTGAGCGTGAACGATTTATCCAATTCCATTACGACCTTTACAAGAACTGCCCACAATGGGTGCCGCCTTTCCGCAATGACATCCGCACCATGCTTAATCGAAAAAAGCACCCGTTTTACGAGCATTCCGATGCGGCGTTTTTTATTGTGGAGCGGGATGGAAAAATGGTGGGGCGGGTTTCAGCGATGGAGAATAAGCCGTTCAACCAATACCACAATACCAAGAAGATCCAGTTCTATTTGTTTGATGCTCTGAATGACCTGGAGGCGGTCCAGGCTCTATTTGAAGAAGTGTACCGATGGGGCCGTCAGCGAGGGATGGAAGAAGTGGTGGGGCCAAAAGGCTTCAGCGGATTTGACGGGTACGGCATCCAGGTGGAGGGGTTTGAACACCGCCAGATGATGACGATGATGAATTACAACTACCCGTATTATGCCGACCTGATGCTGGGGGCGGGGTTTGAAAAAGAGGTGGATTTTGTCTCGTGTTACATCCCGCAGAGCGGATTCCGGCTGCCGGAGAAAGCGCAAGAGATTGCGCGGCGGGTGAAAGAGCGCGGCACGTTTGAGGTGAAAGATTTTAAGAACAAGCGCGAATTGCTGCAATGGGGAGATCGCATTGGGCGGGCGTATAACCAGGCGTTTGTCAATAACTGGGAGTATTACCCCATTTCCGATCGCGAAGTGAAATTTGTGGTTGAGAACGTGCTGACAATTGCAGACCCCAAGCTGATCAAGGTGATTCTGTACAAAGGCGAGATCGTCGGGTTCCTGTTTGCGTTCCCAGATATTTCTGCAGCGCTTCAGCGGCAAGGCGGGCGCATTACTCCGTGGGGTCTGATTGATTTCCTGCTGGAGATGAAGCGCACCAAGTGGGTATCTTTGAATGGTGTGGGTGTGCTGCCGCAGTATCACGGACGGGGTGGGAATGCCATTCTCTACGATGAAATTCAAAAGACAATCACGGACTACGGCTTTGTACATGCGGAACAGACTCAGATGGCTGACACGGCCGAGCAGGTGCGCAAGGATATGATCACCCTGGGCGCGAAGATTTACAAAGTGCACCGCGTTTTCCACCGGGCCTTCTAAGGCTGATGGGGATTGAAGTTGTTTACCGGACGGCGGCTTGCCGTCCGGTTTTTATTTTACGGTAACCGACCAAGAGAAGAGCGATCACCTCATCCAGGCCCCAGGCGGCAGTGAATAGGACTGCGGGCAGCACCGGCAGTGAATAGCGCTGATAGGGCAGGCTGACGGCAACCAGCAGGCCGCCGGCCAGGCCAGCAAAGGTGAAGAGCAGCCAGAAAAGTGGAGAGGCCAGCGGGCGGCCGGCCTTCCAGATGCGGCGGAGGATCAACAGAAGCCCGAATAAGGAGAAGGTGAGGAAGATAATCCCAGCGAGGAAACTTCGAAAGAGGATATGGAGGGGGTTGGAGAAATATAAATCAGAAGCAGCCTGGGTGCTGCGGACATAAGTGGCTACATCTGCGACGGCTGGAACCGAAAAATACAGCTGAGCCAGCATCGTGGCAATGCGGTCACTGTAGGAATTAATCGCGAGATCGGGGCTGATGTTTTGGATCTGGGCTCGTTGAATGGATACAAGGTCCGTGCGAAAGCGCCAAGAGGCGTTGGCTGCTTGCAAGGGGCTGCCCCAGAAGACAGGATTTAAAGCCGCAAATACCAGGGCAACAATGCCCAGGAATGCGGCGAGGGAGAGCAGACGGCGGCGCCAGGGGAGCTGGGGATCCAGAAGGATGAGAACGGCGCCTGCAACGATCAAAGGGGCAGTGGACTGCTTGGCGCAGAGGGCGAAGGCCGCCGCGGCTGCCAGCAGGAAGGGACGCAGATTAGGGCGGATCGTGAGGGCAAAGAAGAAAACAAAGAGTCCGAAAAGCAGTGCGCTTTCGGCCATAGCGCGGCGGGTGTGAAGGAGGGTAAGAGCGTTGAACGCCAATAGTGCTGCGCATAGCCATGCAAACCGGCGGCTGCGCAGCCTTTGCGCGGTGTGGTAAAAGAGCGCCAGTCCGATGGGAAAGAGCCATGCCACAGAGAGGCGGGCGCGGGTAAGCAAGGCCGGGTCAGGCAGTGCACCCATTTGGACATTGAAATCCCAGGATCGTCCCCAATTCCAATCATTGCGGGTGGCGGACATGTGGGATAGAGAACGGCCAAAACCGATCATCAGGCGGGTGATAGGTGCGTCTATGAGGCGGTAACGAATGCGAGCGTTGATGGGTGATTGACCTGACCAGATCAGATTGCGAATGTTTGTGACGGTCTGGGTGTAGTCCTCGCTCATCCAGATCTGAGTGCTTTCATCAGGGTGATAGGGAACCTGGGGGAGGCCTGAGAAGTAGAAAATGGAAAAGAGGATCAATGCCACATAAAACAGGCCGTGGCGGCGAAGGTGGAGAAGGATGGGGTTCATGGACGGTCCTATCAGACGACGAATGGGGTAATCACGAGTACAATAAGCGCATAGGTAATTTTACCTGCACTTCAGGCAGAGAGGTGAGACAATTTTTAAACACACGAGACGGAACAGATGGATTCTGGCGGCATTGCTGGCTGGGGCAGCAGGCTGGAAGGCCTGGCTGTTGGTGCGCGGAGCTTTTCCGTTTAACGCGGATGAGGCCATTGTAGCACTGATGGGGAGGCATATTCTGGCAGGTGCGCGCCCGACTTTTTTCTACGGGCAGGCGTATATGGGCAGCCTGGATGCTTATCTGGTTGCGGCGGGATTTGCCTTGTTTGGTACGGCGGTGTGGGTGGTGCGGCTGGTGCAGACACTGCTGTATTTAGGGATCCTTGTGACTACTTACGCCATTGGAGAACGGATTCTGCGGTCGGAGCGGCTGGGGCTGTGGGCGGTGGGGCTTTTGGTTTTTCCAGTGGTGAACCTGACTCTTTATACCACGGTGAGCCTGGGGGGGTACGGCGAGGCACTGCTGATTGGCAACCTGCTAATTTGGATGGGCTTGATTCTGGTGGAACGGCTGAAAGAAGATTCCGGAAGGCTAGCGGCGCGGGATGCGGCCCTGGGGGTGGTTTGGGGGGTGACAGCGGGACTGGGCGTGTGGGCCAACGGGCTGAGCCTGGTGTACGCGGCACCGGTAGGGCTGGCTATTTTGTATTATAGCGTGCGGGCACGGATGGGATGGGCACAACGGGGGCTGCTTTGGGGGGCTTTGCTGGGAGGGGGGCTGCTGGGGGCGGCTCCGTTTTGGGGCTATGGGTTGACCAACGGCTGGCAAAACCTGGTGGGCGAGCTGCTGGGCAGCGCGGTGGCTGTGGAAGGGGGGAGTTGGCTGGTGCGCAGTTTCAATCACTTTGTGCACCTTGTCTTGCTGGGCGGCACGGCTACACTGGGTTTTCGCCCGCCGTGGGAAGTGCGCTGGCTGCTGCTGCCGCTGATGCCGGCCATTTTCATTTTTTGGGTGTGTGTTTTGGGTTATGGATTCAAACAGACGAAGGGAAACCATCCACAGGCCTGGGTGTGGCGGGTTTTAGCTGGGGTGGGGCTGACACTGGCAGCGGGATTCATTTTTACATCCTTTGGGATTGACCCTTCGGGCCGTTATTTTGCGCCGTATTCCATCCTCTTGGCTCTGGCTGGCGGTGGGCTGTTAGATTGGCTGTATCAACGCAAACGCTGGTGGGCGCTGGCGGCCCTGGCTTTGGTGCTGGCGTACCAATGGGGAGGGACGCTGGACTGCGCGCTGCGCAAACCGCCGGCCTTGACCACACAGTTTGATTTGGAGACGGTAATCGAAGATGGCTATCAGGATGAGTTGATCGCTTTTTTGGAAGATCAAGGCGAAACCCGTGGCTACAGCACTTATTGGGTGTCTTATCCGCTGGCGTTTTTGAGTGAAGAACGGTTGATATTCATCCCCAGGCTGCCGTATCACCACGACATGCGCTACACCACGCGGGACGACCGCTATGCGCCTTACCGGGAGTGGGTGGAAGCGAGCGAAAAGATCGCGTACATTACGGCATCTAACCCACGATTAGACGTGTGGCTGCGGGAGGGTTTTACAGGCTTGGGGGTAGAATGGCGCGAGGAAGAAATTGGCCCATACCGGGTGTATTATTCTTTTTCCCGGGCAGTGCGGCCGGCGGAAGTGGGGCTGGGGGAGACGCGCGGCGCGGTTGAGCCGGAGTGACTCCCTGATTTATGAACCGAAAAGATCGGCACGGCGGTTAGCAAAGACTGGAATCTGTTGGCGATGATCGGCCAGGAAGGCAAAATCCAGCTCGGTGATGAGCAAGGTTTCGCTGCTGCCGTCGGCTTCGGACAGGACATCCCCATTGGGAGCAATAACCGCAGAGAACCCCCCAAAGCGTTCGCCGCCAATCTGCTGCACGGTGTTGCAGGCCAGCATATAGGCCTGGTTTTCAATGGCGCGGGCGCGGATGAGAATTTTCCAGTTCTCCACGCGGGCTTGGGGCCATTCGGCGGGGAGTAAGAAGAGGTTCGCCCCGGAAAGGGCGTAGTGACGGAATAGCTCCGGAAAACGCAGATCGTAGCACACGGCGCAGCCCGCAGAGGCCCAATTGAGATTGGCAAGCACCGGAGCAGCACCAGGGGAGAGGTAGATATCCTCCTGCATGAGGGGAAAGGGATGTAATTTGTCGTAGGTGAAAGAAGCACCGTGGGGGTCAGGGGAAATGCAGTGCAGCGTGTTGAAAAATTGACCGCCGCTCTGGGTGAGGATGGAGCCTGCAATCCAAAGCTGATACTGCTGGGCGAGGGCATGCAGACGAGGCAGCAGGCGGGCGTTTTCTTCGGCATAGGCGGCACGGTTAGGTAGATCGTACCCGCTGCTCCACAGCTCAGGTAAGAGCAGCAACTGGCAGCTGTTTTCGGCGGCCTGTTGGGCGGCTTCGGCGGCCTGGTCGAAGTTTTCTTCCAAGCGGCCAAGGTGAATTTGCATCTGGAACAATGCCACAAGAGGGTTCATAAGCTGAATGATATAATAGATTTCAGCCAAACACAAGGAGAAGCCCTTGAAACCGAAACCAAAAAAGCTGTGGATGGTGCTGGGTATTACCGGCTTTATTTTGATCATTCTCGCGGGTCTCACGGTAGTTAATCTGAATTATTCGCGGCAGAACCCGGGAGGTAATGATTTTTTGGTGCACTGGGTGGGGACGCGCGCTCTGTTGCTGGACGGCATGAGCCCTTACAGCGACGAAACGGCACTGAAGATTCAAGAGATGGCCTATGGACGGCCTGCGCGTCCGGGGGAACATGAACTGCGGGTGGCATACCCGGTGTATTCGGTGGCGGTCTTTTTCCCCTTCGCGTTGGTGAATGATTTCAATTTGGCGCGGGCCTTGTGGATGACTTTGCTGGAGGCAGCTTTGCTACTGCTGACGTATTTCAGCATCCGGCTGGTGAATTGGAAACCGGGGTTGCTATCTTTGGCGGCTTTTTTTGTGTTTGGCGTGCTGTGGTATCACTCGGTACGGCCGTTGATCAACGGAAATGCGGTTATCCTGGTGGCTTTAGGGCTGGTGGGGGGATTGACGGCACTGCGGGCGCGGATGGATGAATTGGCGGGGATTTTGTTCGCCCTGACGACGATCAAGCCGCAGGTGGTGGTGCTGGTGGTGGCGTGGGTGTTGGTGTGGGGCGTCACTCAGCGCCGCTGGAGGCTGGTGAGCTGGCTGGTGGGTACTGAGGTGATCTTGATTGCAGTGGGTTTTTTACTGCTGCCCAATTGGCTGTTGGAAAACCTGCGGGAAGTGCTGCGTTACCCAGGGTATAACCCGCCGGGGACCTTGACTGCGGCATTGGCGAGCTGGTTCCCCAGCGTGGGTAGGCGTATCGGCATGGTGGTTTCGGGCATACTGGCCCTTGTGCTCTTGGTCGAGTGGAATTATGGCCGCCACAAACCCTACCATGTCTTTTTGTGGACGTTCTTTTTGACGCTGACGGTCAGCCAATGGATTGGCATTCAAACCGACCCCGGCAACTTCATTGTGCTGCTGCCGGCCTTGGCGCTGGTTTTTGCTACCTGGGAAGCGCGTTGGCGGCATTCAGGGAAAACCTTGACCGGGGTGAACTTGCTGGTTTTGCTGGTGGGAATCTGGTGGTTATTTATCAGCACGGTGTCATTTGGAGATCAGCCGCAGCAAAGTGCGCTGTTATTCCTGCCGCTGCCAGCTTACCTGATGGTGACTTTGTATTGGATCCGGTGGTGGGCGGTGAGCCCCCCGGCGACTTTATACGAACCCATCGCGGCCGACGAAGAAATATTTTGAGTTATGAAGAAAGCACGGGTGATTTTAGGGTTGGAACTGGGGGCCGCTTTGGTTTTGAGGCTGCTTTTTGCCCAAACGCGCAGCATTCAATACGATGATGCGTTTACGATCCTGCTGGCTGAGCGGCCTTTAGCGAATATTGTGGCAGGAACGGCGGCGGATACGATGCCGCCTTTGTTTTATTTCTTGCTGCATTATTGGGAGATGGTAAACAGCGAGATGCTGTGGCTGCGGCTGCTGCCCACGCTGCTGAACCTGGGCAGCCTGGTGTTTCTGTACTTGCTGATGCGCGATCTGGTGGGGCGGCGGGCGGCCTTGTGGGCGGTGGGTTTGGCGGCCATTTCGCCGCTGCAAATATTTCACGCCCAGGACGTGCGCATGTACGCTCTGTTGGCTTTTTGTCAGATTGGGTATTTGTGGTTTTTCATCCGCATTTGGCAATATTGGCAGGCCAACCAGCGCATTTTGGGTTGGGCTGGCGCAGGGTTGGTGGGGATGGGGGCAGCGGCCATGTACAGCCACAATTTGGCTATCTTTGGTCTGGCGGCGCCGAGTCTGTTTCTTCTGGTGCGGCGCGAATGGCGGCTGCTGCTGCGGTTGACGGCGATGCAGCTTGTGGTGGGCTTGCTGGCAGCGCCCTGGTTATGGATGATTCCAGGGCAGGTAGAGAAAATTCAGAGAGCCTTCTGGACGCCGCGGCCGGGACTGATTGAAATTTTACAAGCCCTGATCCTGTTCAACGCTTCACTGCCGCTGCCGGGATGGCAAATGGCGGCCGCGGCGGTGATCAGCCTGCAAATTGCGGCGCTGCTGGTTTTGGAGTTAGCGCGCAGCAAAGGGGAAGGGGCAGAACGGGGATTCCTGATTGCGGCCTGTCTGACCCCACCTGTGCTGATGTTTCTGGTTTCTTATCTGATGCGGCCGATCTTTGTGACGCGCGGGTTTCTGATCGCTGGGCTGCTTTACAACGGCTTGTGCGGGTGGGTGATTGCCCGGAGTTGGCCAAAGGGGGCGTCTGTTTTTATGATGGGGCTGGTGGGGGCAGCGGTGTTGATTTCGCTGCCGTATCAGATGACTTACTCGTCTTTCCCGCGTTCACCGTACCGTGAGGCCACCACCTGGCTGCGGGAGCATACGCCTGCGGGTGCAGTGATTGTGCACGACAACAAACTGAGCTTTTTCCCCAGCCGGGTGTACGACCCAGCTCTGCCCCAGAAATTTCTGGCGGATGAGGCGGGGTCGCATAACGATACGCTGGCGTACGCAACCCAGATTGCGATGGAGTTGATACCGGAGCCAAGCGTAGATGCAGCAGTGGACGAAGCAGACGATGTTTTTTATGTGACGTTTGCGTTGGTGGAGGCGGAATACCAGGCTGCAGGGATCACACACCCTTCTCTGGTGTGGTTGGACGCGCAGTATCAGGAAGTGGAGCAAGTTCGCTTTAACGATTTAATTGTGCGCCGCTACCAAAAACCCTGAAGACGGATGAGCAGGAATGACACGAAGAGACTACGGAAGCCTATACCTGATCGGCTTGATCCTGGCGGCAGCCTGGGCGAGCTTTCAAGCAGCCCCGGGGTATATGGACGCGGATTATTATTATCTGGGTGGGGTGCAGCTGGCTGAGGGAAAGGGTTTTTGGGAGGATGTGCTGTGGAATTATCTGGATGATCCAACCGGGCTGCCGCACCCTTCGCATGCCTACTGGATGCCGCTGGCTTCGATGTTGGCGGCGGCGGGCATGTTGGCGGCAGGGACAACCTCCTTTTGGGCGGCAAGGCTTCCATTTCTGCTTTTGGCAGCGGGACTACCGGTGTTGAGCGCGGCCCTGGGATACCGCCTGACGGGCCGGCGCGGCCTGGCGTGGCTGGCGGGTTTGCTGGGGTTGGCCCCTGGGTTTTACGCTCCATATGTGACTTTGACGGAGACCTTCACCTTATATATGCTGCTGGGCGGGGGCATCTTGCTGGTAGTGGGTACTCCGCGGGTCGAAATAGGTTGGAAGCAGGCTGCGGGGTTGGGGGTACTGGCGGGAGGAATGCACCTGGCGCGTGCGGACGGGGTCCTGTGGCTGGCAGGCTGCCTGGTGTGGATCGTATGGGAGGGGTGGCGGGCACGTCAGCGAGGATTGAAGTTGATGGGTCAGATTCTGCTGATGTTGGTCCTGTACGGTGCGGTGATGGGCGTGTGGTTTGGTCGAAATCAAAGCGTGTTTGGAGAGTGGATGCCGCCGGGGGGCTCGCGGGCGCTATGGATTACGACCTATGATGAGACGTATTCCTACCCGGCGGATAAGCTGACGCCGGAGCGATGGCTTTCACAGGGGGCGGCCGGTTTGTTGGAGGCGCGCTGGGATGCGCTGAAAATGAATCTGCAGACTGCCTTGGGGGTGCAGTTTCAGATTGTGCTGCTGCCGCTGGCTATTTTGGGCTTCTTCTGTGTGCGGCAAAAGCGAGAAGCACAGTTGGGTGGGCTGATGTGGCTTGCGACTTTGGGGGTGATGACAATTGTGTTCCCCTTTGCGGGCAGCCGAGGCGGATTTTTTCACTCTGGGGCTGCGGTTCAGCCGCTGATCTGGGGCCTGAGCGCGGTGGGGTTGGACGCTGCGGTGGAGTGGGCGGCGCGAAAACGGCGGTGGAATCCGAAACAAGCTGTGATGGTTTTGGGCGGCGGGCTGGTGATGATTAACCTGGCGGTCAGCGCAAGCCTGTACGCGGCGAATGTGATTGGGGAGGACGCAAGCCAACCAAAATGGAGCCAAAGTTGGGAAAATGCCCGCCGGACGGCTGCTTTGATCCAGGCGCAGGGGGGCGGGAAGCAGGATGTGGTGATGATCAACAACCCGCCGGGTTTCACGGCAGCCAACCGGCAGCCGGCCATCTCTGTGCCCAATGAACCGGCAGCGGTGATGCTGGAGGCAGCCCGGCGCTATCAGGCGCGCTGGCTGGTGCTGGATGAGAATGTGCCGAAACCTTTGGAGGGTTTATTCCTACACCCGAAAAGTTGGGACGGGCTGCGTCTGGGTTATGCTGGGGATGAGGTGGTGATTTATGAAATCCTTCCGGAGTGAAACCCTTGCGGCGGCTGTGGGAATGAAGCCGTGGCGGCGGTGGGGAATGCTGCTGCTGTGTGCGGCCTTAGTTCAGGGTATGTACCTGGCCGCGAGCGCGGCCACCTATACGATGGGATACCCGCTGGATGATGCCTGGATCCACCAAACGTTTGCTCGAAGCCTGGCGCAGCGAGGGGAGTGGGCTTTTCTGCCAGGAACGGTCAGCGGCGGTTCCACCAGCCCTTTGTGGACTCTGCTGCTGGTTCCTGGGCAATTCGCGGCGAGGGCGGCATTTGCGTGGACGCAGCTCTTAGGCGGACTGTGTCTGTTTTTGACGGGATGGATGGGTCAGCGCTGGTATGACCGGTTGCAGCAGACTGAGGGGGGACCCGGTGTGGGGATTCCGTGGGTGGGATTGTTTTTGATTTTGGAGTGGCACCTGACCTGGGCGGCCGGATCCGGGATGGAGACCCTGTTGTACGCGGGACTGATTTTGGGGGTGTTCGCCGGCCTGACATGTACCGAACCGAAGTGGGTGTGGCTGGGCGCGGCTGTGGGGGTTGGGGTGTGGATTCGCCCGGATGCGGTGACCCTGCTGGGGCCAGTGGGGTTGGTGCTGATTGGAATGGGTGGACTACGTAGCAGAATGCCCCGGCGGATACTGAATGTGGGGGCTGGGTTTGGGGGAGCGTTTGGCCTGTATTTGGTGTTTAACCTGCTGACAGCGGGGAGCATTTGGCCGAACACCTTCTACGCTAAACAGGCGGAATATGCCAGCCTTTTGGCGCAACCTTATGTTGGGCGGCTGCTGCAAATGGCGGCTATGCCGTGGGTGGGGGCGGGGCTGCTGGTGCTGCCTGGGGCCGCGTATGCGCTGGTGGGCTGGAAACGGCGGCGGTGGGTGGTTTTGGCGGGGCTGACATGGTGGTTGGGGTACACGGGGCTGTACGCGTGGCGTTTGCCGGTAGTGTACCAACATGCCCGTTACCTGATCCCTGCTATGCCGGTGATTTGGACGGCAAGTTGTTGGGGGCTGGGTGCACTGGGAAGGCAGATGGGAGCGAGATTCGCCAAATTCTCGCTAGTGCGGTTCGCCTGGGGAGCGCTGACGGCGGGCGTTTTGCTGGGCTTTGTGGTATTGGGGGCGCGCAGTTACGCCGAGGATGTGGCCATTATTGAGACGGAAATGGTGGACACCGCTTTGTGGATTCAAGCCAATACGGAAGAAGACGCGCTGATCGCGGTGCATGACATCGGTGCGGTGGGTTATTTCAGTGAGCGCCGAATTCTGGATCTGGCCGGTCTGGTGACGCCCGAACTAATTCCGTTTTTGCGGGATGAAGAACGGCTACGAACCTATCTGGATGAGCAGCAAGCGGATTACCTGGTGGTGTTTCCGGATTGGTATGAGAACCTGGAAAATGGGAAAGCGATCGTATACCGCAGCCAGGGAATTTACGCACCCAAGGCGGGCGGAGAAAATATGACGGTGTACCGCTGGCGATAAATCGGAAAATCGGAAATATTCACTGCCTGTGCGGACAAGTCTATGCTATACTTAATGATTGGAAGGCTCTCACAGACACGGCTAACCATACCCATGCGGTATGTTCTTGAACAGGAGGAGAGAATATGGTGATCCCGGGCGACCCGTCGGAAAATCAATGGAAAGAGTTCCCAGAAGAAATTCAAAGTGAAATAGAGCAGACTCGCCGGTCGCTGAAGGAAGTGACCCTCCTGTTAGAGCAAAGCCAGGCCGAACTGGCCAAGCTAACCCAGCGCAACGCGGCGATCAATGGGCATTTACAGCAAGTGCAGACACAGTTTGACAGCGTTCCGCGAGCAGACATCCGCAGCGCATACGCGGCAGCTTTGGATGTGCAGCAGCGGCTGTTGGTGATGCGGGGACAGTTGGAAAAGCTGCAAAGCGATCAAACCAATTACAAGCGGGCCCTGCAAATTTTGGAGCGGGTGCACGCTTTTTTGGAAGATGAATTCGGGCAAATTGGCCAGGGGAGAGCCAGAGGGAGTGCCGCGGCTACGTTAGAGATGGTGATCAACGCGCAGGAAGCGGTGCGGCAACGGCTGTCAACCCAAATCCACAACGGTCCGGCGCAGGCGCTGACCAATTTTATCCTGCAGCTGGATATTGCTGCACGATCATTTGATCTGGACCCGAACCGTGCGAAAGAAGAACTGACGAATTTGCGTTCCTCAGCCATGTCCACTTTCCAACAGGTGAAGGGGTTTATTTCGGAACTGCGCCCGATGATGTTGGATGACCTGGGGTTGATGCCGACTCTGGATAAATATGTGAAGGATTTCAAGGACTCCAGCAATTGTGACATCAATTTGACTTTGAAAGGCCAGCAGCGCCGCCTGGAACCCTACCTGGAAGTGATGATTTTTCGTGCGGTGCAGGAACTGATCACCAACGCGACCAAACACAACGCAGATCACCCTACGCGGGTGCAGGTGAATGTGATGGTGATTCTGGACGACGCTATGGTGAAGGTAGTGGTTTCGGACAACGGTAAGGGCTTTGATCCGCAAACCGCCCTACGGCCGGATTCGATTGGCTTGAAGCTGATCCGCGAGCGGGTTGAGATTTTGGGCGGGATTTTTGAGATTGATTCGGCGATTGGAAAGGGTGCGAAGATCTCCTTCCAGGTGCCGGCAATTGAACCAGGATTGGTGTGACGGCAGTATGCAGACGCTATTTTAATTTATTGAGGAGCTTTCTATGCCAAAGAAGACAATCGGTTTGCTAACAGGCGGTGGGGATGTTCCAGGCTTGAACCCGTGCATGAAAGCACTGGTTTTAAGCGCGCTGGAGAACGATTACCGGGTGATCGGTATTCGGCGAGGGTGGGCAGGATTGTTGAATTACAATCTGGATGAGCCCTCCACCTATGACTATAATGTGCGGGAACTCACGCGGGATGATGTTCGCACCATTGACCGCTCCGGCGGTACCTTCCTGCACACGTCGCGGACCAACCCTCAGCGGGTAAAACCCAAAGCGATCCCGGCGTTTTTGCAGAATTCTCCGCTGGGTAAACAAATTGACGACGAGGGTACGATGGATTATACCCCCCATGTTCTGAAGGTTCTGGAACACCTGGGGATTGACGTGATGGCGACAATTGGGGGTGACGACACGCTCAGCTATACTGTGCGGCTGGACAAAGAGGGCGTGCCGGTGGTGGCCATCCCGAAGACGATGGATAATGACGTTTTTGGGACAGATTACTGCATCGGCTTTTCCACCGCGGTGACCCGCAGCGTGGATTTCATCACGAACATGCGCACCTCGGTGGGTTCGCATGAACGCATTGGGATTGTTGAACTGTTTGGGCGCAACTCCGGTGAAACCAGCCTGATCACGGCGTATCTGGCCTATGTAGA
Source organism: Levilinea sp. (assembly GCA_029975215.1). Taxonomy (GTDB): domain Bacteria; phylum Chloroflexota; class Anaerolineae; order Anaerolineales; family Anaerolineaceae; genus Levilinea. Next base: position 131,765 of record JARKPO010000066.1, read on the forward strand.
TAGGGCGATCATCACCGAAGTGCCTTTTGACATTGACCGGTTGTGCGGGATGCTGATGGAAGATAAACGCAACAATCCCTCGAATTACACCATGATGACGATTTCAGAAGGCGCCATCATGGAAGGCGGGGATGTGGTGGAGACGGGTGAGGCGGACGCTTACGGCCACCGTAAGCTGGGCGGCGTGGGCGAGGTGGTAGCCTACGAAGTCAAGAAGCGCACTGGCCAGGATGTGATGTACCAACAGCTGGCGTACCTCATGCGCTCGGGCGCGCCCGATTCGCTGGACCGGATGGTGGCGATGTCCTTTGGACACCTGGCGGTGCAGTTGATACAGCGGCACGAGACGGGCAAGATGGTGGCTCTGCACGGCGGAAAGTACACAACCGTTCCGGTAGGGATGGTCCTGGCTGGCAAGAAGCGCGTGGATGTACCTGCGTTTTATGATATTGATACGTATCGCCCGAAGATCAAAGACTTCATGGGCGTACCGATGTTCCTGAGCTAATTTCCAAGATCTGGTGTGAGGCAGGATTAATCGAGGAGTTTACCATGATTGTTACCACTAAGAAGTTGTTTGAGGCAGCTTACGGCAAATATGCCATCGGCGCCTACAACATCAATAACCTGGAACAAACGATGGGCCTTTTCCAGGGATGTTTGATGAGTCGATCCCCTTTCATCATCCAGATTTCGAAGGGCGCTCGTTCGTACACCCACAAGAAAATGCTGGAAGCGATGATTCGCACGGCGGATGAAATTTTCCCCGAGGCGGTGTTTGCGGTTCACCTGGATCATGGCGATGAGCAGACCTGCATGGAATGCATTGAGAGCGGGTTTTACAGCTCCGTGATGATTGACGCCAGCCATGAAGATTTCGAGACCAATATCGCGATCACGAAGAGAATCGTAGATGCCGCTCATGCGCGCGGGATCGTGGTTGAATCGGAATTGGGACAGCTGGGCGGTGTGGAAGAGCACGTCAGCGTGAGCGAAGCAGATGCGAAGCTGACTGACCCCGACACCGCCAAAGAATTTGTGGAACGCAGCGGCTGCGATTCGCTGGCCGTTGCGATTGGCACCAGCCACGGTGCGTTCAAATTCTCGGGCAATCAGGCGCTGCGCTTTGATGTGCTTTCTGAAATTCAGCGGCGTTTGCCAGGATTTCCGCTGGTAATGCACGGCAGCAGCAGCGTCCCGCAAGACGAAGTGGCGCGAATCAACGCTGCGGGCGGTGCGCTGAAAGGTGCGAAGGGCGTGGATGCGGATCAGTTCCTGCGTGCAGCGGAACTGGGCGTGACCAAGATCAACATTGATACGGACGGCCGCCTGGTGTGGACGCGTGTGCACCGGGAGTATTTCCAGGAGCATCCTGAAAACTTCGATCTGCGGCCGCCAGGAAAGGTGTTCATGGCTGAGTATGCCAAGTTCATCGCTGCCAAAAATGATAAGTTGGGCAGCAGCGGGCAGCTGGATGCCGTGCGCAGGATGTTGGGACTTTAGCCTTTGAAGGTTGTAGGCATAGGCTCTGCCCGTGATTTCTAGATTCACGGGCGGAGCTTTTTATTATTTGGAGGGAGATATGCCAAAGAGTGATCAGGGTGTGAATGTGAGCCGTTATACATTGATCCCGCGCACGCTGATTTTTATCGTGGACGGCGAGCGGGTGCTGTTATTAAAGGGCGCGCCCAATAAACGGCTGTGGGCTAACCGCTATAACGGCATCGGCGGACATGTGGAGCGGGGTGAGGACTTGTACGCGGCGGCGCGGCGAGAGCTGATGGAAGAGGCAGGGTTGGAAGCCAACGGCCTGCGCCTGTGCGGGACGGTGATGGTAGATGCGGACGATCACATGGGCGTGGGAGTTTTTATTTTTCGAGGGGAATTCGCAGGTGGAGAGGTGCGGGCTTCGAGTGAGGGGGAACTGACCTGGGTCGAGATGGGAAAGTTGGATCAATATGCGCTGGTGGATGATCTGCGTGTGTTAGCGCCGCGGGTGATGCGGCATAGCCCGACGGAACCGCCGTTTCACGCACGGTCGTATTATGATGACCAGGATCAACTGGTGGTGGAGATATGCGACCCGACGGTGGTGAGGTAGCCAGACTGGGCGGCCCCTAGGTTTGCGGTGGGGATTGAATCGTTTCGTAGAAGACCAGCAATGTGCTGCCGTAACGGCGCTGGTCAAATTCTACAAAATGAGCGGATTCGATCGGCTGGTATTCCACAGGGTCAATTTGAACGATAATCCAGCCTTGAGGATGAAGCCAGGTTGGCTGACCTTCCAGAGCCTGCATAGCCTGAATCCACAGACCTTTATATTGGGGGGGAGCAATGAAAATAAAGTCGAAATTGCGGTCAGGGCGCTGACGCAGATGGGCAAAGGCGTCAGTCTGAAGCACCTCAGCGCCCTGATCGAGATGAGTACGTTCGATATTGGCGCGGATGGTCTGGATGGCGACGCGATGCAGGTCGATAAAGCGCACATAACTGGCTCCGCGGCTGAGAGCTTCCAGCCCCACACTGCCGGTTCCGCCAAACAGATCCAATAAAGATGCTTCTTGGATGTCGACCCCCAGGATATTGAAGAGGGCTTCTTTCACTCGGCCCGTGATGGGACGGGTGATGTCACCGGGGACATCCTGCAGGCGGATGCCGCGGGCTTTGCCAGCAATAATGCGAGGTGCGCTCAAACTTTTGCTCCCAGAGAACCAGTGGAATTTTTCAGCACGCTGCGGCGCGCAGCCAGGATGTTACCATGAGGGGCGGTAATGGGCAAGACGCAGCCTGTGCCGAGGATAAAGCGTTGTCCCTGAGTTTCAGAAATGGCCATTCGAGCTTCTTCATGCACCTGGCGCGGAGTTCCTAAAACCATGCTGTCCCATTGGCGCAGACCTCCACAGACCACGCCGGGAAATTTATCCTTGGCGACGGCCAGCGTGGGTGGAGTGGTTCGGTCGTGCCAGTTGATGATTTGCACTGGGTAATCCTGAACGGTGTCGAACATTACATGTTCACCGTGCAGGTGAAGCATATTAGCCCACAGCCCGCGGGATGCTTCAAGCACTTTAAGGTCGTAGAATTTTCCGAACGTTTTGAATTCCTCTTCGGATAGGAGGCCGTATTGGGCATACTGAACAGCGTAGAAAATGCCGTCTATGCCTGTTTTGGCGGCTTCTTCGATGAACTGTAGGGTGGATTGGGTGATAATTTCCAGTCCGGCATGGAGGACTTGGGGGTATTCGCGCAAAAAGGCGACCAGATTCTGTTTTCCGAGCAAATTCTTAGCTTGAGAAAGCGGGCTGAAAATGGTTTGCAGGATGGGGGTAGTGTGCTGGTATTCGGCAACGAGCAAACGCAGGCAGGTGATTTGATCATTAAGGCTGCCCTGACGGGGATCAAGAGGACGAATTCTTGCCCAATCTTCGGGAAGACGGATGGGGTATCGGGTATATTCGCGAGTGCCCTCAGGGTTGCCGCGCCATTCATCGCGAGCGCCCCAATCCGTGACGCAAAAGGAGGAGGCGGGGGTAACTTTGATCAGGTCAAAGTCGTAGGTATTTTGAAATTGGATTACTGCGGCGGCCAGACTTTCGGGGGTCTGGTCGTCGACGGGGAAATGCCGCCACAGGGCGACAGGGACCTGGTCGGGGGTCTGGCCGTTGAGACAAGTCTCCAAACGGTCACGGTGGGTGACTGCAGGGGTTGGCATGGATTTCCCTCCTGGTGTTATGCAAAGCAGCTATTCTGAATCTGAGCGAGGATCCAACATGTGCAGAAATTTATAGAGTTGGGCGTCTTCGCGTTTACGTTCAGCGAAATAATCTTCCATAAAAGGCGAGCGGCGCAGGCGCAAGGCCATAGGGCTGACCGTGCGGATGTCATCAAGAGTGACGGTTGTGCGTGAATCAGCGGCGGCAAGGGCGCGTGCGGCTTCAAACAAGGTGATTTCTGCGCGAAGCGAATCGATGCGCAGTTTTTGAATAAGGCGGATGCCGGCTTCGGCGACCTGCGGTGGAATTTCGACCTGTCGGAGCATGCCGCGGGCATAGGTGACCTCATCGCGGGCAATGAGGGTTTCCTGGTTGTACTGTTGGATGAACTGGCGCGGCTGAATGCGATAAGCGCGCGTGCGGCGGTAGGCTTCCAGCCGTTCTTGAGCTTCACTGAGGCCGCGGACGATGACCCGCAGGCCGAAACGATCCAAAATTTGGGGGCGGAGGCGACCTTCTTCTGGATTCATAGAGCCGATGAGGGTGAAGCGAGCGTTGTAGGAGGCGGTGATAGGGCCGCGGCGAACCGTGTAAGTTCCCAAAGCAGCGGCATCCAGGATAGCATCCACAATTTCATCATCCAGCAGGTTGACTTCGTCCACGTAAAGGATATTCTGATCTGCATGGGCCAGGATGCCGCGCTTCAGGCGCATACGGTCATGAATGACGGCGCGCTCATCCAACCCACCGACCACATCTTCGATACGGGAATTAAGAGGCAGTTCGACCAGACGAACCGGTTCCTTGACGACCAGGGACCGACCTTCAGCGTACTTACGCGCGCAGTCAGGGCAAACAGCGTCAATGCCGCCTGCTTCCACATCCTCAGGCAGGCAGCCGTAAAAGCAGGAACTGCGTTCGATGTCGGGGAGAAGATTCAGCAGACTGCGCACGGCGGTGGTTTTTCCGGTGCCGCGCGGTCCAACTAGCAGCACGCCGCCAACCAGCGGGTTGATGACTGAAAGGAGCAGAGCCAGCTTCATCTCGGTTTGCCCGACCAACCCCAGGAAGGGGAAGGGAAGGGCTTCTGCCAGACCGGACTCTTGTTGGGGCTGCTCGGTGGCCACGGATTTTCCAGAAACCAGATCCATCAGCTCCTTCAGAGAACGCACCGAAGGGGTTGGCTGCGGCTGTTCGGAAGGGTAAGTTTGGGGCCGGTCAGACGGGCTTAGGTCTGGCATTTTTCACCTCAACTGAGTCGGGCTGCAGATGATTTTCTGACCTTATTGTAGCAAAGAAAAGGATCAAGAAAAGCCAAAAAAAACCGATGTGGTTCTACACAGCGATGTCTGAATAGGTCCAATAACGGTTTGCCAGGAAATTCCAGAACATCACCACCAAAATAGCCAGAGCAAGGGTGACATTGTGACCGATGGTAGTGGGGCTGAGGAGAAAATCGGCAGGGAAGAGCCGAGCACTAAGCTGGATGAAGGGAATCTCCAGAAGGGCAAACATGACCACTCGGATACCCAGACCAAAAACAGAAACGATGACGAATTGGGTGAGCTGCTTGGCGATGGGTTTGCTGCGTGAATCTGGATAGGTCCAGTAGCGGTTCCAGACGAAGTTGCTGATGACGGCGGCAGTAAAAGAAACCGCCGAGGCCCAAATGGCGGCAATGGGGGTTAGACCAACCAGGAGGTTGAAAAAGCCAAAATCCACCACGGCACCGATGGCACCAACGATGGCAAAGCGGATAAAACGGCTGCGCTCTTTTGGATTTGTGATGATCACGCCAAGCCCATTTTTCTTTGGAAGTAAGGCACCGTTCTGCGAATGCCTTCGTCCAATGATACTTCTGGATTCCATTTTAAGATTTCCTTTGCACGGGTGATATCTGGCTGCCGCATTTCGGGATCATGTTCAACGCGGAGGGTGGGCATGTGGATGATTCCGGCCTTGTTGCCAATAATCTCGTTGATGGTGCGAGCAAACTCCAGAATGCTTATTTCGGATGGGTTTCCGATGTTGACGGGCATGTGCTCATCGGAGAGTAAGAGGCGGTAGATGCCTTCAATGAGGTCGCTGACAAAGCAGAATGAGCGAGTCTGTTTGCCTTCTCCGTAGACGGTCAACGGCTCACCGCGCAGGGCTTGCTGGATGAAGTTTGGGACAACGCGGCCGTCATCCTGACGCATACGGGGGCCGTAGGTGTTAAAGATGCGCACAATACGGGTGTCGATACCGTGGTAACGGTGGTAGGCGGTGGTGAGGGCTTCGGCAAAGCGCTTAGCCTCATCATAAACAGAGCGGATGCCGGTGGGGTCACAGTGACCCCAGTAGGTCTCTTTTTGCGGGTGCTCTTCTGGGTCGCCGTAAATTTCACTGGTGGAAGCCAGCAGATAGCGGGCGTCGTGGGCCCGGGCTACGCCCAGGGTGTTGTGTGTGCCGAGGGCGCCGGCTTTCATGGTCTGGATGGGGAGGTTGACATAACCGAAGGGAGAGGCCGGGTTGGGGCTGGCTGGTGAGGCAAAGTGCATCACTGCATCCACTTTGCCGGGGACGAAAATGAAATTGGATACATCATGACGGATAAATTCAAAACGAGGGTTGCCTGTGAGGTGGGCGAGATTGTCGGGGCTGCCCGTGACAAAGTTGTCCATGCCGATCACGCTGTGACCTTCTTGCAGCAGCCGCTCGCAAAGATGAGAACCGAGAAAGCCAGCCGCGCCGGTGATGAGAACTCGCATATCCTGCTCCTTTTGTGTAGGTTACTTCCAATCAATCCGACCGATCGATCCATCTCCGGTCACCTGTTGGCTTTGGCCGGTCAGTGGATTGACCAAATGTAAATTGCCTTGATAATAGACTGCAATCCAGGGATCGGAATCACCCTGAGGCTGCGGTCCCCAGACGACTTTTTGGGGATCCAGACCGGGTGAGCCGGAATCTGGGAAGAGCGTGGTTTTATTGGAGCCATCACGGTCCATGACTACCAAGCGGTAGCGGCTGGAGTCGCTTTGTTCGGGGAAGATGGCCTGCAGATAGGCGATTAGTCCCTGCAGGCGAGGGTTTCCGCCGGTGTAGGGGGTGGGATAGGCGAACATACCGCTGGGAGACACCATGGGAATGGCCTGGGCTTGAGAACGGTTCACCACCAGAGCGGTAAGGTCGAACAGTGGCGAGGCTTCGTCGCTGGATAGGCCAGGGAGGGGTGTGTGCCCCACGGTGAACAAGACGCGGCTGTCAGAAGACCACCCCAGGCCGGGAACCCAGGCCCAATCCCCGCGGGTTTGGAAGGGAATGATATCCAGTAAGGGGATTAATTGCTGGGTATCCACATCCACCAGACCCACGCTGTCAGGACGTGCGTAGGCCAGTTCTTTGCCTTGCGGCGACCAGGCATAGGTGGTTCCCCACCAACCGTAGATACCGCCGGAGCTGGCTGGAAGAATCTCTTCCTGCTTGACCACCCGACCCGAATTGTTGAAGGAAACACGCTGCAAGTCGTTGTTGGCCTGCCAACCCGGGGCGGTGGAACGGGGTTCTACAGTGGAATAAACCACTGATAATTGACTGTAGGGAACCCAATCGGCAAAATGGATGACATTCTTGGCCTTGAGGTCCACGGGCACCGGGTTTTCACCGGTGACGCGCACTGCCCATAGGCTGTTGATATCCTGGCTCTCGGCAGCGGGATTGGGGGCGGCTTTGCGGGTGTATAGGAGCCATTCACCGTTGGCGGAAAGGGCAAACACACGCCCGTCCAGATCTCCGGTGGTGACGACGGGTCGGCGGGTTCCTGTGGTGCCTTCCATGACCCAGGCATTTCCGGCGGTGAGATATGCCAGGCGGCCAGAGATGGTGATGGGGATGAAGGGGGTTTGGACGCCGACCATGAGGATTTCGGGGCGGGCTTCGGAAAGTACCAGAGTTTTGAAAATGGTGCGGGAGATTTCTACATCGTTCTCAAACACACGGCGGTAAGTGATTTGCTGAACACCGTTTTGCCCAGGCTGAATCTGCATGGTCTGGCCGTCAGGCAGGGATTCATTATAGACCGTTTGAGTCTCAAAAGCGATGGTGGTTTCTTCCACCTCAAACTCTTCGCGTACGCGGGTGACCTGGATGGAGGCGGCACTGGTGAGGGCGGTGAAAGAAGGCGGCTCCACACGGTCCAGCGTGCCCAGAGTGATGCCTGCTTTTTCAAGGGCGGTCTGTACGGTGGCGCCAGCCGGGAGGTTGACCTGTTTCTGCTGGCCGTCGGCAATGATGGTGGCTGTGATGGCTGCCGCCTCTGCCGGCTGGCTGGCAGGGGTACAACCCGTGAGTGCGAGGAGAAAGAAGAGTGAGCAGAACCAGAGACACAACCACAGCCTGGACGTTGATTTGGAGATGCTCTTTTGGATGGTCTGCCCCATAGTTGGTTCCCAGAATTTCAAATCAAATCGAGTATAATCAGATTTCGTTTATTGGCGGACGCCGGTTAACGAGAGGGTACCGCTGCCGACAGTGACGCCGGTGATACGCAGGCCGGTGGCGGAGGCGCCATACGAGCCTGAGAGAGCCTGGTTTACCACGGCCGAGATGGACTCTTTCATGCTGTCGGGGGCGTTGATGCTGCCCAGCTTGACGGTGACCAGAGAAGCCTGAATATTGCCTTCTGCTGAAGCGTTGAGAGTGAGGGCTAATTCTACCGGCGATTGGATCGGCCCCTGGACATATTGGGCGTTGACCAGAACCTGACCGTCACGTAAAAAGACCTGTGGAGCGGAAAGCCCTAGATCAGGATTGGCGGCGAAAAAGACGCTTGTATACGAAGTGATTTGGGTTTCATCCAACACCACTGTAACAGGCTCGCCTGACTGGGCTTGCTCGAAAGCAGCGATAACCGTAGCCTCAAGGCTGTCGGCCGCCTCCTGAGAAATCGGAATAGGCTGAGGAGTGGGTGGGGCTGCCTGGCGCGTAGGCAGATTGCAGGCCAGCGCGGCGAGTGCGAGGGCTGCCAGGCCCATGAGTATGCGGAAGGGTTTATTTTTCATCACAGTACCTTATAATGATTAAGCAGAAGCTGCTTTTATTTCCGGTTATTCAAGCGGCGCAGTCCGAGATTGGAACCGGTTTACCAAAACTCGTGAGGACAACAGGCTCTATTATAGCATGAGTGATACCGTTGAATCTTCTCTACCGTTAAATCTTGAAGCCTGCCTGGAGGGGATGTTGTTTGTGTCTCCGGGGTCGGTGACAGTTGTGCAATTGGGTGAGGCGCTAGGTCTGAAGCCGCAGGAGGTTGAAGAGGGGCTTCACCAACTGGAGGTGACTCTGGCTGCGCGCGGTTTGCGTTTACAGTGGCACGCTGGGCGGGTGCAGTTGACTACGGCGCCGGAACTGGCCCCTTTGATTGAGCGGTATTTAGGTCTGGAGGCTACCGCACGGTTAAGCCGGGCAGCTTTGGAGACTTTGGCGATCATCGCCTATCGGCAGCCAATCACCCGTCCAGGGGTAGACGCGATTCGTGGAGTGAACAGCGACGGCGTTATGAAGAGCCTGTTGAGCAAGGGGCTGCTGCAGGAGGTGGGACGTGCCGAAGGCCCTGGGCGGCCGATTCTATACAGCACGACGTCTGAATTTTTGCAGCATTTTGGATTGTCATCTATTGCGGAACTGCCTCCGTTTGAGTTGGAGACGTTTGCCGAAGGTGAAGCTGAAAGTAACCGGCTGCTTAAGGATTAGGATAAAAAGAGGAATTTATGGAAGAGCGCGTTCAGAAGATCTTGTCCCGGGCGGGTTTTGGCTCGCGCCGGTCATGTGAAGAGTTGATCACGGCGGGCCGGGTGCGAGTGAATGGAAAATTGGCCGAATTGGGTATGAAAGCGGACGCCAGCAAAGATACCCTTACCGTAGACGGCAATTTGATTCCTAAAGAAGAGCCTAAACGCTACATCGCTTTGCACAAGCCGCGCGGGGTGCTTTCGGATGTAGACCCGGCGGATCCGCGGCCCACGGTGCGCGATTTGGTGCCAGTGCACGGCCACTTGTACGCCGTTGGACGGTTGGATTTGGACAGTGAGGGGTTAATCCTGCTGACCAACGACGGCGAATTGGCCAACCGGCTGACGCACCCCCGCTACGGACACGAAAAAGAATACCGGGTCTTGGTGGCGACGAAGCCGGATGCGGAGCAGTTGGAAACCTGGCGGCGCGGAGTGGTTTTGGAAGATGGGTACAAAACGGCCCCCGCAGTGGTGCAGCTGGAGGGCACGGCTACCAAAGGTGCCTGGCTGCGGGTCATTTTGCGCGAAGGCCGAAAACGCCAGATTCGCGAAGTTGGCTCACGCATTGGACTGCCAGTGCAGCGTATCATCCGCGTGCGGATTGGTTCGCTGCTGCTGGGAAATTTACGCGAGCGGGAATGGCGAGATTTGAACGCGGACGAGGTACGGCAGCTTAAGAAGACCGGCGGTCAAGAGGCCGGCCCGCGGCGGGTGGATCCGCGCCGGAACTTGAAGCCCAAATGGGGAGGAGGGGGCGAAGCGGAAGGTGCAGGAGGGCGGCGGAGTGCACCCTCGGCGCAAAAGCCGCGCAGCGACCGCGGTCAGAGGCCGGCTGCTGGCCCCGGGGGCAGCGGACGGACACGCAGCAGCGACCGCCCGAGTTCGGGTGAGCGCCCATTTGGGCGCGGCGATGGCGGTGCCCGACCTGCACCACGCAGCAGCGACCGACCAGGCTCGGGTGAACAACGCCCATTTGGACGCAATGACGGCGTCGCCCGGCCTGCGCCACGCAACCCCAGACCTAACCGGCCGAAGCGTTGAGAAGTATCTATGAACAAAGAAAAAAGGATCAGTTCACATTTGGCTGATCCTTTTTTGATTCCGAATGAGCAAATTACTCAAGCTTCGACCGATTCAGCAGGCAGGGCTTGCTGAATGGCCAGGTAACTCTCGTTGGGGAAGGCGTTGTCCTTCGCCTGTTTCCGGATAAAATCCTTGAGTTTTTCCGCGGTCAGAGTGGGGATGGGGGCTTCGGCGGCTTCGATGGTGACTTTGGGATTGGTGAACACCAGGGCGGCTTTGACTTCCACCGGAGTGGTTTGACCTAATTTCTCATTGAGGAATTTCTGCGCATCCTGCAGGCTGCCTTTGACGTCTAGATCGGGGCGGCCGAGGCTGTCTTGGGCGAAGATTTTGAGGTAGAGGTTGCCCCCTTTTTGCTGCCAACGTTTTTTCTTTTCGTCATAGCGAATGATTCCGCCCTGACTGTAGGGCAACAGCACCCACACGCCGGAAGGGCCAACAAGCAGATGGGAGACAGGGGTTGTGTAATGATAGAGGGTATAGCGGTTTTCCAGGCCTTTGAGGGCGGCGGTTAAATGCTCGTCCGGGCGAGGGGAACGGCCAAAGCGCGCCCCGAAGAAGAGGCCGACCTGAGAGACGATGAAACCCAGCAGGAGGGCAGCAAAAGCCCAGGTCAGCTGATCGGGATTGAAAGACAAGACAAACCCCAGCACCAGGATGCCCAGGCTGGCTAGGCTGCTGATGTTGCCGATTTTTTGATTGCGCTTGATCAATTTATCATTGGTGACGACTTTCATGAAAAACCTCTTTGGGATTAGGATTCGGAGGTGGAAGAGGCCAACTGCGATTGGATAGCGGCACGCAGCGCATCTAACATATTGGCTTTGGTAGCCTGTTGGGCCAGGCGCAGGGCGCTGACCAGGGCGCGGGCGTCCGAGCGGCCGTGGCCGATGAAGACGTAACCGTTGATGCCCACCAGCAGGGCGGCACCGACTTCGGAGGGATCCATCATTTTCTTCAAGCGGCGGAAGGCCGGTTTGACCAGCAGATAGCCCAATTTACGGGCGAAACTGGTGGAAATTTCCTCGCGGAGGACGTCAGTGATCAACTTGGCGACGGATTCGGAAGTCTTGATGAAAATATTGCCGGTAAAGCCGTCGGCCACGACGACATCGGCATGACCATTGTAAACCTCTTTTGGCTCGACGTTGCCGACGAAATTGAGGCCCGCGTTGGCCAGCAGAGGATAGGCCTCTTTGACCAGTTGGTTGCCCTTACCGGCCTCTTCGCCGTTGGACAGGATGCCGACGCGGGGGTTTTCCACCTGGAGGACGTGTTTGGCATACAGGCTGCCCATGGTGCCAAATTCGGTGAAGAATTCTGGGCGGCAGTCAGCGTTTGCGCCGGTATCCAAAAAGGCACAGCGCCCTGTGCGAGTGGGGATGGGGGTGATAAGAGCGGGGCGCAGGACACCCTGCATACGACGCAGGATCTTAATGGCGTTGAACATGGCGGCGCCAGTGGACCCAGCGGTGACAAAGGCCTGGGCTTCGCCGGTGCGAACCAGTTCCATGCCGACCGCCATTGAATTGTTGGGCTTTTTGCGCGTGGATTCCACGGCCTTATCGCCCATTTCTAGAACGTCGGGGGCGTGGACAATGCGCACAGGCAGACCGCGGGGGTTGGCGGCTTTGAGGCGAGGCTCCAGCAGTTCCTTCTGACCGACGAGGATGATCTCTTCGCCCAGTTCTTCGGCGGCCAAAACGGCGGCTTCAACCTCAGGCGCAGGATAGGTATCACTTCCCATTCCATCTAAAACAATCGCCATAATTTCTCCTTTTTTATTGACACAATTCTATAGGCCCGATTATAATAGGGTTACTGGCGCTGGTGCTGGAACTGGCAGACAGGCATGGTTGAGGGCCATGTGGGGAGACCCGTGGAGGTTCAAGTCCTCTCCAGCGCACTGATAAAAAAGCCGCAATTGCGGCTTTTTTGTTTAAGGGTGGGCACAGCTTAGAGCTTGCGGGCAACAATATAATCTGCCAGTTCTTCAAGCGCGCTGCGCTCCGAGGAAGGGGGAACACTCCTGAGGCTTTCCAGACCGAGATGAACAAAGCGTTCTGCTTCCTGGTAGGAGCGTTCAATGGCGTGTGATTCGCGGATGGAGGTGACGACGCGGCTTAACTGGTCGTCGCTGAGGCAGCGGCCTTGAAAAAGGGGCTGCACGTCGTGGTCATTCGTATGATCCTCTAGATAATACAGACAGGGCAGGGTGACCAGGCCCTGTCGCAGGTCGCTTCCGACGGGTTTGCCCATTTGGGCTGCATCGCTGGTGAAATCGAGGATGTCATCAATAATCTGGAAGGCCATGCCGATCTGGTAACCGTAATTTCGCATGGCCTCCACCGCAGGAGTATCCGCGCCGCCAATGACGGCTGCAGACCAGGTGGAAGTTTCGAACAAGGAAGCGGTTTTTGCATAAATACGTTCGTAATAATCGTCGCGGCTGGCTTTGCAGCGGCTGGCGAACATCTGCGTGATTTCACCATTGACGATCACACCCAACACATGGGCAAACTGGCGAATAACGGGAATGGATTCCGTCTCGGCAGCCAGGACGGCAGCGCGGGCAAAGAGAAAATCGCCGGTTAGAACGGTGGCGCCGGGGGACCATTGCGAGTTGAGGGTGGGCAGGCCGCGACGCAACAGGGACCCATCAATGAGGTCATCATGCACGAGAGTGGCCGTATGCAGCAGTTCGATAGCAGCCGCCAGAGTCTTCAGGCGGTGTGGGTCAGCACCAAAGGTGCGGCCTGAGAGCAGGGTCAATGAGGTGCGAATCCGCTTGCCGCCGGATTTTAGGATTAGATCGAGGGCATTGCGCAGATCAGCATGATGGCCCTCCATTTGGGCGAGCATCATGCCTTCAACGGCGTGAATATCGTCCTGCAGCGGGGCAAGAAAAGAAAGGTTAGTGCTCAAGCGAGGTTCCCCAGGCGAATAAACGGTTGGCATTGTCTTGTGTAACTCCAACAATATCATCGGCAGGCAACTGAAGAATTTTGGCCAGTTGATTGGCCACAACGGTAAGATAGGCAGGCTCGTTTCTCTGTCCGCGGTACGGGTGGGGGGGGAGAAACGGGGCGTCTGTTTCCAGCAGCAGAGAGGTCAGCGGCAAATCCGCCAGACTTGCAAAGCGTGATTGGGCGCTTTTGTAGGTGACGGGTCCACCAACGCTCAGCAAGAAGTGTGCGTTCACCGCCGCCTGCCCCAGGTCAGACTGCCCATCATAGGCATGAAGGACGCCAGGGCGGGCAGCCAGGGTCGGATTTGTGCGGGTTAGGCAGCTTTGCCAGGATTGAAGGATAGGCCACAAGTCTTCGACCGCCTGCCGGTTGTGGATGATCACCGGTAGGGAGCATTCTTCCGCCAGAGCTAACTGCTGCTCCAGGATTCGGATTTGAAGCTCTTTTGGCGCACGGTCGCGATAATAATCCAGACCTATTTCACCGATAGCAACCACTTTGGGGTGCTGCGCTAGAGTTTTAAGGTGCTGATAAGTCGCTTCATCCCATGTGAGGGCGTCGTTGGGGTGGACGCCGACGCTGGCGAACAAGCGCGGATCCGATTCGGCCAATTCAAGCGCTGCGAGGCTGCTTTTCAGGTCGATGCCTGGAATCAGGATTTTTGTTAGACCCGAATTCCAGGCATGGGCCAGCACAGCGGACAGATCAGCTTCGAAGTGATCCAGATACAAGTGGCAGTGTGTATCTACCAGTCCCAACGTTTATTTCAGTCCAGCAATCCGCAAGCCGTCCTGGAGGATGTCTTGCACGCGTGAAGCATCGGTGGTTTCGCAGTAAACGCGCATGATCGGTTCGGTGCCGGAGAAGCGGATGAGCAGCCAACCACCGTCTTCCAGCACAAATTTGAAGCCGTCCGTAGCGTTGAGTTCAATCACCTTGAAGCCGCCGATGGTGGCGGGGTTGGCATTGAGGATGGTCTGCTCGCGCTGTTTACGGTCACCGGAGAAGCGCGAATCGATACGGTCATAGTAATGAGCGCCGACCTTGCTGTAAAGCAAGTCAATAAGCTGTGAAGGGGTCTTTTGCAGCTTGACGAGCATGTCGAGGAAGTAAAGCCCCGCCAGGATGCCGTCGCGCTCAGGAACGTTGCCGCGAAAGGCGTAGCCGCCAGATTCCTCACCGCCGATGAGAGCATTCGTTTCCACCATTTTGGGGGCCACGTACTTGAAGCCTACACCCGTTTCGTACACGGGGACGTTATACAGCTTGCCCAGGGTTTCGAGCATACTGGTGGTGGAAAGCGTTTTCACGATGGCGCCGCGCTGGCCTTTGACCTCTAACAGATAGAAAGCCAACAAGGCATAGGCCTGAAGCTGGTTGATGAAGTTGCCTTTTTCGTCACCAAAGCCTACGCGGTCGGCATCGCCGTCGGTGATGAGGAGCACGTCCGCGCCCAATTCCACAGTGCGCTGGAGGCCGACGTTGATGTTCGGGGGAATCGGCTCTGGGCGCGACATTTCCGGAAACACGGGATTGCGAGTGTTGTGGATTTCAAGGATTTGAGTCTTGCCGCCGCCGAGGAGGCGGGTGAACCAACCCGCGCCGTTGCCCCACATAGCGTCAAAGACGATTTTTAGCCCGGCGTCTTTGATGGGCTGTAAATCAATCAGGTCCTTGAGATGTTCAATGTAGGCGACGGAGGCGTCGAAGCGCACCAGGCGACCCTGGGCTTCGGCTTCGGCGGCGGAGATACGTTTGACGCTGGCGATCGAATCGGGGATGAGGGATTCGATTTTCTTGAGACCTTCAGGGGCAATGGCTCCACCGTTTTGATCGCGCACTTTGAAACCGTTATCGGTGGGAGGGTTGTGGGAGGCTGTGATGTTGACCGCCCCCGCCGCTTTTTTATCCACCACGGCGTACGAGATGACCGGGGTGGGGGTGGGGCCGTCGGTTAGGTAGACGCGGAGTTGGTTGGCGGCCAGGACTTCAGCCACGGCAAGGGCAAAATGTTCGGAAAGGAAGCGTTTGTCGTGACCGACAACGATCCAGGCGTCCTTTTTGCCTTCCGACAAGCAAAAATCAGCAAAACCTTGCGCGCAGCGGCGGACGTTGTCAAAGGTGTAATCCTTTGCAATCGCTCCGCGCCATCCATCGGTTCCAAATCGGATGTCTGAAGCCATCAAACCCTCCATGTGAAAAATTTAACCATTTTCGTAATTATATCAGCCCTTTGCAGGCGCGAAAAGCCCAACGCATAAGGTAAATGCTTCAAATTGGAGTAAATTAGGATGAAATAGAAGGCGTCCGAAGAAAAATGAGAACGTGCTATAATCAATCATTGTGACGGATGGAGGTATCTCGTGGAACAGAACGGCTCTATTTACCTGGATTATGCGGCGACCACACCTTTAGACGGCGAAGTACTGGAGGCGATGCTGCCATATTTTCGTGAGAATTTTGGAAATCCATCTTCCATTCACCGGTTTGGGCAGCGCGCTGAGGCGGCTTTGGAACAGGCCCGTGAGGTTGTGGCGACTGTGCTGAACGCGCGGACAAGCGAGATTCTCTTTACGAGTGGGGGGACGGAGGGGGATAACCTTGCGCTAAGAGGGGCGGCTTTGGCCATGCGCAAAAAGAACGGAGCGCGGCGGATTCTGATCAGTCCGGTGGAGCATCATGCAGTGCTGCATACCGCTCAACAGTTGGCCAGCGATTACGATTTTATACTGGACTTTTTGCCGGTGGATCGTTATGGGCAGGTGGACCCGGAAGATGTGGCGGCGAGCCTGCGCGCGGATACGGCGGTGGTTTCAGTTGTGTATGCGAACAACGAAATTGGGACGATTAACCCCATTGCAGAGATTGGCAAGATCTGCCGGCAGCGGGGCGTGCCTTTTCACACGGACGCGGTGCAGGCTGCAGCGCATCTGAAGATGGATGTAGAAGCCGACCAGGTGAATTTTCTTACAGTCGGCGCACATAAATTTTATGGGCCGAAGGGCGTGGGTGCGCTGTACGTGCGCAGAGGAATGAAAATTTTACCGACGCAGACGGGGGGCGGGCAAGAGAATGGTTTCCGCGCGGGGACGCAGAACATTCCCTACATTGTCGGTTTAGCCGAGGCACTGCGTAAAGCGCAGATAGGGTTGGATGCACGACGTGAATATTTTACCCGGCTGCGCGACCGGATTATCGCGGGGGTGACATCGAGTATCCCCCGTGCTAACCTGACCGGACATCCCACTCAACGTCTGCCGAACCATGCCAGTTTTGTGTTTGAGGGGGTGGATGGAAATGCGCTGCTGATGATGTTGGATTTAGCGGGCTTTGCTTGCTCGTCCGGCTCGGCCTGCCGAGTGGGAATTCCGAAGCCTTCTGAGGTGCTGCTGGCCACAGGCTACTCGAAAAATTGGGCTTTGGGTTCGCTGCGAGTCACTTTGGGACACGACAGCACGCCTGAACATGTGGAGCGGTTCTTAGAAGTACTGCCGCGGTTGGTTGAAAAAGCGCGATCCTGAGTCAGGAGAGGCAGTATGGGTGCAACGGTAGTGGTTGGAATGAGCGGCGGCGTGGACAGTTCGGTGGCGGCGGCCTTGCTGGTGGAACAGGGCTACCGAGTGATTGGGATTATGCTGCGGTTATGGAGCGAGGAGGGGCGCGAACAGGAGAACCGCTGCTGTACCCCGGATGACATGGCGCAGGCGCGGCGTGTGGCGGCCATATTGGGCATTCCATTTTATGCGGTGGATGTGCGGGAATTGTTCCGCGATACGGTAGTTCAAAATTTTTTGGACGGCTACCGTGCCGGTATTACCCCCAACCCATGTCTGGTGTGCAACCGTCAAATCCGTTGGGGACATATGTTGGATCAAGCGCTGAAGCTGGGCGCAGATTATCTGGCAACGGGGCATTATGCCTGCCTTGATCTGGCAGAGGACGGAAAAGTTCAACTGCTGCGGGCTGCGGATGGAAAAAAAGACCAGTCGTATGTGCTGAGCATGTTAAACCAAAAGCAGCTTTCGCGCACCCTGTTTCCGTTGGGCGGGCTGACCAAACAGGTGGTGCGGGAAATGGCATTGAATTATCGGCTGCCAACTGCACGGCGTAGTGAGAGCCAGGATTTATGTTTCCTGGGTGGAGAAGATTACCGTACATTCTTAAAACGATACGTACCTGAGGCGGCATCTCCTGGGCCAATTTATGATGGAGATGGGACACGTCTGGGGGAACACGAGGGGCTGGCATTTTATACCATCGGGCAGCGCAAAGGACTGAAGATTTCTCATCCGCAGCCTCTGTTTGTCCTGGATAAGAAAATGAGCGAGAATGCTTTGATTGTGGGACCGGCTGAGCAGTTAGGACAGCAGTGCCTGGAGACGGAAGGGTTTAATTGGATCGCGGAAGAAAGTCCCCGCGAACCGTTCACTGCAGAGGTGAAAATTCGGTACCGGGCGGCGCTGGCACCGGCGGAAATTCAACCGTTGGAAAACGGCAACGTGCGCATGATGTTTGATCGCTGGCAGCGTGATATCACCCCTGGCCAGGTGGCAGCGGTTTACCTGGGACGGGTGGTATTGGGCGGGGGACGCATTGCACGAGTGGACGGGCAACGCGTTGGGACTGTACCAGCGGATGAGAGGATGGCATGACTATTCCCGCTGTCCTGTTTGGGATTTTGATCTCTACGCTGTATGGGGCAGCGTTTCATTTGTGGCGTGGGGGCAATCTGAGTAAGCTGAGTCTATACATCATTGCAAGTTGGATTGGCTTCTGGGTTGGCCACGGGATGGGGGGATGGATGGGGGTTTCTTTTTTGGATTTGGGCCCGCTGCATTTGGGCACGGCAACGATGGGAAGCCTGCTGTTCATTTGGATGGCGTCACTATTAGAACAACGTCGAGATGATGAGTGATCTTGGCGGGTAAACCGGTGGTTGATAAGGAGAGACACTTTGGGCTGGAATCTGCATGGAACGCACGCTCATGAGGGCGATTTAGTTGAATTGGTAGGCATGACCCATAAGCACTTTATTTTAGAACTTAAGGCCGGCGCAACCTTACAGACTCACCGCGGGGTGATTGCTCACGACGATTTAATCGGGCTGCCGTGGGGAAGCCAGGTGTTCAGCCATTTAGGAAACCCATTTTTCCTGCTTCAACCAGCCTTGGGCGATTTGCTGAAAAATACGCCGCGTAATACACAGATTTTATACCCCAAAGAAATCGGCTTTATTCTGGTCAATATGGGCATTGGGCCGGGACAGCATGTGTTGGAGGCGGGCACTGGATCAGGTTCATTAACCCGCGCACTGGCGTTTGCAGTAGGCGAAAGTGGGCACGTGACCACGGTGGAGTGGCGTGAGGATATGCAGTCCCTGGCGAAGAAGAATATCGAACGTCTGGGGATGAGTGATCGCGTAACTTTCCTATTGGGCGATATAGCCAATGGGTTTGGGGTGGAGAATGTCGATGCGCTCTTCCTGGATGTAGCCAACCCGTATGATTATATCGGGCAAGCGCGGGCGGCGCTTAAACCAGGGGGCTTTTTTGGCTCTCTGCTGCCGACGGTGAACCAGGTGAGCAAACTGCTCAACGCGCTGCGCCAACACCAGTTTGGATTTATCGATGTATGCGAAATCCTGCTGCGGTATTACAAGGCGGAGCCAGAACGGCTGCGGCCGACAGACCGGATGGTGGCACATACGGGATACCTGATCTTTGCGCGGCCGGTCATCTACGCTGAAGGGTATGGCGCGGATGCTGGTTTATCCGCAGATTTGCGGGAGGACGCAGAGGAGGCAGGGGACGAGGATTAATGACGATGCACCCCAATGGATCGCCGCTGCGGGAAGAAGACATCTATTCCAAGGTTAAGGCAGTGGAACGCGAACGCCGGGTTTTGCCCGCGACCAATGGGTTCCGGCGGGCAGCGGTGTTGATTCCGCTGGCTTGGAAAGGCGGTGAATGGCAGGTGCTTTTCACGCGGCGGACAGAGAAGGTGCAGAGCCATAAAGGACAGGTCTCTTATCCAGGCGGAGCGGTGGAGCCTCTGGATCGGAGTTTGGAAGACGCAGCCTGCCGCGAGACCTATGAAGAAATCGGCTTGGCGCCGGACCAAATTCGGATTGTGGGACGTCTTCACGATTACCCCACCATCAGTGATTTTGTAATCACGCCAATTGTGGGCTTAATTCCCTGGCCAGTGTCGTTTCAAGTGTCTGCAGAGGAAGTGCAGCGGGTTTTCTTTGTTCCCCTGCATTGGCTGGCGGACCCGACCCATTTTGAGGAGCGCCCTTATCTGCGCCAGAATGGGAAGGTGGAGCCGGTGATTTATTATCAGCACTATGATGGAGAAATGGTTTGGGGGGTGACTGGCCGAATTACAGTCAACTTTCTGAAAATCTTAGGGATGCTATCAGAACCCTAACAAAAAACACCCCCTGGCAATCCAGGGGGTGTTAATTTGAAACCCAATATATCAGTCTTCGATTTCTTCTTCTTTCTTGCCTTTTTCGATCACTTCGGGTTCGGCCATAGTGGCTTCGCCTTCGGCGGCCGCTTCTTCGGTGCTGCTGCCGGTTACGACCGCGATCATTTCGTCTTTATCGGTGTGCACGATCACGTTATCAGCCAGTTCAAGATCGCGAACGTAAATGCCGTCGCCGATATTTTTAAGATTGGAGATGTCCACCACGATCCGTTCGGGGAGATCCTGGGGAAGGCTTTCAACTTCAATCGATTCGAGACCGTTGATGACCACACCATTGTAATCTTTGACCGCGGGGGAGACGCCGTGAATTTCGATGGCGACGGAGGCGCGGATTTTTTCGGTCAGGGAGACGGCCAGGAAATCAACATGCAAAAGGGTGCCGCGGATGTAATTTTTCTGCTTTTCGCGAACCAGGGCAGCATGCGTCTGACCTTCCAGCTCAATATTGACCAATGACGAGGAGGTTAGCCCAGCAAGGGTGCGGCTGGCTTCGCGCTGGTCCATAGTGATGGCGATGGGGTCCAGATGATGGCCGTAGAGTACGCCAGGAAGCTTACCTTCGCGGCGCAGCGCGCCCACTTTTTTGCCCGTCACGGTGCGGCGGGTGGCTTTGATAACTGCTTTTTCCATTTCATCCATCCTTCGAGCGCCTCTCACCTTGTAAAAGGTTACCTTCGCTCTCGTGAAAAAATTCCGGCAAAGCCGGGTGGTTTGGGTTGAGTGGCTGAGCCTGGAACGTCAGGGGTCAGCACAAGGGTTGATTTTATCTTGAAAAAGGGAGAACGTCAACGGATGAGAATCAAGTTTCGTCAGGGGAGCTGTTAATTAATTGCGCATAGTCGTCTAATGTGTCAATATCCTGAAATACCTGGGGGTTGTGCCAGAGGATTTTGCGGGGTGGGAAACGGGAGAAAAGCTGACGTCCGCCAGAATCGCCGGTGATAGATGTCAGGGCAGTAAATGTGGAACGGTCAAAGAGGGTGGGGTTGCCTATGCGGCCCTGGGCTTCGGGAAGCAGGATGGGATGGGGTGAGGCGGCGTATTCCTGGCGAAGGAGATCAATTAGTTCGGCTGGTGTGCGGGGTTGGTCGCCCAGCATGAAGACTGCGGCGGCGATATGAGTGGGGAGGGCCTGAACCGCGGCGCGGATAGAGGATGCCTGCCCAGAGGCCCAATCGGGGTTGGGGATGATTTGAACCGGGTAGTCTCCTGCAGCCTGCTGGATTTGGTCGGCATAGGCCCCCACGACGAGGAAAAGGGGGCTGAGCCTGGCCCGTAGGGCGGTTTCGATGACGTGATGCAAGATAGGCTTACCCTGCCACGTTTGCAGAAGCTTAGGCGCACCAAAGCGGGAGGCCGCGCCCGCGGCCAGGATGATGCCGGCGGTGGGCTGCCAGGTTTCGCTGATTTCCGTACGACCGCATGGGAGGGCGGTGTCTGGTTGAAGGTGGGAAAGATGAACAGCATGATATACGGGCAGCAGTTGGCGGGCGATGCTGCGTCCGGCGTTCTTTTGGGCTGCGGTCACTGCGTGGGTGAGGACGGCGTGGAGGACAGCGCGGGCGGGGATGTTCTTTCGACCGCCGAAAGGGTGGAGGAGGTAATCGGTGATGTGTTGGGGGGTGATAGAGGTGTTTTCTGGCAGGTGGGTGAGCTGGGCGAAACCCGCAGAGTTATAGACGATTTCTTCCACTAAGGGTTGACCGAGGGCTGCCAGGCTGGCTACGACAAAGACTGTGTTAACGAAACCCGGAATGGGCGGCTCATGTTCCTTAGGCGCTTTAAGCAGGCGACTGCGCGCTCCGTCTGCTTCGATTAACAAGGGGATGTGATTCAGCGCGGCAGCTTCGGCTAAGCGAAGGAGGAAGTCTTCTGGGACACTGGAAACGCGTTCATTATGCGTGGGAGGGCCGGAGAAGAGAGTGAGCCCATCAGAAAAATGGTGGGAATCAACGACCTGTGCGGAGTCGGTCACAATGATGTGCTGGTCAGCCCACTGACACTGCCCCAGTGCAAGATGGGCCGTGGTGGCCAGCCAAACAGGCGGGGAAAAGGCGCGACCAAGGGAATACAGCAGGGTGGTTTTCCCCCCAGCACCGACAATTGCGGCGCAGGTTTTGCGAGAACTGTTCAAGGTGGGGACGAGGGTGGGCAATTTGATGTCCTGGTCAGAAAGATATGACTAATATACCATTGATTCCATGCGTTTTTCATTTGTTGGATTCCACTCATCGCGGCTATAATCACAATGCCGAAGTTTTATTCAAACTGGGATTGGGCGGCTCTAGCGCGTAAGTGCCAGTAAACGACATGCCATAGAAGGAGAAAAAAATGAAAGTCTTTGTAGACCCCGATATCTGCATGGGTTGCGGCGTGTGCGAGACCATTGCGCCTCTGGTTTTTGAATTGGGTGAGGATGGGATTGCAAAGGTGCTGGTGGACATCGTCCCGGTTGAATTGGAAGCGGATGTGCGCCAGGCGGTTGAAGAATGCCCTGAAGAGGCCATTTCTATTAAGTAATTTCTTGGCAGGATGAAGCCTAAATCGCCCTGGGTTTTCCGGGGCGATTTTGCTTTTTGACCAGGTTGAATTGCGGCCAGGTCTGGACAGATTGGGCGCTGGGTGGTAAAATTTTGTCGTTGTTGGGGGTTCGTCTAACGGCAGGACAGCAGACTCTGGATCTGTTTGTGGAGGTTCGAATCCTTCACCCCCAGCCTAAAAAGCTCCCAACCAGGGGGCTTTTTTATTTGTCGGTTCGAACGCCATCGAGGCGCGCGTCCCTTCACCCCCAGGCTGTTTATTAAGAAAACGGACGTTGGTCTATTGAACCAACGCCCGAATTGTCTTTGTTCAAAAATCAAGGGGTTTGCGACAGGCTGGTGAGTGGGGTGGGGAAGCGCGTGAAGCGGGTCTCGCTCTCGTGCGCTAATTCGATGATGTGGTGCATGACGTTATCTGCCACGCTGCGTACATAAGGGCGGTTTTCCACATCGCCGCCGAAGAAAAGCGGCTTGCCGCAAGTGATGTTGTAGGCTCCGCGCAGATACCAGCGCCCATATTCAACACGTCCGCGCACCGTGGATTTGATGGTGTGAATGCGTTCTCGTTGAAGATGGATGCCGACCGGTACGACAGGAGCGCCGCTCATCACTGCCAGACGAGCCACCCCAGTGCGTGCTTTTTGGAATCCGCCTTGTTCTGGACTGAGGTCACCCTCGGGAAAGATGATGATGGTGTGGCCCAGCTTGAGATGCTCCAGAGCTGCCTCTAAAGCGGCCGGACCGTTGCCAGCCTGAACCGGAATGTGCCCCGACCGGCGGAGATATTCCCCTAAAATGGGGACTTGAAATAATAGCTCGTTAATTAAGATGTAGGCCTGCTGGCGCACCATGGCGGCGATAAAAAAAGGGTCAGTGGTGGTGGGATGATTGGCTGCGATAATTTTTGCGCCGGTTGGAAAAGCTTCGTGTCGGCGAACGTCCATATTCAGCATCGTGCCGGCATAGGTTCCAACTACAGGGCGAGAGGCTAAGTACAGTAATTTTGAAATATTCATTGTTATCCTAACTCTATGGGTTGATTCGGCTTCATGATCTACCACACAGCAACTATATCGGTTTTATTTCCAGCGCGTACCTGCGCTCAGGCATACTGTGGGGTGAAATTTGGCATAGTTTTTTATGCCCAGGGTGGTCAGGTCACAGTGCCAATATGACTGATAAAACCCCCAATGGGCAGCGTTAGTTGCGCTGTTTGGGGCAGTTTACATTCCTGTAAGTTGAAGAAATCGCTGGGTCAAGAGAACAGCCGCGCGGCGTAATCCATTAAGGACAGAGCATCCAAGTCGCCGGTGACGGCAAATGCGCTTTTAGCCTGGTCAGGCCAAAGCCCAAAGCGAATCAGAGTGGAACAGGAGTCTTCGATGTCAGCAGCGATCGACTCCAGTTCGAGGGCAGACACGGCTGTTCGCGGTGATAGGTAATAGACATGGGCGCTGGGGTCGTGCGATAGCTCGGTAATAAAGCCGCGGCCATGCAGCCAACGGAGGGCGTGTGGCGGAAAATCCGGATGGACCCCCAGCCAGGGGCGTTTTTCTATTGTAGCGGGCAGGGTGAGGCTGCGTGACTCCAATAGATGATCGGGTCCGTACCAGGGATGAGAATGAGGTGTGGAGATACCGCGGATGAGGACGGAGGCACGAGGAGATGCCTGAAACGTGATAGTGAGGCTGCCCTGGGGATTGGAATTGAATTGTGCAGAAAACGCAGATTTTTCACGCCACCAGGCGCTGATATCGCACAGGCGGGCCAGCCAGACCCTAGGGGTGAGGTCGGCAATGGATTGCAATAAGGTCTCGATGGCGGGTGCAAATCGATCTGCCAGCTCAGGATGAGTGAGCAGGGTGAAAAGCTCGCCGCTGCGGTGGGTGCGCTGCAGGGTTTCCATCCAAAATTGAGCGATCTGCTCCTGATTGAAATTCAGACCGTCCTGCAATTGGAGATCGTCAGGGACAAACAGGGGGATTTCGATCAAATTTTCCAGTTGGTAGGGGATGGACTTTATGGCATCGCCGGAAACTGGCGCGTAAAACTGGTTGATAATGTTGAAGACGCCGCTGTCCTGGTCGGATACGGGCGGTAAGAATGGCGCGAGGGTGACAGCTTGGTTGCTGGAGTATTCAAACCACTGCGACGGCAGGGCGGTGATCAATTCGGGGCTCCAGCTTAGGTATGGGCAGCGAAAACCGCTGGAATGGATACCGTGGCGTTCAAAAGCTTTTCGTGCGGCAGCCAATTCATTCACGGCGGTGTCCAACGCACAAGTGCGCAGATCTATATGATGGTAGCTGTGCACACAGATTTCGGCTCCCAGGGATTGGAGCTTTTGAATAAACCGAGGGTAGCGGTCTACCACCTGGCCGGGGGTGGGGTAGGAGGGAGAACAACCGTAGCGCTGCATGAGGCGGACGCTGTCCTCGATCCTTTTTTGCGCGAGGCCGGGGGTCAGGCCGTAACGCTGGAGTAGGTGAAGACCGCGTTTGAGGATAAAACCGCCGCCGCGTTTGGCATACCACTTTTTCCAATCCATGCAGACCTCACAGGGAGATTAATGACCCGCAGAGCGGAAATTGGTGCTGAGACGGTCGAAGGCTTTTTGCGCCAGACCCAGTGTGAAGCGGAAGCCCGGCCGCCAATCGTCCCGGTCATAGATGGCGGACATTTTCTTGCCGCGGATGGAACGCAGCCAGGCCGCAGTGGTCAGCTTATGCTGCCTGCGGTAATCCCAGGCGGCGCGTAGATCGCGCTGCCAATCAATCCAAATGAGACCATCCGGGTACTCAAAACGCGGAGGAACGGGCTGCCCGGTGGTGTCGCAGTACGACAGGTAGGGTAAATCCACGCCGCAGAGTACGCTCAGCCCATCCCACATTCCAAAGCGAGTGTTGACTTCGATGAGCTTGTAGAGTCCGTCACGCGGATCTTTTTTGAATTCGATGCCGCCGTGCCCTTGATAACGGGCTTTCTGTAGGAATGAAATGCCTAGATCAATCAATTCGGGGTCGTGAATGGTGCGGACATAGCTGGCTGAGCCGAACCCTGTGGGGATGATACGGTGTTTGCGCCCTGCAATGTAGCCGAGAGGTTGGGACTGTCGGTTGAAGTAGACGGCAAGGTAGACCAGTGCCTCGTCCTCGCCGGGAATGACCTCCTGAACAATCATGCGGTCATCGTGAGCGGCGATCGTTTGATAGGCTTCAGTCAGAGATTTTTCGTCTGGGCAGTAGATCACCTTGGCGCGTCCGGCAAGAAAGCCTCGTCGCAGCAGGCGGGTGATGGCTTCGGTGTGCCAATACGTGCTTTCGGTAGGCTTGAGAATGGCCGGAAACTGAAGTTGACGGCACAGGCTGCGCAGGTGCTCCAGGTTTTCAATAAAATAGGAGGCCGGGGCAGGAACGTTGAACTGGCGCGCCAGACGCAGCAGCCCATCTTTGGTGGCAAAATCCTCCATTGTTTGATGGTCGGGCATGACATAATCGAAGTAGGGCTGCAGGTCGCTGCGGTATTGAGAAGCCACCAGAGCATGGCGGTCGCTGAGCGGATACAGCACGGTGCGGTTGGACTGCTGCTGGCCAAATTGGATCAGAGATTGAACAAAGAGGTGCTCGTCTTCGACTTCCGGGTCGGCGCCAGGGACAAACTGGATATATTTGGAGTAACAGCCGGGCGATTTGGGATTGGCATCCATGCCGTACACAGTGATGCCTTTACGACCCAAGGAACGGGCGATATCTAACCCCATGTGCTCATCCACAGGGGTGATGAGAACGGGCTGCTGGGGGTTCATGCGGCCTCCTTTTCATGAGCGGAACTATGCGGTGAGGGTGGCTCTGGCGAAAGCGGTGTGTTCGGGCCAGGGCGAGCTGAATACAGCCAGCGGCGTAGCAATTCATAGACAGTCTGGCTGAGGGCCAGACGCATGGGGTGATTCTTGTATACGTAGCGTCCAAAATTCACCAACTGGCCGCCAAACTTGGCTTTAAAATCGCGTACTCCGTAGGGCTCACCGGGTTTTCCCGCGCCGCCAAAATCGTAGAGAGCGTAGCCATTTTGGGCACCCCACTGTAGGATGCTCCAGGTGAGAATTTCGTTGGGAATAAAGGCGGTAAATTCGCGCTGAGTTCCGCCGTACCAACCAAAGACCCTGTCCTTGTATAGAAGCTCTACCGAAACTGCCGCGACGGTGTGATTGATAAGGGCCTGAGAAAAGCGGACCATCTTCAAAGGAGTGAGGATGTCGTAGGCAGCGTAGAACAGAGAGATGTCAGCCAGGGGGACGCTGCGCGCCTGATAGGTTCGCTTTAACACCCGATACCATTCCGGGATTTGATCGCGGCTGCGCAGTTCTTCCACAAAGACACGGTTCTTTTTCATCTCCTGGCGCAGGTTCTTTTGGGTGCGTTTGCCAATTTGATTGAAGATTTCTTCCGGCGGACGATTGAGATCTACAAGGTAATCAAGATGATCTTCATAAATAAAACCATTGGATTCCAGCACGGTGCGCTGATCGGTTTGCTGGTGCAAGTTTCGCAATTCGGTGTAGAGGACGGCTGGAGAGGCGTTTCGGCGATAATGGCGCAGAAGTTCATCCAGAGCGGCATATCCCTGAGCGTCCGGTTGGCACAGGGTGCTGCCGTATACAACGGCGCGAGTGGTGAAGTGACGTGCAAGGCCGGGGTACAAACTCAGCTCCACGGGTAGGAATAAGGCTAAAATCTGGGCGCCTTGCTGCGCGGCCCACAGGTGCGGAGCATGATTCTTGGCAGCTGTATACACCTGGAACATCTGCGGAGTGTGAAAGATATTGCCCTGTGGATTCTGTAACACAAAATCCTGCCACAGGCCTTGGGGGAGGGAATGCCGGATTTGGAGGGGTGCGGCGGGCATATCTTAGACCTCACAAGCGGAAATCATAGATCCCGTCCACAATGGGATAGGCGCGTTGACAGCTCGGACAGATCAGGGTCTGCTCAGCTTCATCGAGGGCGGAGTGACACAGGGGGCAGGCAAAGAGCGCGGTTGAGACTGTGGGAGAGGCTGAAGAATCCGCGCTTGGATTTTTATGTGCACTGCAAAACATCCAAGGTGCCAGGTGAGCCCAACCAAAGAAGGGAGCTAAGAAGAGACCCATGGGTACCAGGCGCCAAAACCGGCCGGTGTAGTTGGCTAGCTTATCCATCACACCGGTACCTAACTCTGTGTGATATTTGAAGTTAGCCTTGCGAAGTGAGCGGCGAATGAATTTGGGATGATGAGCTAGCAAGTGGATATTCGCGACCGAGGGGGCAGTATCAAAGGGACAGAATTTCACGCGCCCGGTGAGCCATTTCCAAATGATCATGGGGCTGAGCTTGTTGTTATACGTGAACAAGAACAGGCTGTTATCTTGCTGCACACGGTTAAACTCAGCGAAACTGGCATCCACATCGTTGAGGTGGTGGAGCACACGGATGAGAAGGACGGCGTCGAACGCCGCGGGCATAAAGGGGAGTTTCATGGCATCTGCAGCCACGTAGACGGCGCGGCTCTGTGTATGCTCCTGCGCCTGACGGAGCAGCGAAAGCGAACCGTCCAACAGGACGACCTGGTCAAAGCGGTCCATGTAGCATGGGGCCAGGCGAGCGTAGCCACAGCCGATATCTAAGATGCGCTGACCGCGGGAGGGCAAAAGCCGGGCGACCAGGGCGTGCTCTAGTTCGTCCAGCTTGATCTTCTGCTGGCCTTTCCAGTAGTCCTGATATTCGATATTTTCGTAGATCGCATACCCTTTTTTATTTGGATCCACTTCAAGCGGCAGGCCCATAAGATCTCCTTCGGGGAAGCATTAGAGGACAACTTTTCGGAATTTTTCACGTCCGGCTGGGGCAGATCCTTTGCGGAAGCAAATGATGGGTTCAGAGGCGTAGGTGGGCGGGAAAATGTTGTAATAGAGGCTCATTAAGGTTTGGATACCTACGGCAGCGAGACGATTTTTTTGCGATAATTCGCGAAAGCGAGCGCTGCCAGCGGGTTTGGCGATGTAGGCGGCAATGGGCGTAAAACCAAAGGAGGTCACAAACGAAAGTAAGGTTTTATAAGTGAAATAGCGGACGTGAGCATAAAATTCATAGCGTGTGTCAGGGTCGCCCAGGGGATCGTGGTAGCTTTGTCCCGTGAACAGCACCCGGCCGATGTACTCTGGGGCAGCGTAGTTGGGGGTGGAAATGTACAGATAGCCGTTAGGCTCCAACAGGCGGTGAATCTGCTGGATGAAGTAATCCACGTGGATTAGATGCTCGATGGTGACGAGCGATACAATGGCGTCAAATGAGCCGTCGGGGAAGGGATAGGGCTGGGTGTCATCATCCAGATCAAACGAGACCGTCTCCAGACCGATTTTCCGCAGTGCGTTCACACATGTGGGGGTAATGTCATTGCAGATAATTTTTGCGGGGTAAAGGTCTCGGATGCGCTGTGCCGCGCAGCCCATACCCGCGGAGATATCCATGACGCGCTTGTGCTGACGGTCTTCGAACACGGCCGGGAACACGCGGTGGCGTTCTTTAAACCAGGGATAATCCTCAATACTGGTCATACCTTCCAGTCTTTTCTCTTCAATTGCTACCGCTGTTTTCATAGGTCATCTCCTGTCTTTCAATTTGGTGTCATTCCCACCTTAAAGCTGCGCAAGCCGTGCTGAGGCGTTAAGGCAAGGGTTGGGTTTGTTTGGCCAGCCAGAGCTGTAGGTAGAAATCCTCCAGCTGTTTTGTGAGCAGCTGCCAATCCAGTTTTTCTTCCGCCAGCTTGCGCGCCGTCTGGCCCATTTGCGCGGCAATTTCTGGGTTTTGATATATTTGAAGAATTTTGGCCGCAAAATCTGCTGGATCCCAGGCTGCCAGGCTGCCGATGGGGTGTTCTTCCAGCAGGGTTTTGACATCTCCTACAGGATTTGCCACGATAGGGCGCCCAGCGCACAGGTAATCACCGATTTTGTTGGGCCAGCGGCCCACGTTGTAGATTTTGTCGGGAAAGGGCAGGATGAAAAGATCGGCGCAGCCCAGATAGACGGGAAGGTCGTCAAAGGAAACGTAGCCGGTAAGGAAGACATTCTCCGATACGCCGTATTCCTGTGCCAGGCCTTGTACCAAGGTGCCGGGCTTACCCGTGATCATGAGTTTGGCGTCTGGGAGGGTTTTCTTGATCTCGGCGATGACCTTGATGATCATCTCTAACTCGTAATGGGCAACGATGCTGGAAAATCCCACAATGAGCGAAGAGGAAGTCACTCCGACACGCTGGCGGCACTCCTGAACTGGCCAGCAGGGGTAATCCTGGGGGGTGGCCCCGCCGGAGATGACGCAGATGCGCTCAGCGGGCAAGCCAAGCTGTTCGGCACGCCGCTTTAACGCCGTGGAAATCACGGTGAGACCGTCTGCGCGGCAGCGGAAGGCTTCTTCGTAATGAGTTTCCATCCCTTCGAAGAGCCAGCGGTACCAACGCGGGCGGTTTTCTGTGATGATCCCGCCGCGGCCCCACCAATCATTCCAATCGGTGAGGAAGAGGGCGGGGTGGCGGCGAAGCTGACTCAGGGCAGGGTAGATGGACACAGGGCGGGTCTCAAAGGTATGGACAATGTCATACCGGCCTGCGTCTCGGTCTATAAAGAGCAGGCGGTTGAACAGGTTCCAGAGATCCCATCCTGTGCGCATTTTTCCCGTAAATAAATCTGGTGATTCGATCATGCGCACGCCGTCTTCAGTATCTACAGACATGCCCGTTTTGCGATCTTCGGCAGTAGAGAGAAGGGTGACATGGTGGCCGCGTTTCACCAGGTTCTTGGCCATGATCAACGAACGGGCGTAGGTGCGCGACCGGCGGAGGTGAGAGATCATGAGAACGTTGAAGGGTGAGATCATCAGGTTATCCTGGGTGGAAAATGAGCAGCGGGCTGGGCAGAGCCGTTTGGGGAGATGGCGGCGTGATAAAGACGGTCATAACTGGTGATCATTTGCTGCAAATTGAAATGACGCTCGACATAAGCGCGCCCGTTGCGAGCAAAATCGGAGGCCTGATCTGGTTGGCTGGCCATTTGGGCCAGGGCCGCGGACAAGGCTTTTGGCGACCCGGCGGGGATGAGGAGACCGTTGCGATTATGATCAAGAACCTCGGCTGTGCCGCCCACATCGGTGGCAATGACGGCTTTTTCGGCAGCCAGGGCTTCGAGCAAACTGAGGGAAAGGCCTTCATTTACCGAGGGCTGAACAAAAATATCCAGACCTGCAAGCATACGGGGAATGTCCTGGACAAACCCCAGCCAGAGTACAGAATCGGCTATGTTCAGGCTTTGGGCCAGGGCCTGCATGGCGGTGCGCTGATCGCCATCTCCAGCCAGGACGAGAATGGACTCGGGGTGGGTCTGGTGGAAGGCGGCAAAACTGGTGAGCAGAATATCAATGCGTTTGGCCTGCACGATACGGCCCATGAATCCGATCGCTAGAGTGGATGGGGTAATGCCCCAGGATGCGCGGCAATCCGCGCGCAGATGGGGGCTGTGATATGACGGGGTGTGGATGGCGTTGCGGACGGTGGTGACTTTGGACGCTGGGATGCCGGGGAGGGCGAGAATTTGTGCGCGCATAAAGTCGCTGACGGCAACCAGATGGTTGGGCAGGTAGAGAGCCAAACGGTCTACGGCGGCATAAAAGAGGCCGTGACGCCTTTCGGAAGGGCGGGTTAAAATGTGCTTGGTGGCGAGGTGGAAGGGAGGTCTCTTTTGACCGGCACAAGCGCGCGCGCCGAGAAGGATGGATTTGATGGTGTGGGTATGGAGGATATCTGCTGGTTCTTGCTGAAGGTAACGGCGAATGAAGGCATCTGGGGGTACTGCGGCATTTTCCGGTAACGAAAGGTCCACGGCAACGGCCCCAGCTTTTTCAAACTCGGGCAGCAGCGCGCCGCCGGTGAGGCCCAAAATATGCCAGCGGTATTCCTGTGTCCCCAGGTAGGTGACAAAGTTCAAGATGATACGCTCGATGCTGGCATCGGCAAAGCCGTTGATCAGGTGGAGAACGGTGATGGGCCGCATGTTAATGGCCTTTGTCCGTTGTGGGTGAGGCTTGCTGGATGACTTCATACTGCATGGGGAAGTCCTCCAGCTTTTGAGGGGTGATGAAAAAGCCGCGCACGGTTCCATCCATGACCAGCGAACGCTGTACCAGGCTGTAGACCATGCGATAGAGGCTTTTCTTGCGCAGGGCATCAGCGATAAGTACCAGGATTACCAATCCCAACCAGCCCAGGAACCACCCGGCCTGACGGGTGATAAGGGATGTGGCGAATGTAGCGGCGCCGAGGGCAAGCACCAGCAAGGGGGCGCAGCCGTAGCCGCGTTCCCAAAAATACGGCCAAAAGTATTCTGTACCAAGCTTGTTCCGTAAATTTTGTCCGAAACCCATGTATAAACGGCGGCGCCAGCGCCCGATCATGGTGGAAATTTTGTCGGTGGGATCGCTGAAGTGGTACACCATTGGGCGATCCAACATCATGACCTGATAGCCTTTTTGACGAATACGGATGCAAAGCTCGGGCTCTCCATCACTGATCAGCCAGGGATTAAATGGTCCGATTTTTTCCAAAACGGCGCGGCGGTACATGCCGGCGCCACCGATGAAGGGGAGAGGGATTTGAACGGGGTCGGTGGGCAGTAAGGATTCATCTTCCACCACAGTTTCTGAATTTTTTGGAACATCTATTGTGGCGCCGGTGATGACGGCGACCTGCGGTTGGGCAGAGAATACCGCCAGGGCTTGCTGAACCCAGCCGCGGGAGAGCTGCATATCGCCGTCCAGGAACAATAAAAATTCCCCACGGCTGACGGTGTAGCCGACATAGCGTCCAATATTGGTTGTGAGGCGGGCACCCGGAAGAAAGCGCAGGATGTTGATGGGGTAACGCCTGGCGATTTCCAGGGTTGAATCGGTGGAGAGGGAATCCAGAAGGGTGATCTGCGTGTTGGGAAAACTGGCCGTTTCCTGCAAGACAGATTCAATCAGGCGAGCGATGTTCCAGCTTTGATTACGACAGATCATGATGACAGAAATCATGGGGCTGCCTCCGATGAATGCAGGTGGGTGTGATTCTGATAACTGGCCGCGGTGACAATTCCGGCGATGAGCCAATACAATTCCAGCAGTACACGCCCATGAAAACTTTCGACCAGCATGTGGGCGGTGTGGCCAATGAGGGCGACCATGAGACCGAGGGCAACAGCGCCAAACAACACATCTTTTTGCCGCCAGGCTGCCCAACCCCGCTGGATGAGGTAGAGGTGAAAAGCGATAAAGGTGAGCAGGCCGCCCGGGCCGATTTCCGCCCAAACGCGCACAAAATCGTTATGCACCACGGTAAGATACACCGAACGGTTGTAATTGGCGAAGTAAGAGAGCATGACCAGAGCGTAGTTGTTGAGCCCTACTCCTAAGATGGGGTGATCGCGGATCATGTGGAAGGCAATATCCATCAAATACAGACGGGTTTCGGCGGAGCCGGCATCAAATCCGGTGATACGGCTGGCGATGAGGTCTTGAAACAGTAAGAGCAGGGCTAGAAGGAACATGCCTAAGAGCAGAATTTTGGCAGACACCCGGCGATAATACAGGATGATGAACAAGAATAAGAACATGGCGATGGCAAATGAGACCCAACCTCCGCGGGAAAGGGTGAGGAAGAGGGCAACCACACCAAAGATGAAGCCAGTCAAGGAGAGAGCAATCAGGATGGGCTTGTGTTGGCGGACCAGGAGGAAATAACTGGCGCAGAGGGGCAGAAGCATACTGAGGTACGTGGAGGCGGTATTCGGCCCACCTAAGGTGCCGCCGACGCGTAGATCGGGGTCAACACGGGCATTAAAGCCAGCAAATGAAAAACTTTGGCCGTAGATGCGCAAGCCAATCATCAGCAGGCTTTCCAGGGTGAGGCCCAGGAAGAGGAAGAAGAGGATGTAGTTGAGATCGGCGGACGTCTTGATGTTTGCGACGAGGTAAATATAGAGAAGCAGGGATTGGATGAGCAGAAAAAGTGAGTAGACACTCATCATGGGCGATTCAGCAGCGAAGATGGACAGGAGATTAAACACGATCCAGAGAATGGGCAGCCACAGGGCGGATTTGGGGAAGAGGGGCAAGGAAGACGTTGCATTGGCTTGAGAAGTGGACTTTACCAGCCAGATCAAATACAAAACTGGCAGGCAGAGGGTAGTGAGAGAAATATTGAAGCCGGTGATGGCACCCACGCTGGCAAAAAAAGGATCGTAAAGGGGGTTGAAATCCAGGGCAAACGGTACGTCCAGGAGGATGATCGCCATCAGAACTCGTTCTGCCTGACCGGTGATAACGATGAGGGCAGCAAGACCAACCACGCCAACTGTATATATGGCGTAATCGGTAGAGATATATCCGAGAAGGGCAGATGCGGTACCAGCTACCAGGCCGACTGCCAGGCTGAGCAGAAAAATGATTTTGAAATTCCAGGTCGGCGCGCGCCGAAGGCCCCAGGCGGGTTGGGCTGGAGCGGTGGGGAGGGCGGGGGCTTTTCCTGGGGCGCGCACGATCAACTGTCCTTATGAGCTTGTTGAGCGAGGAGATCGCAGAAGGCATCAGCCAGCGGGTACTGGGGACGGCGGAATTCATTGGCCACCTGCCAGGCGTTCTGCTGCATGGTGTGGCGCAGGGAGGCGTTTTCCAACAAATCATTCACGCGCCGGGCAAAAAGCACCGTATCAAAACGGGGGATGAGATACCCATTGTGCTGGTCGCGTAAATAATCACGTACTCCGCCGCAATCAAAGGCGACCAGGGGTAGGCTGGCAAACACAGCCTCAAGCCCTACTTTAGCCAAACCTTCATGCCGCGAGGGAATCACCATCAAACTGGCGCCCTGCATGTGGGAGAGAAGCTGATCTTGGGGACGGTAGCCCAAAATCTGGAAATTGGCTTGCAGATGGTGTTGGGCGATCAACTCTTCAAAGGCCTGTCGGTCGGAGCCTTCGCCGATGATTTCAAAGATAACATTGGGATGTGCAGCAACCACGGAACGGGCAATCTCGATGAGTAAATCGAGCCCTTTTTGCTGAAGGTCGAGCCTGCCCACGAACAGAATTTTCGGTGGGGCGTCGGTGAGGTTGCGATCGACTTCCGAAGGTGGGGAGAAGAAGCAGTCTTCATAAACTTGCGAGAAAACCAGAGTTTTCCCTTTGGAAATGCCTTCTTGCTCGATTTCCGACTTGATGTAGTGAGAGTAGGAAAGAATGCGTTGCGTTTTCGCGCTGCGCAGGACCAGGCGGGTGACAGCATGGTGAAGGCGGGCTGCGAAACCTTTTTTATAAGCAATGGAAAAGGAGTCGACCATGAGCGGAACGAAAGTCGAGCCTGAAATAATTGCGTATAGCCATGGTATCAGTAACAGATAACCCGGACCGATACAAACCATGAGATGCGGTTTGAAGGATGACAGATACGGTAGGATGCGCAGTTCAGCCCAAAACTTCAAGAAACGCTGAGACAGAAGGCTTGTGGTAGGGGCAAAGGCTCGCACTTCGATAAAGCGCATTCCAGCAATGGTTTCTTCGGCATTCTGCAAAGCACGGCTGATGACATGCAGCTGTGCACCCGCGGTCTGACTGGTTTTGATGGCTGCACCTGTGACCGATTCACCGCTGTCGTACAGATAACCTTCCACAGGCAGGTGGAGGCTGAGTCTGGCTTCGCGGATGCAGTTCCCAGGTTTGATCAATGCGAACCGTAGGGGGGAAGTGGAGTTCATTGCAGCTTCAGATGACATCGTTAAATTTGGCCTCTGCTATATGTTGCATGAATATGGTTAAGGTTTCGACGAGGGAGCATTGACGGGTTGAGGGGGCGACGGCACGTTTTTTTGATTTTTCTCGCGAATACGCGGAAGCAGCAAGTCCAGAAAGGCCTGGGTAATGATCGGGTCTAACATCAAGACGGTACCAAGGTAGAGCAGGCCTGAAAATGCAGCAGTGATCAGGATTTGGAAAATGGGATGCAGTACGGCGGCGAATGCGTTGGTAAACAAGTACACAGCCAGATAAATAACCACTGCCAGAGTAGCGTAGATGCCAAATTGACGGGCGACGGCTTTCACCTGGAGCTCCGGGAACCGGCGCATCACCAGGATAAAGGTTATCATGAAAGTGCCTGCGGCTTGCAGGGGGTAAGCCATCGCCAGACCGATGTAGCCCAGACGCTGGGAAAGGAACCAGGCCAAGAGGGCGTAAGGGAGGATCATGAGCGAGTTGACAATCGAAAATGTGCGCGTGTCTTTGACGGAATAGAAGGCGCGGCTGTTGATGTTGTTCAACATGCGGAAGAGTACATCCCCCAGGAGGACCAGCCAGACCACCCGTGAGACCGAGAGGGTAACGGCTCGGGTGAATTCGCCGCGCTCAAATAAGAGGGTGAGGAGGGGCATCGCAGCGGCGCTGAGATAGGCCACGGCGGGCAGAGCGGCGGCCAGGGTGAGGTGGAAGCCAAATTCGATTTGGCGGGTTAGCCCGGTTTCACCTTGTGAAGCGAGGGCGCGCGACATGGCAGGGAGGATGGCAGAGGCGATGCCGGTGGCCAGAATCGCGACCAGCAGGGATGAAAGTTTGGAAGCATACCCGATGTAAGACAAGTCGCCGTCGGGGAGCCAGGAAGCAAAAAAGCGTTCGATTACCTGCCAGCTTTGGATGACCAGACCAAAAAGCACCAGAGGGAGCATGAGTTGGAAAAGCTCGCGAATGCGCGGATCGCTGAGGGGGATGATTTTCTTCCAGCGGTGCTTGAGGACGGGCAGGAGCGGGACGGCCGCCGTGAGGGCTGCGGATAACAGGTTTCCCCAGGCCAATGCCAGGCTTCCTAGAGATTGGTAGAAGAGGAGTAGAACGGCCACGTTTCCTAGAGAGCCGGCGGCTGTGGCCGCGGCCGGCCAGAAGAAGCGGTTGCGGGCGTTTTGGACGCCTTCTGCCAGGAGGCGAAGGCCGCCTAATGGGAGGGTAAATATCGTGATGGATAGGATCATCGCGGCTGCGTGCATTTTTTCAGGCGGCAGGCTGGGGGCGGTGATAGAAAGAATGGGGTCGGCAAACACAGCCACCAGAAGGGCCAGTCCGCCCAGGCCGAGCGTGGTGATCCAAAAGAAAGTCCCCACCAGACCCCAGGCGTCTTCGCTGCGACCGGCGGCGTCTTCCTGGATAAAGGCGGGGACAACTACAAAAGAGAGACCGTTCACCAAAACGAACAGCAGGTAAGCGGGGATGACCAGGGCAGTCAGGAATGCGTCCATTTCTGCACCCGCGCCAAAATAGGCGGCAATGACCACCTGGCTGAGCAGATTGGCTGCCAGCGAGATTGAGCCGCCTAACATCACTTTTAGCACGGATTTGGATACTGCACTGCCCTGGTTTTTCATATTGAGCTGCCGGCTGTTATGTGGTGGAGGCAGGCGCGTTCTTTAGAAAAGCTTTGACCGTGTCGCACACATAAGCAACTGCTTCGGGGCTGATTTCCGGATACATGGGCAGCGACAAAATCTGGCTGGCATAACTTTCGGAAACCGGGAAGCTGCCGACAGGGTAGCCTAAATCCTGGAATGCGGGCTGCATGTGGATCGGGATGGGGTAGTGAATGCCGCTGCCGATTCCGGCTTCGTTCAGCACCTGAATGAGGGCTTCGCGTTGGTGAACGCGGACGACATACAAGTGGAAGACATGTTCGACCTGCGGGGCGGTTTGGGGTGTGGCTACAGTGGTGTCGGCAAATAATTGATTGTACAGCGCGGCGCTCTGACGGCGGGCAGCGTTCCATTGATCCAGATGGGGGAGTTTTACCAGCAGGATCGAGGCTTGCAGGGTATCCAGGCGGTGGTTGAAGCCTTTGAGGGTGTGAAGGTTTTTTGCGGATTGGCCTACGTTTCGCAGCCAGACGATCTTTTCCGCCAGGTCAACACGGCGGGTGACCACCATGCCGCCGTCCCCATAGGCGCCGAGGTTCTTGGCCGGATAGAAGCTGAACGCGGCAGCATCCCCCAGGCTGCCAGTACGTTTGCCTTTGTAGCGAGCGCCGTGGGCCTGGCAGGCATCCTCGACTACCAAAAGGTTGTGACGGCGAGCAATTTCTACGATAGGATCCATGTCAGCAGGCTGACCAAAGAGATGAACGGGGATCACCGCACGCGTGGCGGGGGTGATGGCGGCTTCCAGCAATGCAGGGTTGAGGGTGTAGGTCACCGGGTCGGCGTCTACCAATACTGGACGCGCCCCGCATCTCCAGATGGCCAGGGCTGTGGCCATGAAGGTGTTGGCGGCAGTGATGACTTCATCTCCGGGGCCGATATCTGCAGCACGGAGGATCAGCTCCAGGGCTGAATATCCCGAATCCACGCCGACGGCATAAGGGGCTTCACAGTATGCGGCGAAGCTGTTTTCCAAATCTTTGACCGCCTGTCCCAAGATGTAGTCACATTTATTCAAGACGCGGTGAACGGCTGCATCTACGTCTTCCTGAATGGAGTGATAGTTGGCTGAAAGATCAACGAAGGGGACTTTCATGGTTCGGAGCTCCTTTCTACGGGGTT
The DNA here is from genome assembly GCA_029975215.1 of Levilinea sp. Taxonomy (GTDB): domain Bacteria; phylum Chloroflexota; class Anaerolineae; order Anaerolineales; family Anaerolineaceae; genus Levilinea. The sequence goes on from JARKPO010000066.1 coordinate 169,969, forward strand.
GGATTTCTTGGTTATGAGTTTTTTGAGCTTCCCATTGTTCAGCCAGGCTGGAAGTATGGGCCAGCGCAATGGCGAGCGGCGGGCTGGTTTCTTGTGGTAATACCCGTGGGCGCGGTCCACGGGGACATAGGTGGCGATGCTTCCGATGATTTTTGCATCCACGTTTTCAAGTTGGGCGAAGGATGTGCGCAAGGCTGTGGAGGTCGTTTCGCCAAGCTTGGCGAGGATGAGCACGCCATCAGCCAATTGGGCAAGGATGCTGGTTTCAGCTACGGCCAGCGATGGCGTGTCGATGAGGATAAAGTCATAGCGTTGTTTGAGCTGATCTAGAATGGTTTCTAGACTGGGATCTTGAAAAACTTCCAGCGGGTCTACCTGAAGAAGGCCCGCTGGAATGAAATCCATCCCGGGGCGGGCGTTCTTCTGAATGACATGATCAATATTTGCCTCTTGCGAAAGGAGGTTAACCAGGCCTGGATAGAGGGGGCCTTTGAACAATTCATGCTGTTTGGGCAAGCGCACATCAGAATCAATCACCAGAATTTTCTGTTTAAGTTTGGCCAGGCTGGCGGCGGTGGCAAAAACGGTTGTAGACTTACCTTCACCTGTGCTGGCACTGGTGAACAGCAAGGTTTTGATGTTTTGAGCGCGGGCGTCAGTGACCAGGTGCCCGCGCAAGGTCCAGAAGGCTTTTTGTACAGCAGTATCGTCGCTAGCCAGGGGGTCCTGTTTATCCGCATTATGAAGGGTAGGGATTTGGCCGATCAGGCGGCAGCTGCAGAGATGCTGAAGCTGTTCCACGGTATGAATGCGGGTATCCAGGGCTTCCACCAGAAAGGCCAGGATGATGCCGATCAGCAGGCCAATGACGGCGCCGAGAGCTAGAACCAACAACTTCCCAGGACCGGTGGGTTCGGTGGGGGTGACGGCAGGGTTGACGACCAACAAGTCTTGCGAGTTTTGGAGTAGGGCGGTGGAAGTGCGGGCAGCGTCATACTCTGCAAGCAAGTTGTTATAGGCCTGCTCTTTGGTTTGAATGGTTTGGCGGGTGATGGAGAGCCGTTCAGCGGTTTCTACCGATTTTGGCATCCATTCCTGATACTGTGCGCTGAGATCGGCAAGCTCGGTTTCAAGAGCGGTAATTTCGGTTGAAAGCAGTTCTTTCGTCTGCCGGGCCTGTTCTTTTTGGTAGGCGAGCAGCTCGGTAACCTCCCTGATGGAAGCCTGGTCATACTGCTGTTTCAGGGTTTGGTAGGCATCCTCTTTCATCTTAATTGAACGGTCGAGGACGGCGATTTGGGCAGAAATTTTGGTGGATTCCTCCAGCAAGGTTTCGTATTCGGCTTTGGCCTGTGCAATCTCATTTTTGTAGTCTGACAACCGGTCGGTCAAAATGGTGAGATTGTTGGTGGCGGCGGATTCGGCGACTTGAGTGCGGGTGTTGGTGGAAACGATGATCTCAGCCAGCAGATTGGCGGCTCTAGCGGCCAGCACTGGATCCTGGTCTTTGACCGTGATTTGAATCAGTTCAGAATCCGGAACGATCAGGACCTCAACATCGGGGAGTTTTGTGATGCCCAGCTTATCTTTCAACTCATCCAGGACTTTTTCACTGGTGGAAATGCGCGCGTAGGTGTTCATCAGGCGGTTGGCGTAGTAAGTTTCGTACTGCACATAGCTGAGGTTACCGCTGAGGGGCGTTTTGACCCGCAGGCTGACGTTAGCCTGGTAAGTGGGTGGGATGAGCGTGCTGACAACAAAAGCTGTGCTGATGGTGATGACAAAGACGACCAGCACAACCCATAAGCGTCGGGATAGAATGTTGAGGTAGCCGCGTAGTTCCATGAGGTATTCTTCCTTGATTACGGCTGTGAATCGGCCACTGGCTGAGGAATTTTCCGCAGAACACGAGCGGGAACACCGGCGGCGACCGTCCAGGGGGGGACATCTTTGGTAACCACGCTGCCCGCACCGATGACAGCGCCTTCACCGACGGTGACGCCGCAGAGGATCGTGGCGTTGCTACCGATGGAGGCGCCTTTACGAATGGTGGTGGGAATGCAGACCCAGTCCTGCTCGGTTTGGGGTGCGCCGTCTACGGTGGTGGCGCGAGGGTATTTATCGTTAATGAACATGACGCCGTGACCGATGAAGACATTGTCCTCAACGGTGACGCCCTCGCAGATGAAGGTATGGCTGGAGACCTTTACACGTTTTCCGATGACGACCCCTTTTTGAATCTCCACAAAGGTGCCAATGCGGCTCTCGTCGCCGATTTTGCAGCCGTACAGGTTGACAAAAGCGTAAATGCGCACGTTTTGCCCCAGCTGCACATCGGGGCTGATGCGTGAGAATTCAGGAGCTACCATGCGATTGTCTCCTGGTGTGCTCCGTTGACCAGGGAGCGTTCTGCAGCTTCCAAAATCTTGATGACGCGCAGGCCGTCTTCGCCGCTGGTCCAGGGATCGTTTCCATCGCGAATACATTCCAGGAAGTGGTTGCACTCCTGCCGCAGCGGTTCGGTCAGGCGGATGTTGGGGATGATCAAGTCGCCATACCGATACGAGCATTGAAAATCGGCATAGCTATTGGGGTAGGGGTGAACATCAACGCCCTTATCATAGATACGGATTTTCTCGTTGGCTTCAATATCGTTGTAGACTACCATTTTCTTGCTGCCAACTACGGTGACGCGGCGAACCTTGCAGGGATCAATCCAACTGGTGTGAATGTGAGCGACCAGGCCGTTGGAGAAGAGCAGATTCATATAGACCACATCGTAGAGGTTTTGGAAAATGCACTTGATGCCGTAGGCAGAAACCGAGATGGGCACCATGTCCAGGATGTACATGAGAATGGATACGTCGTGGGGAGCCAGATCCCACATGACATTCAATTCAGGACGGAACAGACCCAAATTCAGACGGGCGGTATCAATGTAATATACATCTCCGATATCGCCGCTTTTGATCATGGTCTTAAGAGCGTGGACGGCGCTGTTGTACTCAAAGGTGTGGCCCACCATGAGAATTTTTTGGTGCTTTTTGGCAATTTGCATCAGCTCTTCCGCTTCGCGGCTGGTGCGAGTCATGGGCTTTTCGACCAAAACGTGCAAACCATTTTCAAAGCACTCTTTGGCGATAGCAAAATGGGTTTCAGGGTGGGTGGCGATGACCACGGCATCGAGACCCTGAGAAAACAGGTCGTGGTAATCTAAGGTGGTTTGTACGCCCGGATAACTTTTATGAACAAAATCCAGGCGGTCCTGTTTAATATCCGCAACCATCTTGACGTTTGAGGACGGGATCTCCATGAAATTTCTGAGCAGGTTGGGGCCCCAATAGCCACAGCCAATGACACCGATCTGTGTTACGTCCATTTTTCCCTCCTTGGCTAATATGCACCGGATCGTTTGAGCACTTCTAATGGCGTTTTAATTAGGATTTTTAAATCCATCGATAGATTTTGGTTCTGGATATAGGCAATATCCAGCCGAACCATTTCGTCAAAGTCGGCAGAGCTTCTGGCGGTGACTTGCCATAAACCCGTAAGCCCGGGCTTGGTTAGAAGCCTTTGCATATGCCAGGGCTGGTAGAGATCCACTTCATAGGGAATGGCAGGGCGGGGGCCTACCAGGCTCATATCCCCCAGTAACACATTGAGGAACTGGGGAAGTTCATCCAAGCTCCACATGCGCAGATATTTACCGGCGCGGGTTACACGCGGGTCATGAACCAGTTTTTTTGCGGTTGTTTTTTCCCCTTGAATCAGGTCTATTTGCTGTTGGTCATTCTGAATGAGCGCAGCTACATAAGCCTGATGTAGAGAGGGATCCGCATTGTGAAACATGGTGCGGAATTTGTAGCAATTAAAACGAGTGGGGACCCAAAGCCAGCGTCCCTGGCAGCGAATCCTTTTTGCCCCAACGCGGGGCTGAACAAAAAAGACGGGGCCTTTTGAGTCAATCACCACCCAAAGAGCAACAAGGGCCAAAAGCGGAGAGCTAACAATCAATGCCAATGCAGCCCCGACGACATCGATCGCCCGTTTAATGGCCCAATAAGCAAATGACAATTGTGCAGAAGCGGTTTCGTGTGGAAGCGCGGGAATGATTTCAGCTTCTGCGCATTGTTTTTCGAGATATGTCGTGCCCATGAACCCCTCCCAGGATTGCTATGGTAAGCCAATCTCTCACAGATTCATTAGCGGCCTTCTGCGATCTGTGGCTAACTAAGCTCTGATGCGCAGAATAAAAGTAGATGACCCTGTGGCATACCTCCTTCCCCCGCTAGTGGGGTGTAGTTTACGTGAAAGCGCGCACTCAAGATGCTGAATAAAGTGGATCACTGGAACAGCATGATGATTTCCCCTTTCTATGGGTGCTGCAAGTTATATAAAAGAAAAATCCAACCAGTGGCGAAGAGATTTTTTTCATCGCCACCCTAAGCGAGATAACAAAAACCGACCACAAACGTGGCCGGTTTCGCATTTTGCTCGTCGAAGGGATTCATGCGCTCACACGCATTCTGCGACCAAATTATTCCTTCGAGTCAACACATCCACAAGTTAACAGACTATGTAATTTTTTAGTATTAAAGTCAACATTAATCTGTACTCTTTATAGCATAAAGAATCTGACTAGTCAATAAGGGGAATCCTAATTTTGCCCGTTTTAAGGCACTTAAATAGATAATTAATACCAAAAAAGTAATATACCCATATTACCAAACTGAAATCTTACTAGACTTGACCCCTGTAAGGGCGGATTTATAATCGTTTAATAGATTAATGGACCTTAATTTAAGAGCTTTCTGTTTTGGGAGGGTGGAATGTGTCGATCGAATTGTCATAGCCCGTGCTGCAATAAGCTTTCAGTATATTTGCGTTTTTTCATCGTCTTTTATTTCGTTCTTTCGATATTAGGTTCAGGGGGAAAGTCGGCAGCGGCAAAAGCATTCCAAGTGCCGATCCCAGAAGCGATCATCAATCTTCAGGCAGAGACTTTTTTAGGAACTACGTTCACTTTTGAAGTGGTATTTGATAATGCCTCTTCCGATTTGGTGACAGGAGTTGGCTACGGCCCGTACCTGGATGTATTCCTTCCCACGGGCGGCGTGGACGGTACATCTGCTGGCGGACCTGAGGACGGCATTTTCTTTAACAGTGCTCAGTATCAGGGCTTCCCAGTGCACGTCTTTCCAGTGATTGACTGCTTTTCGGGCACTCAGGTGACTCACCCGTTGACGAATCAGTTAATCAACTGCCCGGCTGCACCCGGCGGAATGTTTGCACCCTTCCACTGGCAGATGGTGGTGGTGGAGCTGCCATTTGGCAGTTTTGCTATTGACCAGCCACCCGCTCCGATCACCTTCAATGCAACCTTAAGTGATTATGCAGATCTATCTGTGCCGCTGCCGGTGGTGGCGCGCGCAGGCTTTCGTTTTGGGCAAGATCCCCTGGATAACCCGGTGAGTGATCCCGTGGTGGTCAGTGGGGATTTTACTCAGTTTACCGAACCGGTCTTGCTGCGGCTCATTAAACAGTACAACTGGCGTGAAGATGAGACCTCTACTGGGCCAAATTTCACGCGCAGCTACACGATCAATCTGGACATCGCCGAAGGTCAAGTTCTGAATAACGTAACCCTCAGCGACCTTTTGCCAGATGAAATGCAGTATGTGGCATTGACGGCGGTAAACCCGGGGGCTGTAAGCTGCTCGTATCCTGATACTGCGATTCCAGGTGGAACTTTGACCTGTTCGTTCAGTGCGGTGACTGGCGGGGCTGGAACATCGGATGGATCGCTGACTTTCTCGTTTTATGTACCGCTGCTGGATGCTGGCGGGAGCCGCGTGATTGACCCTAATTCTGGCGGATGTGTGGATTTGGACAATGCGATTTCTGCGCAAGGAACCTGGGATCCAATCGATGACCGCGACAGCGAGGTTTTGACAGACATTCTGACCGACCCCGCGCATACGCTGGAGGCCTGTTCTCACACGGTGCAGAAAAGCAACGGGATTGTGACGGATATCACACCGGCAGGGTTAAGCCCATATGATACCCTGGAATACACGTTGGATTTTCAGGTGTCTGACTTCTTCGCGGAAAACGGCATTGTGCTGACCGATGTGATTTCGGACGGTCTGCGGTTTGACCCTGGATACACGCCAACTTTATCCGTCAATGGGCATACTTTTACGCTGGCAACCACGTTCGGCGCGTCGAATTACAGTGTGATTCCAAATTACACCCCGGCCTCATCGGCCCCGAATGACGGGAGTACGCAAATCATTTTCCGTGTTTCGGATGAACTGAACGATCAGCTTGGCTCGGATATGCTGCGGGGCGGATGCGTGCCGGCTGCGGGGGTGACCGCCCCGGACTGTACTTCACCGGATAATGACGGGCCGACCACAGGGGTGATCCGTTACCGCGCGCAGGTTCAGAAGGAATTCACCGATACGTATCCATCCGGCGACCCCAGCGTGGATCAAGGCGATGTCCTGAGCAACTCGGTGGTCATGGACGGTGATGTGCTGGATACATTGAGCCTTTTGCCGACTGGCGGAACCCCGATAGAAGACAGCCAATCAAGTGTATCTATTCAACGCGGCAGCCTGACCAAAACCATCTATGCTATCAACGGCGACACGGGTTATACCAGCCCGGTGCTGGTTGCGCCGGGAGATGCAGTGACCTACCGACTGCAATATTTGTTGTACACGTCGGACGTGGAGAAATTGCGCCTGGTGGATTATTTACCGCTGCCCGTTTTTTCGGCAGGTGAACTTACAACGTTTAATGACGTGATTGGGCCAGTGCCCGCGGCTGGAACAGCCAACTTTGGCCCGGCAGATACTTTCCGGCAGTGGTATGGGACGACTCCGGCGCTGAGTGTGGACGCGGCCAACAACAGTGTGAGTTTTTATTATGGGGATTTTGATATTGATCCCTCGCGGGCTTCGTTGGTGGACATCCTCTTTACAGTGACCGTATCTGACCGTCCTTTTGCGGACGGATTGTATTTGACCAATCAGGTTCAGGCCACAGAAGGAGCTACGAACGCAGATCCGCAGCAATCTACGGATTTAATTCAAATTCAGTTGGCAGAACCGGTGGTTTCGGTGACGAAGGGGGTGGTATGGAGCGACCGGGCGTCAGCTGTTTTTTCACCCGATCCGCCTGCGCCAGTAACATTTAATGCGCCGGGCGCCTGCCCGCGTTTCAGCGGCAGCATCGATTCACCCAGCCTGGCGGGCTCGCCTATTGACAGTGACATTTCTGGTCTGGACGCTGGAGACGTGGTCACTTTTGCGGTTGTGCTGGAAAATACAGGGCGCAGCAGCGCGTTTGATGTGACTGTCAAGGATAGCCTGCCCGCGGGTCTGGCAATTCCTTCAGGCGGCTTGAACCTGTGTGTAACGGATGGAACCGGTGCGGCGTTGGCATACTCCGATTTGGGGGGCGGGTTATTCGGCAGCGGCATTCGCCTGGAGGATGGCACCACGGGCGCGCTGACGCGGGGTAAGGATTCATCCGGCGACCTGGTGGATACTGGGACAAATATTGCCGTGGTCACATTTGATTTGCAGTTGGAAACTTCTATTGAACCACCCAATGCCATCACCAACACCGCAGTTCTGACCAACTATGCAGGAACTGAAGGGGGAGAGGATCACACAGCCTCTGATTTGGAGGATGAGGCGATTGTCGATTTGCTGATCCCCACAGTGCTTAAGACGATGACTGGCACCAATCAGGCGCATACGGCAGATCCGAATGTGACCATTGGGGAGTTGGTGGATTATTCCATTACGGTGACCGTCCCTGAAGGGACGCTGCCCAATGCGCGCGTAACTGACACCCTGCCGAGCGGGCTGGCGTTTGTGGACTGCCTGGAGGTGACGGCTCCTGCCAGCGTTTTCTCAGCAGCCCAATTGGCAGCTCTTTGTAATGACCCGACCAATCCCACGGTGGCAGCAGGCGGGGTTTCGGCGACCTGGGATTTGGGAACGATTGTCAACACCGACACCGATAACGCCGTCGCTGAAGTGATCACGATTAAGTATCGAGTGGCTGTGACGAATATTGCGGCCAATGCGCAGGGTGCGACCCGGGTGAATCAGGCCCAGTTTGAATGGGCCGGCGGGTCAGTAACAGATGCGGCCGATTCGATCCAGATTGTTGAACCGCAGCTGCAAATTGGCAAAACTGTTCTTCCTACTACGGGCGACGCTGGGAACTCGGTGACCTTTACGATCACGATTCAGCATGCGGCTGGAAGCGGAGCTGATGCTTTTAACGTCAACTTCTCGGATGTCGTTCCGGCTGGTCTGACCTTTACTCCGGGCACTTTTTCGGTCACAGGATACGCGCCCACCACAAGCGTGGCGACGCCGCCGTTCTCTGCCACATGGGACAGCTTCCCACTGGGAAGCATTGCGACGATCAAGTTCACTGCCACCCTGGATACAAATGTATCGCCGGGGCAGGTGATTACCAATACCGCGGTCATGAATTGGAGCAGCCTGCCGGGGGATGTGACAACGACGCAATCGCCGTATTCGGCTTTAGCCGTGGAACGAACGGGATCGCCGGCCGACCCAGGCGGCAGCGAGAACGATTACACCCGGCAGTCAGCGGCGACCGTGACAGTAAATGTGCCTACACCGGTGAAATATCTGGTGAGCACTTCTGAGGCGCACACATCGGGCAGCGCGGTGACGATCGGCGAGGTGGTGCGTTACCGTTTGGCGGTCCAAATCCCTGAAGGTGAGGCCACCCTGGTTACTATTCAGGATCTGCTGCCAACGAATGGTTTATACATGGACGGCACAGCGCGCTTTACGTTTGTGTCCAATCAGGCGGGGATCAGTTCTTCTTTGAAGACCTGCGCGAATGACACGGGGGCGAGCGCGACGCCGGCGAATTTGGCCTCCAATTTTGTGGACTGCACGTTTGACGCTGGCATGATCACCGGCGGGCCATTCGTCAGCGGTACAGATCCGGTTTTTGCTTTTGGTAACTTAGTCAATCTGGATCGCGATGATGACGGCGAGTTCCTGGTGGTTGAATTTAATATGCTGCTGATGAACACTAATGCTAATCAGCTCACATCTCCTGCCACAACGCGAGTTAATCAATTCCGGTTCTATGTGAACAGTGTGCTGCGCGGGACTTCCAACAGCGTTTCAATCTCAGTCACGGAACCTGTGCTGACGGTTGCCAAGGCTTTGGTCAGCACACCTTTAGACGCCAAGGATCCGTTCAGCTACACTGTGACCGTGCGTAACCCTGGGCCGATCACAGCGTTTGACATTCGCATGGTTGACGCGATCCCTGCGCAACTGAACCTTTTGGGCTATTCGGATACGCACCCAGCCGCCTCGGCGATCACTGCGGATACGAGCACGTCCACGCAGGTTGATTTGATGCTGAACCAATTGCAGTCAGGGGAGGAATGGGTCATCACGCTTCAGGTGGAAGTTAAAGAGGGCACCCTGGTTGGGCTGACGATCGCCAATTCGGCGAACATTCGGTGGACCAGCCTGCCAGGAGACAACGGCACCTTGGGTAACCCCACCGGTTCGACTGCCCCGGGTACGCCGGGATCGGCAACGGGCGAACGCGACGGGAGCGGTGGCACGGGTACGCTGAACGACTACACAGCGGCTGACCCGGAAAACCTGACCCTGGTTTCGCCGGCCATTCAAAAATATGACCCCATTCCGGCGGTTGCAACGATTGGGGATACGGTCAATTATCTCATTGAAGTGAGTGTGCCAGAAGGCACGGTGCAGAATCTGGTGGTCACAGACTTGCTGCCCGCTGGCTTGAGGTATGAAAATTACGCCGTGTTGGTCAACGCTGGGGATGGGGGAGGCGTGCTGACCGAGACCTACGGCGGGACGGTAACCTTGACTCCAACGGTGGTGAACAGCGGCGGCAGCGGGGATGATGTGCGCTTTGAATTTGGCAATGTGGTGACGGCTGGAGACAACAACCCTGGTAATAACCGCTTCCTGATTCAGGTGGCTGTGCGCGTGTTGAATGAGATGGGTAATGTGCAGGGAACTGTTCTGACGAACACAGCCCGGATGGAATACACCAACCCCAATACTGGCAGCACGGCTCAACTGAATACGGGGCCGCGGAACCTGTCATTGGTGGAGCCGCAAATTAGCCTGACTAAGAGCGTTGTGCCCACTAGTGGGATTGAAGCGGGGGACACCCTGACTTACACGCTGCAAATCAGCAATACAGGGGCGGCTACAGCCTATGACGTGTTTGTTGAGGATCAGATTCCGGCTGGACTAGGGTTTGACGCTGGCTCGCAAATCTGCAACCTCTACAACGCGGGCGTATTGGCCGGGCCCATCGGCGCGCAGACCAGCCTGGCAGGTTCAGTGCTGCGCCTGGAAGGCAATCCGGCTGGATCGTGGGATCTGGCGGCTACAGAACCGGATACGTTCATTGAGTGCACCTATACCGTCACGGTGCTGCCGGACCTGTTCTTGTCGGGCACGCATATAAACGTGGCAGATGCGGATTGGGGGACCCAGGACGGCAGCGCCAACCCAGAAGAGCGCAATTATGTGGATACTGTTCCGTACCCTGTCGATCAAGATCAAGATCAGGACAGCGCATCGGTGAGCGGGGATGGGCCGGTCATTGAAAAGAGTGCTGATCGGACCGTTGTCACGATTGGGGACACTGTCACTTATACACTGACGGTGGCCTCCCCCTTGGGAACGGCACGCAATTTGGTGATTGAGGATGTGCTTCCGGCAGGTATGCTGTTCAACGCGGTGTCTGTGACGATTGATGGGATTGACACCACCGGACTGGCCTTCACGAGCAGCGACCCGGCGGGCGGGACTGTGCCGGTGACGCTGACCTGGAACTTTGGCGATGCAGCGATTTCAGAATCACCCGCGACGATCACCTACACGGCAACGGTTGCTAACGTAGCCACGAACCAATCGGGGATAACCTTAACCAATCAGGCGGCTTTGAATTACGATCTGGCAGATGGAACCCCGGCAACTGAACAAACAGACAATACCACGGTGACCATCGTGGAGCCGCAAATCACGCTCGTCAAGAGCGTGTCATTAAGCTCGGGGGTTGAAGCGGGGGACGTCTTGACGTACACCCTGCAAATCAGCAGCACCGGAGCCAGCACGGCCTATGATGTTTTTGTTGAGGATCAGATTCCCGCCGGGCTGCAGTTCAACACCGACTCGCAGAGCTGTGAAATTTATGATGCAGGCGTCCTGACCGGGTCGATTGGTGCGCAAAGCAGCCTGACGGGCAGCCTGCTGCGGTTGGAAGGAAACCCGACAGGAAGTTGGGACCTGGCGGCTACTGACCCTGACACCAATATTTTGTGTACTTACACAGTCACCGTGCTGCCAGACCTGTTCCTCTCTGGGACGCACATCAATCTGGCGGATGCGGATTGGGGGACGCAGGACGGGAGCGGTAACCCAGAGGAACGGAATTATGAAGATGCGCCTGGGCCGTTGTATCCGGTGGATCAGGATCAGGACCAGGACAGCGCGCCGGTCAGTGGGGACGGGCCGTTGATTGAAAAGAGCGTGGATAAGACGACCGTTGCGGTGGGGGAGACAGTTACCTACACGCTGACGATTACATCACCGTTGGGCACGGCCCGCAATCTGGTGATTGAGGATGCGCTTCCGGCAGGTATGTTGTTTAATGCAGCACCTGTGACCATTGACGGGATTGACACCACTGGGCTGACCTTTACCAGCAGCGACCCTGCTGGTGGAACAGCGCCGGTAACGCTGACCTGGAATTTTGGAAACGCGGCAATTAGTAAATCCCCAGCGACCATCACCTACACAGCCACGGCGGCCAACGTGGTGGCGAATCAAGCCGGGACGACCCTGAGCAACTTTGTCAGCCTGAACTATGACCTGGCGGACGGCACGCCCGCGACGGAACAGACGGACGCTACCACGGTGACCGTGGTGGAGCCAACTTTGACGATTGACAAGCAAATCACGGCGCTGCCCGATCCGCTGGATGCGGGTGGGGTGGTGAGTTACAGACTGCTGGTCAGCAACCCAGCCGGAATCAACACCGCTACTGCCTACAACGTGACCCTGGAAGATCGCCTGCCGGCGGCGTTGAGCCTGCAGCCCGCGACGGTGGTCATGACGCCCAGCGCTGGGGTGGTGAACGCGGCTGTCAGCATCAGCGGCAACGTGATCACGGTGACGGCGGACGCTGTTCCGGTGGGCGACAGCATTCAGGTCGCTTTCTCGGCGGCGATTAACGACGGCGCCCCGGCGGGATCTACCGTGCGGAACGTTGGCACTGTGGATTGGTCCAGCATGCCTGGAACCCCGGCGGAAGAGCGGAATGGAGATGACGGCCCGGGCGGCACCCTGGATGATTACGCAACGGAGAATTCTGACGAGTTTACCCTGCTGGATACGCCGGAGATCGCCAAGTCCATCGTTAACACCAGCCTGGGCGATACGACCTTGCCGGTCGTGACGATCGGCGAGATTGTTCGCTACCGATTGGTGGTCACTTTGCCGGAAGGCACGGCCTCCAGTGTGGTGGTGAACGATGCGCTGCCGCTCGGAATGCGCTACGTGAGCGGTTCGGCAGTGATGGACCGCACGGGCTTTGCCGGCACAGTTCCTGATCCCACTGTCACCGGGGGGACGATCGACGGGGAAGATGTGGTCTTTACATTCGGCTCGACGGTGGTGAACGGTGATAACGACCCCAGCAATGACAGCTTCGCGATTGAATTTGAAGCGGTGGTGTTGGACGTGACCGGGAATGTAGGTCTGCCGCCTACGCCGACCACACTCACCAACCAGGCCAGCGTGGCGATGAACGGCGGAACCGCGGTTAACAGCAACCCTGTGGATGTGACTGTGGGTGAGCCGCAGTTGGTGATTTCGAAGGTTTTCAGCCCGGATCAGGCGGCAGCTAATGACACGGTGACGGTGACCTTGAGCGTGCAAAACGTGGGAACCACACCAGCCTATGATGTGCTGGTTGAAGATGCGTTCCCCAAGTCGCGCTTCCCGATGATTTCTGAAGGAACCACTCCCAGCGGATTTGCGTATGCGCTGGTGGATGCTGACCCGAACTGGATTGTAACCTATACCGGCGGGCCGATCCCGGCAGGGGGGACTCGTGACTTCACTTTCAGCGTTACGCTAGCGAACGATTTTGCGTCGGGCGAGACCTATCTCAACACGGCATATGTGAACGCGTACAGCACGCTGCCTGGAGACGATCCCAACGAGCGCGATGAACCGGTTACACAGGGTGAGGACACTCTGACGGGAATCAGCCCAGAACTGAGCATCACCAAAACGGATCATGCAGATACCGCTGCTCCTGGCGACACTCTCATCTATGGCCTCGTAATCTCTAACACAGGCGACCGCGGCGCGACCGGCGTGGTGGTGACAGAAACTGTTCCGCAGGGGACGACCTTTAACAGCGCAAGCTCTTCGACAGGGTGGTCTTGTACGACGACGGCCGGGGTGACGACTTGTGAATACGCCATTGGCGCACTGGCGGCGAATTCGTCGGTTACCATTCAGTTCGCGGTCACGGTGAATGATCCTTTGGGGGCGACGATTACATCCATTCTCAACACGGCAACGGTGGCGGATGACGGCACGCATGGGGCTGACCCCAATTTGGATGACAATACCACGACCGATGAGGATACGGTAGCGGGAGCAGTCCCTGACCTGACGACCACTAAAGCGGTGATCCTGGCTGTGGATGCGAACGAGAATGACACGGTCTCCGCGGGCGATACGCTGCGGTATACGGTGACCTTGATCAACAACGGAAATCAAGATGCGGGCGACGTGGTCTTCAGCGACACGCCGGATGTCAACACGGCCCTGGTTAACGGGAGTGTGACGACTACCCAGGGGACAGTGACGCTTGGCAACGCGGCTGGCGACACCGCGGTGGAAGTGCAGGTGGGCGACCTGGCAGGCAAGGGCGGAAGCGTGACGATCGTGTTTGACGTGCGCATTGCAGATCCGCTGCCAGAGGGTGTGGTGTCTGTGGCGAACCAGGGTTTGTTCACGGGTGATAATATCGATGACACCCCCACGGATGACCCGGCCAGTACGCCAGAAGATGACCCAACGATCACCGTGCTGGATACGGCGTTTTCCAAACGGGTGGTCTCATCGAACCAGGAATTTACCCCGGAGGGAAATGTGGCGATTGGAGAAATCGTCACGTATGAAGTTCGTATGATGGTCCCGCCGACCGTCTTACAAAATGTGCGTCTGGTGGATGAATTGAGTGCGGGACTGTCTTTTGTGCGCTGTGTGAGCGTTACCCCAGCGGACCCGGCATTGACAACCAGCGTAGTTGGCGGTTTTGAGGGCGCATGTGCTGCGCCGGTTTTGGAGCCGATCCCGGCGACCAGTACGGCTCCAGAGGATATGGATAGAAAGGTGACCTTCACTTTGGGGACGCTGACTAACACCAGCGCTGATATTGTGCCTCTGACCTTTACTTACGAAGCGGTAGTGCTGAACAGCGCGGCCAATCAGGACGGCGTACAGGTGGATAACGCGGCGACATGGACCTGGGATGGAGGAGCACTGACCACCTCGGCTCAGGACCAGACTATTGTGGAACCTGACCTGGCGATTTTGAAGACTGTGGATGTAGAAACAGCGCTGCCGGGGACGATTGTGAAATTTACCCTGAAAGTCTGGCACACGAAAGAAAGCCGTGCAGATGCGTTCTTTGTGGTCTTAAGAGATAAAGTGCCGTCTGGACTGACGTATGTGACCGGGTCGTTGAAACCTGTGAAGGGACCTGTTCCCACACTGCTGGATGAGGCTGTTGCGCCGACCCTGACGGTGACCTGGGACAGCTTCCCGTTGGCGAGCGAGCCCTCAGTCGTGGAATTTAAAGCGCGGGTCGGCAACCTTGGGCCGGGGACGGAGGTGGTCAATAACGCCAGCGTAGCCTGGACCAGTTTGCCAGGGAACGTCATGGACCCGCAAACGCGCAACCCGCTTTCAACAGAACGTTTCTATGACCCGGCGTCTACCGTGAACATCTACGGCGCGCGCAGCTCGGCAGCTATCCGGATCCCGACATTACCCAAAACCGGCTTTGCACCGGGCAAGGTGACCCCATTGGGGACCCAACCTGCGGGCTTTTACCAGGATCTGGGTGATCTCTGGCTGGAGATCCCGGCGTTGAATGTGAAAGAGCCCATTTTGGGTGTGCCCGGTTCAACAGACGGTTGGGATTTGACCTGGCTGGGCGAATCGGTGGGCTACCTGAACGGGACGGCTTTCCCAACCTGGGAGGGCAACACGGGTCTGACGGCGCATGTATACAACGCAGACGGTTCACCTGGGCCTTTCCAGCGGCTGCATGAACTGCGCTGGGGGGATGTGGTGGTATTACACGGCTACGGCCAGCGGTACGTGTATGAGGTTCGTGAAAATGTAAAGACCTGGGAAGGCGATCTTTCGCCGCTGCGCGAGGAAAAGCTGGACTGGGTGACCCTGATTACCTGCCAGGGGTACGATGCGACGATCAATGAGTACATTTGGCGCGTGGCTGTGCGGGCGGTGCTGGTGAGGGTTGAGCCAGAATAGCCTTTGAGGAATCAGCAAAAAGCCTTGCTTTGCGATCTAGCGGAGCAAGGCTTTTTTTTCTTTGACCAACCTGTTACTAACGAGATGGAGAGGAGCTTAAAAACGTGTAAGGATGGCTAAGGGAAGAAGCAAGGAAATCGGAGAATGCCCCTGGGAATTCCAGGCGACCCTGTTTGGAGAGCACCAGAAGCTGATCCACGGTTTGATCCAGGAAATAGCGGTCGTGTGAGACGATGAGCACCGTGCCTTCAAAATCGTTAAGGGCGGTTTCCAACACTTCTGCCGAGGGGATATCCAGATTATTGGTAGGCTCGTCGAGGATGAGAAAATTGCAGCCGGTTAAAACGATCTGTGCGAGTTGAAGACGGCTGCGTTCACCGCCGGAGAGCTGGCTGATTTTTTGATGCACCTGGCGGTAGGAGAACAAGTGGCGGTTAAGAAAGGCGGCCGCGGCGGATTCGCTCATATTGCCGGTGAGTCGAATCGAATCCAGCACGGTTTGATTGAAATCGAGGGTTTCATGTTCCTGGGCGTAGTAGCCAATTTTGACGCTGGGGCCGATGATGATATCGCCGCGGGTGGGTTGGAGCTTGCCAAGAATGAGCTGAAGCAAAACGGATTTTCCTGCGCCATTTTCACCGATGATGCCAAGACGCTGCCCATGGTAGAGGAGTAAATTTAAGTCATCGAACACAAGCTGTGAGTCGAAAGCCATCGAGACGTGTTGAAGCTCCAGCACTTTGGATGAGCCGCGCCAACCGTTCAGGCGCAGATCCATGCGGCGGCGCTCCAGTACGGGACGCTCGATGCGCTCCATCTTGTCCAGCCGATTTTGAATGGCATGGGCACGCTTGGCGAATTTTTCACTATCGTAGGTCTTGGCCCAAATGGCATAGCGCTGAATGGCCTTCTCAATGCGGGTGATTTCACGCTGTTGGATGTTGTACAGCTCTTCCTGACGGGCCAGGCGTTCTTGTTTCTCCACGTAGTAGGTGGAGTAATCGGTGTTGTAGAGGGAGAGTTGGCCGTCTTCCAGGTCGGCGATGTGGGTGACGACGGCGTCCAACAGGTAGCGGTCGTGGGAAATAAGGACGACTGCGCCTGGGTAGGCGCGGATGAGCTGTTCCAGATAAGCCTTACCGGCCAGATCCAGGTGGTTGTCTGGCTCGTCCAGCAGCAGAACATTGGGGTTAGCCAGCAGGGTGCGGGTGAGGGCAACCAATTTTTTCTTGCCGCCGGAAAGATCTTTGATCTGGAGTTTCAACTCGTGAGGGGCTAAGCCTAGACCCAGCAAGGTGGTTTTTACCCGTTCGGGGAATTGATTGCCGCCCAGCTTCTGATATTCCTCGAGATACGCAGCCTGTTTTTCCAGCGCAGCTGCAAGACGTTTCTCATTGGCGTACACCTCAGGATCCCCCAGGCTGGCTTCAAGATGCTCCAGTTTTGATGTAAGTTCAAGAATGCGCTGGTTTCCGCTCAGGGCTGCCTGCAGGGCGGTGAGGTGCGGGTCCAGTTCGGGGTGTTGGGGCAGATAGCCGATAGAGATGTTTTTGAGACGAGTGATGCTTCCGCCGCTTTCGGGCTGATATTCACCCATGATGAGGCGAAACAGCGAAGATTTGCCCGCACCGTTGGAACCGATGAGGCCAATACGCTGGCCGTCCTGGATTTCCAGCGAGACGGTTTGCAAAATTTGTTTGGCGCCCAACATGAGGGTGATGTTATTGAGGCTGAGCACAATCATGAACGACAGGCCCCTAGTGTGAAATGAATGAGAGCGTATTATAATGGATAATTTGTGCAGGCTGAGGTAAGCCGATGCGAACCGAGTGAATACTATCGATGGGAGGAAAAGTATGGGATATTGCAGTGAATCGCAGAACGACCTTTGGCACCGGCGGTATCACAACGAGGAGTACGGGTTTCCAATCACGGAGGACAACCGATTATTTGAACGATTTGTGCTGGAAATCAATCAGGCAGGGTTATCGTGGTCAACGATATTACGCAAGCAGGAAGCTTTTCGGGAGGCTTATGCGAGGTTTGATATTCGAAAAGTGGCGAATTTTGATGAGGGAGACCGCGCCCGTCTGTTGGGTGACGCCGGGATCATCCGAAACCGATTGAAAGTGAACGCAGCCATCACCAATGCGCAGCGAATTTTGGAATTAAGCCGGGAATATGGGAGCTTCAAGGCCTGGCTGGACGCGCATCACCCGAGGAGCAAAGCAGCGTGGGTGCAGCTGTTCAAGAGGCACTTTGTATTTGTGGGTGGTGAGATTGTAGGAGAATTCTTGATGAGTACGGGCTATCTGCCGGGGGCGCACGAGGAGTCATGCCCGGTGTACGCCCAAATCCTGGCACTCAACCCGCCCTGGGCGCGCGTAGACGATGCCGACATGGAGGGGACAAAGGTCTAGTCAGATCGAGACGTTCATCATCGAGAAAGCATTAGGAAGGGCACTAGTAATTGTCAGACAATTGAGCGATGATCATCATGGTAATTTTTATCATAAAATTGGAGGCAATATGAAATACGGAAAACCGATATCCTGGATTGAGAATCCAAAAGCTGCAAAAATTGCGCATAGTGATGCGGCAGAGCGATACTTCCCGCAGGGGATTGCGCAAGAGGTGATGCAATTTCACCGGCAGATTCCCGCCTTTCGCATGACTCCTTTGAAGAATTTGAGCCATTTGGCCAAATTCCTGGGAGTAGGCGGCATTTGGGTAAAAGATGAGGCAGAGCGTTTAAACCTGGGGTCTTTCAAGGTTTTGGGCGGCTCTTTTGCCATTTACCGATATATTCAATCCCGTTTGAGTATTCAGGAGCCGCTGCGTTTTGATGACTTGATGAATCCTGAGATCCGCCAAAAGCTCGGCAACATTGTGTTTGCGGCAGCAACCGATGGTAATCATGGGCGGGGAGTAGCCTGGGCGGCGAAGACATTAGGGTTTGAATCGATCATTTATGTTCATAAGTTGACCTCTGAGGCTCGTATTGCGGCGATTCAACGCAATGGCGCCAAGGTGGTGGTGGTTGATGGAACATATGATGATGCGGTAAGGCTGGTCAATGAAGATGCTCAAAAGAACGGCTGGCAGGTTATCTCTGATACCGCCTGGGAAGGCTACACGGAAATCCCGAAGTGGGTGATGCAGGGTTACACCACCCTGTACGCTGAAGCGCAGCAGCAATTGGCGGCACAGGGGATGATTAAGCCTACGCACATCTTGATGCAGGCCGGGGTAGGCTCTTTGGCGGCTTCTGCATTTGGTTTTTACGCGGGACTTTTTGGGCCAGACCGACCAAAAATGGTCGTGGTAGAGCCAGACCGCGCTGCGTGTTTGTACCGTTCGATGGAAATTGGCGATGGTAAGCCGCACGGTTTCCCTGGAAATTTGGATACGATTATGGCTGGGCTGGCGTGCGGCGACCCGAATCCGATCGCCTGGGAAGTGCTGGCAGATTGCGCGGATGCTTTCTTCTCCTGCCCAGATTATGTGGCGGCTAAGGGTATGCGAGTTTATGGTGTACCGTTGAGCGGTGACCCAATGGTGGTTTCCGGTGAGTCAGGGGCTGTGACGTTGGGCGCTTTGACGTTCTTGATGGAACAGAATGAGTACGCGCCTTTGCGCGATCGGCTGGGAATCAATGAGAACTCGCATATCTTGTTGGTTAACTCGGAGCGCAACACAGACCCAGATGAATTCCGACAAGTGGTTTGGGAAGGGGGGCATGCAGTTCCAGGAGAATACAGGAAATACGGCAACCCGTTCCAGCGAGGGTAACCCAAATTAGGAACATTGATGCCCAGCGTTGTACTGCGCTGGGCATTTTTTCATGCGGCTTAAAACCTTATACAGTTCTTGAAAGAGGACTAATTTATGTTATACTATATCGTAAGCGATATAATCGCAAGCGTATTAAAATAATGACCGATGTAGAGGAGGGACTATGGCGCGCGTTTCTATTCAGCAAACTGCCCCTGATTTCCAGCTGGCAGATTTCACAGGCAAGCCTTTTACCTTGTCCGCTTTGCGCGGTAAGAAGAACGTTTTATTGGTATTCAACCGCACCTTCACCTGACCTTTCTGCCAAAAGCATATGGCGCAGTTGCGCCATGACCACAGTAAATTTGTAGACCGTCAGGTTGAGGTGGTGGTAGTGGGGCCGGAAGATGCAGCCGGGTTCGCCAAATATTGGGAGAAGGAAGACCTGCCTTTCATTGGCCTACCTGACCCAAAAGCCAGTGTTCTAAAACTGTACGGCCAGGAAGTGAACCTGTTCAAGCTGGGGCGGATGCCGGCGCAGGTGTTGTTTGATCGGGCTGGGGTAGCGCGTTTTGTGCACTACGGGCACAGCATGAGCGATATTCCCAGCAACGACGAAATCTTGGAACTGGCGGACCATTTGAACGCTGAGAATTGAGCATTGGAGATATACGATGGCGTATGAGCAGTTAAAACTTGAAAATCAACTTTGTTTTCCAATCTATGCTGCATCGCGGCTGATCATTCGTGAGTACCAACCGCATTTGGAGACACTAGGGATCACTTATCCCCAATATCTGGTGCTGATGCTGCTTTGGGAGACAGACGACAGAACAGTAAACGAGATTGCCCAACGATTGATCCTCAATACCAACACCGTCACGCCAATTCTAAAGCGGATGGAAGCCCAGGGACTGATTTCGCGGCGGAGGGCCAAAGACGATGAACGTCGGGTGATCATTTCTTTGACGCCGAAAGGCGTACAGCTCCGCGAAGAAGCGGCGCGCATTCCGGAACGGCTGATAGAAGAGCTGGTGACAGACGAGATGAAGTTGGAAGATCTGCACCGCTTGAAAGAGCAGTTGAATGCGATGATCCGTTTCCTCACTACAAAAGGTGGTATGGATATGGGAGATGATTACAAGCTTGAAGGACCAAAATGATTGCGAGTCAGGTATGAGGCTGGCAAAGTTTTAGCAGCCCCTTCGTACCAACTTCTGACTATAAATGGAAATCTCATGAAAACCGACCGTCGTAACCCTGTGCTACAAAAAATGGACTTGATCCGAACAATTTCCCGAATCCTTTTAGGCGCTTTCTTGATCTTTGCTGGCGTCAATCACCTCACGGTTGCGCGAGTTGAATTTCTGGCGCAGGTGCCGCAGTGGGTGCCCTTGGACGGCGACCTGGTGGTGGTTTTATCTGGAATTGTTGAAATCGTACTTGGACTTGGGCTGGTGCTACTGGGCAAATTGCGCGTGTTGATGGGGCTGGCGACGGCTGCCTTTTTTATCCTTATCTTCCCCGGCAATATCTCGCAATACGTTAACGGCATTGACGCTTTTGGGCTAAATACAGATCAAGCCCGTTTCATCCGCTTGTTTTTTCAGCCGCTGCTGGTGATTTGGGCTTTGTGGTCTACCGGTGCCTGGCGTTCATTGCGAGCTGCTAACTTCAACCTGCGAACCCTTTTTGCGGGCGATTTTCGGCGCTGATTTATTTGATTGCCAATTTCAGGCAAGATTAGAGGCTGCCCAGGCGTCCTTCTGGGCAGCCTCATTATGGAAAAGTGGGATTTGGAAACGAGGAACCCTCACTCACTCATAGCGCAAAGCCTGGATGACCTCCAGACGGGCAGCCTGGCGAGCGGGGATGACCGCTGCTAAACCGCCAAAAAGCAAGGCGATGACCACCGCAGCTGCTATTCCCGGGATAGGGAAGGAATATCCCATAGGAAAAACAACCTCGACAGCGGTGACCAACATGTAGCCGAGGTATATACCGCCCAGAATGCCAAGGACTGCACCAATGGCCGCCAGCAACAGGGATTCGACCACAACCATATTGCGAATCTGCCGGCGAGTTCCACCGACTGCGCGAACCATGCCGATCTCGCGGGTACGCTCCATGACGCTGATGGCCAGGGTGTTGATCATGGCGATCAGAGAGGGAATGGCTAAAACGGCAAACAAGATGTATACGGCGCTGAAGGCGGCCTCGAACTGAGCTTCAATGGTGTCGAAATAATCTTTTCCCGAGATCACTTTGAATTGAGGATTATCCTTCCCTACCGCTTTGATTCGAGCGCCTACGATTTCTCGGTCTGCGTTTGGATGCAGATCAAGCTGGATAAAAACGTCTTGTGCATTGGCGAAATCCCTTTGCAGGTTCGCTTGCGAGATATAAATGGTGCTGATTTTTGCGTTGAGTAAATCGGATGCAACGGCTGCTATGCGATACCGCACTGGTCCGTTGGGCGTCAACAGTTCTGCTGTATCGCCCACAGACAGGCCTGTGCTGATCATGAAGACACCATTGGCGATTAAGGCGCGTTCTGTAGTAAGGTCATG
This sequence comes from Levilinea sp., assembly GCA_029975215.1. Taxonomy (GTDB): domain Bacteria; phylum Chloroflexota; class Anaerolineae; order Anaerolineales; family Anaerolineaceae; genus Levilinea. The sequence continues at coordinate 191,966 of JARKPO010000066.1, forward strand.
GTACGCTGCTGGCCCGCCTTCGGTGAAGTTCAAGCCACTCACTTTTTGAAAATCCTGAGGCTGTATGCCAAGAACGGATATCATCTGGCCATTCACCTGGCTGGGAGCAAAACGAAGGGTACTGACCGTTTCCACGCCATCCAGCGTTCGCAGGGTTTCGGCGAGGTGGGGAGCAGCCCCTAAGTTGGCTCCCCACACTCCAACGGAAGGGGGAAGGAAGATATAATCGCTGCCCAGACTGTTCTCGACCATGGTTAACAGGGTGCCTTTCATGCTAAAGACAATGCCGCCTGCGGCTACAATTGTGGCCAGTGCCAGCAGGCTGGTTGAAGCAGTCACGGCAACTCGTGAGGGCTGCCGGGTGAGGTTCCTCTCTGCCAACTCGCCGATGCCTTGCCGGACGGTCAGGCGCGCTATCAGTCCACCAAACAAGACTGCAAAGGGGCGAATGAATGCCGGAGCCACCAGCATCAAACCAACCAGAAAGATGACTCCCCCTGGCAGGATGAATGCGGATCGTCCAGAAAGAATGGCGAGCAGAGATAGGACAATTGTGACTACTCCTATCCAGAATCCGCGACCGGTTTGACGTTTGAACTCCAACTCGGCCATGGTTGGACGCAGGGCTTCAAGCGGGGTGACTCTACTTGCGTTCCAGGCGGGAATCAGACCCGCCAGCATGGTGATGGATACGCCGATTAAAACTGAGCCCAGAACCAGCGGAATTTGAATCACTGGCCAACCCAACTTGATATTGATGAACGCGCTCAGCGGCCCCTGGGCAACTGCAAGCACCCCTCCAGCCATGAGATATCCAAGCACAAGGCCTATGAGTGATCCTAACAGTCCCAGTTGAAAACCTTCAATCAAAATGGCACCAATTATCATGCGGCGAGTGGCGCCCAGCGCGCGAAGCATCCCGATATCACGGCGGCGCTCCGCGATGATCGTCCGAAAGGTGTTGAAAATGATGAAGCCTCCCATGAAAAGGGCCAGCGCGCCAAATACATTGAGACCAACTTTGGCCAATTCCACCGTAGCAAACATCTCATCATCTACGATCATGGCTCCCACCTGATAATTATCACCAACAGCTGATTTGATGTTGGTTTCAATTTCGGCATGGTGCGCTTTTGTGGCAAAGGCTTCGATATTTACTTTGATCGTATTGACTTTGCCAATTTCTCCAGTCATCTTTTGTGCCTGAGACAATGGTACGAGCACCTCTTCATATTCTGCGCCAATGGCTGCTGGCAGTAAACCAACTACTGTCAAATGGGTCAATCCAGACACCGACGGCAAATGAATGAGGCCTCCTACTTCGACTGAAAATGCATCTGCAAGGGTTTGGGAGATGACAGCCGAGGATGTGTCGGTGTCCTTGAGAAAGCGACCTTCTATGGTTGGGAAAGCGCGCACTGAGCGGGCTTCGTCGGGATTCAAGCCAACCAGATTGACAGCGATGATTTGATCGGGCCTGGATGGATCCTGGTCCACAAAATCTGCCGGAAAATTGACCGTTCGTTCCAAAGAAGAAGCCACAGCACGGACGCCTTCAATTTCTATTAGCGACTTTGCTGTTTCCATGGGGAAAGAGGCCCCCGTTTTGCTGACGATGGTGAAATCCGTTTCCCCTTCTGCGCCCTGGACATTTGCTTGCAAGGCGGAGATCATGGTGGGAAGGATCGTATTCATCCCAAAAATGATCATGACGCCAAATGCGACTGCCAGCGTGGTCAATAGTGAGCGAAGTTTCCGCACCAACAGGTAACGGGTAGTAAGAGTAAATTGGAGGTTCATGGGAACTCCTTAGTCCCCGATCGAGAGTATCTTTTGTGCAACTGCCGCAGTGTTTTCGCTATTTTGGCGAGAAAGAATGGTCTCATCAACAATCAAGCCGTCTTTGAGGAAGACAATTCGATCTGAGTAGGCGGCGATTCGCGGATCATGGGTGACCATCACAACGGTGCGGCCATATTTTTTTGCCACATCACGCATGAGGTGAGCAATTTCGTCCCCAGAACGCGTGTCCAGATTTCCGGTGGGTTCATCTGCTAATATCAGGGTTGGTTCTGCTGCCAATGCGCGGGCGATTGCCACGCGCTGCTGTTGTCCACCGGAAAGTTGATCTGGGCGGCTAGACGCACGATCTGCCAACCCGAAGCGGGCCAGCCATTCAGCTGCTTGCTTTTGTGCCGTAGACGGTTTGACACCATCCAGCGTGATGGGCAGTGCGGCATTTTCAAGGGCGGTGAGAACCGGGATGAGATTAAAAAATTGAAAAACAAACCCCAATTTCCGGCGGCGTAGTTTGGTGAGGTGATCGTCGTTCAAGTCGGTGATGGAAATTCCGTCTATCGTAACGCTGCCTTCGGTTGGGCGGTCTAACCCCCCGATTAAGTGCAAAAGGGTGGATTTACCGCAGCCGCTTGGGCCCATAATGGCAACAAATTCCCCATCATTTACGGAGAGGTTGACATGATCTAGTGCTGTAACGGACGCTGGCCCGGAGCCAAAGATTTTTGTTAGGTTGTGAGTTGATATGGCCGACATGGTTTACTCCTGATAAGTGTGTGCGTTTCATTACACGGCGAGCAGGTATTTCGCTGCGCCAGCGATCGGTGAGAAGCATTCAGATACCGTGGATCTCCTAGGGCTTCGATGGAGGGGGATAGGTTGAACCCTTCTCACCCTTTCGCGGCCGGCCGCGGCGGTTGAGTGCCGGTCTGGGTAGAGGTTGCTCAAGAATCGAAGGGAGGCGGCTTTCAATCATGTCCAGCCACCTTAAGTCTGCCTCCAGGTGCATGATCACTTTGTCCAGCAGCAATATTTGCGCCATCTCAGCCTCAGGGTCGCAGCCATCCCGCTGATTGGTGATGTTGTGCATTTCCTGAAAGAGAATCGCTCGCTGCGTTTGGATCAACCGCAACGGATCGCCCTGTGAACTGGCCATGCCAATCATTAATTTGATAAAGAAATCGTCCCGCTGGTGATCTGATGGGGTGGGAGTTGAGAACCATTCTTTAAGAGTCTCCTGGCCGAGCGGTGTGATTTGATAGATGCGACGTGAGGGTTCTTCACCTTCACCCAAATCGGAGGCGCGATGTATCATGCCGGCTTCTTCGAGCCGCTCCAGGGTGGTGTAAATTTGGGCGGGTTTAACCTCCCAATTTTTGTCACCACCCACTAATGCTTCAAAGGCGGCGCGGATTTCATAGCCGTGGCGCGGCTTTTGTGCGATCAACCCAAGAATGGCATGGCGGACGGTCATTGTTCACCCTAAAATACTCAACCAGTTACTTATTATTAATAATAAACGAGTTTCCATTTTTTGAGAAGGGTTTTCGGTTGCGCGACGTGTGGGTGGTTGTTTCCAAAAAGACGGTCGGTGGTGACAGTGCCACTCATGCTGAATCAACAGAAGAAGTATGCGGGTTCTCACTTGATCTCAACATGTTAAGGCGGAATGAGTTCTAAAGGCGGCGAAAAGGAGATGTTTTGAATAGTAGTCGTTTGGGTTGGCAGCAAAAAGTACGCCGTTCAGCGCACCTTTTGCTTGCATTGCATGTCCCCACTTCAGGAAAGGGTGTGGGCGAGTAAGAGGGCTACTGCGCCCTTTTCGTCACTTTCTTGTAGATTTCAAGCACAAAAAGTAGGATTAACCCCGCCAGCGCATAGATGAGCCAATACTGGATCGGCAGACTTTCTGTGCGCAGCAAGGATTGTAAGAAGGGAACTTCTGTCGCCAAAAAATGCAGCGCGAAAGCTAAAGCCATGCCCAGCATAAGGATTGGATTGTTCTTCAGGGGTACCCGGAAAGCTGAAGTTGATTCCGAGCGACAATTGAGCACATGATAGAACTGCATGAGAACCAACAGCGTTAAAAGACTGCTTCGGGCCGTGGTTTCATCCCATCCGGCGCGATTCATCGCGTACCAGGCTCCAAAGCAAACGACAACCATGGTTAATCCGCTGAGCAGCACTTGTTCGATCATCTTGCGGTTAAAAAGACCTTCTGTCGGGGCGCGTGGAGGTACATTCATCACCCTTTTTTCACCTGCCTCGAAAGCCAATGCTACATCTTGAATGCCGTTGGTAACCAGGTTTAACCATAGGATTTGGATAGCCAGGAGCGGCACTGGCAGCCCAGCGGCGATTGACAGGCCGATGAGCACCAATTCGGCAAGACCGGTTGAGATTAAGAGCAATGTTACTTTGCGTACATTGGCATAAGCGTGACGACCCTCTTCAATACCAGCCACAATTGAAGCAAAATTATCATCGGTGGCAATGAGGGAGGCTGTATCTTTGGCTACGTCAGTGCCTGAACCCATAGCGACACCAATATTGGCTTTACGCAAAGCGGGGGCATCGTTGACACCATCACCTGTTACCGCGACAAAATTCCCCATCGCCATCATGGCTTCGACAATATGCAATTTTTGGTCGGGCGATACACGAGCAAATACACTGGATTGTTTTACTCGTTCATAGAACTCGGGGACATGTACGTCGCCAATGTCTGCCAGATCTTGACCGGTGACGACTTGATCCCGATCGGCGGCAATTCCTAACTCGCGAGCAATGGCGAAGGCTGTAGCGGGGTGATCTCCCGTGACCATGGCAACATGGACCCCGGCGCTTTTGGCGGTATTTACAGCCTCAAGTACTTCGGGCCGCAAAGGGTCAATGAAGGCCGCTAAGGCAATGAAGGTCATGCCGGATAAAGAGCCTTCATAAAAATCTGCTCCCTCTGCAGCGGGATGATCAATTGCAGCAGCCAGGGCTAAAACCCTGTAGCCATTCTCGGCGAGTTCTGTTGCTTGACGATTAATCCATTCAGCATTTAACTCCTTCAAACCGTCTGCCGTTTCTATCGTGGTACAGAAATTCAAGATTGTCTCAACGGCCCCCTTAGCTACCACAACCGTCCTCCCTTCTAATTCGTGGAGAGTTGCGGCGTACCGTTTCTCAGATTCAAAGGGGATTTCTGCCAATGCTCTGGCTTGCTTGCGAACCTCGGCTGGCACAACGCCAGCCTTTATTGCAAAGGCAAGCAAGGCCACATCCATTGCGTCGCCCGCGTGTTTCCATTCTCCTTGGGATTTATTCAGAGTGGCTTCATTACACAAAATAACTTTCTGAGCCAGTTTTATAAGACGGGCCCGAGTGTGTTCATCAACAGGTTTGCCTTCCGCCGTTTGGATTTCGCCCTCGTCGTTGTAACCCTGTCCGCTGATTTGCAGATGTTTTCCTTCAGGGAAGAGGATGCTGCGCACTGTTTGTTGGTTCACGGTAAGTGTGCCGGTTTTATCGCTGGCGATGACTGTGCAGCTACCCAGACTTTCCACGGCCGTTAACTTTCGTACGATCACATTCCGTTTGGCCATTCGCCCGGTTGAAAGCGACAACGCCACTGTCATTGCTATAGGCAGTCCCTCTGGAATGGCTGAAACGGCCATGGCGATTACTAATAACAGAACTTCATTTACAGGCATACCGCGGCCAAATGAGATCATCCCCAAAACGCCAGCGAAGGCAAGCACAACCACGCTGATTTGGTGAGAAAATTTCTCCATACGGAGGACGAGCGGCGGTTTAGAGCCTTCCTCTTCCGCTACAATTCGGGCTATTTTCCCAACTTCTGTGTATCTCCCTGTGGCAGTCACTAAGCCCAAGCCTCGCCCGGACGTAACTGTGGATCCAGCGTAGGCCATATTCAATCGGTTGCTGACAGGAATTTCTCGTTCTTGCAGATCGAGTCTTTTCGCAGCGGCGATCGACTCGCCGGTTAGAAATGATTCGTCAACGGCTAAATTGTTAACCTGCACCAGTCGCAGGTCAGCCGGTACTTTGTCGCCGGATTCGAGCAGAATCACATCGCCAGGCACCAATTCTTCTGCGTTGATCAATAGTTGCTGTCCTTCACGGCGGACCCTGGCTTGAGCGGATACTAACAACTGCAAGGCATGGGCGCTTTGTTCAGCCCGCCACTCCTGAATAGTGCCTATTGCGGCGTTGAGGATAATTACCAACAAGATAAAAACTGCATCTTTCAGATCTCCAGTTAACATGGCAATCAGTGCTGCGATCATTAAGATATAAATCAAAGGGCTTTTGAATTGGTGCAATACAATATCAATGAATCTCGGCGGCTTTCGAGCTGGCAGGGTGTTACGCCCGAACTCCTGCTGTCGCTCTTCGACCTGCCGACGATTTAATCCATTGAGGTTGGCTTGAAGTTTTTGGTAGACGTGATCTGCCGGTGTGGCGTGCCAAGGAATGGGCTGATTAGGCATTTCCAGAAGGTCGATTTTGTGTATCACGGACATGGGATTCTCCTGTACGATCTGCGTGAAACAACCTTGGAAATAGTTACCATAAATTTGAACATTTAGACTAATTATATATCATGAGTAAAATTGAATAGGCGGCAGTTTGTGAGGCAACACAGCCGTTTTCACGACTTCTTGATTGAGTGGCGGGAGCGACGGGGTTCGAATGCATCCCCTCCTGGGGGCCTCGGTTTCGCGCGGATTAAACAAAAAAGAAGCCGTTTGCACGACTTCTTGATTGAGTGGCGGGAGCGACGGGGTTCGAACCCGCGGTCTCGGCCTTGACAGGGCCGCATGTTAGCCACTACACCACGCCCCCGAACGAATGATAGTTTATCATGAGTGCTTTCATCCGTCAAGATATTTATCCTGAGGTTCAGACAAAAGAACGGACATTCGGGTAAACCAGGCTGCGAAAGGTGGCCAGGGCGGCTTGCAGGACAAGGGTTTTCTGTTGGTCGGAGAGCGTCCACTTCTGTTTAAGCAGCACGAACAAACCAGAATAGCGT
>JARKPO010000079.1 GCA_029975215.1 Levilinea sp.
GTATTTTCCCCAACGAAAAATCGGCTTTACGGCTGATTAGCGCAGTCCTACTTGAAATCAGCGATGAGTGGGAAGGTGGCAAGATCTATTTGAACGTTGGGACGGGGCAATCGTCGTAGTAGTAACTGTGGATATGTGGGCAGTGCTTTCTCCGTCCACATATCCACAGCTTTCCGCTGGAACATTAACAAACCGTTGGGAGAACTTGACCGAATTTACAGAAAAAAACTTGCACTATCGAAGAAATCGCGGAACAGATTGCCGCGAATGGAATGGATTACCTACCGGAACTGATCCGCATACGTAATCTCGAGGTCCACAAGACGATGAGATTGAATCCAAAAACGACAGGTTGTCTGAAGGACACCTTACCAACACAGGTATCTTGCGGCGAAGTCACAGCAACAATACCCTTTCGTGTGCCTTATGCAGCGGGGATGGATTCGCCCACCCTGGCAGCCAGGGCAGAAAACCACACCGCTCCGGGATACGCCAGCACCCGGCGCGGTGTGAGTGGAATCCGCCGCCCTAATAAACTCTGACCGCAAAGCGCTCTGCAAGAGATCCGCGCTTGCCGGGCATGCTCCAGCAGCGAAGTGAGATCCCTAACCTTTTGGCCTTCTTTGTCCATAATAGGCATTTTTTCCGTGTTTTCGGAAGAAGTGCTTATCCTGCAGTTCTTTTTGCATGGGCGGGAGTTCTGAATTTAGCGCCAATGCATGGTAATGCATAAAAGCAACTTCCTCCAGAACCACAGCTGTTTCGACTGCTTTTTCAGGCGTCCCCCCCCAGCAGAAGGGGCCGTGATTTTGGACCAAAACAGCTGGAACCAAATCGGGATCCAGGGAATGGAAGGTCTCGATGATCACCTTGCCAGTTTCTAGTTCGTAATTCTCCGCAATTTCACCAGGAGTCATTAGCCGGGTGCAGGGAATTGTGCCGTAAAAATAGTCCGCATGAGTCGTGCCCGTGGGTTCGATTGGTTTGCCGGCTTGAGCAAAACTTGTTGCCCAACGGCTGTGCGCGTGCACGATGCCGCCAATATTTGGAAATGCTTTGTAAAGTTCGATATGTGTCGGCGTGTCGGAGGAAGGATTGAGTTTACCTTCAACGATTTTTCCATCGAGATCAACGACTACCATATCCTCTGCGGTCATCTCGGCATAATTCACGCCGGATGGTTTGATTACAACCAGTCCGCTGGCACGGTCAATCCCCGAGACATTTCCCCAAGCCAAAGTAACCAGTGCATATTTTGGAAGAAGCAGGTTTGCCGCCAGCACCTGGTGTCGTAATTGTTCCAGCATATTACCTCAGCTTCCAGAGCAAGTCGTTGACGCGGAGTTCCTTTTTCAACTCTTCGACGGTAGTGTTCGCTGTGAGATGAATGAACTCAATATCCATCATTTCGGCCCAATTTTCGAGCATCTCTGCCGTTGCGTCGTAACTCAGCACCGTATGATGAGCGCCACCGGCTGTGATCCAATGGCGAATGCCGTCGCGAAGGTTCGGCAGCACTTTCCACATCACCCGGGCGACGGGCAGGTTTGGCATATCCATGATCGGTTTAATGCACTCGACATCCTGCACGATGAGGCGGAGTCTCCCGCCCATGTCGATGAGCGAGGCCACAATGGCTTTACCAGGGTGCCCCTCAAACACCAGGCGGGCCGGGCTTTCTTTTCCACCGATACCGAGGGGGTGCACCTCAATGCGCGGTTTTGCTGCTGCAATGGACGGGCAAACTTCAAGCATATGGGCGCCAAGCGAGTAGCCGTCCTCTTTTTCGAAATGGTAGGTGTAATCCTCCATGAAAGAACTTCCGCCAGTGAGCCCTTGCGTCATAGCTTTAATGATATGAACCATGGCTGCAGTCCGCCAGTCGCCCTCGGCACCGTAGCCATATCCGCGAGACATTAAATGCTGCGAAGCAATACCCGGTAGCTCTTCCATGCCCCACAAATCCTGGAAGGTATTGGTATATGCATCCGCATGCTCTCTCTGCAGGATGCGTTCCATGGCGATCTCCACCCTGGCTTGATAATGTACAGCATGGAGATCATCGGTGTTGAGTTGGTATTCTTCCCGATATTCTTTGACTTTCGCTTGTACTTCTTCATCGGTCACTTTGTTGATTTCGTTGACAAGCTCTCCCACTGGCCAGGTATTGACCTGCCAACCCAATTTGATCTGCGCTTCGACCTTATCCCCTTCGGTGACTGCCACCTCGCGCATATTATCGCCGAAGCGGACAACGGAAAGGTTTTGGCTGACTTTATAACCCAACGCGGCGCGGATCCATTCAAACAATTCCTTGAGAACATTTTCATCTTTCCAATGACCGGCGATCACTTTCCTGTGCAAGCGCATTCTCGCCCCGATAAAACCATGCTCACGGTCGCCGTGGGCTGCCTGGTTGAGGTTCATAAAGTCCATGTCAATTTCTTCGTTTGGAATTTCGACATGGTACTGGGTCGCTAAATGGCAATAAGGTTTTTGTAAAAGATTGAGACCGTTAATCCACATCTTTGAAGGGGAGAAGGTGTGACACCAGGTAACGATTCCCACACAGCGATCATCATAATTGGCCTGTTTGACGATTGCGGTGACTTCCTCGTTGGATTTGATCACCCCTTTATAAACAAATTTACAGGGAACGTTATGATTCGAATTGATATAGGATGCCATTTCCTGGCTATGTACCGCCACAGCCTCCAGAACTTTGGGCCCGTATAATAACTGCGAACCTGCGACAAACCAGACTTCGTTTTCTTCCATTTTTGGCATATTTACCTCCGCACTCATTCCACTCATCGGATTCGTTGTCCAAAACAACGATCTATGTTCATCACTTCAATGATTGCACCGCAGTTTTTTCAATATTCAATCCTGCTTTATAGCGATCCAGGAAAACCCCAAATCCACGTACATCCTGCTGGTCAGGGTAGATGGTCGAACCGGGGGTACCTGTAAAAACCTTTCTTGACAGGTAAGACTCCAACGACTCGTTGCTGCCCTTATTCAACATGTAGGCCGCAAGTAAGGCGATCCCCCAGGCGCCACCCTCGCCTGCCGTATCCATCACTGAAATGGGGATATTCAATGCCGCGGCCATCATGCTTTGGCCCACGCTTTTGGTTTTGAAAAAACCGCCGTGACCGAGTAATTGACTGATTCTGACCTGTTCGTCGATAAAGAGGATGTCCATGCCAATCCGCAACGTGGCAACAGCCGAATATAAATGCATCCGCATAAAATTGGCCAACGAAAACTGGCTATCGGGCATGCGCACGAACAACGGCCGTCCTTCTTTCAGATGCGTGATCGGTTCGCCGGATAAATAATTGTAGGATAGCAACCCGCCGCCATCCACATCGCCTTCCAATGCTTTTTGAAAAAGCTTCTCGAATATCTCAGGTTGGCTGACCTCCTGACCAACCGTGCACGAGAACTCATGGAATAGCTCCACCCAGGCGTTGAGGTCAGACGTGCAATTATTGGCGTGCACCATCGCCACGGGCTTTCCGGCTGGCGTGGTCACCATGTCGATCTCGGGGTATACCTTCGAGAACGGTTTCTCCAGGACGATCATGGCAAAAATTGACGTACCAGCAGAGATGTTGCCCGTTTGTTCGGCCACGCTGTTGGTGGCGACCATGCCTGTACCTGCATCACCCTCGGGTGGGCACAATGGAATACCTGCCTGTAACTGCCCGCTGGGATCCAGCAATCTCGCGCCTTCCTCAGAAAGAAAGCCGGCCGGTTCGCCCGCCATGATCACCTCGGGCAAAATATCTTCGAGTTTCCATGGAAAATTATGCTCCGCAACTTTGGAATGAAACAGTTCCATCATGCGGCGGTCATAGTTATGGCTGCTGCCGTCAATAGGAAACATACCCGAAGCATCCCCAATCCCCAGGACCTTCTTTCCGGTAAGTTGCCAATGAACATATCCGGCTAATGTGGTCAAATAACGGATCCTGCTGACGTGCGGCTCCCCGTTCAAGATCGCCTGATACAGGTGGGCGATGCTCCATCGTTGCGGGATATTGAATTGAAATAACTCGGTCAGTTGTTCAGCGGCCTGTCCCGTCGTTGTGTTGCGCCATGTACGGAACGGCACAAGCAAATCGCCGTCCTTTCCAAATGGCATATATCCGTGCATCATGGCGCTGAAACCGATGGCAGAGACGGTTGTGAGTGGACTTTGGAATTTCTGGTTGTAAGCGTCTGCCAATTTTGAATAACAATCCTGCAGACCTGCCCAAATGTTTTCGATACTGTACGTCCAAAAGTCATTGACGTACTGATTTTCCCATTCGTGGCTGCCGCTGACGATTGGGGCATTGTTTTGATCGATCAGGACGGCTTTAATGCGTGTGGATCCAAATTCAATTCCCAGGATCATTTTTTCGCCGTCATAACCCTTTTGTGATTTGTGATTACCTTCCATCGATCACACAACCCTTTCTGCCAATGTTTACGACTTTTTTCTGTACGCCTTGTTTATCCGGCCTTCTACGTTTCCTGATTTTAACAAAGCGAATACTGCGCTGTTGTTCTCAACTGCCGTCCAAAGCGCTGAAGTGGATACGCTTTTCGGTGGGTCTATTGATCCCGTCCGCTCGTCTCCAACATTACATCCATCCGGTTGGATTTACTTTGAGAGGTTTCTGCGCAATAACCATAATGTCGTTGATGCCTGCCTCACCCCGCCGCTTCATAGAAAAGATCTTTTCATGACCAATGCGGTGTTAATAAATGCTCCTCTGGCAGGGTTCGGAAAATCTCAATATCGCATCCGCCTCTCATGTTGAAAACTTAAATCTCTTTCGATCAGCTCCCGGCAATTGCCTGCATGATCTGGTCGCCAGATTCATCCGTGAATTCAGCTACCATCTTGCGTTCACGCATGACGGCCACCCGGTGGCTGGTCCGCAGCACCTCCTCCAATTCAGAAGAAATGAACACACACGATTTGCCTTCCTCTGCCAATGAAAGAACCAGCTTTTGGATTTCCGCTTTTGCGCCCACATCGATTCCTCTGGTGGGTTCATCCAGGATGAGCAACCGAGGATTGGTCGCCAGCCATCGGGCCAGGATGACCTTTTGCTGATTACCCCCGCTCAGGTTCTTGACCTGCTGGTCGGCAGACGGGGTGGCAATATTCAATAGTTTGATGTACTTGTCGGCAATTTCGTATTGTTCCTGCTTATTTAGGAATTTAAACCATCCCAGGCCGGCCTGCATGGCCAGGATAATATTCTCGCGCACGGTCAGATTGCCGATGATGCCGGACTCCTTTCGGTCCTCCGGGCAGAGTGCTACCCCGCGTCCAATCGATTTCAGCGGTGCGAAATCCTCAACTTTGACGTCATCGATGCGCAGCGTCCCAGAGGTGGGATTGTCGATTCCAAAGAGGAGTTGGGCAATCTCGGTGCGCCCTGAACCCAGCAGGCCTGCCAGGCCAACGACTTCCCCTGCGCGCAGGTCCAAGTCGAACGGTTCTACCGACCCAGCGCGGGACAGTTGTTCCGCCTTCAGCCAGGGTTCACTCTGGATGAATCTTCGGCTCTCCTCCTTCATATTCACCATCTCGTCATATTCCAGAAGAGAACGTCCGATCATCTTGGTGATCAATTCAAGGCGCGACAGCGAATTGATATCGTAAGTGCCAACCAGCTTGCCATTACGCAAAACTGTAATCCGGTCTGCAACCTCGTAAATTTGGTTCAAAAAATGTGTGATGAAAATAATTGAAACCCCTTCAGCCTTCAGTCTGCGCATCACTGTAAAAAGCTGCGCGGTCTCATTCGCATCCAGACTGGAGGTCGGTTCATCGAGCACAAGGATTTTGGCGTTTGCGATTTCCAGAGCGCGCGCAATGGCTGCCATTTGCTGCACAGCCACGGAGCAGATCCCCAAGGGCTGGGTGACATCCATATCCACACCCAGTCCGCACATGATCTCTTTGGCTCTGGCGTTCATGGCTTTTCGATCCAGAAAACCAAATTTATGCGGTTCCCGGCCAATGAGAATATTTTCAGCCACGCTCAAATGCGGGCAGAGGTTGACCTCTTGGTACACCGTGCTGATGCCAAGTGCCTGGGCATGGTGCGTAGAGTGGATGACCACTTTTTGTCCGTTGATCATGATGGTGCCGGCATCAGGCTGTTCAACGCCTGTGAGAATTTTGATCAGGGTGGATTTTCCCGCGCCGTTCTCGCCCACCAGCGCATGGATCTCACCCTTCAACAGTGAGAAATCAACCTGATCCAGCGCCTGTACGCTCAAGAAGGTTTTACAAATGCCTTCCATATTCACAATTTTGTTTACTGTCTCGCTCATACATTCCCTCGATATTTTCCAGATGGCTCAGTCCGTATGAGATTCCTAAGAGCGCTTTTTTCTGACATAGAAGGCACTTTGCACGCCGATGGCAAGCAGAGTTAAGATGCCAACACCGATACGAGTCCACCACGAACTCAGCGTTCCATTGAACTGGAGAACCGAAACAATCGTGCCGTGGATCAACACGCCAAACAAGGTGCCGATCACATTGCCGATCCCGCCCGTCAAGGCGGTGCCGCCAATCACAACCGCCGCGATGGCATCGAGCTCCATACCCGTGGCAAACTGACCGTAGCCTGCCAATAATGACTGGCTAAAGACAATCCCGGCCAGAGCTGAGCACAATCCGCTGAAGGCATAGACCAGGATCTTGGTACGCCGCACTGGCAACCCCATCAACATGGCCGATTGTTCATTGCTGCCGATGGCGTATATCGTGCGTCCAAACCGCGTGAAATAGGATATGTAGATCGCCACCAGAAGCATGATCGGGCCAACCAGCGTGGTAACGTAGATGTACGTCTTTGGGAAGAAGGGAATGTAAATGGGCGTGAGAGCGATGGCTTTATAGACTTCGTTCTTGATCGGAACAGAGGTCAAGCTGATGATATACGCCATGCCCCGGGCAAAGAAAAGCCCCATCAGAGTGGCAATAAAGGGTTGAACTTTGAGATCCTGGATGATCCAGCCCATCAGCGCGCCCAGGGAAACTCCGATGACGATCATCAGCGGCATGACAAGATACGCACTGGCACCATCTCTAAGCATCGCCGCCGAAGCCGTGGTGACGAGGGCAATGACCCCTCCTACCGAAAGATCGATTCCGCCGGTCAAGATCACCAATGTCATACCAATGGCCACCAGCAGCAGGCTGGAATCATTGATAAAAAGGTTAAAGAAGACTTGCGGTTTCTGCATGGCGGGATACAACTTTCCGCCGAGAAAATAGATCATAAGGAAAACCGCAAAGGGTAAGAGCACACCACCGTTTTTGATCAAGAAGCGGCTAATTTGATGTTTCATGCTTGGCTACTCTTCGTTTTATGGTGATTCGATTGAGAAATCGGCGCGTATAGTCAGAATAAAGCAGGATGACGACAAGGACCAGGATGGCTTTCGCTGCCAACAGCGCATTGGCTGGCACCCCCAGGTGATAGACCGTGACCGTAAAGGTCCAAATCACCACCGCACCGATCGCGCTGGCCAACAGGTTGAACCGCCCGCCGGTCATCAGCGTACCGCCCATCACAACCGCCAGGATGGCATCCAGTTCGTAATTCAAACCGTTGTTGTTTCCATCCGCGCTGTGCACATATGAGCTGAGGATCAAGCCAGCAATTGCGGCGCAGAAACCGCAAAACATGTAAGCAAATAATTTAACATTCTTTTCATCGATACCACTGTAATAAGCTGATTTGGCATTGATCCCGACCGATTCGATGAACAGACCAATGGATGTTTTTCGGACCAGAACCCAACCCAAAATCAGTACCGATGCGACAATGTAAATTGAAACTGGCAACCCCAGGATGTAGCCGTTGCCAAACCAAAAATAGGGTGTGTAATAGATCGTCATGATCTGACCGTTGGTGATGAGCTGGGCAATCCCACGGCCTGCAACCATTAAGATCAGCGTAGCTACCATCGGTTGAATTTTCACTCTGGAGACCAAAAGGCCGTTCCAGAGTCCGCATAAGGTACCCGCCAGCAAATCCGCTAAAATAATGATCGGCAGCGGGGTGTTTGTCGCATTCTTCGTCAGAATCTCATTCGAAATTAACTTGTTTCCAAGCGCAGGGTTGATCAATACCGCACCCATTGCTGCGGAGATGGCGATCACCGCGCCGACAGATAAATCAATTCCGCCAGTGGCGATCACCAGCGTCATACCGATGGCCACCAGCATAAGGGGCGCACCGTTGTTGAAAATATCTACCAGGTTGCCGTATAAATGCTTCCCGTACGTCGGATCTTCAATAATCCCAAGTCTGAAAAAGGTGGGATCAATGATGGCATCAAAAACCAGAATAATGATCCAGGCCACAAGCGGCCAGAAAATCTGGCTATCACGGAATCGTCTAAAAAAGGTCTTCTGGTTCATCTCTCTCCCGCCGCGTTCTAGATCGGAGGCTGATCGTAGAGGCTTTCGAAATTCTTAATGATGATCGGAATGGGGCTTGCAAGAGTCGTTGTTTTGAAGTGCTACCAGTCAATTCAGCTGAATTGATGAGATTCTCAAGGACTCACTGCGGTTTTCTACAGGGAGCGACATGGCACGCGACCTGCCGCTCCCTGTCAACACCAGACATACTCATGCGGAAGCACGGAGGCTTCACGCAAAGCTCATGCCTGATCTAGTACTTGCGGCTGGGCAGCAGCTCGGCAGCCTTGTCGGGATAGTAAACGGTCTCATTGGTCAAAACATTCTTATCGATTGGCTGACCGTTCATGAGCTTCAACGCCATCTCTGCAACCTGCGGTCCAAGCAGCGGATTGCATTCAACATCAGCCTGGAACCAACCATCGATCATGGCCTGGAAACCGCCGCGGGTGCCATCAACGGAGACGATGAAGAGATCGCCCGGTTTCACGCCAGCAGCCTTCAACGCTTCGATTGCCCCAAGGCCCATATCATCATTGTGAATGAAGATGCCCTGGAAATCGGTGCCCGGTTTGTATTTCTGCAAGAACGCCTGCATGACAGGAACAGCTTCCGCACGGGTGAAGTTACCAGTCTGGGAATCGATGATTTCGATATTCTTGTTGAGTTTGGCACGGAAGCCCTCAGCCCGGCCAACTGCAGCGCCAGAACCTGTGGTACCCGACAGTTCCAAAATCTTTGCGCCGTTCGGGAATTTCTTGTTGAATTCTTCAGCAGCGCGCTCGCCTTCCAACTTCATGTCAGAGCCAATGTGGGAAACATACAGAGATGGGTCTGCGCTGACAGAGCGGTCCACAATGATGACGGGGATACCGGCATTTTTGGCTTCGGTTAACACAGCATCCCAGCCGTCTTCAACCACAGGGGGCAAGGCGATTACGCTGACACCCTGCTGGATGCAGGCACGCACAGCGGAGATCTGGTTTTCCTGCTTCTGCTGGGCATCCGAGAACACCAGCTGGAAGCCGTCTTTTGCAGCCTGATCCTTGAATGAAGCTGTATTGGCAGTGCGCCAGTCACTTTCCGCACCAAGCTGAGGGTAGCACATGACCATGTCTTTGTAGGTGCAATTCGGGGCACAAGAGGCCTGACCGAAAGCAGCGGGGGCAGCGGGAGCAGCGGGGGCAGCGGGGGCTGCGGCAGTACCGCAGGCGCTAAGAACCACGCTAAGGATCACAGTCAAAAGCAAGAACTTGAACGTATTCTTCTTGAGGAACATACTCTCCTCCTAATGACAAACTAGATGGTTTTGGGTTAAAATATGTCGAACGAATGAACTCAACGTCGTCTGAGTTTGTTCGTCTTTCCTGGAGATGCTCTGGTTGGTCCCATATCAATTAGAGCATTTCCGCATTAACATCAATTGTGAAAGTTAACCACCTCCTTCTTCAGTTTACGAACTTTGACGGACAATCAATTCGGGCTGAATGGTGATGTATTTTGGCTCCACGGCTTTTCTTTGCGTCAATTTCATAACAGTTTGTGAAACCAATTCAGTTACAGCAATTCGTCCCAGTTCGTCCTGATTTTGATACACGGTCGATAACGACGGGATGTAAAACTCTGACTCAGCAATCCCATCGAATCCAACGACCGATAGATCCTGCGGAATCCTCCTGCCAATTTCTGGTGCAGTCTGAAGGATGCTCAAAGCCATCTGGTCGTTTCCAGCAAAAATCCCATCGACTTCGGGATATTTTTCAATCAATTCCAGAAAGGCTGTTTTTCCGCTTTTTGAAGACCAGTTCCCCTGTGTCCACATGCGATCGGATACCTGGAGCCCAGCTTCCGTTAATGCCGATTCCCAGCCCATCTTCCGCTGCCTGGCCTCCCACCAATCGAGCGGGCCCGAAATATGGGCAATATTTCTTCTGCCCTTCTGGATCAAATGATTGACTGCCGCCCTGGCGCCGGAAAAATTGTCAGTTGTGACAATCGTGACAGTTTTCTCTTCCTCCATAGTCAGAAAAATAATCGGGATATCAATCATGGGGAAAACACCTTTAATCCATTGCCTGTTATCTTCAACCTCAGGCGCTGCCCAGATGATTCCATCCACCTGATGCGATTTAAACCAATCGAGCAAAGGAATGACATTGGTGGAGTTTGAATTATGGACCTCTTTGAGCAACAAGCCGTAACCCAACTCTTCGGCTTTATTCGTGATGCCGCTTAAAACCCGCGAAGGGCCCAGGTATTTTAAGCCGGAGATTACAACCCCAAAAAGGAAACTTTTTTGTCTGGACAGACTCTGAGCAACGGCGTTTGGCTGAAAGTTAAGTTCAGCCATCACCTCTTTCACCCGTTGCCTGGTCTTCTTCGACACTTCTGGGCGGTTATTTAGCACACGTGAAACCGTCTGCCTGGACACACCGGCTTTGTCGGCGACATCGTAAATCGTTGCTTTATTTTTTTTGTTCACGGCTGCCTGATAAACAGCGATTGGTGAATTGTGAGCGGTCACATATATATTTATATTAGCAATTTATTGCCAAAAGTCAATAGGGTAATTGGATAATTTGTGATTCTCGTGACAATTGATCCCTAAAATTAGTATTTTGCTTCTCTATCCCCAACGAGATGCCTTTTCAGGTGTTTATGGATCAGGCAGAGGAGACTGGCTGTCATCCTCGATTTGGTTCAAAACGCAAACAAAAAACCATCCAGCAGCGGAGAATGAATTCAATCTTCCTTATGACCATAAGAGTACTTTGTACTGGCCTTAGGGGGTTAAGTTAAAACTCTACATCCGGCACAGGGACGCCCTTCCGCAGGGCAGGATTTTGTGCGGCAGACTCTGCAATTCGGCCGACCTGACGAACTCCGCTCCACCCTGCCCAGGTATGCTGTAATAGCTAATCCATATTTGTATCGTTCTGTTTTGTGTGGATTCGAAAAGATTCTTATTGGATAATCAAGAGTTTTATTAAATACTGCTCTACTACATAATTACCGGATAGGCACAGATGCTGCCGTATCTCCACAGGCACAACCCTCTCTGCCTGGTCAGGATGACATCAAAGTTTGGCTGATAAAAGGCACGTGTCTGGATATTACCGGAATGGAAAACATTGATCTGAAAACAATCGGGAGAATTGCGCGGTTATCGGGTTTCCGTCACTTTGCGAATGGCGCGCGGCGCATTCGTGTCATAACCCCTGGCCACGGTCAGATGATAAGCAAACAATTGCGCAGGTACAATGCTGACCAGCGGCGAAAGCCATTCGGGCATGGTTTCCGGGATGGTAAAAGAAACCTGTGCAAGGCTGCGCGCGCGCTGGTTATTGGAAATGACCACCAGTTCAGCCATCAGATCCTTCTTCAAGTGTTCAAGTGATGTCACCATCGAGTTAAGCACACCGCCGTTAGCAACTACCGCCAGAACCGGGAAGCCGTCTGAGATCATCGCCACCGGGCCGTGTTGAAAATCGGCAGAAGAGTACGGTTCGGCCACGGTATAGGTCAATTCCTTCAGCTTTAGCGCCCATTCAAAAGCCGTGGCATAGTTGTACCCGCGCCCCAATACCACGCATTGCGGCATGTACCGGTAGCGCTGTACCACCTGCTCAATAGTGCGGCTTTGCTGCAAAGTCTCGTCCACCCAACCGGCTACCTGGCCAAGCTGGTTCCACATGGGAGTAGATTCTGCCAGCGCAGCCGAAAGCATGGCAATCGCCATCAATTCAGCCGTGTAGGTTTTGGTAGCGGCCACAGCCAGCTCTGGCCCGGCCATGATGTCAATCACAAAATCGGCTGCCTTTGCCAGCGGCGAATCCGGTGAATTGGTAATAGCCAGGGTCAGGTTACCCTGCCTTTTTCCAGATTCAATGACGCTCACAATATCGGGCGATTGACCGGATTGCGACACGCCCACCACCAGCGCATTTTTGATCATTGGAGGCTGGTTGTAATAAGTAAACAAGGAAGGTGTAGCCAGCGCCAGGGGGAGCTGGTTGAGCGCCCCCCAAACATAATTGGCATACCGCCCGGCATTATCCGAGGTTCCCCGCGCAGCCAGAAAGACAAATTGCACGTCCCGGTTACGAATTTCCTGCGCGATCTTTTCAATCACAACACGTTGGCGGTCCAATAAAAGACACAGGCGCACAGGCTGTTCAAAAATTTCATCATACAGGCTCATGTTTACCTCTTGTCGCTGGGTTCGGCAATGCCGTTACTGCAGTCTACTCAGTCGGTCTTGCACTTCCCGCAGCATACGCTGGATTTGCTCCTGGATGAAAGCCGCCGGATCAAGGGTATCATCCTGAATTAACGGCGTCATGTCCATGGCATAGGCCAGGCTGGTGGCCTGATCCACACTGTGCGAGGTCAAATAGGTGGCATTTGCGCGCCGCCGCGCCAGAGCAGCCAGATCATAGCGCTTTCCGCCGCTGATTTGTGAATCAAATACCGAAACCAGCGCGGCCTGCAAATTTTCCCGTTCCGACAGGTTGATCAGGATCTTATCCTCATCAACCATCCAGTCTAAACCGCGCCACACCTCGCAGCCAAGCAATTGTGCCGGGCGGGCGGAGAGGGGCAGCCGGCGAATGGCTGCAACGGTTTTCAGAGCCACGCCAACATGGGTGTCATGTTTATCGGCCAGGTTATGGGTGTAAACAATTTGCGGGCGGGTGGTTTCAAGGATATTCACCAGGTCGGCGATGATGCATGTATCTTTTCCATTTTTTATATCCCTGGAAGGATAATCCAGCATCATCAGGGCACTGTATTCACCGATCTGGGCTGCCTTGCGCTGCTCCTGGCAACGGACGAGGCGCATCTCATCATCGCTGTAATCCGCATAGGCGCCGTTGCGAGGTGATCCTCGGCCGTCCGCCACAACCACCGCGGTGAACCACTGGTCAGCCTTCTTGAAGCATTCAATGATCGGTCCCGCCGCCATAATTTCAAGATCATCCTGGTGCGCGCCGATCGCCAGGTGAGTGGTGCGCTGCAACGCTTTTAATTCACCGGTGTTGTCCGGGATGAAGATTTCAGCACTGTCACGATTGAATTTCATCAGGCCTCCAATTTGACTTTGAGTACCACTTTCCAAACAGGCTCAGGTGCATCCACGCACAGGCCGGGCATGTGCCCATCCTGCGGAAAGAAGATCACAAAGGCTCCCGCGAATACAGTCACAAAATTACCCTTGCCGCTCATAGGCAAAAAATCCTTATCGGGGACATATTCACCCAGCTCCATGCGCTCCAGGCTGGCAAAACCCATCCGCTCCTGGCCCCGCTGCACATATTGAATATCGATATATCGCCGGTGAGCTTCCCACATCCCCTGTTCCTGTGGTTTGGTGACATATTCCTGCACGAGCGCATACAGGTTATCCCCATCAATGTCAATCCGGCCCACAGGCAATGCCGATAGATCCGTATCCTGTAAAAATTTCAATGCGGTGCGTATTCGATCTCCCAGGCCCGCATAGTGTGCTGAATGATCTAGCGTATCAAAAATCATACTGCTCTCCAAATTGATGAACCCATGTAGCTGCTGCACCCGCCAGGCCAGCATGCTGAAGCGTTGACACACCAATTTTGACCTTATTCCAGGGCACCAAACCGCATTGCTTGGCAATGGCCGTTTCCACATCGCCGCGGAACAAATTCCAACGCTGCATCAGCCCGCCGCCCAAAATTACGCTGTCGGGCGCGAACAGAGTGATAATATTGGCCAGGCCCATGCCCAGGTATTTGGCTGTGCGGGCAACGGCTGCTTTCGCCAGGGGGTTGCCTTGTTCGGCCAGGTCGCAAATCAAACGCGCATCCCATTGGGGTTCGCCGCCGTGCGTGCGCACCCAGTCCGCCAGGGCGGTTCCGCTGGCCATGCGTTCCCAGCATCCATTTGCCCCGCAAAAACACGCCGGACCGGAAGGGTCAATCACATGATGACCAATTTCTGGATGGCATCCGTTCACGCCGCGGTAAAGTTCGCCGTTCAGAATGATGCCGCCGCCAATCCCGGTGCTGATGGTGATGTACACCATGCGAGCGGATCCGGCGCATGCTCCCCATAGGTGTTCCGCCAAAACGGCAGCATCGGCATCATTTTCGATGGCCGAATGAACCTGAAACGCCCCGGCAAGGTCCGCAGCCGGGGAACGATTGCTCCAATCGGGCAGAAATTGATTCGGTTCCATCACCTTTTCAGCGGTCAGCCGACCGGTGGTTCCAATCCCAATACCCTCCAACAAGCCCGAATGCATGGAAAGCAGTTTTTGTAGAGCTGCTTTCACATCGTCCAGGGCGTTGGCATAAGGCTGATCGGGCCGGGTCGGCAGCGATACGAAGTCAATCAACTGGCCGGTTCGCTCCACAAGCCCAATTGCGATTTTCGTGCCGCCGATATCAACTGCGCCAATCATGCTTTTATAATCCAACCAGTTCTTCAAAACCGGCTTCGTCCAAGCGGGCAAACAACTCTGCCCGTTTTTCAAAAGCCAAAGGCAGGTTAGGCAGCCGTGGTTCGCCCACTTCAAAGCCCAACCGGCTCATCGCAGCCCGCATGCAGCCAACAAAACCCATCTCAAGCATGATCTGGGTAACGCGGTTGGCCCGCTTTTGATAATCCAGAGCCCGATCTGCATTGCCAGCCTGGATACTCTCAATCATTTTTCCATAGACGCCCGGCATAAAGTTCAAGGTGGAGCCAATCACGCCGTGAGCACCAAACATCAACCCCAGCGCGGCCTGCTCATCCATGCCAGAGAACACGGTCCAGTTTTCCGAGCGGTAAGCAGCGATGATGCCCAATTCGTACATATTGGCACCGAAATACTTCGTCCCCAAGAAATTGGGAATGGGGGCCAGTTCCTTCAGCAGGGCCAGGCTGTTAATACTGCCGCCAAACAGGTAAGGGAAGAACGGCAGACCAGGGACAGAGTCAGCCAGCTTTGCAAGGTAAGGGACAATGCCAGCGGGGTTATACACCACTGGCGGAACGATGCTGCTGATCCCTGCCGCGCCCAGGCGTTCAGCCTGCCGGGCAAGTGTGATCGCCTCGTTGATGGCTGACGCGCCAACATGCACAATGACAGGGATCCGGCCGTTCACCTGATTCATGACCGTTTCACAAATTTTCAAGCGCTCTTCAGTAGATTGAAAAGCCCCTTCGCCTGTGCTGCCGCAGATGTACAGGCCGGTCACCTTTTTGGCCAGGTGGTAATCCACCAGGTCGCGTAACACGCTGAAATTAACCTGATCCTCACGGGTATAGGGGGTTAACAAAGCCGGCCAGAAACCATTGAAAGATGTCATTGCATTTTCCTTAAATTATAATTTGCTCAAAAATTGGTAAATTCGATCCGCATGACCGTGCAATTCTTCGTGCGCAAAGTCCGGGTAAATCTCAAGACGTTTGGGCGCATTGATTTTGTTATAGGCCGCGAACTGTGTGGAGGGAGGACAGATCTGATCGCGCAGACTCACGCCCATGTACACCTCGGCCTGAATGCGCGGGCACAGGTTTTGCACATCAATGTATCCCAGCCGGGTGAATATTTCGTCTTCGTGCTGGTGCAAAGGATCGTGCCAGCGGAAATAATCACGCAGTTCCGCATAGGCGTTGATGTCCAAATCCAGTTCCCACACCCGTTTGTAATCGCATAAAAATGGGTAAACCGGAGCAGCCAGTTTGATCTCCGGCACCAACCCAGCGCAGGCCAGGGTCAAACCACCTCCCTGGCTGTAGCCGGTCGCGCCCACTCGACCCGGGTCCACATGATCCATCTCCATCACCAGATAAGCCAACTGGGCGGTGTCGAGAAAGATACTGCGGTAGAGCAAATCCCGCGGTTCGCCATCCAGCCCGCGGATGATATGACCGCGTAGGGTCATGCCGGTTTGCCCGCCGGTATCCTGAGAAAAACCGCCCTGCCCGCGGCAATCCAGCGCGGCCACGGTGTAACCAAGCGCCGCGTAAGGCAATTTTCCCTGCCAGTCGCCGGCATCACCTGAATAACCGTGAAACATCAGCACAGCCGGATGAGATCCATGCTCATGGCGCGGGCGAACTAACCGGGCGTGTACGCGCGCCGCGCCGACACCCTTGAAATACAGGTCAAAGCATTCCGCAAAAGACGTTTGAAAATCTGAAGGAATAAGTTCTGCCTCTGAGCGAATGGACCGCATCTCATCGAGGGCTTCTTTCCAGTAATCGTCGAAATCGTGCGGACGCGGATTGATACCCGAATAGGTCCGCAACTGATCAAGGGGCATATCAAAGCTTAGTGGCATAGTAATACCTTCCTAGAGCAAGGAGCGTGGATCCAGCGCATCGCGCAAACCGTCGCCAATAAAGTTGATGCTCAACACCGAGAGCGCAATCATGATGCCGGGCGGCAGCCAGATCCAGGGCATACCTTCCAGCACGTTCATGCTCTGCGCGTCGCGCAGCATATTGCCCCAACTGGGCGTGGGTGGCGGAACGCCGAGACCGAGAAATGATAGGGAAGCTTCCATCAAGATGGAAGTAGCCATACCAAACGTAATGGCCACAGTAATTGCGCTGATGGTATTTGGAAAGATGTGTCTAAAGGCAATGTCCCAATTTGAAACGCCAATCGACCGCGCAGCGGTGACAAATTGCTGCGTGCGCAGGGACAGAAACTGGCTTCGCACCAGGCGAGCAATCGAAGGCCACGTTAATAGACCGATCACCAGCATGGCGTTATATACGCTCGGTCCAAGGGCAGCCGCGACGGTGATGATGATGACCAGCGATGGGAAGGTCATCACCATATCCGTCAGTCGCATCAGGATCATATCGGTTTTACCGCCCAGGTACCCGGCTGCCACACCGATGAGGATGCCAATTGCCCCGGAAAGGGAAACGGATACCAGGCCAACAGACAACGAGATGCGGCCAGCGTAGAGGACGCGCGTCAAAATGTCACGCCCCACCCCATCGGTGCCGAGCCAATGTTCAGCCGTCGGCGCCTTTCGCAGGTTGCGCAAATCCTGTTTGATGGGCGAATAGGGGGTCAGCAGCGAAGCAGCAAGCGCACTGAAGATCAAAAGACCCAATGCTGATAAACCGAACAAAGCCAGCTTGTGCCGCAAAAACCGTTTCCAGGCTTTTGACCACAGACTTTCGGGACGGATTTTTTCAAGGCGAGCAATTGTGTCTGCCATCTCTTCTCCTATTCGTAACGGATGCGCGGATCAACCAGCGAATAAGTCAAGTCAGTCAACAGGTTGCTGGCCAATACAATGATCGAGGTCAGCAACACGTAGCCCATGATCACCGGTGAGTCGCGGCTGGTGACCGCATTGATGAACATCATCCCAATACCAGGCCATTGAAAGATCGTTTCAATAATCACAGAACCGGCAAATAACACGCCAAGGTTAATACCAATAATTGTGATCACAGGGATCAGGGCGTTGCGCATCACATGGCGAAGAACGATGATGCTTTGTTTCAACCCTTTAGCATGGGCTGTGCGTACATAATCATTTCCCAGGACTTCCAATATACTGGCACGCGTATAGCGCATAAATACGGCCGTGCGCACCAGCGCCAGCGCCAGGGCGGGCAAAAAGACGTGCCGGAGGTTGTCAGCCAACGAAAATTCTTCCCCAGCGGTGATAAACCCCGAAGTTGGAAACAGCTTGAGCTTTAAGGCAAAGATAAAGACCAGGATCATACCCAGGAAAAAGTCAGGGATGGAGATCCCGATGAAACCAAAAATGGTGAAGCCGTAATCAAGCACCGAATATTGTTTGAACGCACTGATGGTGCCCAGGGTTAATCCGAGAAGGATTGAGATGAGCAGAGAGACGCCCATCAATTCCAATGTGGCGGGAATCCGTATGGCAATCATTTTGCTGACCGATTCAGCGCTGACAAAGGAGTACCCCAAATTTCCTTTTGCCAGATTGCCCATCCAGCGCAAGTATTGAATATGCAGCGGCAAATCGAGGCCCAATTCACCCTGACGCATTTTGATCATTTCATCGCTGACGGGAGTCTCGGAAGAGATCATCGCCAGCACAGCATCACCTGGCATCATACTGGCCAGTAGAAAAATAATGATTGTGATTCCAATCAAAATGGGGATGTTGATCAAAATGCGTCGGATAAAATAGGCGAACATGGCAGTACTCCTAGGTTTGGTGAGGGCGGGCAGACCCGCCCTCACCATAGTCAGGAAAAAGCTTTACTTGGTGTACCAGGTGTGGATTTCGTTGTAAACAGGCACGTCGAACATGAGCAGGGGCTGTTCAGCGTAGTGTTCAGCCAGACCAACTACGCGCGTATCAAACGCCACCGGGCGGACTTCGTACCACAGCCAGATCTTGGGCAGTTCTTCATTCAAGATCGTGCTGATTTCCTGGTAGTAAGGGGCGCGCACGGCGCGGTCTGCAGAGGACTGGCCTAGCTTATACAATTCATCGACTCTTTCGTTGCAGTAGCCAACCGAGAGACGCTGACCGCAACCGGTAACAAGGAAACCGAGTGAGGGATCAAGGCCCTGGCCGTTGGCGGCGTAAGCAAGTTCCAGGGAGCCATCGTCAACTGAGGCCTGGAATTCAGCACTCTTGACTTCGCGCACCACCACGTTGATGCCGACTTCCTGCAGCATGGAAGCGATTGCATCTACAGTGTCTTTGTTCACCTGATCGGTGTAATAGCGCTGCATGTCGATCTGGCGAGAGGAGTCCCAACCAGCTTCAGCCAGTAAAGCCTTGGCTTTTTCAGGGTCGTATTGATAATCGATCAGGGTGTCGGGGCGAGCCCAGGCGGCGGGGAACATGGTATTTGACACAGTGCCAGTACCCAGCTTGACCGTATCAATAATGGTCTGGCGGTCAATGGCGTACATGATGGCCTGGCGAACGCGGACGTCTTTGAAGTATTCCTTGTTGAGGTTGATCAACAGGAAGGTGGGCAGACCGGCATCCATATTGCCAAAGACCTTCAGATTGGGCAGAGCTTCGAAGCGGGAGACCTGGTCAACAGGGATACCGCCGCCCTGATAGAGCATGCCGTCAATTTCACCGGCTTCAAGCGCAGCCAGCATGGTGTTCGAGTCAGCGTACACCTGGAAAACGATTTTTTCCAGTTTGGGCTTGCCCTCAAAGTAATTGGGGTTGGCAACGCCTTCAACCAGTTGATCTTCGATCAGGTTGGTCATGATGAATGGGCCGGTGCCGACAATGTGCTTCCAGTAATCATTACCCTTCAATTGATCAGCAGGAACGGAAGCCAAAATGTGGGCCGGTAAAATGCTGATAAAGGGCACCTTTAATTCAACAAACAGGGGGGAGGGACTGGACAACTCAACACGCACAGTGTAATCATCCACTTTGGTGACGCCCGCCAGCGTTTCGGTTGTGCCCGCTACCACGTCAGCATAACCAACCACATCGGCTAACTTACCAGCTTGAATGGCACCCACTTTGGGATTGGCGTAGATATTGAAGGTGTAGAGTACGTCATCAGCGGTGAAGGGTTCGCCATCGCTCCACGTAACGCCCTTGCGCAGATGGAACACAAAGGCCGTTCCGTCACCTTCCATGTCCCAGCTCTCAGCCAACATAGGCTGAACGCCATCCGCGGTCCATTTCACCTGGGCCAGTTCGGAGAGGAAGGCTTCATCCAGATGGCGGCCGGCTGCAGTCCACAGGGAGCCAACCGTAACGCCGGGGCGAAGCGGCAGACGCAGCACACCGGCGGGGCCAGTGGAAGCCGGGGCAGTGGTGGCTTCGGCGGGGGCCGCAGTCGGTTCGGCCGGGGCGTTAGTGGACTGTTCAACAGCAGCGGTGGGCTGCTCTGGAGCGGGGGTAGTCGTTGCTGCCGGGGCACAAGCGCTCAGCATGAAAACGGCTACCAGAACGAGGGTCACAACTTTGTACAGCTTAATCATTGTTTTTCCTTCTCCTATCAAATCTAATTGAGTTACGGATATGTGTGGATACAAACTCAAGGTGTGTCAATAAAGTTAACTTGTTCACCTCCTGAGGTTACCCAAGCTGTTCAGCGTGATGACAGGCAACCCAATGTGGCGATTCCGAGCCGCTTCCCAGATTTCGCAATACCGGCTCAGTCTGGCTGCAAATATCTGTGGCAAAAGCACAGCGCGGATGGAAACGGCAGCCCGCCGGCGGGTTGGCCGGGCTGGGCACATCACCTTTGAGGATGATGCGTTGGCGATTGCGCTCTTTCTTGGGGTTAGCAATCGGCACGGCCGAAAGGAGCGCGCGCGTATAGGGATGCATGGATTGGTCAAAAACGGTGTTGCGATCTCCAAGCTCCATAATTTTTCCAAGATACATCACAGCGACCCGGTTGCTGATGTAGCGGACCATGGAAAGATCATGGGCAATAAACAAATAGGTCAGCCCCAGTTTGTTCTTCAGATCATCCAGCAAATTAACCACCTGCGCCTGAATGGAGACGTCCAGGGCAGAAATGGGTTCATCTGCAACGATGAAGGACGGGTTGGTTGCCAGGGCCCGAGCAATGCCGATGCGTTGGCGCTGTCCGCCTGAAAACTCATGCGGGTACCGATTGATAAAGGCCGGGTTGAGCCCCACCAGGTCCAGCAACTCTTCCACGCGTTCTGCACGCTCTTTGGTTGTTCCGATGTTGAAAACATTCAGCGGTTCGCCAATAATGCTGCCGATCGTCATGCGCGGGTTGAGCGATGAATAGGGATCCTGGAAAATCATCATCATGTGGCGGCGCATTTTACGCATTTGTTGTTCGGTCAGGCTCGAAATGTCCTGACCTTCATAGAAAACCTGACCGCCGCTTAAGGCCTGCAGCCGAAGAATTGCCAGGCCGGTGGTAGATTTTCCGCAGCCGCTCTCGCCAACCAGGCCAAGCGTCTCACCCTTGAAGATATCAAAACTGACCCCGTCCACCGCCTTGATGGAGCCCACCTGGCGGCGGAAAACGCCGCGCTGGATAGGAAAGTACACTTTAAGGTTCTTGATCTGCAAGAGGGTGGATTGGAGGGTCATAAGGGTTCTCCAAAGGTGTTGATCCGAGTCAATTCCTCCCAGCGCCAACAGGCCGACCTGCGGTTTTCGCCAGTTTCAAATAGAGGCGGGATTTCCTGCTCGCACTTTTCCTGGCGGTAAGGGCAGCGCGGTGCAAACGCGCAGCCGACGATGGGCTTACGCAAATCCGGCGGCATGCCTTCGATGGATGCCAGGCGCTCCTGGTTCTGTTGATCCAGCTTGGGCACGGCGTGCAGCAGCCCCAGGGTATAGGGGTGCAACGGCCGTTCATACAGGTCATCCACAGGTGCCTGTTCAACGATAAAACCGGAATACATCACGATAACATTCTCAACCACGCCCGCCACCAGACCAAGGTTGTGGCTGATCCAGATGATTGCCATGCCCAGTTTTTGTTGAAGCTCGCGCACCAGATCCACAATCTGGGCCTGAATGGTGACGTCCAGGGCAGTGGTGGGTTCGTCTGCAATCAGCAGGCTGGGGTTGCAGGACAGGGCCATGGCAATCATGATGCGCTGGCGCTGGCCGCCGGAGAACTGAAAGGGAAAATCCTTGATGCGTTGTGCCGGATTTGGCAGACCCACCAGGCGCAGCATCTCAATGGCGCGTTCCACAGCCTGTTCCCTGGTCATACCCAGGTGGTCTTGGATGGCTTCGGTTAGCTGCAAGCCGACGGGCAATACCGGGTTGAGCGAGGTCATGGGATCCTGGAAAACCATGGCAATTTCCTTGCCGCGGATTTGTCTAAGATCGGCCTCACTCATTTTCAGCAGATCTTTGCCATTAAATATTGCCTCGCCTGATTCGACCCAGCCCGGCGGGTTGGGAATGAGCCCCATGATGGCCAACATACCAACGGACTTGCCCGATCCGCTTTCACCAACAATCGCCAGCGAGCCGCCCTCATCCAGGTTGTAGGTGATGCCGTTCACTGCGTGAATGATGGTACGATCAGAACGAAAACGGACACGCAAATCTCGAACTTCAAGTAAGTGGGCCATCTTCACAATCTCCAGAGACTAATTTTCCGATGGGTCTTGTGGATAACTGCGCATCGTATTTACATAATGCTGAGTTACCCAGTCAATCGCCGTAATGGCAGTGCCGATCACAACGGCATGCGCGCCCATTTCAAGCGCTCGGCGGGCATCCTCTGGAGTGACCATGCGCCCTTCGGCGATGATCGGGGTGGTGATACGGGCTGCCAGCTCGGCGATCAACAGGAAATCTGGGGCTTCCTGTTGGCGGCTGTAGGACGTATACCCGGACAGCGTGGTGGCCACAATATCCGCGCCAGCTTCCACAGCAGCCAGGCCCTCTTCGAGGGTCGAGATATCGGCCATGACCAGTTTACCGAGTTCGCTCTTGTACTGCTTAATCGCCTGCGCGGCGGATAAGCCATCCGGGCGGTTTCGCAGGGTTGCGTCCATGGCGATGATATCCGCCCCGGCCGCCGCCACCTGGCGGGCAGATTCGAGCGTCGGGGTGATGAATACGTCATAGCCGTCATGCGTGATTTTATTGATTCCAATGATGGGCAGTTTAACCAGCTGGCGGATAGCGCGGATATCTTCCACACCGTTAGCGCGGATACCCACTGCGCCGCCAACCTCGGCAGCACGTGCCATGGCAGCCTGCACCTGTGAATTGCGCAGCGGGCTGCCGGGCTTTGCCTGGCAAGAGACGATTAGTCCGTGATGGAGGCCTCGGATGATGTCCATTGAATGTGTTGCTCCTCGTCATTCATAAATTGGCGGCGCACATGAAATAAGAAGCGAGCCTTATCGCCGCGGATGATTGATTTGTTGTATTCGACTCGGTTTTCATTCTGGTCGTAAGCGACAATTTCGAGCAGCAAGGCGGCCGATTTTGGCTTGGTGCCTAGCAGATTGGCCTCGTAATTGGTCAATAGTACCGGTTCAAAGACCTCATCAGCCGACATAACGTAACATTGATAGCGTTGCGCCAGAGTCCCATAGAGCGAAGAACGCGAGAAATCCACATCCTCCATACCCGGGAACATGGCCTTGGGCAGGTGCGTGGTTTCTACAACTTGCGGCTCATCATCGACAGAGCGCAAGCGGCTCAATTGATAGACAGGTGCTCCAACCTCGATGTGCAAATTCTCCGCAACATGCGCGCTGGCCGGAATCACCTCAAAACTCAATACTGTGCTAGAGGGTTTTTGGCCAGCTTCACGGATACGTTCGCTAAAGCCGGAACTTCGCACCATTCTGTGAGTCATCTTAGGCTTGGCAACAAATGTTCCCCGGCCGCGCTCGCGCACCAGGACGCCTTCCCGCACCAACTCGCCCACCGCCTGCCGCACGGTAAGACGGCTTACGCCGTAAAATTCACCCATTTCGCTCTCAGCAGGCAGCAAATCGCCGGGCGCAAATTTGCCGTTTTCCACCAATTCCAATAAATTCTGCTTGATCTGATAATAAAGCGGGAGCGCACTTTGGGGATTGATCTTAAACCAAGCTTCATCCATGTTGGACTCACTTTTTATATAGATGTATATATATCTATATATTACAGCGATTCGATTGGCTTGTCAAGCGCGAATCGAATTTTCTTTACTTTGAGTTTTAACGTGGGCTGTTTTGATGTGCATCACCCGTAACACGAGGATTCAATTGGAGCAATTGGCTAATTCCTGTCCGTTCTTTGAAGCTGACTGCCCTTACCGTGAATAATTCTTTGCTGAAAAAACACAGAGTAAACCATGGGGTTTTAAATCGACGATTTAAGCCAACACCTGGCAGGGTGTATAGTGATTTTTGATGCCCGGGCAATTTGGTCGCTGGGCTCTCTAGACCCTTGTACCTGCGGCAAGCGCAAAAGTGGGGCTAAAGCGATTCAGTAAGAACCTTAGACCGCGTGCAATTTCCTCAAAAAAATGGCAAATTGCTATTTCTATTTTAGTTGCAGTATGCAACCTATATTGCTACAATTTAGTCATCCACAGTACAGAGTACAAATTCACAGGAGGAAAACCATGGACGACCGGAATGGGTATATGCTCAAGGGGGCCAGCGCAAAACGGGGTTACGATTGGTGGTGGCATTCTCTGGTGGGGATCAACGAAAAAACTGGCGAGAAACGCCCATTTTTCATCGAATACTACGTGATCAATCCCGCATTAGGGGGAAATTCGGTCATTCCCGGGCAGCTTCCTGAAAACCGCGCCAAAAGGATCAAACCCTCTTACGCGATGCTCAAGGCAGGTTGCTGGGGCAAGGGTGTGGCCACGCAAATTCATAATCTCTATCCGATTTCACAATTCTCAGCAGACCCCCAAAAAATGGATGTTCGCATCGGCAACCACTGGGCCACAGAGACTCACCTGGTCGGATCGGTGAAATTAAGTGCCGATGAGGCCAGCGCGCATCCTGAGTACATGTCAGATGCAGGCGAGATGAGCTGGGACCTAAAAGCAGAAAAAATTCTTCCTTACAGCGTTGGATTTGGCACGTCGCCCTTCTTCCGCAACATTAACGCGTTCCAAATGTACTGGCACGCCGCCGGGATGCGCACGCGTTATGAGGGAAAGATCGTTTTTAATGGCGAAGCCTATATAGTAGAACCCGATTCCAGCGCAGGATATCAGGATAAGAACTGGGGCTGCGATTATACCAGTCCGTGGGTATGGCTGAATTGCAACAACTTTACTGACCGTGCCACCGGCAAGACCTTACCCCGAACCAGCCTGGATGTCGGCGGGGCCCAACCAGTGGTATTTGGCATTTCACTTCCAAGACGGCTGTTGATTGCCTTCTACCACGAAGGTGAATTGTTCGAGTTCAATTTTTCGAAAGTCTGGACTGGGCCGCACCAGGTCTTCGATTGCCCGGTCACTGACGAGAAAGTGGAATGGAACATCACTGCCTGGAACCGGAAAGGCAAAATCGAAATTCATTTCTCCTGTCCGCGGGAGACCATGTTAAATGTCAACTATGAAAACCCAGACGGGCTCAAGCGGCATAACCAACTTTGGAACGGTGGGTACGCAAAGGGTTCCGTCACGCTTTACCGCAAGGTTAACGGAGAATATCAGAAGATCGGCGACTTTGACGGTGAATTGGGCGGTTGCGAGTATGGTGAATACGATCGGTAAATAATTGAGAACCAAACACAAAGGCCTGGAGAGAGTTCCGCTCCAGGCCCTTGTGTTTAATATCCTGCCAATGATGAATGCCATTATGAAACAAACACGCCCTTCTCTAGCGGCAGCCACCAGGTAAACCCGAAAGCCAGGGTCATTAACCAAATATGAGTGTCTGGAAGGTTCTTCTTTCGGCCAATCCGCAATGCGGTTTTGAGTTCACAGATGTGCAGGAAAAGAATGCCAAGAACAAGGGCCGCACCTACCCAGCGCACGGGAGAAAAGATCCACAAGCCCAATCCCAAGATATAGAGCCCAAGAGCAAATGCCATCAGGATCATCCAAAATATCTTTGCGTTTTGCATCATTCATACTGCCTTATGGAAGGAATGTCGCCAGGATATTTCTATTTTCTGAAGCGCATAGCGTTTTAATCTCAGCAGGCGTGAGCGGTGCGAATGGTTCATAGATGTACGGCAAATTCATTTCGTCTTCTGTCAACTCGCGCGTTTTGTATACCATGTCTTCGTGGTGCAGGGGAATATCGATGCGCTGACCCGAACGCAGCAAAGCTTTGCGCCGTTCACAGGCCCTCAGAGTGGCGAAGAGGGCGGAGAATAGATAACGGTTGCGCGGAGAGATTACCGAACACATCGTCCCGCTCATCTGATGTATGACCATGTGAGGTGAATTGGGGAAGGGCATGCAGCCATCAACATAACGGTCCACAATTTCCTTCACAGGACGGGTACAAGTTCCGATTGCCACTTTCTTCCCTTCCAGCGCAGCAATATCCGCCAGGGAATAAGGCTTACCAAACCCGTCATAATACAACACGCTGCCGTTATTATTTACACCCGCTCCCAGGATCAATGTCAACTTGAAGTCGCGCCGCTTGCCCTCATAAAATAGCATATCGAAGGCATACCGTGTGGTTGCCAGGCAGCCGCCGCGGCAAACATTTTCAAGCGCGCTTAATTGGTGCTCATCACAACCATTGCTCAGGTCCAGGGCCGGTGCGCCGGCCTTGCTGTGCCCTATCAAGACCCTGACATTTGGAAAATTCTCTTTCATCCATCTTCCAAGCAAGGATGGATCGGCCGGACGGTATGGCGCGATCCTTTGTTCTCCGATGATCTGCACGCTGGGATCGCTGAATCCATCTGCAGCCGCGATCCGCATCAGAGGGATGGTTTCTGGATCAAAGCCCATCATGCGGGCAGCGACCCGGTCTGTTTCCACACTCTGGTTGCCACTGATGATGACCCTGCTCTGCACCGGCTCTACGGGAGCGGGGCAATTACCCTCCCCGCCCACAATCCCATCGATGATCACAAGATCCGCTTTGAACAGGTGCAGCATATCCACCAGTTTTTGATTGATCGCGTGATTATGATTGCGTTGGCGCAGGTTATAAGCGAGCACACCCATGGCATTCTTAAATCCCAACGTCACGCCGGTGTACAGGTTGGTCTTCATTTTGGGGATGGAAATGTAAAAGGCCTCTCCTTTGACCACTTCCGAAAAAATGCGCGGGATAACAATTTCTCGCATCACCCGCGCTCGCGGCAGCAGGTAACGATCGACGGGCTGTTCCTCCAACGCGACCAGACTGACCTTGCGGTGTTTTGCCAGCCGGTCCAACCCTGCCACGTGGAAAGAAGCCTGTGTTGGCATTCCACGACCAGAGGATTCAACAATGGTGATACGGCTAGTGAACTGCTGCAGGAATTCGATCACCGCGTCGATGACTCGTGGATCGGTCGATTCGGGGTAATCGCGCTTACCCATGCCCAAATCGTGAAAAACGGTGACCAGGTTCGGCTTGATAATAACTTTTCGTTCGCGGAGCTTTTCTGTGAAGTGGATTTCCGC
Source organism: Levilinea sp. (assembly GCA_029975215.1). Lineage (GTDB taxonomy): Bacteria > Chloroflexota > Anaerolineae > Anaerolineales > Anaerolineaceae > Levilinea. Next base: position 27,479 of record JARKPO010000079.1, read on the forward strand.
ATCCAAATTTTCAAGGTTTTCCCGCACAACTGACTTGATGGCCTTCACATCCTCGCGTTCATCATAAGCAAGTGTGCCATATTCACGGGGAAGTGATACATAATCGCAAGTGAAATCCATTTCCCTGGCATGGCTGATGACAACAACACTTTTTGCACCTTGTTCCATCCCACCCTCCATAAAATAAATATTGTTATTTTCCAACTACGAGCTGGGAAGGGGAGGCATCATGGTGATCGCTCCCACCGGGCAAATTGTCTGGCAGAATGAACAAGCGATGCAAATTTTTGGATCGCCCAGACAGGCGACCAAATTGACCTGGTGATCGGTCAGCGCGGCAAATTCCATCGCCCCTGTGGGACAATCCTGCAAGCAAAGACCGCATGAGACACATTTTTTTGCGTTAACCAACGGCTTCGGCCACAAGGAGCGCTTAAGGGGCTGCTGTAATTTACCAGCAGCATCGAACACTGCCTGGTAGGGACAAACTTTCGCGCAGGCACCGCACTCAATGCAGATGTCAGCATTGATACTGTGCACCTGGTTGCGTTCTCCGCTGATGGCATTCACCGGGCATATCTTTGCACAGGCCGTGCATCCCTTGCATGTGTTTTGGATGGTATAACTCATTAGTTGACCCTTTGTGACTCGTGCAATAGCACATCGCTCATCTCAAGCGCATCCAATGTTTCTTGTGTCGGCACACCGGTATCGGGATCCCAACCGATTTCTTTCCAATAAGCCTGGATTAGAACGTCAATATCATATTTCACCCCGCGGTTGGGGCCGCTTGCTTGTGGCGGGTCGCCGGTCAGGCGCTTGCTGACCTTGATCTTGCGTGGATCAATCCCCTCACGAATATTGAACATCTGCCGCAGAGTCTGGATGCGCCGCCCGATACGCAAATATTCTGCAGGGGTCAGGTTCCACCCGGTGGCTGCGTTGGTCCATTCAAAAATTGGCACCCGATCAACGCCGATCAACATACCCATGTAACAAGCGCCAATGGAATTGTAAAACTGAATAAATTCAGAAACGGCAACAGCGCTTTCGGTTCTACCATTGCCGGGCAGGTAACGAGTTTCTTTTTTATAGAACTGGGTGGCTTGCGGCAGTCCAGGAACACGCGTCCAGAGTTTGTACATATCGTAATACAGCTGGGCGCCGGTCGTATGGCGTCCGGGGGTTGGATCTACGCTGGCGTGCAGCCCCATACCAGGGTCGAGGCGTGGATCGTGATATGCCATCTCCTGACCGCCGGCGTGGATGGCTGAGTCCTGGGTGTGTGCCCCCAATTTATCGGCTGCCCTTTTGACGCCATCCGCAAGCAGCGCTCCAAACCCCTCGCGGGAGATCATCTGTTCAACCACTTGCCGGATAGCCGTGCCGTTACCCCAAATTAGCTCGATACCGCCAGTATCCTCTTTGGTGATCCACCCTTTTTCATAACATTCCATAGCAAAAGCCACTGCGCCGCCAGCGGAAATCGTATCCATACCAGCGCGGTTGAGCATTTCATTCAACTCATATACCAGGTCAAGGTCCTCGTTCAATAGCATTGTAGAGAACGATGCCGCAGTTTCATATTCAATCTTATGAGATTCCTGCTTTTTGTCAGGTAATTCCACGATCCCGCCACAGCCTACCGGGCAACCGCGGCAATGGTATTTGCGTTTTTGGATGGCGATAACCTTGTCTGGATCAAGCTGGTCATTGATATTAGGGAGATCCTGATTTACTCCGGCCCAATTTTTAAACGGGGTATCACCCATGGCAACTGAAGCTGGGAAAGTGCCGATCGTACCCCATTTGGACAGGATCCCTCCCATAAAGAAACCGGGCATCTTAAAGCCAACGGGCAGTTCTCCGAGGATCCATCCGAAGGCAGAAAAGATTTTGGAAGGGATCGGTTTCAGCGGTATGTTGATGTCTCTCGTGCAGCGCAACGATAATAATTTCATTTGCACCGGGTTGTGCGCAGCCACTCGCTTTGAACCGTTCAACACAACGGCCTTGAGCTTTTTCGACCCCATAACCGCCCCAAGTCCAGAACGAGCAGCCAAACGACCGCCGTCATTCACAATCCCGGAAATTAGGGAACACTTTTCACCAGCTTGTCCGATCGCAGCGATCGCCGGTTTGCGCTTACCACCATATTCCGCTTGCAAAATCGCTTCGGTTTCTACCGCATCTTTTCCCCATAAGTGCGATGCATCCCGCAGCTTTGGCCCGTGGTCGTCGATCAATAAATAAACTGGCTTAGAACTGCTGCCCTTGAAAAAGATGCCGTCATATCCGCACTGCTTGATGGCGTAAGAGAACGTACCGCCACAGTTGGAGTCCCCCCAGGTACCCGTGAGAGGAGATTTCCCAACAGCCATCCAACGGCCTGAGAACAGGCTGCTGGTTCCAGTCAGCAGGCCTGAAACAAACCCCAGGATGTTTTCCGGCCCGAGAGGGTCCGCGCCAGCAGGGATTTCGCGGTACAGAAGTGCAGCTCCCAGACCAATCCCCGCAAGGTATTTCTTGTAAAGATCGTCTGGGATGCGTTCTTCAGCGAAAGTCTCTCGAGTCAGGTCAACCCATAACACTTTGCCGGTATAAGGCTTCATTGATGACTCCATTTATTGATTTGCGTTACTGGCGTTTTACTTTGTCGGTAACACCCAGAATCTTGTGAAAACGCTCTGCCACTTCGAATAATTCCTTAATCTCAGCTGGAGAAAAACCCTGGATGTTTTTTGAGATTCGGTTAAAACTGGCAGTCTCAATAGCCGCGATGACCTGTTCGCCCTTATCTTCAAGGTGAAGGTGGTAATTCCTGTGGTCAGCGTGATCTTGCTTTTTGGATAAAAACCCTTCTTTGACTAACCGGTTGAGCAGGCGACTGGCAGTAAATTTGGGCAGTTCCATCTCTGTTGCAATCTCAGTAAGACGCGCATTGGGGTGCCGGCGCAAAAATTGAAGGGCATAGATCTGCTGAAAATCCAGGCCATAATCCATGGCAATACTACGCTCGTAGTGGAAGATGGTGCGCAATACCTGATAAAGCAGCTGATCAATTTGTGTACGTTGGTTTTGTTCCATAAAACCCGCCGTTCGGTTGCGTTATGCAACTATTATATCGGACAATGACATTGTTGGGGAATAGCGCAACCCTTTTTCTGTAAATTCGAGGCGGAAACATCCGTCATTCTTTAACAATCGAATGACTGGCCAGAACAATCCTTTTTTCCGATCTGCCACTCCTCGCTGATTTCCATCCACAGGCCCTGAACGTACATTTCCGCCAGTGTGATCGTGAGGGCTCTTTCACTGCGCAGACCTTTTTCCAGGACAGTCGGATAAAAACCTCCTTCCCGTACCTGGGGAATGGCAAACGTCACTTCGCCCACTCGTGTTTTGACCGTCTTGGGTTTGTAGCCGTTGGCATGCCCGATCCGTTCCGGATGATGTTCGTAACGGGCAGCCCCCAGATACTTTTGGCGCTCGATTTGCATGGCAATTCAATGGCTAGCCATACAATTCCTGTGCTCTGGAACGCGAGATCAAATCCTCAGCCAAAGCGGGATAAACTAACCGCTCCATCCGCATGGGCGTTACATGTGGATTGGAGATGAAACTGCCCTTTTATTTGATTTTGCTTTTCCTTTCCCGATGCTATAATCATTGGAGCAACTGTGATAACCTCATTTTTAACAGCGAGGTGAGTAATGGCCGACACGGATGAGTTCTGGACGGCAGAAGAAGTCTCAAATTACCTACGCATTCCGCAATCGACCATCTACAAGCTCGCCCAGGATAAAGTATTACCCGGTTTTAAGGTGGGAAAGCACTGGCGGTTTCGCCGGGAAACAATCCTGGAATGGGTTAAGGAAAAAGAAAATCCGGTACACCAAAACAACCAGTTAATGGACAAGTAAATGGCATCATTGACGCTCTCTCAACTCGAAACCCATTTGTTCAAAGCCGCTGATATTCTCCGCGGAAAGATGGATGCCTCCGAATACAAAGAATACATTTTTGGCATGCTCTTTCTCAAGCGTCTCTCCGACCAGTTCCAGGTGCAGCAGGCAAAAGAATACCAAAAATGGATCGCGGCGGGTTTCCCACCAGCCGAGGTAGCTACACTGATTGAAGACTCCAACCTATACGGCGAGACCTTCTTTGTGCCCAGGCGCGCCCGCTGGCGGCCCGGCGAGCATGAAATCCCCGATGAGAAAATCACGTACATTGTCAACCTGAAAGAGGATGTAGGTAACCAGCTGAATAAAGCCCTGGCTGCCCTGGAAGACGCCAACCCCGAGCTTACCGGCGTGTTGAAGCATATTGACTTTAACGCGCCAAAAGGAAAAACGCGCCTTTCGGACCGCCAACTGGTGGATTTGATCCATCACTTCGATAAGTACCGCCTGACCAATGAGGACTTTGAGTTCCCCGACCTGTTGGGCGCGGCCTATGAATTCCTGATCAAAGACTTCGCCGACAGCGCCGGCAAAAAGGGCGGCGAATTTTACACGCCTAACCGCGTGGTGCGCCTGCTGGTCAACATCATCGAGCCGCAGGAAGGCATGACCGTGTACGACCCCACCTGCGGTTCGGGGGGCATGCTCATCCAGTCCAAGCAGTATGTGGAAGAGCAGGGGCAGAATGCGCGCAACCTGGCGCTTTACGGGCAGGACAATAATGGCACGGTCTGGTCCATCTGCAAGATGAACATGATCCTGCACAATATCCCCGACGCGCACATCGAAAACGACGACACGCTGGAAAACCCGATGTTCGTCGAAGAGGGCTACATCAAACAGTTCGACCGGGTGATCGCCAACCCGCCATTTTCGCAAAACTATTCACGCGCCGGGATGAAATTCCCGCAGCGCTTCCATCACGGCTTCACCCCCGAAACCGGCAAGAAAGCCGACCTGATGTTTGTGCAGCACATGATCGCCTCGGTCAAACCCGGCGGCAAGATGGCGACCATTATGCCCCACGGCGTGCTCTTCCGCGGCGGGGCGGAAAAAGCCATCCGCGAGAGCATTCTCAAGGAAGGCATCGTGGAAGCCGTCATCGGCCTGCCGCCCAACCTGTTTTATGGCACGGGCATCCCCGCCTGCGTGCTGGTGATCAACAAAAACCGCCCGCCGGAGCAGAAAAACGCCGTCCTGTTCATCAATGCCGATGCGGAATTCGGCGAGGGGCGCGCCCAGAACTACCTGCGCCCCGAAGACCTGGAAAAGATCACCCAGGTGTACCGGCAGCGGCGGGAGATTCCGCGTTACTCGCGCCTGGTGACGTTGGACGAGCTGGCCGCCAACGACTACAACCTCAACATCCGCCGCTATGTGGATAACTCGCCCGAGCCGGAGATCGAGGACGTGCGCGCCCACCTGGTGGGCGGCGTGCCGAAGCGCGAAGTGGCGCGTTACACCGACCAGCTTGCCCGCTTTGGGCTGGCGCCCGAGGTGGCCTTTGTGGAGCGCGACGCCGATTACTACGACTTCAAGCCGGAGATCAAGACCAAAGCCGATATCCGCCCGCTGATCGAAAACCACCCCAATGTCAAAGAACGCCAGGCGGAGCTGGAAGCGCGTCTGGAGCGCTGGTGGAGCGACGCGGCGAAAGCGATCGAAAGCTTCCCGGGGCAAAACCACCTGGCCGAATTCCGCCGGCAGTTTCAAAACACCCTGCTGCAGGCGTTGCTGCCGGTGGGCGTGCTGGATGAATTCCAGATCGCCGGCATCTTCGCCAACTGGTGGGAAGCGGTGCGCTACGATTTCAAGACCATCGTCGCCGCCGGCTGGAGCGCCAACCTGATCCCGGACGAATACATCCTGAACGCCTTTTTCCAGAAAGAACAGGCGGAAATTGAAGCGCTGGAAACCCGGGCGGCAGAACTGCAGGCGGAACTGGACGAAGTGTTGGCGGCAGTGGAGCTGGACGCTGAGGACGAAAGTGAAGAAACAGACAGCGCGCCCAGCATCGCTGAAGTCAAGCAGGCTCTTAAAAACCAAATTGCAGAATTAAAAGCAGCATATGGGAATCACGCGACTACAAACCTTATCAGTGATATGTCAAATACTCTTAAAAGAATTGAGACCCAAGATGCATCTTTTAAAAAGGCAAAGAGGGACATTAATAAAAAGCATGATTTATTAATTTCATTAATTCAAAGTAAGCGCAAACAATTAACCGATAATGAATGTCGTCAGTTAATTCTCAGCAGATTTAATAAACAAATAAATGCTGAATTGGAACAATATATTAAGCAATTTCGATATAGTCTGCTCCAAACCTTCAATGTTTTATTTGATAAATACTCAATTTCCTTACAAGAGAACCTAAATAGTCGAAACATCCTTGAAAAACAAGTTCTGGATATATTAGAGCAGCTTGGCTATATTCCCAAAAGAGAGACCATTGTTCAATGAATATTCAAAACTGGGGAAATATCGATATTTCTCAAAAAATATCATTCATCAAGGGTAAAGCTCCGAAAAAGCTTATAAATAACCCGGAGCCTGGCTATATCCCTTACCTAACACCTGAATTGTTGCGCGGGAACTCATCTTCTATTGAATACTGTTTAGAGAATGAAAGTGTTTCCGTAAGTGATAACGAAGTGATTATCCTTTGGGATGGTTCCAACGCGGGAGAAATCCTTAAAGCTAAAGCTGGAGCGTTAGCCTCCACAATGGCGAGAATCAAGATTCAATCTATGGAGATTGATTCTTTATACCTGTACAATTTTCTAAAGAATTATGAATATCGTATCAAGAATCAAGTGAGAGGATCTGGAATTCCGCATGTAGATCGAAAGGTCTTTTCAGAACTACCAGATGATTTCCCCGTAACTCTTTCGGAGCAGCGCAAAATTGCCGAGATTCTCACCACGGTGGACGACGCCATCGAGCAGACCGAGGCGCTCATCCGCAAATACCAGCGCATCAAGCAGGGTCTCATGCAGGATTTGCTCACCAGGGGGGTGGATGAGAATGGGGAATTGCGGTGGGAAAGCAAGCATCGGTTTAAGGATAGCGAAGTCGGTCATATTCCTTACGACTGGGAAGTCACCGATTTTGAACATTCAGTTATTAACATAACGGCACGGTGGATACCAAGATATTCAGATGTTTCGTTCCCTTGCTTGAATTTGGAAAATATTGAAAGTGAGATTGGGTATGTAAATGGATTCTCAGATGCATTAGAAAATGCAAGTACAAAAACGATTTTTCATAAAGAAGACATCCTTTTTGGAAAATTACGACCATATCTTAAAAAATATTGGATAGCAAATGTGGATGGTGTCTGCACAACCGAAATTTTAGTTTTTCGAGCTCAAAGGAATAATGATCCTAGATATATTTATTATTTAGTGCAAAATCAAAGATTTATAAATTACACAATTTCTTCATCATTTGGCACAAAAATGCCACGAACCAGTTGGGATATTATCAAACGCTATAAGATCGGAAAACCAGATTTCGAGGAACAAAAAAGAATTTCGAAAATTCTTTTTACCATCGACTCTCAAATCGAAACAAATCGGGTTGAATTATTAAAACTTAATTCACTGAAGCAAGGTCTCATGCAAGACCTGCTCACCGGCAAAGTGCGCGTGAACGCGCTGTTGGATTGATCATCAGGGGGAGTTATGGAAGTCGTTTTCCAGCAAATTGATGACGATGAATTAAGAAGGCGCTTGCAGTCTGCTGCAACCGGAAACCCGGCGCCCGCACATGATTTTTTCTCCCAGTTTGACTATAACATCTATCTTAACAACCGGCAGTTCTTACAGGTTCATGATCGAACCATTCCCCTGCTGCAAAAATTAAAGCCTCTCGATCCTGATGCATACACCAGGATTCACAAAGGCGTTCCCTTTTATTTCACGGCGATTTCCTCTTTCTTTTTACACAACTATGCCGAGGCGGTCTATTTCTTTGATGCGGCGGTATCCGAAGACTTGCAGAATGATCCGGGAGCAAGAACCCCCGCCATTATGTTTCTCGAAATGGACGGAGACCCAGCAAACCAGACGGCCCGGCAATTAACCCAGATTGCCGGAGAGAAGCTCCAGGCTTTTATTGATCAATATAATCTCATGCCTGCCGCGATTCAAACATCCGTTCCCGAAATCCGCGCGAAATTCTTATCTCGCGCAGTGGGTGATCGGCAGGAATGGCGCACGCTGGCAACATCCCTGATCTCATTTCTCCTTGAATGGGAATATCTGGCGGTCCTTCAAAGCATTCGTGTTGCAAATGGAACCAGCGAGCCTTTTTTCACTCACCTGTTCAAAGGCTGCGTTCTGTTTGAAAGTTTACTGAAGGCCAACCCATCTGTACCAAATCCTGGTGATACCCTTGGGGGTATCATTGTTGGAAATAATCATATCAAGAATCGGCTTGGAATTCATCGGAATCTCACCACAACAGGACCAGCATTAGGAGATGTGCTTCAATGCTTGCCTGGTGCCGTGACTGATATTGAGACTGATATAGAAATTGTTGCACGATTGAGAAATACCATTGGGCATAACATTGGGTGGACAACGCCCATGACTTCAGAGGAATATGGTCAGTTGGTAGGCAAGATTATGAAAAGCGTCCTTCATACAATATCAGGTCTCTATTAAAAGGGGTCGAAATGCAAACTGTCATAGCGAAAATTGTGGAGTGGGGAAAAGAACTCCCTTACTGGGAGCAGGTCGCGCTCGATCAGATCATTTCAGGTGAGGAATTCACGGAAGATACTTACCAGACCCTGCTGCAGCTTCTTCTGGAAGATGAAGGATTGGCTGATAAGAGCTGCACCCGGTCTGTCCCTCGTTTTTATCAGCTTGCCTCGGCTCCAGTCACCGATGGATGCAAAACTCGATTAAAGAAGATTTCCAACCTGAAGAATGTAAACGCCCTGGCGGAAAACCAGGTGTTAACTTTTAATCCGGCACTGACGGTTGTGTATGGGGAAAACGGTTCGGGAAAATCTGGCTACGCCCGGGTGTTGGGCAGCGCCGGCTTCACCCGCGGAGACCGCGAGGTTTTACCTGACATCACTAAACCAAATCCCAGCAAAGCAACGTCCACTGCTGAAATTGAGATTGTTTCGAACGATGTCGAACATACCATTCAACATCGGATTGACCGCCCTTGCCCTCAGCTTTCGTCTTTCTATGTATTTGATTCAACCAGCGTTCAAGCCCACATGTCGGGTAAGAACGAATTCAGCTTCTCGCCGGCCGGCTTATCCTATTTGAAGCAATTATCAGAAGCCACCGATCAGGTGCGGTCCAGGCTTGCAAAAAAAGTAACGGACTGCTGCCAGCCCTGTGAGTATGTTGACGTCTTTCAAGGAGATTCCGAAGTCAGCCAGATCATTGCAACATTAAGCCCAAAGACGGATTTAAATCGTCTGAAGACGCTAGCGACTTTATCAGATATCGAAAAAAGACGGCGTAACGAGCTGGCCATTGAGATTGCAAGCGCAGCCCTGGACAAGGTGAAAGAGCAGATCGAGAAGCTGAATAAGCACATTCAGGCGCTTGAAAACCTGGCGGCCCAGCTATCCCAGGCGGACGAGCTGCTCTCCGATGTCCATATTGATGAGATCAACCAGACAATTCTCCATTATGAACGCTGCCAGCGTGCGGTCAATCTTCTGGATAAAAACCATTTCCAAAATGATCAATTACCAGATGTAGGAACACCCAATTGGCAGCGGTTTTTAGAGGCAGCCCGAGATTGGTCTAATGAAAAAGTGGAAAACAAGTACCCGCAGGAAGGTGATCCCTGCCTTTTGTGCCAGCAGCCACTATCCAAAGAAGCCAGCCAACTCATTCTTCAAATGTGGGAATATCTTAAGGGCGATGCGCAACTGGCCTTGGTTGAATCTGGCAAATCACTGAACAAGGATCAACAGGCATTAAACAGTCTCGGCCTGTTTCGAATGGAATTGGAGCTGCCATTACTTTATCAGGTGATTGCGGATTACAACCCACAGCTTGAAAAAGAGATAGAGGCTTTGATCGCGGGCTATCAAACCCGTCTTACAACCATCACTAAGGCGTTATCGGAGGTTCAACCCTGCAAATGCTCACCCTTGGATGCGGCTTGTCTTGATGGGTTAAAAAAACTGATCGACGATCTGAAACAAAGGCTTAAGGCAATTGAGGAAACGGATGTTCAAGAAAGAGTCGACCGGCTGGAAAACGAAAAAAGGGAATTGGACCACCGATTTTTATTGGGCTCACTTTTTGAGAAAATTAAGGAACATGTCGAAAAATTAAAGTGGGCGCAGGCAGCCAGGACCATTGGTGGAACAACCCACCATATCACGACCAAACATAATCAACTATTTAAAGATCTTGTCACTGATGAATATATCCGGCTCTTTGAGCAAACCCTGAAAGACATGGGCCGGCCGCTGAAAGTTAAAATCTCAACTCCGGGACAAAAAGGAAAGACCTTAAGGCAGATTATCCTGGAAGCTTCTGCTGACGCAAACGCCAGGCCTGATAAAGTGCTCAGTGAAGGGGAAAAACGCGCTGTTGCGTTGGCAGATTTCCTCACTGAGGTAGAACTTGATTCAACAAGCAATGGTATTATCCTGGACGACCCGGTCACTTCTTTGGATCTGGAATGGCGAGAAACGATTGCCAAAATGCTGGTGGGTAAATCTAAAGACCGCCAGGTTATTATCTTCACCCATGATTTACCGTTCTTGTATTATCTAAAGTCGTTTGCTGAAAAGGATGAGATTCCATTATCAACCCATTGGATCAAACGGAGCGGCGATGATGGAAGACCAGGTTACGTCTATTTAGACAACTCGCCCGCTTTGGAACGAGATTACCGAAAAGCCACGAAGGCTCGCGAGATGCATTCAAAAGCGCTTCAGGCTGATGCAGCTCTCCAGGAATATTTACTGAGCGATGGATTCGGAGCACTTCGAACTTCCTACGAAGCATTTATTATCTTTGACATTTTGAATGAAGTTGTTATGAGGTTCAGTGAGCGCGTTAGTTTTGGCCGCCTAAGTGAAATCTACTGGGAACCCTCCATTGTGGAAGATGTGATTGAGAGTTGTGAAAGACTTTCACGTCTTCTCGAAGGGCATTTACACAGTGACGCTCTCGGCGCGGTAAAACCAAAACCCGCTGACTTGCTCCGTGAGATAGAGCATTTTGAGGATTTACAAAAAAGGTTAAGAAAATTGAAGAATCAGGCAGGTAAGAAACCTTAAGGAGCCATCCAATGCCCAAAGAGATTGCCATCCAGATCCAGGGAAAAGAACGCACCGTCAGCGAGCTGCTCAAAGCCAAGAAGTACTCGATCGACTATTACCAGCGCGAATATCGCTGGGAAACCAAACACATCACCGAGCTGATCGAAGACCTCGCCAACAAGTTCTTCTCCTATTATGATAAAAAGCACACCCTGCCGCAGGTGGGCAACTACGGCAATTACTTCCTGGGTTCCATCGTCATCAGCCACAAAGAAGGCGAAAACTTCATTGTGGACGGGCAGCAGCGCCTGACCTCCCTGACCTTGCTGCTGATCTATCTCAACAACCTGCAAAAGGCTCATCCCAAACCGGTGGATGTCAAAGACCTGGTCTTCTCCGAAGTGTATGGCGAGAAATCCTTCAATATTGATATCGAAGAGCGCACCGCCTGCATGGAAGCGCTTTACAGCGATCGGAAGGAACAGATCGATCTGACCGATGCCTCCGAATCGGTGCGCAACCTGGTCAACCGCTATACCGATATCGAAGAGAACTTTCCGGAGGAACTGAAGGGGGATGCGCTCCCCTATTTCATCTGGTGGCTGCAGCAAAAAGTGGTGCTGGTGGAGATCATTGCGTTCTCGGATGAAGACGCCTACACCATCTTTGAGACCATGAACGACCGCGGGCTGTCGCTCAGCCCGACGGATATGCTCAAAGGTTACCTGCTGGCGAACGTTAACGGCACGAACAATAAAGATGAACTGAATGAACTTTGGAAAGAGCGGTTATATGACCTGATCAAGATCAGCAAGGAAGATGAATCTGACTTCTTCAAAGCCTGGCTGCGCGCTCAGTATGCCGAGACAATCCGAGAGCGCAAGAAAGGCGCCACCAACAAAGATTTCGACATCATCGGCACGGTTTTCCATAAATGGGTGCGCGATGAACATGTGAAAATTGGCTTGAACCGCCCGGAAGATTACCGGGATTTCATCCAGCGCCAGTTCACCTACTTCTCGAATTATTACATCACCATCCGCCAGGCTGCCATCAAGTTCAATCGGGACTTCGAGTACATCTTTTACAATGCCAGCAATTACTTTACCCTGCAATATCCGCTCTTACTTGCGCCGTTGACCGTTGAGGATGACCCCGAGACCGCCAAAAAGAAAATTCGGCTGGTGTCCGGTTTTATTGATATCTTTATTGCTCGCCGGGTGTGGAATTTCCGCACGCTGGGGTATTCAGCCATTGTTTACACCATGTTCAACCTGATGAAGGAGATCCGCGGTAAGAGTGTTCCGGAACTGGCAGCGCTGCTGCATCGCAGAGTGAATGAAATGGAAGATACCTTCGACAACAACGACCGCCTGCGCATACACCAGCAGAACCATTACTACATTCACCGGATGCTTGCCCGCATCACCAGTTACATCGAATCGCAGTGCGGAATTGTATCCAGTTATGCCACCTACATCGACTCGAACATCAAAAAACCCTTTGAGGTCGAGCATATCTGGGCAGATAAATTTGATCGTCACCGCGATGAATTCAGCCACCCGACCGATTTTAGCGATTACCGCAACCGCATCGGCGGGCTGGTGCTGCTGCCCAAGGGCTTCAACCAAAGCCTGAACGATGACGAATACGAAACCAAAGTCCAGGCTTACTTTGGGCAAAATCTGCTGGCGCGCTCGCTCAATCTTCAGTGCTATCAGAACAATCCGGCGTTTCTCCAGTACATCCAACGCAGTGGATTGACCTTCAAACCACACCCACATTTCAAGAAAGTGGACCTGGATGAGCGCCAGGAATTGTACCGGCAAATATGTAAGCAGATCTGGTCACCCGACCGGTTTGAAAACGAGTTGAAATAGGGGGGATCATGGATCAAAATCGCCTCAATGAACTGGAACAGGTGGAAGAACCCTTCCTGCGTCAGCTGGAACGGCTGGGCTGGCGCGTGCTGCGCGGCGACAAATACGACCCGGCCAGCACCCTGCGCGAGTCATTTTCTGAGGTGATCATCGAGAGCGAGCTGCGTGCTGCCTTGCGGCAGATCAACCCCTGGCTGGAAGAAGAGCAGATCACGGCCATCGTCCACCGCGCCCAAACGCCGCAGGCAAACAGCCTGCTCAAAGCCAACGAAGAGATCCTGACTCTGCTGCTGGAAGGCTGGCCGGTCGATACGAACCACCAGACGCGCGAGAAAAGCCCAACGGTGCGCTTTCTGGATTTTAACTACAGCGCCAATAACCGCTTTTTGGCCGTATCTCAATTTAAGTTAACCGTCCCGGGCACCGAAAAACACATTATTCCGGATATTGTCCTGTTCGTGAACGGGCTGCCCCTGGTGGTGATTGAATGCAAATCGCCGGCCACCGCCGACCCGCTGGGTGAAGCGGTTGAACAGTTAAAGCGCTATGCCAACCGGCGCGGCATGGTGGAAGGCAACGAAAAACTCTTCTGGTACAACCAGTTTCAGGTGGCCACATACCGACAAAAATGCTGCTACTCCACCATCACCGGCGAGCTGGAACATTATATCGAATGGAAAGATCCGTACCCGTATAAATTAGCGGATATTGATACCGAAGGCGGTGAAACGGTCAACAGTCAGCAGGTGCTGGTGCAGGGGATGCTCGCACCTGCCAACCTGCTGGATATCATCCACAGCTTCACCGTATTTGCCAGCGACGATAAAGGCCGCACCATCAAACTGGTTCCGCGCTATCAGCAATATCGCACTGCGCGCAAGATCATCACCCGCTTGAAGGAAAAATCCTCCCCGGCAGAAAAAGGCGGCATCGTCTGGCACACGCAGGGATCAGGCAAATCGCTCACCATGATGTTTGTGGTGCGCGCTATGTTTCACGACCCGAGTTTAAACCAGTACAAAATCGTGTTCATTACCGACCGCACCGACCTGGAAAAGCAATTGGGCGATACGGCGCGCTCTGTCGGCTACAGCCTGAAGAAAGCCTCATCCATTGCCGCGCTCAAGGAGTATTTGCGCTCACCGACGCCTGACCTGGTGATGGGAATGATCCACAAGTTCCAGGAAAATGAACTGCGGCAGCAATTTCCACAGCTCAACCCGTCCGATAAAATCCTGGTGATGATAGATGAAGCCCACCGCACGCAATACAAGCTGCTGGGCGCGAATCTGCAGGTTGCCCTGCCCAACGCGGTTCGAGTTGCATTCACAGGAACGCCGATTGAAAAGACAGAACGCACCTTTGGGGAATATATTGACCAGTACTCGGTCCGTCAGGCTGTCGAGGATGGGGTCACCGTCGAGATTGTCTATGAGGGCCGCACGCATCAAGGGAGCGTGACAGATCGAGAGCAGATGAACCGCCGCTTTGAAGATGTGTTCTCAGCGGTGGATAAAGAAGAGCGGCAGTTGATTCTGGATCGCTACACCTGGCGAGCCTATTTGGAAGCGGAAGAAGTGGTCCGTGATAAAGCTGCGGATATGCTGGATCATTACCTGGAACAAGTATTTCCGAACCGCTTCAAAGCTCAGGTGGTTGCGGTATCACGCCTGGCAGCCATTCGGTACAAGCAGGCTCTGGATGCAGCCCTGCAGCAAAAGATCGAAAGCCTGCAGGCAAATGGCGGTTCAAAGGATGATCTGGAACTGCTCAAGCGGATGAAGATTGAGGTGGTCATTTCAGGCACAAACAATGACGATGCCGTCTATAAACCCTACACCGATGAAAACCAGCATGAACGTGTCATCGCCAGCTTCAAGCTTCCGTTTGATCAAACCAACGAGGCGGGTATTTCGGGCGATGTGGGTATTTTGGTCGTGCAAAGCATGTTAATCACAGGCTTTGACGCCCCCATTGAGCAGGTAATGTACCTGGACAACGTCATCAAAGAGCACAATCTGCTGCAGGCCATTGCGTGGGTGAACCGCATCAGCAAAAACAAAAGCTGCGGGTATATTGTTGATTACGTGGGTGTGGCGCACCATCTGCGGGAAGCATTATCCATCTTTGACGAAAAGGATACCGATGAAATTCTTTCGGTTGTCCTCGACCAGAGCGCAGACAAGGATAACCTGAAATATATCCACAGCCAGGTAAAAGATTTCTTCAGCCGGTATGATGCAGACCTCAGAGATATCGATGCCTGCGTAGATGTGCTGGCGGATGAAGAAGTACGGGACGAATTCATCAGCCTGCTGCGCGCGTTCAACAAAGCAATGGACCGCGTCCTTCCTGACCCTGAAGCGCTGCGATTTGTTTACGAGCTAAAAACCCTTTCCTGGATCAGCGAATCGGCGCGCAACCGTTACCGGGATGAGAAGCTGAGCATCCGCGATGCCAGCCGGAAAATCCGTGAGATCGTGGATGAATTTCTAATTTCCAAAGGCGTTGATCCGAAAATTCCTCCGCTGCCTATCTTCTCGGACGCGTTTAAGGCAAAAATACGGCAAAACAAAACAGCGCGAGCCGCTGCGGAGGAAATCACAACCGCGATTCGGGAACATATCAACGAGAATTACGAGACCGACCCCGAATTTTATGAGCGGCTTGGCGAGAAACTGGAAAAAGTTCTGGCGGAATACCGGGATAATTGGGATCGGTTGGCTAAAGAACTTGAAGAGGTGTTACAAACCCTTGAAAAGGGGCGGTCTGAGGAGAAAAATTACGGTCTGAATCCCAGGACCGAACTACCATTCCTGGCATTGCTAAAACGCGAACTGTATGGAACGCGCGACTTGCAGGACTTACCAGAAGAGGATCTCAATAGATTACTCACTGCCACCAACGATATCCTTGAAATTGTCCATCGGGAAACACAGCAGGTTGATTTCTGGGAGAATTATCCTGCCCAGAAACGCTTGAAATCATTTATCTTGAGCCACTTATTAACGACCTTCAGGGATAAGCCTGAATTTGTGCGGAATCGAAACCAGGTGGGACAGAAAATCATCGAGTTGGCGATGCATATTCGATCATGAACACCATCAACGTTGACCAGATTATTCGTACCGACCGAAAAACCATTGCCTTGATTGTGGGACGGGATGGCAAATTAATGGTTCGCGCCCCCAAAGACGCAACAAATAAGCAGATACTATCTGTTATCGAGCGAAAATCTACCTGGATTGTGAAAAAACAACAAGAGATGATCGCAACCTATCCCCAAATTGGCGAGAAGGAATTTGTGAATGGGGAAGGATTCCTGTACCTTGGCCAATCATACCGTCTGAAGATCATTGACCGCGGAGATATGCCTTTAAGATTGGATGATTTCTTTTATTTAGACCGTAGTGTCTTATTCCAGGCAAAAGAGGTGTTCATCCATTGGTATAAAGAGAAAGCGAATGAGGTGATATCCGAAAGGGTCGCATGGTACAGTGACAAAATGGGCATACAGGTGAAACAGATCAAGATTACCTCGGCAAAAACGCGCTGGGGATCATGCAGCTCCAAGGGTACGGTCAGCTTTCCCTGGCGGTTGGTGATGGCGCCGGTGCCGGTGATCGATTACGTTGTGGTTCACGAATTGGTCCACATTTTAGAGAAAAACCACAGTAAGGCGTTTTGGAATAAGGTGCGCGCGATAATGCCGGACTATCAACAAAAGATTAGGTGGCTTGAAGTCAATGGGCATATTCTAAAAATGTGAAATCTCTTCAAGACTTTCACAAATGGTAACCATCTCTATAAGCGATAATTATTTCTGATTTCAAAGCACTCCCATTTCTACAAATATCACACACAACGCCCCGTTCCCCCTTAAGACTCTAGGGGATCGAAGTGGATGGAACAAAGTGCACACTGTTCCCATTGGCCAAGAAAACTTTTCTTGCTCCCAAAATATTCCGATTTAGGCTCAAGTTTTCGGGATAAAGGGGGCAATTCTCGGTCGAAGGGTATTTTCCATACCTCTTTACGGTAAAGGACGCTTCAGCGCTCTTCCTGTTCAATCAACGTCTGCGGCAGGGTCTGCGTCAACGTCTGCGGCGTGTCAACAAGGCGTCTGCGGCACGTCAGCAAGGACGCAGACGCTTATTTTTTATCAAAAATATACTTCTGTCTTTTCTAGACTTCGATACCAGCAGCTAAACAATCGGATAAAGAGTAAACTGATCTCTGCCCACCTTGGATCATGCCTGATTTCTTTGTAGAATAAAAATGGTAACGTTTTAGGTCGCTGATCTCCTTGGACATCCTTCAAATCGTAGGAGCGGCCGCATAACAAATTGATTTGTTATGCCGGTCGCTTTTCGTTTTCTCTGGCGACCTCGTTAATGAAGTAAAGAGTAACTATCAATCCATTTGGAGACTTTGATGACCGATCCCATTCCGCCCAGTGATATTGACGCCGAACAGGCCTTGCTCGGTTCGATCCTGATTGCACCTTATTTATTTGATGATCTGGTCGCTGTCGTAAAAGCGGAATATTTCTATCGTGACTCACACCGCTGGATCTGGGAAGCGATGAATCACCTGTTGGAATCTGAGCAGCAGATCGATCAAGTCACCTTGTGTAATGCTTTGACTACCTGCGGAAAACTCAAGGAAATTGGCGGGCCAGCGTACATCACAGGGCTGATCTGTACTCTAGTGAATCAAGCCTAACATTGTGATCCTACGGTACAATGATAACAGGAGATCACGATGGAAGCGGAAATGAGAGTAGCGCATCACAAGTTGAGCGTACTGCAATTAGCGGAAGCGCTTGGGAACGTCAGTGA
>JARKPO010000018.1 GCA_029975215.1 Levilinea sp.
GCCGCCGTCACCTGCGCGCTGCCCAGGTGATCCGTCAGCAGCCAGTTCAGCGTGTCGGTCCCGTTGGCTTGCGTTCGCACGGCGATAGGCTGCCCGCCAAAGGGGTAATACTTCTGGATGCGGGTCTCCTCACCGCTCACCCGCAGGTGGAATTGGCGGCTGACATAATAGGTCACTTCGCCGTTCACGATGCTTTTCACCAGGGTTCCATCCCCGTCATAGAAGTACTGCGCCGATTCCAGCGGCGGCGGTTGTGGGGTGGGGGTGGGCGTTTCGGTCGGCGGCAGGTCGGGCGTTTGCGTCGGCTCCTGCGTGGGCGCAGCCGTCCCGGTGGGCGACGGCTCTGGCGTGGCTGTGGCCGTAGGTGTGGGCGTCTTCGTTGGAGGTAATTCTGGTATTTCTGTGGTGACAGCAACAGTACGTGTGGGCGTCCTCGTCGAAGTTGGCATTGGGGTATACGGGATAAGCGTCTCAACATCCCCCCCCTGCGTCGGTGCAAATTGCAGGGCCATCACCTTTCGCCGCGCCGGAGCGTTGTTGGCTGCCATGCCCCCCACCGGTTCCATCCGGATCATCCGGTTTTCTCCGTCGTAGGTCAGCGTGTAAGCTGTGCTGCCAATGACCCGCCCTACCTGGCTGCCGTTGAGATCATAGGTGTAGCTGTTTTCGCCCAGGCTGGCTGCAGCATGCGGGTGGTTGGCATCATAGGTAAACGCCTTCGAAACCCCATTCAGGCTCTTGCTCACCATCCGCCCGTGCGGGTCGGCGTAGGAGAAGCTTTCGCTGTGGCTTGTCTGGCCGTTGACCGTCACCGTCATACTCAACAGGCGCTCCAGGGCATCATAGGTGAATTCCGAGATCTCACCGCTGACGCTGTCGGTAATCCCCAGGATGTTTCCGCTGTTATCGTAATCGTATCCCAATCCTTGCAGCGCCGCGCCGTCCAGATTGGTGCTGGTAAGGCTCGCCAGCCGTCCGCCGTCCTGAGCCACGTTCCAATCGTAATAGCTGAAGGCTTGCTGTAAAATGGCATTGTTGCCGCTGCGCCCCAATTTAAGCAGGGTGGCCCGCCCAGCTTCGTCATAGCTTACCTCGTTGATGTAGGTAAAAGCCGGGTCATTCGTGTTGGCCATTCCTTCCAACAAGCCTTGCGCGTTATAGGTTTGTGCCACCACCTCACCATCTGGATAGGTAATCGAAGTGACCAGATCAGCGCTGTTATAGCTGAAAGCGGTGGTAAAGATGTCTCCAGAGGTTTGCTCAGGATTGGTGAAGAGCATCTTCAGCTCGCTCACCACCCGCCCACGTGCATCATAGTCCCATTTCGTGGCTCCCGTGCCGTCTGTCATGCCGGTACGCCGCCCCAGGGCGTGACTGCCGCCGCTGTAATTGATTCCCAGGAAGGAAAAATTCCCTCCATCATAAACATATTGCACATCCGGCGTGTCATCGCAAGCACCTGGGCCAGCGTAACTCTTTGCTGTCAGGCGGCTCAAGTCATCATAGCTTAAGCTGGTCACACAGCCTCGCGCATCGGTTTGGCTCGTCAAGTTATCCAATGCATCATAATTATAGACCCATGTGCCCATGTCGGGGTCACTCATGCTGGTTTTTCTTCCAGCCAGATCATAAACCATTTGCGTATGAAGCGTGCCTTTATAGACATCCGTCAACATCCCGGCGGTATTGTAGGTATAAGTCAAATCTGGCCCATCCGCAGCATTTACCGCGACCACTTGACCCCACTCATCGTAGGTGGTGACTGTGTTTTGGTTGTTCGCATCCGTGGTGGTGACGGTCAAACCATCGTAACTAGTTAGCTGCGTGCTTCCGTTGGGTTGTACCACGCTGGTCACCCGACCTAAAATATCATAGCTGGTCTGCGTGGAGTTTTCTAATTCCGATTCAACGCTGTAGCGATAGGCTCCCTCGTAGGTAGAGGGCATTTTCTGTGAAGCTACCCGCCCATACGCATCATAGAAAATTGTGCTGTCCACCACATTGGTCGTGGAACCATTCACGTTCGCATTCAGCGTTTGCGTTTGAATGAGCTGTCCCAGCCCGCTGTAAAAACGGACTTTTTGTACCCACCGTTCGTCTAATTTCTGCGTTAGCAATACGTGGAAAGGCGTGGTGATTGGCGCTTGAGCCCCGCCGTTGCCTTCCACAAAGCTATAGTTGATATACTGAACCGTCAGCGAAGCCCCATTGCTTGGACTGCAAACACCGCTGCCATCCCAATCCGGGGCTGCGCACACTGCCTTCATGCGCCCCAATCCATCATAGCTGGCCCCCTGGCTGTCGCCGTTGGCATCTATCACTTTGGTGGGAAGCCCAACCGTATCATCATAAGCGGTTGTGATCGTATGCCCAAGCGCATTCGTTTCTGTCAAACGGTACGCGCCATAATAGGTATCGTAAGTGTAACTGGTGGAGCGCGCCCCACCAGAAGGGCTGGTTGTGGCAGTTGCATATTGGTTGTAGGTGGTCAGGGAAGTCGGGTTTCCATAATCGCCGTATGCATAGTCAACTTGACGATATTGGCCTGCCGCATTAATACGGGTACGCTGTCGGGTCAAGCGGCCGGTTGTCGGCGGAACGTTGTAGGCGGATGCGTCATCATAATAAAACAACGTCTCGCCGATCAAACCCGTTTCTCCTGAAAAATCACAACTGCCGCTACAGTCTAACAGTGTCTGCCGCCCAAGATAATTAACCCGATAAGGGCTGCCGCTCTGTGACGGATAGAACTGTTGATGGGTGGCGTGGTGATTCACCCAGTTAGTGCCGTCCCATTTGGCATACACTGTGCGGGTCAGGTTTCCGTATTGGTTTCCGCCTTGATCGCCCTCTTCATAAAGATAACTCACCTTTGTACCGGTAAAATCAACGCCCTCATAACTGCGGCTTTCATTCCAACTTGGACGGATCCATTTCACCGCCAGGTCTTTATATGTTAAAAGTTTCGTGCCAACAATTTGGGGAATTTCGTTATTCACATTCGTATCATACTGTATCGTATTTTCGTAACGGGTTTCATTTTCAGTATAAATGCGTCCTTCAATAACCGAATCCAACCACAAAGTGCCCTGATTCACTCGCGCAGACAGCTTCCAATTCTGTGTGCCAAATCCATTCCAGGTGCTTTCAGCGCTTTTTTCCGGGTGACTGAGCTGCCACACCTTTAACCGCATTTCTCCATCTTCCCCCACAATGATCATAAAGACGTACCATTTGTTCTGCTCCATCTGAGCAGCGCTTAATAATTGCGACTGGTCCTGAGCGCCTGCCCCAGTATCCGTGCGCAGCCAAAGCCCACTATCACTCGCCCGCAGTCCAAAAAATTTTCCAGCAGCCCCTGACAAACCTATCACCGTCTGAGAGGAATTTCCGTTCAATCTGAAGTGACCTATGACAGACTGCCCATTACTCAAATTGTAGCTGGAACGTTGAATACCCACTGTCCAGTTCGAAGTGGTTGAGACTGCCTTGAGCGATTTATCAAATTCACGAATGAATTTCCAATCTGTGGTAACCGATCCGGTCCCTTTTACGGTGGTCCAGTCGGACGGATCAATGGTTTCGGTTTCGAAGGCTTCGTAGAAGGTGCGCTCCATACCCAAAGAGTGATAAGGGCGTCCTTTGAAAACATCGTCTTGATGGAACCAGGTTACTTCACTGTAGCCATCACTACGCAGGGTCTGAACCATCGAGCGTCCTCGATACTCGCTCAACGGTGGAACATAAAGTTTACTCACGCTGGAAGAGTCAACTACATCAGAAACCAGGTTCGTGTTCATACTGATATTATCCCAACCATACTGGGTAGTGTTTATCTGATCTCGCACCAAATCTCGCACTGTACGGCTGGTCACCACATAGTAGGTCAACATCAGTTGGATGGTATAGTTCTTCACCTGGCAGCCAGAGTCTTGCAACAGCAGCCGCGTATTGCGCGGATCAAAATTTGCAGGCAAATCCACCTGCTCCTCTTCGCTTCTAAATCCGCTTACCAAAATGTTAACAGCATAGACTGGGTTGTCCGGATCCACAAGATCAACAAACCCTAGTTTTAATCTCGCATCTCCCGCGTTAGGGTTGTTCGCCTCTATCCAGACATTGTATCGAGCCCCCGGTTTAATCATGTATTGCGGCAGGCCACGGCGCGCAATGGACGGGGCGCCCACGCTACCCCCTTCCAATGATCTTGGTGTTGTTGCAGCACAATGAAATTCGTTGGCCATAACTAACCAGGGTGAAATGGAGGTGGATTCACCGCACTCATTTGGCGCCACTCCTACATGAATTACCATATCTCGCAAGTTATGGTTGACGTCATCGTAAAAAACTCTACGGGTATAGGTGAATTCGATTTCCCCACCCTGCCCATTGTTTACTTTTGTCAGGTGTTGGTCGTCGTCATAATAGAATTGGGTTTCGAGTGCAGTGGTATCTGCCCCCGTTTCGGTCACCTTCACCAGGGTGGTAGTGTAATACAATGAACGCCATTTGAAGTTAGGATAAATCTGGTTGTCTTCATCATTGGAATACGTCAGAGTATATGTTCGAATGGTGGCCCAACTACCCCCCTCAATCAGTTTTTGAATTTCCACTTTTTGCAGACGCTTTCTGCCAAACAATACTCTGCTATCCAATTCTTCCCAAGAGCTTGCATAATCCTGCCGATCCTCACGCACAAATTGCGCACGGTATTTCCCGTTTGCATAGGTGATGGTGTCGGGATAAACGGCAATTTCATTGGCGCAATTCGATACACCCTTTGCTTCCTCATAATATGTATACGTAATCGTGTTGCCGTGAATATCGGTAACCGAAGTCAACGACCAGCGCCAGGTAACATCTAAACTACTGGCCGCAGCGCAGCCGTCGGTTTTATTGGTCTTTGAGGGTAAGCCAAAGGTATAGACCGTACCATCGGGGGTGGTCGCGATCCACTCACTGGTGTTTTCGTGAGTCACCTGCAAGAATGATTGATCCGCAGTTTTGAAAACATTGCTGCTTGCGGGGCCAACCTGAAGCAGCTGCCCTGACATACCCCCCATCTGAATGGAAAAGGTATCATCTGAGAGGTCGGAATTGGTGCCGTGCATGTTGCGGATAATTGCCCCCGTATCCAAAGACCAACCAGATCCTACCCAAGAAGCCTGTGTAAAAGCCGAACCTTCATCAATCACCTGACTGTTATAGTTAAGCGTTAGTTTCGGCTGCAGTCCGCCGGAACCCGGTGGGGTCCACAAAGGCAAGCTGTATGTCCCTGCACCGGTAAATTTATCCGTTTGAAAGGAATCCATTGTAGGTGGCGTAAATCCCTGCCACGAGCTGGCTTTGAAATCAAAAACCGTCAGGTGATCCGTTTGGGTGGTCAGGGTGTTCGTTTCAGCGTCCACCTGGGTTTCCATTGGAAACCACTCATTCGCCTCTTCGTTAAAATAGAAAATCTGTAGGTCTTGCTCTGGCCAGGACGAAGGCAATTCTTTCTCGTTGTATTGAATTTGCAATTTAACAGGTTGATTGAAACGGGTAACATTTGTATGGCTATTCTTACCTACGGCAATCACTTCAACAGGTTGGGTGCTGAGAGAGTAAGTTGGTAATTGGTTTGGGCTTGGCGGGCGAATATCAAACAGCAGGTCCTCACTGAGAGCGGCAGTGGGAATATCAAGCCGCACGTTTTCTTGCTCACTTTGCAGAATACTGCTTTTTCCACGTGAGGCTTCCATTTTTGCCGCGTCCAAATACACAGCGTCGGCGTTATAGTCTTCTTTCTCTCCCTCAACATGGAGTACAGCGGAGAGCATCAGGGGGAAAATGGCTTTGGGACTCGCTTCTAAAACCAAAACGCCGGTTTGATCCTTAGGTATTGGCACAACCCATTCATTACCGGTATCTGTCTGTGTTTCAAGTTTCGTGTCGCGAACCTGAATCCCCTCTGGTAAGTGAAAGGCCAGGCTCACAGGCGTATCATGGTTTTCTACGCCGCTCACCGACCAGGATAAGTGAATAGGAGAGCCTGGAATGTAAATCGCCGGCTCTGCCGATAGTTTCACTTGGGCATGTCCTTTGGAGTCGGTCTCTTCTTGTAGAAGAGGATCGGCTTGGACTGAAAGATTCGGTTCTATCGGAGATTGCAGCAACGGGAGGGGGCTTGCGAGGGGTTTTGTTTGAAACGCTCTGGCCGGAAAGGTGGATGCCAGCAGTGATAGAACTACGATCAGGTGCAGCACAGGTTGCATGGTGGTCTCCTCGCAAAGAAAGGTCAGTGAAGCGTATCGGAATGAGATCGCGCCCAGTTTGAAAATTATTTAGTTTTAATTATCTAGAAATTAATATTGAAATACCATTATCCACCCAATTGTTTATTACTATATTACAATTTTAAATAAGAGTCAAGGATCCAAATCATCCATTTTCAAATAAAAAATCGCTTTGTGCCCCCCGCCCAACCAAAAGAGGGTTCCGGCGCGCCGGAACCCTCTCCATCAAGCTGTAGGCAATAGCCCTAGCGGTCTTGCAGAGCCGCCACCCCGGGCAGAACCAGCCCTTCCAGCATCTCCAGCGAAGCCCCGCCGCCGGTGGAAATGTGGGTGATCTGATCCGCCAGCCCAGACTGCTGAATGGCCGCCACCGATTCACCCCCGCCGATCACGCTGATCGCCGCGCTGGCGGCCACGGCCTTGGCAATCCCCACCGTGCCCACCGCGAAAGCCGGGAACTCAAACACGCCCATCGGGCCGTTCCAAACCACCGTCCCCGCCTGCGCAATGACCTTGGCGTAATTCTCCACCGTCTCAGGGCCAATATCCAAAATGCGCCAGCCGTCCGGAACCGGGCCGGTGGGCACCGTCTTGTGGTGGGCTTCCGCCTCAAAAGCATCCGCAATCACCATATCCACCGGCAGGCGCAGCTTATCCGACCCCGCCGCCAAAAGCTCGCGGGCCAGCTCCAAAGCCTCATCCTGCACCAGCGAATCGGCCACCGGGTAGCCCTGGGCCTTGAAGAAGGTGTTGGCCATGCCGCCGCCAATCAGCACCTGGTCGGCCTTGGTCAGCAGATTGCGGATCACGCCGATCTTATCGCTGATCTTGGCCCCGCCCAAAATGGCCACAAAGGGGCGCTTGGGCTCGGCCACCGCCTGGCCCAGATATTGGATTTCTTTTTCCAGCAGGAAACCCGCCACGGCCGGCAGATGGTGCGTCACGCCCTCGGTCGAAGCGTGGGCGCGGTGCGCCGTGCCAAAGGCGTCATTCACGAAAATTTCAGCCAAAGAGGCCAGCTTGCGCGCCATCTCGGGATCGTTCTTTTCTTCCTCGGCGTAGAAACGCGTGTTTTCCAGCACCAAAACCTCGCCCGCCTTCAGCGCCTGGGCCGCCGTCTCGGCTGCCGGGCCAATGCAGTCTTCCGCGAAGGCCACCGGCTTGCCCATCAGCCCGCCCAAATATTCGGCCACCGGCTTCAGGCTGTATTTGGCCTCCGGCCCACCCTTGGGGCGGCCCAAATGCGAGCAAAGGATCACCGCTGCGCCCTGATTCACCAGGTATTCAATCGTCGGCAGCGCCGCGCGGATGCGGGTGTCGTCCCCCACCTTGCCTTCCTTCACCGGCACATTGAAATCTACGCGCACCAAAACGCGTTTTCCACGCACATCAATATCACGAACGGTCTTTTTCTGAAACATGCTTTCCTCCCAACGGGTTGGGGAAATAAAGGATCGAACAGCCGCAGATTGCAATCACGGAGGGCGCTGCACAGCCAAAAATGGCAGACGGCGGCCCTCCGTGATTCAAGTCTCGCGAAAAATTACAGCGCTTTGGCCATCAACGCGGCCAAATCCGCCGTGCGGCAGGAGTAGCCCCATTCGTTGTCATACCAGGTGACCACTTTCACCAGGTTTCCGCCCATAACCATCGTATTGGGCAGGTCCACAATCGAGGAGCGGGAATCGCCGCGGAAATCGCCCGAAACCAGCGGATCGTTGTATTGGCCGCGAGTCACGCCCAAAATGCCCTTCATCTTGCCTTCCGAAGCCGCAATGAAAGCCTCATTCAATTCGTCTTTGCTGGTCGGTTTTTCAACCCACGCGGTGAAATCCACCACCGAAACGGTGGGGGTGGGCACGCGCAGCGCGTAACCGTCGAACTTGCCCTTCAGTTCCGGGATCACCAGCGCCACAGCCTTGGCCGCGCCGGTGGTGGTGGGGATGATATTCAGGCCGGCCGCGCGCGAGCGCCGCATTTCTTTCTTGTGGCCCTGATCCAAAATCACCTGGTCGTTGGTGTACGAGTGGATGGTGGTCATCACCGCGTGCTGAATGCCGAACAGGTCATTCACCACCTTGGCCGCGGGGGCCAGGCAGTTGGTGGTGCAAGAAGCGTTCGAAACCACATGGTGCTTGCTGGGATCGTACTTGTCGTCATTCACGCCCAACACGATGGTCAAATCTTCGTTCTTGGCCGGGGCCGAGATGATCACCTTCTTGGCGCCGCCCTTTTCGATGTGCACGTTGGCGCCGGCCTTGCCCTTCGCCGGGTCGCCCTTGGCATCCGTGAAGATGCCCGTGGCTTCGATGACGATATCCACACCCAGATCGCGCCAGGGCAGGTTGCCGGGGTCTTTTTCAGCAAAAGCGCGGATGCGCTTGCCGTTGACCAGCATATCCGAGCCGTCCACTTCCACCGACCCGCCGTAAATGCCGTAGGTCGAGTCATACTTGACCAGATGCGCGTTCTGCTTGACATCGAACAAGTCGTTGATCGCCACGACTTCCAGAGTATCACTCTGGCGTTCCAAAATGGTTTTCAAAACCAGACGGCCGATGCGGCCAAACCCATTGATACCAACTTTGATCGTCATGTCCATTCCTCCTAAGATTGTCTAAACAATTTTACCACGCCTTCTGACACGGCAAAATTGTTTGTTTGCCCACTTATGATCCCTCGTCGCGGGATGCCAGCGGCCCGGTGCGTTCATAGAACAGGTCCATAATCACCTGAGCCAGCTTGTTGGAATCGTGCCGCCACGGGTTTTCTTTGTTGGCCAGATCCGCCTGATAAATCGGATGGCTTTGGTTCAGCTCCGGCTCCGGCTGAATCCAGTTGACCGTCTCCGGCAGCTCCCCGTCAAAATTGCCGTTGCACACCACCGTATCCAGAATGCCCTCGCCCAGATACTTTTCCACCGTTTTTACATGGTCGCCGCAGGTGTAGTGATCGGTTTCTCCCGGCTGGCTGGCCAAATTGCAGATGTAAAATTTCAGCGCCCGGCTGGCTCGGATGGCCTCTGCCAGATCGGGAACCAGCAAATTGGGCAGAATGCTGGTATACAGGCTGCCCGGGCCGATGATGATCAGATCCGCGTTTAAAATGGCCTGCAGCGCCGGCGGAAAAGCCAGAGGGTTATTCGGCTCCAACCACACACGGTTCACCCGCCCGCCCATCTGTGAAATGCGGCTCTCGCCCTTAATCACCACCTCTTTCGACTGGTCGGGCAGCTGCACATCCGCCACCAGGCGCACATCGTGCAGGGTGGAGGGCATCACCTGCCCCTTCACCGCCAAAACCCGCCCCGTCTCGGTCACGGCTTCTTCAAAGCTGCCGGTGATGTCCGTCAGCGCCGTGATCAGCAAATTGCCCAGGGTGTGGCCGTTCAGCCCCGCCCCGCTGGCAAAGCGGTATTGAAACACCTGAGTCAGCAGGGCTTCGTCGCTGCTCAGGGCCGTCAGGCAGTTGCGGATGTCGCCGGGGGGCAAAATGCCGATGTTGCGGCGCAGCTCGCCGGAGGAGCCTCCGTCGTCCGCCACGGTCACAATCGCCGTCAGATTGTTGGTCTGCGCCTTCAGCCCGCGCAGCAGCGTGGCCAGGCCCGTGCCCCCGCCCAGCGCCACCACCCGCGGCCCCTTCTCGCGCCGCCGGTAATTGGTTACCGTGTCCAAAATCGGCTTGCCGGGGTGCAAAAAGGGGGTGATGAGGGCGCGGTTCAGGCCCCACGACCCCAGCAAAATCAGAGCAAGCCCCAGCCCGCCAAACACCACCGCGCGCAGCGTGCGGTCTAAAAACCGCAGCGACAGCGCCGAAAGAATCGGCAGCCACCAGGTTTCCGGCGCGGTGCGGTACACATCCAAAATCAGAATCGCAAAACCGATGCCAATCAGCGTCGTTCCCGCCAAAATGACCGCAATCCAGCGCTTCACCCCCAGGCCGGGAAGCAGCCAGCGCATCTCGGAGCGAACCGTGTACCACAATCGAACAAACCCATTTCTGTGCTTAATCGGCATACGGGTCTTATCATAGCAGGAATTTAAACCAGCGTCAACGATTTTAACCCCCGGCGTGCGGGGGTTAACTCCATAAACTGCATATTATGGAAACGCTCCCAAAATTCCTCAAGTGCCGTTATAATTCAAGCTATGACGGACTACTACCTGGCCATTGATATCGGCGGCACGCGCCTGCGCACTGCCCTCTTCCCCGCGGACAGCCGCGAACCGGTGCGCCATGAGCGCATCAGCACCCGCGGCGCCGGCTCCACGTTGGACCGCCTCTGCGACCTGGTGTCGCGCGTCTGGCCTGATGACGGCCCCGTGCGCGCCATCGGCGCCGCCGCCCCCGGGCCCATCAACCCCCGCACCGGCGTCATCTACGCTGCCCCCAATATCCCCGGCTGGCGCAATATGCCCCTCAAAAAAGAGCTGGAAGATCATTTCCACGTTCCCGTCGAATTGGGCAACGATGCCAACCTGGCCGCCCTGGGTGAATGGCGCTTTGGCGCAGGCATGGGCTGTCACAACCTGCTCTACCTCACCATCTCCACCGGCATCGGCGGCGGCGTCATCCTGGATGACCGCCTGGTGCTGGGTGAACACGGCCTGGCGGGCGAATTGGGCCACATCACCGTGCTCCCCGACGGTCCCTTGTGCGGCTGCGGTCAGCGCGGCCATCTGGAAGCCATCGCCTCCGGCACGGCTATCGCCCGTTGGGCCGCCGAACAGCTTGCCGCCGGGCGCGAATCATCCCTTTCCGCCGACCCCGCCCCCACCGCCAAAGACGTCTCCCGCGCCGCCCAGGCCGGCGACGCCCTCAGCATCGAAGCCCTCAGCCGCGCCGGTTATTTCCTGGGTGTGGCCCTGGCCGATTTCCTCCACGCCTTCAACCCTTCCATGATCGTCCTGGGTGGCGGCGTCATCTCCAGCGGCGAGCTCTTCCTTGCGCCCGTGCGCCAGGCCATCTACGACCACGTCATGTCCCCCGCTTATGTGCAGGATCTCAAGATCGTCAAAGCCAGCCTGGGGGATGACGTGGGCTTATTTGGCGCGCTGGCCCTGGCCGCAGGTAAATACTAGCTCTCTCTTTTTCATCCATCGCCCGCATTCCGCGGGCGCTTTTCCATTAAAATGCGCGCAGAATATAGATGAACGTTCACAAAAACGGTGATTTACTGCCTATAGGCCGCCCGCGCGAGAATGCTATAATCAATTCAGGTTCACCTTCGGTGTCAACGCTCACCATTCAGAAAAAGGAGTCTTCGTATATGGAACGGCTTAACTTACCCGGCCCCAAAGCCCAGGAGATTGTCTCGCGCGACGAAAAGGTCATCTCCCCATCCTATCCACGCGGCTACCCCTTTGTAATGGATCACGGCAAAGGTTCTCAGGTTTGGGATGTGGACGGCAACGTTTTTCTGGACTTTGCGGCGGGCATTGCGGTGCTCTCCACCGGTCACAGCCACCCCAAAGTGGTCAAAGCCATTCAGGAGCAGGCGGAGAAGTTCATTCACATCTCCTCCGATTTCTACCATCCCAAGTGGGTGGAATTGGCTGAAAAATTGAACGAGATTGCCCCCTTCAAAGAAAACGCAGTCTCCTTCATGACCAATTCGGGCACCGAAAGCGTTGAGTCGGCCATCAAGCTGGCCCGCCACACCACCGGCCGCACCCAGTTCATCGGCTTCCTGGGCGGCTTCCACGGCCGCACCCTGGGGTCAGTCACCTTCACCGCCTCCAAATCCAGCTATCACCGCGGCTTCTACCCTCTGATGAACGGCGTGGTGCATGCCCCCTTCCCCAACACCTACCACCCCATCCTGGCCTCTCTCCCCGATGAAGATTACGGCGAGACCGTGGTGCGCTACATTGAAGAGCAGATTCTCGGGCGCATCGTCCCCGCCGAAGACGTGGCCGGCATCCTCGTCGAGCCTATTCAGGGCGAAGGCGGTTATGTCGTGCCCACGCCGGGCTTCTTCCCCGCCCTGCGCCGTCTGTGCAACCGCCACGGCATTCTCCTCATCGCTGATGAAGTTCAGGCTGGCGTAGGCCGCACCGGCAAATGGTGGTCCATCGAACAATTTGGCGTTGAGCCCGACATCATCTGCATCGCCAAAGGCATCGCCTCCGGCGTGCCCCTGGGGGCCATGGTTGCCCGCGAATCCCTGGTAAAGTGGCCGCGCGGCTCCCACGGCAACACCTACGGCGGCAACCCCATCGCTTGCGCCGCCGCCCTGGCCACCCTCGACCTGGTGGAGAGCGAATACATGCAGAATGCCGTTGAAGTCGGCCAGCACGCCAAAGCTATCATGGAAGAGATCATGTCTCGCCACCCCAGCGTGGGCGAAGTGCGTGGCATGGGCCTCATGCTCGGCATGGAATTTGTCAAAGACCGCGCCACCCACAAGCCCAACGAACACATCCGCGACCGCATCGTAGACCTGGCCTTCGAACGCGGCCTCATCACCCTCGGCTGCGCCAAGAGCACCATCCGCATCTCTCCGCCCCTGTGTATCACCCGCACCGAGATCGAAGAGGGCATGGCCATTCTGGACGAAGCCATCTCCGTCGCCGAACAGGAATTGATGGATTAATGCTGCCCGATTTCCGCGTCCGCCAGCGCGATTACCTTCTGGAAATCTCCCGCACCATCACCCAGGAATTAGACCTGGATAAAGTGCTGGAGCGTATCTTAAACATTTCCATTGAAATGCTGGCCGGACAGGCGGGGATCATCGCCTTACGAAAACTCACCGGGGGCTGGAACGTGCGTGTGGCGCACGGCCTGCCCCCGGCTTTTCTTAAATTTATCGAATCCCTGCTCAGCCAGCTTCCCGACGTCGGCCAGGCCCAATTCAGCGAAGTGGACATCGCTGAAATCAACCAGCGGCTCCAGGAACTGACCTACACCGCCAGCATGGGTTATTACACCAGCGTGGCCCTGCCCATGATCTCGCGCGGCTCCATTGTGGGGGTCATCTTCATTTTTCGCAATTATTCCGGCACATTTTCTGCCAACGATCACGTCATCCTGGCTTCCTTCGCCAATCAAGCCGCCATCGCCGTTCAGAACGCCCAATATTTCGCCCAGGTCACCCAGGAAAAAATGCGCCTGGATGCTCTGCTGGACACCGCCGGCGACGGCATTTTGATCCTCACCAACAACCATATTATCGAACGCTGCAACCAGGCTCTGGCCCGCCTGCTGGGCTCCCCCGCTGAGGCGCTGCAGGGTAAACATCACGACGCCGTCCTCACCTGGAACCAGCCGCCCCAGGGACTCACCCTGGAACAGGCCGTGGCCGGAGGGTGGCCGCTGACCGCCCACGCCCAGCTCTACATCGAAGGCGACCTGAAACGCGGCCCCGGGCAGCCCCCTCTTCCGGTGGGCATCACCTACGCCCCGCTGCTCTCCGGTGAGGGTACCCTCCTGAACATCATCGCCACTGTGCGCGATATCACCCGCTTCCGTCAGGCCGACGAAATGAAGAGCACCTTCATGTCCATCATCAGCCACGAGCTCAAAACCCCCGTGGCCTTGATCAAAGGCTATGTCTCCACTCTGCGCCGTGATGACGCCGATTGGGACCGCGAAATTGTGGCCGACAGCCTGCAAGTGATCGAAGAAGAAGCGGACCGCCTGACCCTGATGATTGAAAATCTGCTGGATGCCACTCGCCTGCAGGCCGGGGGGCTAAACATCAAGCGTTCAGATGTCTCCCTGGCAGCCTTGGCCGAGCGCCTGGCCAAACGCTTCCAAACCCAAACCACCCGCCACACCCTGGTGGTGGACTTTCCCCCTGATTTTCCGGTGATCCTTGCCGATGAAACCCGCCTGGAACAGGTGATAAGCAACCTGATTTCCAATGCCATGAAATACGCTGCCGAGGGCGAAATCCGCATCGGCGGCCAGATCTTGCCCGATCTGGTGGTGGTGTGCGTCAGCGATCAAGGCCCCGGCATCGCCCCCGGCGACATCCCCCACGTCTTCGACCGCTTCTACCGCGCCCCCGACATGGCCCGCCACACCAAAGGCGCAGGTTTGGGCCTTTTCCTCACCCGCGCCATCATCGAAGCCCACGGCGGCCGCATCTGGGTGGATCCCGAAACGGGCAAAGGCGCGCGCATCTGCTTCTCGCTGCCCCGCCCCGAAACGCACCTCATCACCACGAAATAGTCAGAGATCCTCCGAAGGGAACTCTCTTGCCCTTTGATCGAAAGATCGGCTACACGCAGTTAACCAAACCCCACCCCGCTTTCCGCCACCTCTCGCCCAAAATGGTATAATTCTCTCCATACTGGCTGTCTGGATCAAAACGCCTGCCCCCTGGGCGTATCTTCTTCTTAGGAAGGCTCATCTTCGTATGGCTAAAACCACCACTTCCTGTCCGCGCTGCCGCCAGCCCGTTGTGGCGGATGTTGAACAGCTCTTCGACCTCAACCAGGACCCGCGCGCCAAACAGCGCCTGCTGGGCGGACAGGCAAACCAAATTGCCTGCCCAAGCTGCGGCTACCAGGGCAATTTCAGCACGCCCATTGTGTATCACGACCCCGACAAAGAACTGCTGCTCACCTTTTTCCCCCCCGAAATGGGCCTGCCCGCCAATGAACAGGAACGCATTATCGGCCCCCTCATCACCCAGGTAACCAATAAGCTGCCCGCTGAAAAGCGCAAAGCTTATCTCTTCCGCCCACAGGCCATGTTCACCTTTGATACCCTCATCGAGAAAATTCTCGAAGGGGACGGCATCACCAAAGAGATGATCCAGGCCCAGCAAGCTCGTCTGGCCCTGCTGCAGCGTCTGCTCACCACCGCCTCCGCCGAAAGCCGCCTCACCATCATCCAGCAGGAAGAAGCCATCATTGACGCGGAATTCTTCACCCTCTTTGGACGCGTCATCGAAGCCTCTATGGCCCAGGGCGACCAGCAAACCGCCCGCACCCTGGCTGGGCTGCAGCAGGAACTGCTGGATAACACCAGTTTTGGCCGCCAGGTCAAATCCTCAGCCGAGGCCTCCGAGCGCATGGTCAAGAGCCTGCAAGAAGCCTCGCAAAGCGGCCTCACTCGCGATAAGCTCCTGGATGTGCTCCTCACTGCACCAGATGAGGCTTCCCTCTCCACCGTGGTCACCATGACCCGCACTGGCCTGGATTATGAATTCTTCCAGATTCTCTCCGGCCGCATCGAAGCCGCGCAAGGCCCCGAAAAGGAAAAATTGGAAACCCTGCGCGGAACTTTACTGAAGATGGTCGAGACCATTGACCAGCAGGTCGCCCAGCAGATGGAAGCCACCAAGGCCATCCTGGATCAAATTCTGGCCACCCCCGATATCGAAAAAACCATCCGCGACAACGCCCAGTTGATTGACGATTTCTTTGTGGAAGTCGTGCAGGCCGAGCTGCAGGCCGCCCGTCAGAACGGCGACCTGGAGCGCAGCGCCAAGATCAATCAGGTGGTGGACGTGCTCAAGAAGCTGAGCGCACCTCCCAAAGAATTTGAGCTCATCGAAAAACTCATGCAGGTCAGCGATGATGCCCAGCGCCGCAAGATCTTGGAAGAAAACGCCGAAATGGTCACCGGTGAATTTGTGCAGATGCTCTCCACCCTCGCCAGCCAGTCCGAAAGCCAGGGGCAGCCTCCCGAAGTTGTGGAAGAGCTGAAGAAAATCTACCGCCTGGGCCTGCGCTTCACCATGGAAGCCAACCTGAAGAAGTAAGCCCTTTCTCAAAAGACAAACCAACAGACCGGCCCGTTTGCTTCGGCCGGTCTGCTGATTTAAGGGGTGCAGCTCTCAGGCTGCCGGGTTATCCAGGCGCAGCCCGTGGCCGCGCACCGTCAGAATGTAATTATGGCGCGGGTCCAGCGCCGTCAGCCGTTCGCGCAGCCGCCGCGCCAGCGCATCCAACGCCTGATCGGATACGCCAAAAGCATCCTCGCCTCCCCATACCGCCGTCACCAACTGCTGGCGCGAGACCACCTCACCCTGCTGATCGTACAACGCCTGCAGCAGCCGGAACTGCGAAGCCGAAAGGGGCGGCAGCACTTCCTGCGTGCCCACCCACACCCGCCGCGAGCGCGTATCCAGGAACAGGCGGCGGCTGGCGCGGCTGATCACCGGCAGATCCATCCCCTCCATCGGCATGGTGGCGTCTGAACTGAGGAAGACAAAGCTTTGCACCAGGGCAATTTGCAGCAAATCGCTGTCCTGCAGCATCTGCGGTTCGCTGATTAAATTGGCGTTCACATACGTCCCATTTTTTGAGCCTAAATCTTCCAGCAGCACCCCCTCTGGGCCGGGTGTCAGCCGGGCGTGGTAACGAGATACCTGGCGGTCCGGGATGACAATGTCGCAGCCCGGCTCACGGCCCACCATGAGCACCTGTCCAATCACCCACCGCTGCCCGTTTAAAGGCCCTGCCTGGCCGATCAATACCGGAAGCTCTGCTGTGCGATTCATGGGTTCCTCCCAGCTTCAGATTACCCTTACAGCCGCCCCCCTACCATTGATTTCAGCAATTGAAGGCCGCCGTTTCTGATCTCAATTCCCGCTGTCCGGGCAAATCCTGTTCTTTGAAGGCACTGTGCTTTCCGTTCCTTCGAGGTATAATATAGCAGAATTTTGATCTTTTGTGTGAACATGGCTGGGTTTTTCCTTGAGCGGCAACACGCCGAAATAAATCACCGCCGCTCAGCTGACGCCAATTCAAAAAGATCACCGCAGCTTTGGGTGAGGAGTTCACGCTATGCCCGTCCCTCTGAAAGCCGGGGAAATCCTGCGTGGGCGGTACCGAATCAGCCGCATCATTGGCCAGGGCGGCATGGGCAGTATTTACCTGGCAGATGATCAGCGTCTGGAAGGGCGTCAGTGCGCCCTGAAAGAGGTTGAACACGACCGCTCACTTCCCCCAGATCTTGTCCGAGAGGCTCGCGAGCAGTTCCTGCGTGAGGCCACCGTTTTGGCGCGCCTCGACCACCCCAATCTGCCCAAGGTTTCTGATTTCTTCTCCATCGGCACGCGCGATTATCTGGTGATGGATTATGTTCCTGGCAAAGATCTGCGCGCTCTAATGCTGGAAGCACGCCAATCCGGCAATTTCCTGCCGGAAAGCAGCGTGCTCAATTGGGCCAACCAGTTGGCCGACGCGCTGACGTACCTCCACGCCCAAAAGCCCGCCATCGTCCACCGCGACATCAAGCCTTCTAACCTCAAGCTGACGCCCAGCGGCCTGCTCAAGCTGGTGGATTTCGGCCTGGTAAAGCTCTTAGCCCCCGGGGAGGTCACCATCACCGTGCTGCAAGGGCAGGGAACGGCTCTCTACACCCCGTTGGAACAGTACGGCGGCGACAGCGGCCATACCGACGCACGCAGCGATATTTTCACCTTCGGCGCCACGCTCTACCATCTGCTCACCAATCATCCCCCAGCCGACGCCCGCCAGCGGTTCTTAGACCCATCCGCCTTGCAGCCCCCACGTCAGATCAACCCCGAAATCTCCCCCCGCACCGAACGCGCCATCTTGTGGGCCATGAGCATGCACCCTGATGACCGCCCTGCCAATGTGGAGAGCTTCCGCGAGGCCCTTATGGGCAGCTCCCCCTTGCTGATCAATTTACCGCAGCGCACCCAGCCGCAAAAAAACACCCTCCAAAGCATGTTCGCTCATGATCCAGAGCGCTCCCTTTGGTGGGCGTTAATCGGGATGTCGGTGATCAGTCTGGTGCTTACGTTGCTGCGCTAGGCCTGCGCCCGCTGACGGATTAGCTGCCGCCAGGCCGCCGCAAACCCCGCCCCCAATAAACAGCCCATCCCTACAAACCCCACGAGCTGCAGGAAGGCCGCTCCCTCCACGTTCCATTGAGGGGTATCCAGCAGCAGCAGAAGTGCATAGGCCGCCAATCCCCCCAAGGCCACACACAACCCCAACCGCAGGCTCCAACGCGGCGAAAACCAGCGCCGCCCCACATACAGCGCTCCAAACCCGCTCCCCCAGGCAAGCAGCATAGCCAACAGCCAGCTCGCGGCCTTGGCTTCGGACGGTTTGGAGGTTTCTTCTGCCAAGGGGGTCGGCTGCGGCATTTGGGTGGGCATTTCTGTGGGTTCCATCGTGGGCGTGATGGGTAAAGTGGGGGTAATTTCCAGCACCACTGCCGCCTGCCCCGCGGCCACGTCCAGCCGCAGTTGCGTAGAAACCATCGCCGGATCGCTGGTCACGCGGATATCCATCAGCCCTGGGCTTTGAATGCGGTACACGGCCCGCGCCACCCCCTGCACGGTGGTGGTTTCAATTTGCTGCACCGTGCCGCTGTCGCCGCCAAGGGTGAACAAAAAGCGCACCACCGTCCCATCTGGCACGGGGTGGCGGTTGTGATCATAGATGATGCCGGTCTTCAGCGGCAGCGAATCGCCCACTTTGAACGTCGGTTCGGGTTCAGGCGTGGGGGTCAGCTCTGGCGTGACATGCTCAGGGGTGGGGATAACCGGCACGCCCGCCTCGCCTTCAGGCGGCTTCAGATCAATCATCAAAGGGATCACCTGGGTGGGGTCCGGGGACATGGCCGTGATCAGGTCATATCCCAGACCAGGCACCGATACCGGTAAAGCCCCCACCGCCGTCTGCTCCTGGAAGAGCAGACGCGCTGCCATATCCACAAAGGCCGGCTGCTTGCTGTACAGGGCATAATACGCAGTCAGTTTGGAAATATCGGTCGCATCCAAATAGTAAGGGGCGTTAAACGCGAATACAATCACCCGTTTATTGCGCACCAGATCCGGCCGTTCGGCCAGCAGCTGCCGCAGCGCGCGGGACTCGGTTTTAGACGCGTTGGTGTTCATAAAAGAGAACACCACCCAGTCTGTCAGCTTTAATTCTTGTGCCAGGGTTTCCGTCTTTTCGGGCGCGCCCCCATTCAGTAGCAGCCACAAATCCATAAAACTGAAGGATGACAGCTTAAAGTTGATCACCTGCGCGCCGGCGTTCGGCCCGTACAGGCGCAGCACGGCACTTTCCAACGCACTGGCAGGGAAAAACTCCTGGGTCGGGCATTGACTGCACTGCTGCTGGCTGACCGTCTCGGTGATAAAAACGATGCGGTCCAAAATATCCGGCGGACGCGGCAGGCTCACATTTAATTCCGTGGGGTCCGGGCTGAGCAGGGTCGCTGCGCGCTGGGCCACCTGAAACACAACCTCCTGCGATTTACCCACCTGGCTCAGCCTGTCCACTGGCGGCGTCGTCGCTTCCAGGCTGAAGGCGCCGTACATACGCATCTTGATGGTCAAAATCCGCGTCACTGAGGCATCGACACGCTGGGCAAAAACCACATCTTCACGGTATTTGGTGGCAAAGAACTCCAACGTGCGCACAATGGTGGTGTAGGTGTCTGCGTCCCCACTGGCGATAAAATTGTCCAGATAGAGCACATCGTTGCCCGCCAAAAAGGCACTGCGCGCCACCTGCCGCGCGTCAAAAGCCTGCCCGGTGGGATCGAAGAAGCGCCGCACAGCCTGGCTGCCCAGGTCGTCGCTGATGACAATCCCACCCTGGTCCCGCCAGGTTTGGAACTGCGGCAGCCCCATTATCTGTTCAAACGCTGCCGGGTCAAAACTCACCGGGCGGGTGGTAGCGCGGATATTGCCCTGAAATCCCTGGTAGCGAATATGGGAGGTCAGCAGTCCATCCGCCATCGCATCTTCGTTGGGCGCGCTGCCGGTCACCGCAAAAAAGGGCGCCAATTCAATCTGCTTCAATTGCTCCAGAGACTTTCGCACGGTAGCCACTTCTTCCTGCGGCGGCCGGTCAGATCCACCTCGCCCGGGGAAGTTCTTGGCAATCACCGTCAGGCGGTGATTGCTGCCGGTGTGCAGACCGCTGATGTAGGCCTTGCCCATCTCACCCACCCAAAACGGGTCGCCCCCAAAGGTGCGGGTTCCCAAATCTTCCCCTGTCTCCGCCTGCACCACGTCCAACACATCCAGCGAAGGGCCGAACAGCAAATTGAAGCCCAGGGCTGAAAGCTCTTGCCCCAGGGTGGCTCCCACGTTCTTCGCCAGTTCCGGCGACCAGGTGGAACCAATGGCCATCTGGTTGGGCAGCGGCGTCAGCCCATTAAGGATCTGGTCATAGGGCGGGCCGTCGCCGTCCTGCGAAATGCCCACAAACAGGGGAATAAACTGCGGGGTGTACACGCTGGAGGTGGCCGTATTCACCAACTCCATCTGCGAGCTGCTCCAGGCGTTCTTTTGCAGCTCGTTGATCAACTGGTAGGTGTCCCCCACCGTGCCGTCTGGGCCGGTAAAATTATCATTGGCGGCTCGCAGCACCACCCCCCCCACATGGTGGTTGACAATCAGGTCGTAGATGGGCGAGGATATGCCCGTCTGCCGGCCTTTGAAGGTCACCAGGAAAAGCTGCCCCACCCGCTCCTCCGGGGTCATCTTTTCCAGGATGCGCCGCACCTGCGTGGGCACATCGCTTTGTGCCTGCACAGGCTGCGCTGCCGGTCCCCAGGCAACCAAAAGCAAGGCCGCCGCCAGCAAACAGCGTGTCCATAAATCCATCCTGAATCGGCAAGGCGGCCTCAATGCTTCTAAAAATCTCCTTACCTGAAAAATCAAAGGGCTAACCCGCCGCAGCGGCTGCCCCATCCTGCTCATTTAGAATCTGGCGGGCCAGTCGCGGGTCATCCGTGAAGATGCCGTCCACACCGTCACGGAACAACCGGCGCATATCGTCTGGGTCATTCACCGTCCATACATGCACGCGCCGCCCCATGCGGTGCTGAGCAGTGATCAGCTCGGTGGTCGTATCCGCAACATAGGGATGCAGAATGGCCGGGGCAATCCGCCGTCCAAAAGGTGAGCGCGCCAAAAAGCCCGCCCAACCCACATCCGCCAGCAGCCCCGCGGGCACATCCGGCATCCAGCGCCGCACCTTGAGAATGTTCAGCGAGAGGAAGGAAGAAAACAGTACATTCTCTTCCATGTGGTATTGGCGCACCAGATCCACCACTTTTTCCACCAAGGCATCGCGCGGGGTGGTGTAGTTGGTCAACTCAATGTTAATGAAAAGCTGCTGACCCACCGCCTCAAACACTTCGGCCAGGGTCGGAACCTGTTCACCGGCAAATTCCGCCGAAAACCAGCTCCCCGCATCCAAAGCGCGCACCTGTGCAAAGCTGTGATCTTTTAACAAGCCGTGCCCGTTGGTGGTGCGGTCCAGGGCGGTGTCGTGCAGCACCACCACTTCACCGTCAGCCGTCAGCTTCACGTCCAGTTCAATGGCATCCGCGCCGTGTTCAACGGCCAGCCGGAAAGAGGATAGGGTATTTTCAGGGGCGTGGGCTTTTGCGCCCCGGTGGGCAAAAAGAACGGGTTTAGGAAGGGATTCGAGGGTCATAGGTCCACAAAATAGGCTTCACAGGCAGCATCGATGAGTTCAGTGGTCATAGAAGGTTCCACAGAGACGTAACGCGCCACATCCACAATCTGATCGCAGATATCGCGGGGGTGCGAGGCGCGCATTTTCCGATTATGTTTGATATACCATTCCTGCAGCAGATACGCCAGGCCCTGATCGCTGTAGGCCACACCCTTGGCAGCCGCCACCCGCCGGAAAATCTCGCGGTATTCTTCATAGGTGGGGTCGCCGATCTCAATTTTATGGCGCAGCCGCCGCAGAAATGCCTCATCCACCAGGTCGCGCGGCGGCAGGTTGGTGGAGAAAATGACCAGCACATCAAAAGGTACTTCTACTTTGCGGCCTGTGTGCAGGGTCAGGTAATCAATGCGGCTTTCCAGCGGCACAATCCAGCGGTTGAGCAAGTCGCGCGGACGCACCTGTTGGCGGCCAAAGTCGTCAATCAGCAAGATCCCACCGTTGGCTTTCACCTGGAAAGGCGCCTCGTAGAATTTGCTGTTCTCCTCATATACCAAGTCCAGCCCCGCCAGAGTCAGCTCACCGCCGGTGATAATGAATGGCCGCGAAATACGCACCCAACGCGGGTCGCGCCGCTGGTTGGCGCGCAGAACCCCCGTCGAGCTGGCGGGCAGCTCTTCTTCAGGCGAAAGCTGGTGGTTCACCGAGTCGTAGAGTTTAATCACCTGTCCGTCTACATACAGGGCATAGGGAATGTACATAAACTGGCTCAAAATCAAGTTGCCAATCGCCTTGGCCACGCTGGATTTGCCGTCCCCTGGCGGGCCGTATAAGAAAATGGAGGTGCCCGAATTGACCGCCGGGCCTAACCGTCCGTAAGTTTTTTCAGAAAGCACCATGTGAGAAAGCACCTGATGCATCAGGCGTGATGTCACCTGGGTGCGCCCGCGGCTTTGGCGGCGGCATGCATCGTTGTACACCTGCAGCGGAACCGGGGCTGGCCCAGCGTATTGGCTGCGGTCCAGCGCCTCGCGCGCTCGCGCAATCCCCGCTCCCGTGATCGCATAAAGATAGGCCCCTTCCCCTAACCCCGTGGAAGAAGAGCGCACTTCCACCAGCTTCTCGCGCTTGAGAGATTCCAACACCTGATCCACCACCCCCGCGAAAGGCAGGGCGATCTGCTCGGCGATCTTGAAGCCGGTCAGGTATCCTTCGTAATACATTACCTTCAAAATATGGTCTTGAATCCACAAGAACGACAGACCCGTATCCTCCACCCGTGTGACGGGCGGCGGGACATAGGGAGCCGCATTCGTGTTCGGCTCCAGACTTGCGGAACGCGGAGGCATTTTGCTCATTCTTCCCTCACGTGTCAATCAGGGTGGGTTCAGCTACGCCCTTAAATTATAGCACGCCTCCCCCCTTCCGCCCTGCCAGTACTCTGCAATAACTTAACAATTCCCTGACCTTTTGAGCCGTAAACCTTGCCTCGCTGTGCCTGTTCCCGTATAATTCAATTCATGAATGTGACCGTGATCATCCCCGTTTATAATGAAATCAAGACCATCCACGAGATTGTCCAGCGCGTCAAAGCCACGCAACTCGTGCAGGAAATTGTCATCGTGGACGACGGCTCCACCGATGGAACCCGTGCGGTCCTGGCCGAAATGGACGGAAAAGAGGGCGTTCGCGTCATCCTGCACGAGAAAAACGGCGGAAAAGGCGCAGCCCTGCGCACCGGCATTCAAGCCGCCACCGGGGATGTGGTCATCATCCAGGATGCCGACCTCGAATATGACCCGCGCGACTACCCGGCTCTGCTTAAGCCGATTCAAGAAGGCATCGCCGACGTGGTGTACGGTTCGCGCTTCCTGGGCGGCGCCCGTCGGCCGATCCTCTTCTGGAACATGGTTGCTAACAAGATCCTGACCTTCATCACCAACATTCTGTACAACAATATCCTGTCGGATATGGAAACCGGCTACAAGGTCTTCCGCCGCTCCATCGTTAAAGACATCACCTTCCACGCCCGCCGCTTTGAATTTGAGCCAGAATTCACCGCCAAAATCCTCAAGCGCAACATCCGCATCTTCGAAGTGCCCATCACTTTTAACCCGCGCCTGTACTCCGAGGGCAAAAAGATCAAGATGGGAGACGCCTTTGAAGCTTTATGGGCGCTGCTGAAGTATCGTTTCGTAGAATAAAACAATCGAGGGCTGCTGCCTCCAGCTCCCAGCCGATACAACGATGCTGGTCGGGCCGCCTGTGAGGGCGGCTGAATTTTGAATTGGATGAGGACAAGCATCGTGACCAACCCGTTCTTCAAGCGCGTACGCGCCGTTTATAAGTATTACCCCATGCAGTTCTGGCTGCTCATGGCTGGCATGCTGGTCAGCCGCATTGGCATGGGCATGATCTGGCCTTTTCTGACGATCTATCTAAAAACTAAGCTGGGCCTGCCCCTCACCACCATCACCGCTCTGCTTACCCTGGATTCCATCATGTCCATCATCGCCTCTTTCCTGGCAGGCACCGTTACCGACCGCCTGGGGCGCAAATGGGTTATGGTGGTCAGCCTGAGCATGATGGGCATTGTCTACGCCTTGATGAGCCAGGCTCACACCCTGGGCGCCTTCGCCATTCTCATGGCCCTGCGCGGGCTGGCTGTGCCCATGTATCAGGTGGGCGCCGACGCCATGATCGCCGATCTGATCCCCAACGAGCAGCGCGCCGAAGCTTATTCGCTGCTGCGCATGGTCAGCAACACCGGCATTGCCATCGGCCCCGCCATCGGCGGTTTCATTGCCGCCACCTCTTACGGCATCGCGTTCATGATCGCCGCCTTCTCTCTGCTCCTTTTCAGTTCCCTGGTCGGTTTTGGCATGCGCGAAACCATCCCTGCCGAGGCTGCTGCCCAGGCCCGCATTGGCGATGGAGGGTATCTGACCGTTTTCCGCGACCGCTTCTTCCTGTGGTTCGTGGGCGCATTCACCATGACCGGTATGGCCTCCTCTTTGGTCTTTGCCTTATTGCCCCTCTATACCAAAGAGAATTTTCAACTGCCCGAAACTCAAACCGGCCTGCTCATGACCGTCAACGCCACCATGGTGGTGCTCTTCCAGGTGCTGGTCACCCGCTGGACCAAACGGCACCGCCCGCTGGCCATGTTAACCATGGGTGCGCTCTTTTATGCCGTAGGCATCGGCGGTATGGCCGCGGGGTCTGCCTTCCCTCACTTCGCCGTCAGTATGGCCGTGATGACCATCGGCGAGCTGATCGTGGCGCCCACCTCCACAAGCCTGGCGTCCAGTCTAGCCCCCGCGTCCATGCGCGGACGCTATATGAGCGTCTTCAGTCTGGGCTGGGGCATCAGCCACGGTCTGGGACCGGTGGTGGGCGGCATGCTCAACGATCTCATCGCCCCCATTGCCATCTGGTACGGCGGCATGGTGTGGGGGCTGCTGTCTGCCGGGCTATATTTCATCCTCTACCGCCGACGCAAAGCCAGCGAAAACAGAGCGTCTGCTCAGCCTGTCTGATTCTCCCCCTGCAGTACCGTTTGAAATCAAACGCCAGCCCATCTGCGGCTGGCGCTGTTATTTCTGTCTGCGGATGAGTCACGCCGCGGGTTTCAGATCACGAATGTTGAGCTGCAAGCTTTCGCGCCCCATAAAGACGTTCTTTTCGAAGGCGTACAGCAAATCCACCCGCTCCGGCATCTGCTCGGCCCAGTACCCCAAACG
The DNA here is from genome assembly GCA_029975215.1 of Levilinea sp. GTDB lineage: Bacteria > Chloroflexota > Anaerolineae > Anaerolineales > Anaerolineaceae > Levilinea. The sequence continues at coordinate 25,396 of JARKPO010000018.1, forward strand.
GAATCCGATCGCATCGTAGAGCAGTCCGCGGCCGTCACTCACCGTCAGGCGCAAATGCTGCTGCTCGCGTCCCACCGTCTTAAATCGCCGCACCTGCAGGCCGCGGGTCACAAAATATACGCCGTGGTTGGCCATGCCGGTCGGTTCAATTTGATCCATCAGCGGCAGCAGTTCCGGGCGCAGATCGCGCAGTTCCAGCGCCAGGTCTGCCCGCACCACCGGCATCAGTTCACGGCCGTCCAGTTCGCGGTGAGCGATCTCCTGCAGGCGGCTGACCAGCTCTTCCACATCCTCATTGCGCACCGTCAGGCCTGCCGCCATCGAATGGCCGCCGTGCCGCACCAGCAAATCGGCGCATTCGTCCAACGCCTGGGTGATATGAAATTCTGGGATGCTGCGGCAGGACGCGCGCGTAAATTCCTCACCGCGCGCCCCCACCACCGACGGGCGGTAATACAGTTCTGTCAGTCGCGAGGCCACCAGCCCCACCACGCCCATGTTAAATTCCGGCGAAGCCGCAAAAACCAGATGCGCCGCGGGCCGTTCGGCCATTTGCTCTTCGGCCACTCGCTGCATGAATAGAGTCAGGTCCTGGCGCTGCCGGTTCTGATCATCCAGATGCTGCGCCATCAAAGAGGCCCGTTCGGCGTCCTCCTCATCCAACAGGTGGAAAGACGCCAGCGCCGATTCCAGCCGACCGGCCGCGTTCAGCCGCGGCCCCAGGCCAAAACCGATGTCGCGCGCCGTGATTTTGTTTAACTGAATCTCAGCCGCCCCCGCCAGCGAGGCCAGCCCCCGCCGCGACCCCTGACGCATGCGCCGCAGCCCGGCCTTCACCAGCGAACGGTTTTCCCCCACCAGCGGCACAATATCCGCCACCGTCCCCACCGCCACCAGATCCAGCCAATCTTCCGCCGTGCAGCCTTCCAGCGGTCTGCGCGTCAGCAGCGCCTCTACGATCTTATATGCCACCCCCACCCCGGCCAGGTTGGTATCGGGGTAGGTGTTATCGGGCCGTTTGGGCGAAATCACCCCAAAGGCAGCCGGAACTTCTACGTGCGGCTCGTGGTGGTCGCTGATGATCAAATCCACCCCCAGCCGCCGCGCCAGATGGGCCTCGGCGGGCGAGCGGATGCCGCAGTCTACAGTCACCACCACCTGCGCGCCTTCCGCGGCCAGCCCCTCCAGCGCCTCGCAGTTCAGGCCGTAACCCTCTTCAAAGCGGTTGGGGATGTATTCGCGCACCTGCCCCCCCAGCCTGCGCAGCACCTGCACCATCATCACCGTGGCGGTCACCCCATCCACGTCATAATCGCCGTAGACCACGATCTGCTCGCCGCGGTCCACCGCCAACAACAGCCGTTCCACCACCGCTTCCATATCCTGCAGCAGCCACGGGTCGTACAGCGAGCCTTCCCAATTCAGATAGCGCTCCGCGTCTTCAGCGGTGGTAATCCCGCGGTTGTGCAGCAAACGCCGCAGCACAAAGGGGTATTTGCCCAATGCTGCTTCCACTTCCATCGGGATCGGGTTCTCGTTCTCAGAAATCAGCCACCGCTTTTCAACTTGAGTCTGCATCAGCGCTCCATCTGCATCCGTGGGGTCTGCCTAGTATATCCCGCTCACTGCGGAAGGGCAAGGAAACCAACCTGCTCATAGTATAATCATAGCGCTTATGGACACGCCCATGCTCCTCACCCTCATCATCACCCTGATCGCAGCCGCCCTGTTAATCAGCGATAAGCTGCGTCCCGATCTGGTGGCTGTCGCCGCCATGGTCTCTCTGGGTCTGTTGGGGTTGGTCACTCCGGCGGAAACCTTCGCCGGTTTCTCCGGATCTGCCGTCATGACCATCCTGGGCATTTCGATCATCTCGGTGGCCCTCCACCAAACTGGCATCACCCACCTGCTCGGACGGGTGATGAGTCGCCTGTCGGGCGGTTCGGACCTGCGCCAGATTCTGATCACCATGCTCATCGCCGCGGCCCTTTCCCTTTTCATGAACAACATCGCCGCCGTGGGCGTGCTGCTGCCCGCCGTGATGAGCCTTACCCGCCAGAGTCAGACTTCCCCCTCCCGCCTGATGATGCCGCTAGCTTACGGCACCATCCTGGGCGGCATGGCCACCTTGCTGACCACCTCCAATATCATTGTCAGCGGCGCCCTGCGCGACGCCGGTTTCCAACCCTTCGGGCTACTGGATTTCATGCCCATCGGCGGCCCCATCGTCATCCTCGGCATCGCCTACATGCTCATCGTTGGCCGCCGCATGCTCCCCACTTCCCTCCCCGACGGTGCCGCCAGCCGCGCTCGCCAGCTTCGCAAGGAACTGGGCCGCCTGTACGAATTGGATACCAACCTGTGCGAGGTAGAGGTGCTCCCCGGCAGCGCCCTGGCCGGAAAAACCATTGCCGCCGGAAAGTGGGCTGCCCGCACAGGCCTCAACCTGACGGCTCTGGTGCGCCAGGGTCAAATCATCCACAGTCTACACCCCGGCGAAATCATCCGTACCGGCGACCATCTGATCGGCAACGGCTGCCCCCCCACCGAGGATCTCACCGCTCTGGGCCTGCGCCAACTCGACCGCCCCACTCAGGAACGTGCCTTCACCGATCAAGGCACCATCCTGGGCGAATTGGTGCTCTCTCCCCATTCTGACCTCATTGGCCGCTCCCTCAAAGAGGTCAGCTTCCGCGAGAAATACAACCTCAATGTGCTTTCTGTCTGGCGCGAAAGCAAACCCCTTCAGAACAATATCTCCGATCTGCCCCTACGCTTTGGCGACGCTCTGTTGGTGCAGGGCACTGCCGCCGATTTGCAGCGGGTGCGCAAAGATACCAACCTGATCTTACTGGAAGAAGACCCCGACGCCGTCCTCAAGCCCGGCAAGCAGGCCCTGGCGGCGGTCATCACCCTGCTGACCCTCGGCCTGGCCTCGCTGGGCAGCCTGCCCGTGGCCACGGTGGTCATGGCGGGCGCTGTGCTGCTGCTGCTCACCGGCTGCCTGGATATGCGCGACATCTACCAGAACATGGAATGGAAAGCCATCTTCCTCATCGCTGGTATGTGGCCGCTTTCCACCGCCATCCGAACCACCGGGCTGGCGGATCTCACCGTGCAGACCATTTTTAACGCCGTGGGGCAGGCTTCGCCTCTGCTGGTGGCCGCGGTCATGATCTTCCTGGCTTTCATCCTTACCCAGGTGATGAGCGGGCAGGTGGCTTCGCTGGTGTTAGCTCCTCTGGCCCTGGCCGCTGCCAGCCAACTGAATGTGGACCCTCGCGGCATGGGCATGGGCGTCGCCCTGGCCTGCTCGTTGGCCTTTGCCACCCCCTTCGGCCATCCCGTCAACATCATGGTGATGAACTCCGGCGGCTACCGTATTCGCGACTACCTGCGCATCGGCTTCCCCCTAACCGTGCTGGTCTACGCTTGCATCCTTTTCGGCTTATGGTATTTTTGGGGCATCACCTAAAGCCGCACAATACCTTTAGGATTACAGAAACACATGGATACCACCCCCTTTACTTTTGAATGTCACGCCACCGACGGCCAGGCCCGCGCGGGGGTCTTCCACACCCCTCACGGCCCCATCCCCACCCCCATCTTCGCGCCGGTCGGCACCCAGGCCACGGTCAAGGCCGTCACCCCCGCCCAGCTTGAAGAATTGGGCGCACATCTGGTGCTCTCGAACACCTACCACCTCTTCCTGCGCCCTGGCCCCGACATCGTAGCCGAAATGGGCGGCCTGCACCGCTTCATGAACTGGCCGCACCCCATACTCACCGATTCGGGCGGTTTCCAGGTCTTCTCCCTCACCTCCATGCGTAAACTGGATGAGGACGGAGTCACTTTCAAGAGCCACATCGACGGCTCTATGCAGCGCCTGACTCCTGAAGTCTCCATAGAGGTGCAGCAAAAGCTCGGCGCGGATATCATCATGTGCTTTGATGAATGCGCTTCACCCTACGACCGAGAGTATGTGGAACGCGCCATGCACCGCACTCACCGCTGGGCCGAGCGCTGTCAAAAAGCCAAAACTCGCCCCGATCAGGCCCTCTTCGGCATCGTACAGGGCGGCGTCTTCCCCGATCTGCGCCAGCAGTCCGCCGAATGGATCGCCGCTCAGGGCTTCCCCGGGCACGCTATCGGCGGCCTATCGGTAGGTGAAACCAAAGCTGAGATGAATCACATGATCGAAGTGGTCAACGCCGTCCTTCCCCCCGAAAAGCCGCGCTACCTGATGGGCGTAGGCTCGCCGGAGGATCTCATCCACGGCATCTGGCGCGGGGTCGATATTTTCGACTGCGTGCTGCCCACCCGCCTGGCCCGCCACCACGCGGCCATGACCTTCAGCGGGCGGCTCAACCTGATGAACGCCGTCAACGCCCGCGATTCGCGCCCCATCGACGAAAATTGCGGCTGTTACGCCTGCCGTCATTACACCCGCGCCTACCTGCGCCACCTGATCGCGGCCAAAGAAATCCTGGCCGCCACCCTCCTCTCCATCCACAACCTCTACACCCTGGAAGAGCTGGTGCGACAGGCTCGTCAGGCTATTTTGGATGGCCGCTATCAGCAGTTCGCCGAAAACTTCCTGGCCAACTACCATCCCCAACCCGAAACGAAATCGAGGCCCGCATGACCATCTGGCAATCCATCCTCCTCGGCATTGTGCAAGGCATCACCGAATTTCTGCCGGTTTCCAGCTCTGGGCATCTGGTGCTGGTTCCTTTTCTGCTCGGCTGGAAAATCCCCACCGATCAAGCCTTTATCTTTGATGTCCTCGTGCAGATCGGCACCCTCCTGGCCGTTATCGTGTACTTCTGGCGCGACCTGTGGGCCATCCTGCGCAGCCTGTACCGGGCTGCCCTGCGCCGCAGTCTGGCCGATGAACCTGACGCCAAACTGGGCCTGCTGCTCATCCTGGCCACCATCCCCGCCGGGCTGGCCGGGATGCTCTTAAAAGACCTGGTGGAACAGGCCTTTGGCAGCCCGCGCGCCACGGGGTTCTTCCTGCTGATTACCGCCGTGCTGCTGTGGGCCGCCGAAACCGTGGGCAAGCGCTCGCGCCCCCTGACCAGCCTCACCTGGAAAGACGCCTTGTGGATTGGCGCCGCCCAGGCCCTGTCCATCTTCCCTGGCATCTCCCGTTCCGGCGCAACCATCGCCGCCGGGGTCTCCCGTCATTTCCAACGCACGGACGCTGGCCGCTTCTCCTTCCTCATGATGATCCCCATTATGTCCGCGGCCGGCCTGCTCAGTTTTTTGGACCTCTTGGAAGCGCCTAACATCGCCAGTTTCCTGCCGATTGTCCTGGCGGGCTTCATCACCTCGGCCCTGGTCGGCTACGCCTGCATTGCCTGGCTGCTGCGCTTCCTCAACCGCAACTCACTCAAAGGCTTTGCCTATTACTGCCTTGGGGCGGGTCTGCTGCTCATTCTATGGACGTATGTCAGCTAAGCTTCTCCTGGCCGCTGGAATGCTGCTCCTTCTGGCGAGCTGCTCTGCCCTGCCCGCCGCCGAAGCGCCGCCTTCCGTTGCCCCCTGGATCGTCGAGGTCGAGCCGTCTCTACGTTGGATGGGAGATGCCTTTTCAGCTTGCGCCCTGCGCCAGCCCGACTTCCATCTGGTGATCGAAGAGGTGTCCCCCACCCAACCGCCCTCCCCAGCTGCTGCTGTGCGCTTTCAATGGGGAGACAGTGGCATCGAAGAGCGCAGTGCCTACCCCATCGGTCAGGACTCCCTGGCCTTTGTGGTGAACCCTGCCAACCCCGCCGCCGAACTGACCTATGATCAGATCCAATCTGTGTATACCGCTCAGCTGCGATCCTGGCGAACGGTCAACGGCGAACAGGCCGCGGTAAATACCCGCATCCATTATTGGGTCTATCCGCTTGGCAATGAGGTGCAGACCGCCCTGGAAGAAGGACTGCGCATTCAGCCTCACAACGCCCAGGCCCTCGGCATCGCTCCCCATCCCCAGGCCATGCGCCAGGCTGTCGCCGCTGACCCCGCCGCCGTGGGCTTCCTGCCCCGCCGCTGGCTGGATTCCTCGGTCAAAGAAATCGCCCTCACCGGCGCGCCTTTTGATCTTTCCCCCTTGCCCATTCTGGCTGTCTCCACGGCACCCCCCAGCGGCAGTCTGTACACCTGGCTGTACTGCCTGCAAGAAACCTACGCTGCCCCCTAAAAGGAACTACCGCCATTGGTTCAGTCCGAAGACTCCAATGCCGCCCTGTTCGCCCTGATCCCCAAGAGCGAATTCCTGTCGGGTTTCAGCGCGCCCTTTCTCAACGCTCTGGTGCAGGGCGCCCGCAAGCGCGTTTTCAGTGCCAATCAAACTTTGTTTTGGGAAGGCGAGCCGTGTGCAAGACTTCACATTCTGGAAAGCGGCGCGGTCAAACTCTTTAAAATGTCTCCCAACGGCCGCCAGCTTACCATCCGCATCATCGAAACCCCGGGGCAATCCTTTAACGAGGTTCCCGTCCTGGATTTGGGCAAAAACGCCGTCAACGCCTCGGCCCTCGAAGACACTCTTGTGTGGATCATCCCAACGGAAACCGTACAGGCCGCCATGCGCGCCTTTCCTGACCAATACCAAACCATCATCCTCAAGCTGTCGGCCAACCTGCGCGGCATGATTCAACTCATCGAAGATCTGGCCTTTTTTCAGGTCACCGCCCGTCTGGCACGCCTGCTGCTCTCGCTGCCGCCCCACCGTCTGAATGGTGAGAAGGGCCAGCGCCTCACCCAGCAGGAATTAGCTGCCCGTCTGGGCACCGTGCGCGAGGTGGTGGCCCGTTCCCTGCGCGACCTGGAACGCAGCCACACCATTCAAATTCACCGCCGCCAGATCCTCATTCTCGATCCCAGCCGCCTGCAGGCCTGGGCTTCCGGTTCCACCGACTTCGAAGAATAAAAAACAGCCGCCCTTTCGGACGGCTGTGATGAATAACGCCGAAACCTTACGGCTTGCTGGCCTGGCTGCTTCCCAAAGCGGCCTGCACAGCCTTCAGCTGCGCTTGCCGCGCCAGATCGGTGGCCGTGGCCAAAATGCGCAGGGCCTCTTCAGGATTGTGGAAGCCCATGCTGTTTTCGGCTGCGATCAAATCCCAGCGCATCTGCGCTTCACGGTGCAGTTGGCGCGCCTCGTCCAGCAGGGCAGTATTGGCACCCGCGGCTTGGCTGGCAGCTTCAATGGCCCCAATGGCATCCACAATCGCCCGTTCTGTCGCCAACATGGTGTCATTCACCTGTTTCTGAATGGCCGCCACCCGCTCCACCACATACTCCACATCCGTGTGGCAGGTTCCGCAGCTCTGTGAAGCCATCAGCAGCGGAGATTTGACATCATGGCTGCTAAATTTGGCCGCCCCGTCGCGTGTGTAGGGCATGTGGCAGTCCGCGCAGGCCACGCCCGCCTTGTAATGCGTGCTGTCCGCCGTAAACAGCTCATAATCTGGGTGCTGCATCTTGATCATGGGCGTCTTGCTCTGCGGGTGTTCCCAGTCTTTGAACTGGATTTCGTCATAGTACGCCATCATGGCTTCCGCGGTCGTGCCCTTTTCCCACGGGAAGGTCAGGTATTTGCCTTCGCCTGCGAAATAGTATTCCACGTGACAGTTGGCGCACACCACCGTGCGCATCTCCTGCCGCGTGAAGGTGCGCCAGTCTTTACCCTGGGCCTTCAAAGCCTCATCCAGAGCCGGGTTGGTCACCACCAGGCGCATCGTCACCGCATCGTGGCAGTTGGCACAGCCGATCGGTTCAGTGATTTTGGAGGTCATATCGGCAAAGGACATCTTATCATAGGCTGCCATGCCCATCTCATCCCACAGCTTGGGGTTGTCGGACAACTTGCAGGAATAACAGGTGGCTGGGGTGGTCTCGTTCACGCGCGGCGTATTGCGCACATCCGTCAGGGCATTCATATGCCCGCGGTCTTCGTCATATGCCTTGCTGAACCCGTATCCCGCAAAAAGCGTCTTCAACATGGGGTCCACCGCCAGCTTATCCACCTGCTCCGAACCGCCAAAAGCGGTGCGCGTGTTGTTAGTTTCCGTCTTCAACAGTGTGGAATACTGGTTGGGGAAATTCACCCCCCACTGTGAGCTGTCTGGTTCCATAGCCGCAATCACTACCAACGGCTCAACCCCCCGCATGGGCTTGGGCTGGTTGCTGATAAACACCAGCAGGGCAATCACCAGCGCCGACAGCGCCAGGATGATGCCGGTTACAATCATGACAGGTAAAGACGGTTTCTTCATCCCAATCACCTCTCTCGCAAAGGTTGGTACGTGCCTGTGTCCTGGTAAGGCAGAATAGAAATCCCGCGGACCCCATGCGCCACACTGCGGTGGCACTCAAAACAGTAGCGTCCGGAATCCATCGTCCCATCCGCCACCATCGAAACGGTCTCTTCGTGGCAGTAAATGCAGTTCGCCTGGATGATTTTTTGGGTTGATTCTTTGGCCCGCAGCGGTTCGGGCAAATGGCCGATGGTAAAGGCTGAAACGTGGTTTAATCCCGATTTCGCTTTCACAAAGTACTTGGGAATCAATTCGTGCGGCGTGTGGCAGTCGTTGCAGGTGGCCCACTGTTTGTGCCCCGCATGATACCAACCCTCATACACGGCGTCCATCACGTGGCAGTTATTGCAGGCCGTTGGGTCATTCCCCAGATAAACGGTAAAGTCCGATAAATACAAGAGCAATCCCACGGCCGCCGCCAGAAGAATCAGCCCAATCAAAATCGGTAGTTTCATGACCGCTCCCTCGCCAATTCGGGGTAATTTAATCTTTATTTAATTTTACGGGATTGGATTCTTTTGTCTGTGACTTAAGTTACATTGTGTCCGCGGTGCCAGACCCGTTGCCGTTTTTCTTATCTTTCTTGGCAAAAAATTGAAACAAGCTGCGCTTGGGCGGCTTGGGCAGGTGCACGTGCTTCAGCAAAAACGGATGCACCAGATGGTAAAAATCTTCAAACGCTTCCCGCCGGATATTGTGCCCCACACCGTCAATCACCCCCACCGAACCCTGCTTCCAGAACTTAGCCGCTTCCTCGGCCACCTCCGGGGTCACAATCGCCCCGCGCTGCGGATCGCCGCACACCAACAGCACCGGGCAGGTGATGGCCCGAGCCGTCTCTTGCCACGGCCGGCGCTCTGCCTGGAAAAACCCTGCCACCTGGGGGCGCACCTGCTGTTTGGCCTTGGCCCACTGGAAAAATTCGCTTTCATCCCAGGTGGGGTTATCCGCGCGGCCAGCCGTCATAATCTCATCCAGGCTCTTTTGGCGGTTGCTCATCATCCGCCCCATCATGCCTTCCACCACCGCCTGCCAGTCCGCCGGATTCTCCTCGGGCAGCGGGTTGCGCCAGGCCGGGTCTTCCAACACCAACGCCCCCACCAGTTCCGGGTGAGCCGCAGCCAATTCCGCTGCGGTCATTGCCCCCATCGAGTGGCCGATCACCCCCGGCTTTTCTAATCCCAGTTCGCGAATCACCGCGGACACATCCTCCGCCTGTTCGCGGGGGGCATAGCCGCCTTCCGGCGCGTCCGAAAGGCCGTGCCCGCGCGCATCCACCATCACCAGGTCAAAATCAGCTTCCAACGCCAGCGCCAGATTTCCCCAGCACATGCCGTTATCGCTCAGTCCGTGCAGCAGCACCAGCGGCGGCTTTTGGTCGGAGGTGCGGTAGTAGTGGATCTTTACCCCCTCATGCATAACGTGTCCGTAGAATAAACGTGACATGGGTTTATTCCCCAAAAATCAGAACGCGCCAAATCATCCAATTCGGCGCACGGGTGGGGGCAGGAAGCACCGGAACGCTGGGCGTCGGCGTGCCTTCTGCGCCTGGGATAGGGATGATAGCGATATCCCCAGGGCGCACATACGAAAGGTCCTCGCGGATCACTCCTTCCACGCCCGCTTCCGAGCCTGCCGCGCTGACGGCGGTACTCAGCGCAAAATCGGTGGCCTGCATACTGCCCACTTCGCCCATAATGCGCGTGAGCTGTTGATTCTGCTCGTGCAAAATGGTCAGTCGGTTGTTTAAATCCATCAGCAGCAGCACCAGGACCGCCAGCGCGCCAAAAATTAACACTTGCTGTGGCTTAAAAGGGAGTTCAAACTTACCAATGCGCATATCAGTATCTTACCCCAGCCGCGCGTTCATTACAAGTCTCAGACCTGCAGGAAAAGAAAAACCCCGTCTTTCGACGGGGTGTGTGCCGAAGGTGGGATTTGAACCCACACGAGCGTAAGCCCACTACGCCCTGAACGTAGCGCGTCTGCCAATTCCGCCACTTCGGCGCTTTCAGAACCAACGAACAGAATTTTATCTCAAATCTGCCATTTGTCAACCTTTTCATTTGGTTTCTCGCAAATTTCCTCCTCTCAGCCCTGCCCCCAGCGCGGAACGTCTCTTGCAACTGCGTTAACAGGTTGCCTCTTGAAAATGGCCTCATTAGAATGACCGTGCTATAATGGCTTAACAAAATGGAGCTGGGTTTATGTCTGATCTGATTCAAGAAATCTTCAAATTACTCACTGTCGGACCCGGCAACCTCGTGGTGCACCTGGCTCTGGCGATCTCCGTCATGGCCGCCCTCCAGGTGACGCTCTTTTCACGGCGTGGCGCCCCGCCTGGTGTCTTTCCACGCCTGGTGGCAGGCCTGCTGCTGCTGCTTACCGCCCAATTTGTACAGTTCCTTGCCAGCGGCCTGGCCTGGCAAGGGCTTCTCAATCCGCAGACCTTCCTTCCTTCCCTCGACCGCGCCGTCATCGCCTGGTCGCTGGTTTGGCTGGTGTGGCTTTGGGATTTCCCGCGCCCATCCCGAGCTGCGGATGTGATCAACATCCTCTCCAACATCATCATCCTCTTGATGCTGGTGTTCAGCGTCTCTGCCTGGGCCCAAACTGCCCCCGGCGCCTCCTTCAACAATACCTGGGTGGATTGGGGCTGGAGCCTCTTCTCCATCTTTATCCTGCTGGTAGGCTTACTTTTCCTCCTGCTGGAGCGCCCTCAGAATTGGAATATCGGCCTGGCGGTGCTGAGCCTCAATTTGGCGGGGTTGGTCATCCACCTGGTGTGGCCCACCCCCGGCAGTGATTTTTCTGGGGCCATCCGCCTGGCGCAGCTGTGCAGCTTCCCCCTGCTGCCGGCCCTGACCCAACGCCTGCATGCATCCGCACCTGCCAAAGCCGCCGAAGGCACCCCGGCTGAATCGACCACAGTGGAACGCCGCCGCTACTCTGCCGACCCGCGCGCCGTGTACGCCTGGCTGCAGCTGGCCACCCACTCCTCCACCGACGAACTGCACACCACCCTCACCCGCGCCGTGGCCCAAACCATGCTGGCCGATATGTGCTATCTGGCTCTGACCCCCGATCCCTTTGGGGATGTCGTCCTCAAAACCGGCTACGATCACATCCGCGACGAAGTGCTGCCGGGCGTGCGCATCCTCCAAAACCGCATTCCCGCCATCACCTCCAGTTTGCAGCGCGGCCGGCCCCTGCGCCTTTCTGCCTCCGAAGTCACCCAGGCGGAACTGAGCGCCCTGGCCGAAGCCCTGGGTTTGGAAACCTCCGGCAATTTGCTCATCATCCCCCTGGCTACCCAGCGCAAGGTGTGGGGCGGTTTGCTGCTGCTCTCGCCCTATTCACAGCGAGTCTGGACCGCCAACGACCAGACCTATCTGCTCACCACCATTGAAACCCTGGTAGAGCTTCTACAGCGCGCCGACCAGCCCGTCCCGGCTGCTGCCCCGGCTGTTTCTGCCCCTGCGCCGGCTCCCTCCACCTCCGAAGTTGAGGCCCTGCGCGTGCGCATTCGCGAGCTGGAAACTGAAAAACTCCAGCTGGCCCAAAAAGCCGCCCCTGCGGCTGCCTCTTCCGACCGCGACCTGCAGTCTCTGCTCTCGGTGCAGGCTGAGGCTCAAAAATTGATCGAGAAGCTGCAAGAGGAAAACAGTCAGCTGCGTGCCGATCTGGCCGGGCTGAGCACCGCAGACAGCCTGCCCGCGGGCAGCGAAACCGCCCATCTGGAAGCCGAACTGCGCCTGGCCCTGGAAGAAGTGGCCCACCTCCAAAACGTGCTGGCCGGGGCCAATATGAAGATTTTGGCGCTGGAAATGCAGTCGAAGAACCTGGCCGATGACAACGGCGGCAGCCACGAAGTCATCCGCTCCCTCATTCAAGAGCTGCGCCAGCCCCTCACCTCTGTCATCGGCTATACCGAGCTGCTCATGTCCGAATCCGTCGGCATCCTCGGCGCCCTCCAGCGCAAATTTATGGAGCGCATCCGCGTTTCTGCCACGCGCATGGACACGCTCATGAACGACTTGAGCAAGATTTCGTCCATCGAAACCGGTTCTGCCGCTGCCATCCGCGCCGTGGACCTCTACGAAGTCATAGATCACGCTGTCAGCGAAACTGCCGAGCGCGTCAGCCAAAAGGAAATCGCCCTCGAATTGGATCTCAGTGAAGATTTGCCCAGTCTGATCCTGGATCAAGACGCTGTGGAGCAAATCATCATCCAGCTTCTGCAAAACGCGGCCTCTGTCACCCCCCAGGGCGGCACGATTGAGCTGAGCGCCCGCAAACAGGATATGGAAAGCCAGAGCTTCATTCTGGTTCAGGTCACCGATCAGGGCGGCGGCATCGCCGCCGATGACCTTCCTCGTTTGTTCTGGCGGCATTACCGCAACGGCTCTCCCACCATCGCCGGCATCAGCGATAACGGTGTAGGCCTTTCGATTGCGCGCACCCTCACCGAAGCTCAGGGTGGGCGCATCTGGGTGGACAGTATCCCCAACAAATCTGCCACCTTCAGCGTCTTGCTGCCCGTCACCCGCGTTCTCTCCAAGCCAATTTTGGCCGATGAAAACCCTGCGTGACCTTTTCGCCGGCTTTTTGTTCGCAGCAGCCTCCTCTATCCTGGTTTTAGGGGCTGCCGCCCTGGCTCTGGTGGAAACGGGCAGCCTGCCCCTCGCGCCGGATGTCCTGCTGCCTTCGTTCACACCCACCCGCCCCACCCAGGTGATCCTGCCGATTCTCACCGGCGCCCCCACCCAGGTGTTTGCCACCCCCACCGCGGTCTGCCGCCCGCCGGCCCGCTGGCAGCTCTACCTGATCCAACCCGGTGATACCTTGGAGAGCCTGGCCAATGCCGCCGGAACCAGCCCCGAGCGCATCCGCGATAAGAACTGCCTGGTCTCGGATTCCTTGCCCGTTGGGTACGAGCTGTACCTGCCGCCCCCACCAGATGCAAACCCCCTGGCCGCCAGCCGCACCCCCACCCTCACCCTAACCGTGTATCGCACTCAGCGCGTCTGCGGCCCGCCCGCGGGCTGGGTGACCATTGTCGTCCAGTCGGGCGAAACCCTTTCCATGCTCAGCCGCGCTTACAATATTTCTTTGGATCAGCTTCTGACGGCCAACTGCAAGACCAATGCCGACCTGATCTACGCGGGCGAGACTCTGTATGTGCCCAACGTCCCGCGACTCACCTCCACCCCAGCGGCCGCCTCCCCCACTCCTATCCCCCCCACGGCCACGCGAACCCTCAACCCGCCCACGCCCACGGCGGCCCCCACGCAGACCTACAGCCTGCCGTCGCCGACCAATACCCCTTATCCCAACACAGCCGAACCTCCATCAGAGGGCGAACCCACCGGCGCAGTCTCCAATAATGATACGCAGCCCAGTACCACGCCTTAGTATTTCCACCAACCTGCGTCGCGTTCTCCTCCTCATGGTTGGGTTAACCGTGATGCTGGCTTCCTGCGGTGTTTTGTCGTTCCAACCCACCACGCCTGCTGCACAGCTGCCTGCTCAGGTGAATTTTACCGCCCCCACCCGCACCCCCTTCCAACCCCAGCCGCCCACCCCGGTGGTTACCCGGCCTCCCCACCCCACCCCCCAGCCCACCCCCAGCCCGGCGCTCTCGCCTACCTCTGTCGGAACCCCTTGGGCAACCCTCTCCACCCTGCCGCCCATCAGCGCGAACGTCACCAACATCCTCATCTTGGGCTCCGATCAGCGCCCCTATGACGGTGGTTTCCGTACGGATGCTATTTTATTCGTCTCCATCCACCCTCAGTCGTCCAGCGTTCGCGTGGTCTCCGTTCCCCGAGATCTGTGGGTGTGGATCCCCAACTGGGGCTACAACCGCATCAACACCGCTTTTGGCGTGGGCGGTTTTCCAGCCCTGGCCCAAACCTTTGAGGTCAATTTTGGGGTGCGCCCCGATTATTACCTCATGGTCAACTTCCAGGGCTTTATTGACATCGTCAACACCCTGGGCGGTATTGATGTGCACGCCGAAAAAGGGCTGCGCGATGCCTGCGCCCTGCCCCAGCAATTGGGCGACGGCACCTGCCGCATTGAGCCGGGGGTTATCACCATGGACGGCGACACCGCCCTCTGGTATGTGCGCGCCCGCTACACCACCAGCGATTTTGACCGCACCCGCCGCGAACAGGAGGTGCTCTTTGCCCTCTTCCGTGCCATGATGAGCCTGAACGCTGTGCAGCGCGCGCCGGAGCTGTTCGCTATCTACTCACGCAGTGTGGATACCGACTTGACCCTCGACACCATTCTGCCCCTGGCGCAAATTGCCCCCGCCCTGGTGGAAGGTAAGAACATCCAGCGCTACGCCATCGGCCCTGGCGAGGTCTACGACATGTTCATCCCCGAAAGCGGCGCCATGGTACTGCAGCCCATCCCCGGCGCGGTGCAGGCCGTGTTCCAGCAAGCCGTGGCCGAGCCCTGATTTTGCCCGCCCACCACAATTGACATCCCTTTCCGAATCCATTAAACTATACGAAAATTAAGCATGTGGAGGTTCGTATGCCGCCCGAATCCACGCCCGTCAGCATCCATCTCACCGCCCAGTCCTCTTTCCTGCCCGCCATCCAGGCCTGGGAACAGTACCTGCAAGATCAATCCCGCTCCCTCTACACCATCAAAGCCTTCACGGGTGATCTGGAGCTGTTTGCCAGCTATCTGCCTCCCGACCGCACCCTCGGCGCCGTCACCACCCGCGACATCAACCACTTCCTCCAATGGCTGCAAACCGGCCGTAAAGTGCCGTGCAGCCCCAAAAGCCTGGCGCGCCGCGTCACCTCGCTCAAGGCCTTCTTCCGCTGGCTCACCAAATACGGCGTGCTGCTGGTGGACCCCGCTGAAAAAGTGCTCCAACAAACTGTCATCAGCCCCCTCCCCCAGGTGCTGACCGTGGACGAGCAGGCCAAAGTGTTGGAGATTGCCAACCGCTACCGCACAGCCAAGAAGCCCGATGCCCGCCCCTACACCCTCACCGCCCTGCTGCTGGCTTCCGGCATTAAAAAAGGCGAATGCCTGGGCATCCACCAAAATCACATTGACCTTGACACCCCCGACGGCCCCGTGCTGTTCATCCGCTACCCAGAACCGCACAACCGCTACAAAGAACGCAAGATCAACCTGCCTGCTGAATGGGTGGGCGCTTATCACGAATACCTGGCCCAATACCAACCCAGCAGTCAGGTCTTCGCCTGGTCGCCCCGCCGCTTGGAATACATCCTGGAAGACCTGGGCAGCGCCGCCGGGCTGAGCAAGCACCTGTCATTCGACATGTGCCGCTGGACCTGCGCCCTTAACGATTACCGCGCTGGCACCGAAGCGGACCAAATCCGCCAAAAATTGGGGATTTCCAAGATCCAATGGCGTGAAATTGGCCTTAAGCTGCGCAAATTGGCCGAGAACGAAGCCGATTCCCCCGCCGCGGCCTAGGCCAAGGCAGCCTCAGTCTTCGGCGGCGGCGCGGTGCAGCCGCAGGTGAACCCAACGCCGCGTATCTGCTCCCACCCGGCAAAATTCTGCCGTCCGCCCCCCTGGGATCCAGGCAATCTCATCCCCGCTGCACACCAGCGGCCAGCCTGCCCGCGCCTCGCGCGGCACGCGTTGGTTCACCCAATAGTCAGACAGTTTCTGCGAATGTCCCCCCATACCGAAGGGCCGGAATCGTTCTCCCGGCCGACCTGTGCGCACGTAAAGAGGCAGCTTCACCTGCTCCAAATCCAGCCAGGCCTCCCAGGGGCCGCCGCCCAGGCTTTGCGGGCCGTTTTCAGCCGCGGCCGCGTCCAGAATCCACCCCCCGCCCAACCGCACCTTCCCCGGCACAGTCAGGATCCCTACGATGCCGGCTTCCATCTGCGGGTAATTGCGCCGCAGATCCCTGCGCCCCGGCTCGATGAACTGCACCTCGCCGTAACGCAGCCGCATTTCCAGCCCGCCCATCAGCTCCAGGCCTCCTGGCCCTTTCTCCTGCTGCAGCAGTCCTACCGCCTGTTCCACCTGTAGAAAGTCAAAATCGCGCAGCCCCGGGCGCAGCCAACCCACCGCCCGGCGGATCATTCCCCGCTGCACGCCCAAAGGAGCCTCTCTCAGCCCATCCGCGCGCAGCCGCACCCAGCCGGGTTCCGCCTGGATCAGGCAATCGTCCCAGGCACGCTGCACCCGCTCCTCCACCAGCGCATAATCCGCCGCCAGCACCGCCGCCGTGCGCCATAGGCGCTCTTTGATTTGCGGATTATATTCGGCCAGAACGGGCAGCAGTTCAAGCCGCAGTCGGTTGCGAAAATAAGTGGTATCCGCGTTGCTGGCGTCCTGCACCGGCTCCAGGCCGCGCTCCCGACACCAGGCTTCCGTCTCGTTTCGCCATACCCCCAACAAAGGCCGTACCAGAGGCAGGTCTGATCCCCATTCCCGCGCTGTCATGCGGGCGGGCATCCCCCGCAGCCCGGCCATGCCCGCGCCGCGCAGCAGGTGCATCAGCACGGTTTCCACCTGATCATCCGCCGTGTGCCCCACCGCCACAGCCTGCGCCCCCAAACGCTGCGCCTGGCGAAATAGGGCCTGATAGCGCAGTTTCCGCGCCGCCTCTTCCACCGAAAGATGCTCGCAGACTGCCGTCCCACGCACGTCCGCATCTTCCACAATCACCCTCACCCCCCACTGCCGCCCCCAATCCGCCACTCGCTGCGCTTCGGCCTCTGCTTCAGGCCGCAGCCCGTGGCAAACATGCACAGCCGCGGTCTGAAAGCCAGCCTCCATCAGCACCCTCCACAAACACAGGCTGTCAGCCCCGCCGGAAACACCCACCAAAGTGAGCGCGCTGGCATTGAGCTTGCACGTCTTCACCAAATGCAGCCTCATCCATTCCATATCCATACCGAAAATTATACGCCCTTTGGGGCGCATCCTGCCCGCAGAAATAACCGCGGCATCGTGCTTGCAAGCTTTCGCACTTTATGCTAGACTGGCTTAACTATCAAAGGTGCGCATTAAGGATAAGGCAGAATGGCGGAAAAGATACTAATCGTTGACGATGATGCCGAGACTTTGCGTCTGGTGGGTTTAATGCTCCAGCGGCAAGGGTATCAGGTCGTGTCTGCTTCCAACGGCGCCCAGGCCATCCAAATGGTTACCGCTGAGAAACCCGATCTGGTTATTCTGGATGTGATGATGCCGGATATTGACGGCTTCCAGGTGACACAGAAGCTGCGCGCCAATCCAGAAACAGCGTACGTCTCCATTTTGATGTTTACGGCCAAATCACAGGTCGAGGATAAGGTCGTCGGTTATGAAGCGGGTGTGGACGATTATCTGACCAAACCTATTCACCCGGCGGAATTGACCGCTCACGTGCGTTCATTGTTAGCCCGCGGCAAAACCCGCCCGGGCGGTGTAAAATCTGACCGGGGCTATACCCTGGGCGTCATCGCCCCCCGCGGTGGCATGGGCGCCTCCAGCCTGGTGCTGAATCTGGGTATCGCCCTGCACACGGCTGCCAATACCGAAGTGGTAGCTGCCGAGCTGCGCCCCGGCCAGGGCAGTTGGGCCATTGACCTGGGTTTTGCCAAGCCCACCGGCCTGAATAACCTGCTGCGCCGTAAACCCGCCGAGATCACCGCTTCGGTCATTGAACAGGAACTGGTGCGCACCACCCTGGGCCCGCGTCTGTTGATGGCCTCCAACGACATGAAAGATGTGGAGCTAATCGCCGCCTCGGCCCAGATGCAGGCCATCCTCCAAAACCTGCCCACCCTCAGCCCCATCACCTTGCTGGATTTTGGTCACAACGTCTTGCCCAATTTTGAAAGCCTGATGGCCTTCTGCACCGAAGTCATCGTGCTTTCCGAGCCTTTCCCCATCAGCATTCAGCGGTCGCGCCTGCTCATGGATGAACTGGGCGCCCTCGGATTTGGCAAATCCAAATTGATGAGCGTGGTGGTGCTGAACCGCGTACGCGCAGATATGCAGCTTTCCATTCCCCAGATGCAGGAAATGCTGGGGGTTAACCCGCTGGTGGTCATTCCGCCCGCCCCCGAACAGGCCTATCAGGCCGGGCTGCGCAATGTTCCTCTCATCCACGTCCAGCCGGACGGCCTCGTCGCCCTGCAATTCAAGAAACTGGCCGAAATTTATACAGAACGCATTCAGACCAAATGAACCTTGCGGTTGAGCCAGCCTTACAAAAAGCGGCTGATTTATTCGCGCGCGCCCGTCATGCCGTTGCCTTCACCGGAGCAGGTTTTTCTACCCCCTCCGGCATTCCAGACTTTCGTTCACAATCCACGGGTCTGTGGACACGCTTTGATCCCATGCAGGTGGCCTCGCTCAGCGCCTTTCGTCAGCGTCCCGAGGCCTTTTTTAATTGGCTCCGTCCGCTTGTATCGGCCATCTCTGCAGCCCAGCCCAACCCTGCCCATCATGCCCTGGCCGCGTTGGAGCAGCGCGGTTTGCTGCGGGCAGTGATCACTCAAAATATTGACGGGCTGCACCAAAAAGCCGGCTCACAAAACGTGATCGAAGTCCACGGCTCTCTCCATCAATGGGACTGCCCGTCTTGCCGCGCCGCGTTCACCGCGGACGACGCCCTGGGAGATTTCCTACCCGACGGCCCGCCTCCGCGCTGTCCGCACTGCGGTGGGCGGCTGAAACCCGGCATCGTCCTCTACGAAGAAATGCTTCCGCAAAAAGCCTGGCAGGCAGCCGAAAGCGCATGCCGACGCGCCGACCTGGTGTTGATTGCAGGTACCTCGTTGGAGGTGGCCCCAGCCAGTTATCTGCCCTCCTACGCGTTGGAAAACCGCGCCCGCTTGATCCTGTTCAACCTTTCGCCCACACCCCTCGATTCGCAGGCGGATGTCTGTTTGGCTGTAGATGTAGCCCAATCCCTGCCCGCACTGGCGGAGCTTCTGGCATGAATGAACAGTTTTTCGCCAACCAGGATCAGCGCGTGCAGCGGCTGCTGCAAATTGCCGTGGATCTTGCCTCTACCCTCAACATCAACGAGCTTTTACAGCAAATTCTCAGTGCCGCGGTGGAGTTCAGCCACGCTGAAGAAGCATCCATCCTGCTGTACGACGCGCAGCGCCAAGAATTGTTCATCCGCGCCGCTACCAACGATGAAAGTGAAGAAACCCTGAAAGAAATCGCTGTGCCCACTGAAAGCATCGCCGGGTGGGTAGCCCTCAACCGCCAGCCAATCATTGTGGACGATGTCCATCAAGACCCCCGCTGGTTCTCGCAAGTCGGTGAAACGCTGCAGTTCCCCACCCGCAGCCTCCTGGCTATCCCTATGATCGCCAAAGAGCAGCTCATCGGCGTTCTGGAGCTTCTGAACAAAAAAGAAGGGCGGTTCAACGAAGAAGACCTGGAAATCCTCACCGTCCTCTCCGCCCAGGCTGCCGTTGTCATCCAAACCGCGCAGCTCTTCGCCCAAAGCGACCAGATTTCCACCCTGGTTCACGAACTGCGCACCCCGCTGGCTTCTATCAACACCATTGCCTACCTGCTTCAGCACCCCGGCCTCTCTAACAGCAAACGGCTGGAACTAACCCAAATGATCCAGACGGAAACCGACCGTCTGAACAAAATGACCACAGCTTTTTTGGATCTGGCCCGTATGGAAACCGGCCGTGCAGCGTTCAACTGGAGCCGATTCAGCCTGGCAGAGCTGGCCCAGGAATGCCTTAACCTATGCCAGCCGCGCGCCGCTCAGCTCTCCATCACCCTCGGCCTGGATTGCCCTTCTGCCCTGCCCGCGATCCTGGCCGACCGGGATAAGATCAAGCAAGTTCTGCTGAATCTGCTCAACAACGCCGTTCAATACAACCGCCCCGGGGGGCAGGTTACTTTGCACCTGCACCATCAAGACGCCGCCTTCGAGCTGCGCGTTGAAGATACCGGTCCTGGGATCCCGCCCGAAGATTTGCCCAGGCTGTTCACCAAATTCTACCGTTCGCCAAAAAATGAAAAAGCCTCCCCCGGAACCGGGTTAGGCTTAACCATTTGCAAGCAGATTGTGGAAAGTCACGGGGGAAAAATTGGAGCAGAAAGCCAGCCGGGCGTGGGCACAACCTTCTGGATCCACCTTCCCCAAACGTCTAAATCAGCTCGCGTGCCACGGCAGCTCCGCGAATAGCTCCCACGGCCCCACAGCCAGCCCCACCAGGCTGGGGCCGGTGTGCGCGCCCAAAGCCGGCGCAACAGGAACAGTCGGTTCCCAATGACATTCGAACCGGTCTATTAAACTGGCCTTGAGAAGTTCCACGCCTTCCAGATTTAACCCATGCAAAAGCTGCACGCGAATGGCACTGCCTTCGCCGTACAGCGAAGCCACGATGTCCGCCATCTTGTGGATGCCGCGCTTCAAGGTGATCTCTTGAGCCAGGGTGGTGTAGGTTCCCCCTTCCTTCTCCACCCCAATCACCGGCTTGATGCTCAATAAAGACGCCAAAAGCCCTTTCAAATGGCTGATGCGGCCGCCGTGAATGAGGTATTTCAGGCTTGCCAGCGTATACATACCCTCGCAGCGCTGGTTAATTTGTTCCATTAAGGCAATGGCCTGCTCTAAGGACCATCCGGCTTTAAGTGCCTTTGCTCCCGCCTCCACCTGCCACCCAAACGGACAGGAAAGTGTTTTAGAATCCACAATAGTCACTTTGGCTTCCGGAACCATAGCAGCCCCGGCCCGCGCCGCGTTGATGGTACCGCTTAGCCCTGAAGAGATGTGGATGGACAAGATTTCGGGGTCCACCTTTGCTAAAGAGCGGTAAATTTCAGCAAACTCCCCCGCCGATGGCTGGGATGTCGTCGGATAGGATTCCGTTTCTGATAACATTTGATAAAACGTTGCTGGGTCAATATCCACTCCGCTGGAGTAGGTTTTGCCTTCCAGCGTGATCCTCAGCGTTGCAAACTTTAACGATAACCCTTCCATCTGCTGCGGAGAAAGGTCCATCCCTCGATCGGTGACGATTTGCATGCGGCGTGCTCCACGAACGTAGTATCTGGAAATCTCTCAGGCCAATGTGCTCACCCCTCAAGATTTTTCCAACGTTCAGTGTATCTTACCCCTCGCCGTTTTGTGATGTGCCCTCAGTCACACCAGCGCTCACATTCCAAACTGGGGATTTTCTATGACCCGGCGCATCTACCGGCTGCCGCGCCGTCCAAACTGGCGCTCCAACACGTCCACGGTCAAATGAATCATGGTCGGGCGGCCGTGTGGGCAGGTGCGCGGCGAAAAACACGCCTCTAAGTCGCGCAGCAAGGCCCGCTGTTCTTCTGTGCTAAGGGCTTGCCCGCCTTTCACCGCCGCACGCTTGCAGATGCGCGCCACCAGGCGCGCCTCACGCTCGGCCAGCAGCGGAGTTTCGTCCTCTTCAAAGTCTTCCACCAATACCCGCACCGCCGCAGCCGGGTCGCTGCCGGTGATCAGCGCCGGGATGGTTCGTACGCGAAAGGTGTTCGGCCCAAAAGGCTCAATTTCAAACCCCAACCGGCTCAGCAAGGGAATTTGCTCGTTCAGCAAAGCTGCCTGCGCCGCGGGCAGCTGCACCAGCGCTGGTTCCAACAGCGCCTGCCCTGCCAAAGGAGCATTCAACCCGCCCATCATGCGCTCAAACAAAACCCGCTCATGGGCAGCGTGTTGGTCAATCAGATACAGGCCGTCGGGGCCTTCCGCCACCAGATACGTACCCCCCACCTGCCCCACCAGCCGCAGCAGCGGCAGCATCCCCGAAGGTGGCAGCGCAGCAGAGGTAGGCGCGCTCACCGCATGGGCGGCCTCCCCCTCGCCTGGCTCAGGCGCCGCCAGATCTGCGGCCATATCCCAGGCCGGGTCAATCGCAGGGCGGCCGGCGCTGTGCAGATCCAATGCTCCCTGGCCGAAAACGGGGGGTTGGGGCGGCTGCCAGCCGGTAGAAATCTGCGGCACAGGAGAAGAGGTCAGCAAAGCCCGACGCACCGCCCGCTGCACCCCGCTGAAGACCGCATCTGGGCTGCGAAAACGCACCTCAGCCTTCGCTGGATGCACATTGACATCCACAGCTTCGGCGTCCAATTCCACAAACAGAACCGCCAGCGGAAAACGTCCCACCATCAGCAGGGTGCGGTACGCCTGCAGCAGCGCCGTGCTCAAAGCCGCATCCTGCACCCAACGGCCGTTGACAAAAAAAGTAATCTCTCGCCGGTTGGACCGCGTCAGCGCCACCGGGCTGATATACCCCTGCACGCGCACAGCCGGATCTTCCAGCGCCACCTCAATCATCTGCCGCGCCGTATCCACCCCCAGCAAAGCCGCCAGAATCTCTCGCCGGTCGCCGCTGCCGCTGGTTTGCAGCACCGCACGCCCATCCTGAAATAACGAAAAGCGCACCTGCGGGTACGCCAAGGCGTAACGCGTCACCAAAGCATCAATCTGCTGCCGCTCGGTGATATCCCGCTTGAGGAATTTCAAGCGCGCCGGTACGTTAAAAAACAGGTTTTCCACACGCACCACCGTGCCTTCCGGCGCGCCCATCGGCTCATTAGCTCGCAGTGCGCCGCCTTCCACCACCAGGCGCGCTCCCACTGGTTGCTGTGCGGGGCGCGAAGTCAGTGTCAGGCGCGAGATCGAACCAATCGAAGCCAGCGCCTCACCGCGGAAGCCCAGGGTTTGAATGTGGAACAAGTCCTCTGCACTTTGCAGTTTGCTGGTGGCATGGCGCATCACCGCCAGGGGCAGCTCCGCCGCCGCAATTCCAGCCCCGTCATCTACGATCTCCATCAGCCGCCGGCCTGCATCTTCCACGCGCACGGTGATCTGCCGCGCACCGGCATCCAGTGCGTTCTCCAATAATTCTTTCACCACCGATGCTGGGCGTTCAATCACCTCACCGGCAGCAATTTGCGAAGCGACAGCCTCAGGCAATATTTGAATCGCATGCATCATCATGGACCTCGTCTCCCGCCATTATACCAATTTCGCTTACCCCACTGGGGACAAGTGAGGGTAAAATCAACCCATCTCGGATTGGAGCCTGTCCCATGCGTGTGACCCTTTTTGCCAACTTCCGCGAACATGCCGGCGTCAAGTCCTTTGAACTGGACCTGCCCGCGCACACCACCATCCAGCAGGCCGTGGAAGCCATCGTTCAACGTTACCCGGCTCTGCGGCGCCATTGGCTTAACGAAGCCGGAGAAATTCACGCGCATGTGCACATCTTCGTCAACGGTGAAGAATATCTCACCCTGCCTGAGGCCGAGCGCACCCCCTTGCAGCCCCAGGACAGCCTGGATTTCTTCCCTCCCGTGGCGGGCGGTCAGCTTTAGCCCGCTTTCGCACGCACGGTTGACGCCGCGCCCCGAAGGCGGTATCATCACCTTACCCCAGGTCGGCCGGGAGATCGCGGCTTCGCTGGTCGAAGTCGAGGAAAGTCCGCGCTCCACAGGGCAAGATGCCGGGTAACCCCCGGGGCGGGGCAACCTGCCGGATCGGGCCACAGAAACATACCGCCCTCACGGGCAAGGGTGAAACGGTGGTGTAAGAGACCACCGGCGTCCGCAGCAATGCGGCGGCCAGGCAACCCCCATCTGGAGCAAGGCCAAGCAGGCGCAAGCACCCCTCGTGGGCGCAGGAAGCGGCTCGTTTCCTTTGAGCGTCGGGTAGGCTGCTTGAGCGCACTGGAGACAGTGCGCCTAGAGAGATGATCTCCAAAACCGAGGTGGTCCCCTCGCGGGATACCCCTTGGTTGAACAGAACGCGGCTTATAGGCTGACCTGGGGCCTGTTTCCCTCATCCCTCAAATTATTAATATCAAGCCGTCAACGTCCCAAATTGCTAGCCGGTGAGCCCCCGCGAACGGTAATACACGGTCAGGAACGTCATCAGAATACCAAAGCCGCTGAAGACGAAGGAATTCACCATCCTTGCCAGTGTGCAAGTCTTTGGTGGAAAACCCTTTGGCTTCCAAGCGCAGCCTGCCCATTTTGTACAATCCTTAATAAACAGCCACCAGATATGCGCCGATTAAATAGAACAAAATCGCGCCCGCCAGAGCGGCGTACACCCGCCGCGAAGCCCCCCGAAACTCACCGTAGGCCAGCCCCCACAGCTGCGTCCACAAGTTGGCCGTCACCCCCAAAGGCCAAGAAATCGCCGCGCTCAAAAAGGCGGTTCCAAAGGTGTGCAGGATATTGCCGCCGTAATGCGCCAGGCCGCTAAGAATACCAAATTTGTGTACTGATAACGGCGCACGCAGCACCGTGCCCCACTCTTTGCGCACTGTCAGCGGAATGCCGCTGGAAAGCAGCGCCCCCACAAATGCTCCACTGGCCAGCAAAGCCATGAACGGAAGCACCGCCAGCCCCGCCGGTTGGGTCACCGATTTCAAACCGTACGACAGTGCCATGGTGTAAGCGGGTGTGAAGGCAGCGGCGGCGGCCATCAGCCCCAGCGACTTCCACAATTCGCTGGGGGTAAACTGCACCGTGCTGAGGTTTTCCACCTGCTGATCGCGTGCCTTCCAGTTGCCTGCCACCATCGAGGCCCCCACCGCCGCCAGCAGGAACAGGGTCGAAGCCGCCAGCCGCCCCACCGACAGGTTCTCCGGCATGCCCCCCACCAGTGCCGAAACCGCCGTGCCCGCCAGGATATTGATCGAAGCCTGAATCGGCTGGGCCAGCAGCAGCCCAATCTTGGAGAGCACCACCAGCGAAAGGCGCATGCCGAACACATACAGCATCCCGCACAGCAGGGTCATCCACACCCGGCTGGCATCCTGCGCCCACACGGTCTGGATGTGCCGCCACAGGTTCGAGCCTTCCAAAATGCCCGCCACACCCCACACAAACACCAATGAGGTGGCAAACAGGGTCATATAAAATCCGTCAATGGGGTAATTCTTGAGGTACTTCAGCGAGATGAACCATGTACCCCATAAAAAAGCCGCCGTCAGGCTCATGATGACAGCGGCTCCCGTTGTCAGCTCAGGTTGAAAATTCATTATTCACTCCGGTAAAAAAAGATTATAGCCGGTAGGCCGCCTCAAGCGCCCGTTCCAGCCGTTCCACAGCCTCTGCACGCAGTTCTGGCTGCCAGGAGGGAGTTCCAGGGGTGCGCACCACAAACATGGCTGAAATGGCCGCGTACGCGCCCGCCAGGCGGGCTTCCTGGCCCAGCGCCCAGCCCACGCACAACCCGCCTCCATAGGCGTTGCCTGCGCCGGTGGGGTCCACCGCCGCCACGGGCACGGGCGGAAGGCACCACATCTCGTCGTGCTCCCGATCCCACACATACGACCCGTGCGACCCGTGCCGCACAGCCACCAGGGCCGGGCCGAGTTTAGACCAATAACGCATCACCGTCAAGGGGTCATCGCTGCCGGCGATGCCGCTGGCGGCGGGCCAATCGGGCGTCACCGTGTCGGCCTGCCGCACCAAAGCCAGCATATCCTCCCGGTTACGCCAATCGTCCGACCAGATCAGCGGCTCCAGGGAGAAAATGCACCCCGCCGCCTGCAAGGCCAGAGCATTTTGCACCATCGGCTCATCGGCAAACTCGGTGATGAGGTGAATGCAGCGCGGGTTTTGATAATCCGCCGGCAAACCGATGGGATGCACCACCAGTTTTTCAATCGCCAGGGTCAAGCCCGCCAGGTCCAAGCCCAATTGGGGGTCATCTGCGCGGTATTCTGAATCGTTGTATTGCAGTCCGCCGTGCGGCGTGGGGATTCCCGACAGGCGTACCACCCCCTGCAAATCCACCCCCACCGCCCCCAGCTCAGCCTGATTGCCCGCCGGAAAATCATCCCCCACGCGCGAAAGCAGGCCGACCGAATCGTGCCAGACGCGCGCCCCAAAAGCCGCCTGCGGTCCGCCCCCGCCCAACACCCGCCGCACCACGCGCCCATCCAACAGGCGGATGCTGTCCAGAATGATTTTTCCATAAATGACAAAGTCAATCATACGCGAAATACTCACCGTTCCAACTGGCGCACCAGATCCACATAACGCCGCACTTTTTCCACATCCACCGCACTGCCCCAGCCGCCTTTTTCCAGGCAGCTGCCCACAAAAACCCCATCTGCCTCGGCCATGCGCCGCTGTACATTCTCGTGGTTGGTGAATCCGCCCAAAAACACCGGCAGGCCGGGGTTGGCTGCCTTAATTTCGCGCACCAGAGCCGCGTTTTGGCCCTCATCCGCGTGGGCCACTTCCACGGCGTCGGCCCCGGTCATTCTTGCCAGGCGCGCCACCTCCGCCGCCGTCTTAGGTTCACCGGCCCAATGGAAATGCATCCCCGCCACTTCGGCCACCAGCTTCAGCCCCTGCGCGCCAATCGCGCGGCGGTAATTCAAAAAGGCCAGTGGGTTGGCCTCTACCATGCCAAACGGCGATTCCGTGCGCCCTACCAGGGCCGTGCAGCGCAAAAAAGAACCGCCCGCCACCCGAGCTGCCGCCGCCGAGGCGCTCAGCCCATTCCACATGATCTGCACGCCAATTTGAAAATCCTCGCCGGTGGCCTGCGCCACCGCGCGGGTAATCACCGCCATCCCCGCCACGCGCACCGGGTCGGCCTCATCCTGGGTGGGATAGACCTTATCCACCGTCTGGATCAAGCAGCCGTCCGCACCGCCTTCGTACAACGCGCGCGCGTCCTGCACGGCTTTCTCCAGTGAGCGCTCAAAATCACCTTCCTGAAAGAAAGGCGTCCCCGGCATGGGCAGCAAATGCACCAGCCCGATCACCGCTTTTTTCTTCCCAAGTGACTCAAAATTCCGCATCATCATCCCCGGTAAATTCGTCCTCGCCCCTGTTCTCACCCCTGGGCGCTATTCTGGCTGGATCGGCTCGCTCTTCAAGCGGTAAATGCTGGTGGAAAATTGGAACATATTCCCGTGGAAGGTGGCAATGCACACTTCAATCGGCACGTTCCCTTCGATGTAGCTCACCCCGCGAAAATGAAAATGCGGCGACCCAGGGCGCACCTGCAGCATTTCGGCCACCTCGGGCGTGGCCGTAATGGGGACCAGGGTGGCCTCATTGCGCACCACGGGCGCGCCCATCAGCTCCTCGTACAAGCGGTAAAACGAAGCCCGCTCCAGGTCAAAGTTCTGCATCCTCAGGCCCAGCGACTCGCGCACCACATTGGTCATAATCACCGCCGGGGTATCGTTCACAAAGCGCAGGCGGCGAAAGCGGATGAAGCGGTGTTCCTGATCTGGCGGCAGTCCAAATTCCCGCACGAGCGTGTCGCTGCCAATCACCGGCTCCACCGAAAGCAGCTTCGACTGGGTGTAATTCCCCGCATCTTGAATATTGCGCGAAAAACCGCTGATCTTCTTGAGCGTGTCCTGATACTTCGGGTACGTGATCAGGCTGCCCTTGCCCTGGATGCGTTTGATGAACCCCTCGCGTTCCAAATCGTCCAGAGCGCGCGTCACCGTGATGCGGCTGACCGCATGAGTCTCGCAGTACGACTGCTCCGAGGGCAGCAAAGACCCCGGGGGCATATTCCCTTCCAGAATCTGGTCGCGGATGATCAATTTGAGCTGTTCATACAGAGGAACAGGGCTGTCACGGTGAATTTTTCCAGTCACACACACCCTCCCGAGGAAAAATGGAATCGAAGCCGGGGACTGTGCACAGCAGCCCTCCGGCTTAAGTTGCTATAGTAAGATTATAGCCCAACCTGGGGGGATGTCAAATCGGAAAAGGGGCAGGCATTTCTGCCTGCCCCTTCGGGTGTCCAAGCGGATGATACCCCCCTATCCCCAACCTACCCCAAAGCCACATCCAGCAGCATCATCAGCGCAAACCCCAGCATCGCCCCAATCGTCGAAATATCCGTACTGCCCGTTCGCTGCGATTCCGGGATCAGCTCTTCAATGACCACATAGATCATGGCTCCTGCCGCGAAAGCCAGCGCGTACGGCAGCAGCGGCCGGATGATGATCACCAGCGCTGCCCCAAACACCCCCGCCAAAGGCTCCACCAACCCTGAAAGCTGCCCATAAAAGAAGCTGCGCCAGCGCGAGAAGCCCTCACCTCGCAGCGGCATAGAGACCGCCACACCTTCGGGAAAGTTCTGCAGGCCAATGCCAATTGCCAGCGCCACCGCCGAGGCCATTGTCGCCGTGGGCAAATTAGCTCCCGCCGCCCCAAACGCCACCCCCACAGCCAACCCTTCGGGGATGTTGTGCAAGGTGATCGCCAGCACCAGCAGCGCGCTGCGCTGCCAGGTGGTCTTCAAACCCTCAGCCTGATCGCGGGGCAGGTCCATATGCAGGTGGGGCAGCAGCTTATCGACCCCATACAGGAACCCGCCGCCCAGCAGGAACCCAATCACCGCTGGAAGCCAGGCAATTTGCCCATTGTCTTCCGCCATGGCGATCGCCGGGGAAAGCAGCGACCAAAAGCTGGCGGCGATCATCACGCCCGCCGCAAACCCCAGCATGGCATTTAAGAACGAACGATTCACTTTCTTCGTGGTAAACACCACCGCTGCCCCCAAAGCCGTTAACCCCCAGGTGAACAGAGTAGCCAGAAGAGCCTGTAAAATTGGATTTAACGAACCCAACGAATCGAACATACGGTTCAGCTCCTTCGATAAAAATGATCACAGAATGCTGCAATCCATTTGCTCATCTTCTCATCGTGCCATTGATTATAGTCAAACGAGCCAAAATTTCACCCACCTTTTTGGGTGATCTTTCCAAACCTTCTCTATCGAATAAAAAAAGCTATTCTCAAAATGAGGTTTTCGGTATATAGTGAACTTATGTCAACCATCGGCCCAATCTCACTCTCGGTCATCGAAGGCCTTGCCCTGTGGCGCGCTCAGGCCTTTGGGGATGCCCTGCGCCTGGATTTCGGCGCTGTGGTGGCAGACCCCTGCTGCGGACGGCTCGATCAAACCCGCGGTTCTTATTATATTGAAGCCTCTGCCCCCTGGCTCGCCCAGGCCCCCCAAAACCAGGCCTGGCGCGGCTCCATTCGCGATCAAAGCGCTGCCGCCGCCCTCGCCAGCTATCTTGCAAATAGCCCACCTGAAGATACCCGCGTCCAAACCGCCGCCATCACCCCTGCCCACGCTCTGCGCATCCAGTTGGCCGGAGGACTCACCCTGGAGATTGAGGCTGCCGCCGTCCCCGGCGAAGAAGCCTGGCGCCTGGCCTCCGGTGAACCCTACACCAGACCCCTCATCTTCACCCTGGATTTGCCAGGCTGAGAACCGACAGCCATGCACCTCATTCTCACCCACGAACAGGCAGATTTTGACGCCGTCGCCTCCCTTTTAGGCGCAGCTTTGCTTCACCCGCAGGCGGTGGCCCTCTTACCGCGCCGGATGAACCGCAATGTGCGTTCCTTCATCGATCTATACGGCCAGGATCTGCCCTTCACTGAGAATCGAGACCTTCCCAACCGCCCCATTCAAACCATCACCCTGGTGGATACCCAGTCTTTGGCCACCCCCAAAGGCATGAGCGCCGTCACGCGGGTCAATGTCATTGATCACCACCCCCTGCGGCCCGACCTGCCCGCCGAATGGGAACAATCTCTGTACGAGCTGGGCGCCTGCACCACCTCCTTCGTTCAGGCTTTACAGGAGAAAAATCTGTCCCTGTCTTTCGTACAGGCCACCTTGCTGCTGCTGGGCATTTATGAAGATACTGGCGCCCTGACCTATGCCAGTACCACCCCTCAGGATGTCCGTGCCGTCGCGTACTTGCTCGAACATGGGGCCAGCCTACGCATTTTGGCCAATTATCTCAACCCACCGCTCTCCCCTGAACAGCGCAGCCTGCATGACCGTCTGCTGGCCTCGGCCCGCAGCCTGACCCTTAACCATCAGAATATCCTCATCGCCGCCGCCTCTGGCGAGGAAATGACCGAAGAAATCTCCTCTATCGCCCACAAACTGCGTGATTTCCTCGACCCCGACGCCCTCTTTCTGCTGGTGCAGACCAGCGAAGGCATCCGCCTGGTGGCCCGCTCCACCACCGATCAAATCAACGTAGCGCAGGTGGCAGCTCATTTTGGCGGCGGCGGCCACGCTCGCGCAGCAGGCGCTCTCATCCATCCCAGTTCGCTCTCCCTCCAGCCAGATGAATCCCCGCTGGACGCGGTTTTCCGCGAGCTGAGCAATGTCCTTCCTCAGCATGTTCGCCCGCCCATCACCGTGCGGCGGCTCATGTCACGTCGCCCGCTGGTGCTGAACCCCGAAACTTCTGCCCAGCACGCAGCGCACCTCATCCAGCGTTATGGGTACGAAGGCTACCCCGTGGTGGATCAAGGCCGCATCATTGGGCTGCTCACCCGCCGCGCTGTGGACCGCGCCATCGCGCACAAACTCGACCTCAAGGTGGCCAGCCTGATGGATGCTGGTGAAGCCTCGGTTCACCCTCAGGATACCATCGAGCACCTGCAAAAGGTGATGGCCTCCACCGGCTGGGGGCAAATCCCAGTCACCGACCCCGAAAGCGGCGAGGTCATCGGGATTGTCACTCGCACCGACCTGCTCAAGACCCTGGCGGGCGGTTCTCAGGCTGTGTCCGAGCGTCAAAATTACGCCCTGCGCCTCGAGGCCGCCTTGCCCCCCGCGCGCCTGTCCCTGCTGCGCACCATTGCCGAAGAAGCCCACAACCGCCGTCAGGCCGTCTACATCGTGGGTGGGTTTGTCCGTGACCTGCTCCTCGACCGCCCCAGCCTGGATTTTGACATCGTCGTCGAAGGGGATGCCATCCTGTTAGCCAACGCCCTGGCCGCCCGCCTGGGTGGGCGCGTGGTCAGCCATGCCCGTTTTGGCACCGCTAAATGGTGGATCGCTGAAAACCGCGCCGATCTTGTCCAGCGCCTGCCCGAAGATGGTCATCTGGATCCCCAAGACCTGCCCGACTTTTTGGATCTTATCACCGCCCGCACCGAATTCTACGATCACCCCACCGCCCTGCCCACCATCGAGCGCAGCAGCATCAAGCTGGATCTGCACCGCCGCGATTTTACCATCAACACCCTGGCCTTGCGCCTGGACGGCCATCATTACGGTGAACTGTACGACGATTGGGGCGGCCTGCTCGATCTACGCCGCGGCTGGGTGCGCGTGCTGCACTCGCTTTCCTTTGTAGATGACCCCACCCGTATGATCCGCGCCGTGCGCTTTGAGCAGCGTTTCCACTTCAAAATTGAGCCGCGCACCCAGCAGCTGATCAGCGAGGCACTGCCCTTGCTGCGCCAGCTCTCCGGCGCACGTCTGCGACACGAGCTGGACCTCATCCTGGCCGAAACCAACGCCCACCTCATGCTCACCCGTCTGGAAGAGCTCGGCCTGCTGCAGGCCGTTCATCCCAGCCTCACGTACACCCCCGCCATGCAGCCCGCCCTGCTGACCGCCCTGCAAACCACGCCCCCCGCGGTCTGGCAGCTCCCCAATTCACACAGCGGCCTCTCCACCGCCCAACGCCTGGCCTACGCCGTGTGGATGCTGCAGCTTCCTTCTCAGGCACTCCTCCCCATCGCCGAACGCCTGCGCTTCCCTGCGGATCTCACCGCCGCTGTTCAGGCTGCCCAACAGCTTTCAGACCGCTGTGAAACCGTCAGCGCCCAGCCGCCCAGCCAGATCACCGAAGAACTGGATAAAGTCCCCCCGCTGGGGCGCTACGCCCTCTACCTCACCTGTCCCAGCCCTCAGGCTCGCCAGCTCTTAGAGACCTATACGCAAATCTGGTCTAAGATTCAGCCCACCCTCAGCGGCGACGATCTGCGCGCTCGCGGCCTGCCCCCCGGGCCGCATTACCGCCAAATCCTCACCATGCTGCGCGCTGCCTGGCTCGACCAGCGCATTCACACACCTACCGAGGAATGGCCTCTGGTGGACGCCTGGCTGAAGGATCACCCTTTGCTGGCAGAGTAAGGACCGCCATCTCCATGCAGCTCCCCACCCCCCACCCTCTCCATACCCCACCTGCCTGGCTCTCCACCGTGGTCATCCGCCGGGCGGTCTTCACCGATCTGGCCCGCATGGAATGGGAAGGACAGTATCAGCACTTCCGCAATGTGTATGCCGAAGCCTACCGCCGCGCCCGCGACGGGCTGTCGGTGCTGTGGGTGGCCGATCTGCCAGACGTTGGCTTAATCGGACAGGTCTTTATTCAATTCATCTGTGATCGTTTGGAACTGGCCGACGGCGTGGACCGCGCCTATCTCTACGGCTTTCGCATTCGCCCCGCTTACCGCGACGCCGGTCTGGGCTCGCGCATGATGGAAATCGTTGAAGATGATCTGCGCAGCCGCTGTTTCCGCTTCTTAACCCTCAACGTAGCCAAAGACAACCTGCGCGCCATCCGTCTGTACACCCAAAAAGGCTTTCATATCGTCGCCCATGAGCCCGGTATCTGGTCTTACCCCGACCACAACGGCGAATGGCAGACCGTGGAAGAACCCGCCTGGCGCATGGAAAAAAAACTCTAAGCAGTGTCCCTGGCCCACAAAAACCAGGCTGAGGGCTGACCAGGGTGCTCCCAACCGTCAGCGCGCTGCACCAGCTGGAAATGCTCTTGAATGTACGCTATCCTCTCGGCATTCAACCCCATCCCCGCTCCCACCTGAATCCAGGCATACAGCAAAAATTCTCCCCTCGGCGCCAAAAGCTGCTCCAGCCGGTCTATCACCGCCTTTTGCCCCTGCAGCGAAAGGGTGTGAAAACAGCCGATATCCAAAACCAGATCAAACGGCCCCTCCACCCCCTCCAGACGGGTCACGTCGCCCGTCATAAAGCGCACCCGCTCCTGCACCCCCGCCTGGGCCGCCCGCCGCCGTGCCCGCTGCACCGCGCGCAGAGCAAAATCCACCCCCACCACCTCCCAGCCCTCCCGGCCCATGCGCACGGCGTTCAGCCCGCTGCCGCAGCCCAATTCCAGCGCCCGCCCGGCAGTGTGCTGCTGTAAATACGCTTCCACTTCCGGCGGGGTCGTTTCCGTATCCCAGGGAGGCCGCTGTAAATACCAACCGTTATACAACAGCCATTTTCCCCAACGTTCCAAGAGTGACTTCATCATACATGACTCCCAACCGCCCAAAAAGCGTGTAATCTGCCATCTTTTAAGGAATCCACTAAGCGATTCCGCTCAGTCTGTCAACCCAAAACCGCTAACTCTTGATATAATAATAAGGTTTGCACCCCCAGTCACATGCCTGTCTCCTTTAGACAGGGCCCACGACTTTCTTAACATTTGCGAGTCGCTAAACTCCAGTTTGAAAAGAGAAGGATTGGATTCATGAAAGAGTATACCGCCGAATTTATCCGCAATGTTGCTCTGGTCTCCCATTCCAGCGCTGGGAAGACCATGCTGGCTGAGGCGTTCCTGCATTTCACAGGCGCCACCACACGCATGGGCAAGATCGAAGATGGCACCACCGTCTCTGACTACGATGATGAAGAACATCGCCGCGGCATCTCCCTCTACACCACGGTCATCCCGATCGAATACAAAGATGTAAAGATTAACCTGCTGGATACGCCGGGTTACACGGACTTCGTCGGCGAGGTCATCTCCGCCTTGCGCGTTGCGGATGCGGCCGTCGTGCTTTTAGACTCGGTCTCTGGCCGCGAAGTCGGCACAGAAATCGCCTGGAACTACTGCAACGAATTCAAACTGCCGCGCTTCCTGGTCGTCAACAAGATGAACCGCGATAACGCCAACTTCCAGAAGGCCCTGGCCAGCATGGAAGAATATTCCGATGTTCGCCTTATCCCTGTTCAGCTCCCCTGGGGCGAAAAAGCCGATTTTCAGGGCGTCATTGACCTGCTCTCCCTGAAAGCCTATAAGGGCGACGGTAAAACTGTGGTGGAAATCCCGGCCGAGTACAAAGACGCCGCCGAAAGCGCCCACACCGCCCTGGTGGAAGCCGCAGCCGAAGGCGAAGATGAACTCCTGGAAAAATATCTGGAAACCGGTGAGCTGACCCAGGAAGAGGTCATCCGCGGCTTCCGCAAAGCCATCATCAACGGCAGCTTCGTGCCCGTGTTGGTCTCTGCTGGCACCGCCATGATCGGCCTGGCTCCTCTACTGGACGCCATCATCAACTTCCTGCCTTCCCCCAAGGACGTCCCCCCTGCCAAAGCTGAAGGCAAATCTGGCGAAGAGATCCTCGAAGCGCTGGATTCCGGCCCACTGGCTGCTTATGTGTGGAAGACCACGGCTGACCCCTTCGTGGGCAAGCAGACCTTCTTCCGCGTCTACTCTGGCATGATCTCAGCTGATTCGCGTGTGTGGAACCCCAAGCGCAACACCGAAGAGCGCATCGGTTCCGCTTTCATTTCCCGCGGCAAAGAAACCATCAACGTCAAGTTGATCCACGCTGGTGATATTGGCCAGGTAGCCAAACTCGGCGAAACCGTCACAGGCGACACCCTGTGCGACCGCGCCCACATCCTGAGCCTGCCCGTCCCCACGTACCCCAATGCCCTCTTCCGCGTGGCCGTCAACCCCAAGACTCAGGCTGACTCCACCAAGATCAGCTCCACCCTCACCCGCCTTTGTGAAGAGGATATGACCCTCTCCTGGATGATGGAACCCGCCACCTCGCAGACCATTCTGCAGGGTATGGGCGACCAGCATATCGAAGTCGCCGTGCGCCGTGCTGAAGCCAAGTTCCAGGTCAGTCTGCTCACCGATATCCCCCGCGTCCCCTTCCGCGAAACCATCACCAAGAAGGGCCAGGCCATGTACCGCCACAAGAAGCAGACCGGTGGTTCCGGCCAGTTCGGCGAAGTCCACCTGCGTGTGGAACCCGCCCCCAACGGCGAATTTGAACTGGTGAACGATATTTTCGGCGGCGCCATCTCCGCTTCTTACCTGCCCGCGATTGAAAAGGGTATCCGCAACACCATGAAAGAAGGCATCCTGGCCGGCTATCCGGTGCACAGCATCCGCGTATCGGTCTTCGACGGCAAGGAACACCCCGTCGACTCCAAGCCAATCGCCTTCGAAATCGCTGGCCGCGAAGCCTTCAAACTCGCCTTTGCCGAAGCCGGCCCCGTGCTGGAAGAACCCATCATGATGGTCAAGATCATCGTCCCCGAAGCCAACATGGGCGACGTCCTCGGCGACCTGAACACCCGCCGCGCGCGTGTGATGGGCATGGAGACCGAAAAGGGCCGCTCCATCGTCAACGCTACCGTTCCGCTGGCCGAAATGCAGCGCTACACCACCCAGCTCCGTTCCATCACCGGCGGCCGCGGCATCTTTGAGATGCAATTCTACTCCTACGAAACCGTCCCGGCGCACATCGCCCAAGAGGTGATCGCCGCACGCCAGAAGGAAATTCAGGACAAGAAGGACGAATAACCCCCTTCTTCCCCCAATAAAACCAAAGGCTGGGTGGGCGATCTCGACCCACCCAGCTTTTTCGTAAGCAAACGTTTGCGATTATAATAGACCCATTCACCGGCAGACCCGCCGAGAGGGAAGCGAAACATGGAACTGCAAGAATTAACCCAGGCGATGGACGATTTAGTACGCACGAAGGGCTGGTACCAACCCCAAAGTCTGCGTCCGCAGACCCCGCGCAATATCGCCATCTCCCTCTCTTTAGAAGCTGCTGAGGTGTTGGAGCACTTCCAATGGACCGATGCCGTTCAGGACCGCGAGGCACTGGCTTCTGAACTGGCGGATGTCACCCTCTATCTGCTCCAGTTGGCCCACATCTCGGGCATCAATCTGGAACAGGCCGTGCTGCAAAAAATAGCCCGTAACTACCAGCGCACCTGGGATCAAAACCCGGCCGGGCCCACCGGCCAATCTTAAGGACTTTTCATGAAAATTACCGTTTTTGGCAGCGCCTCGCCCCGCCCTGAAACCCCCGCCTATGACGAAGCTCTCCGTCTGGGGCTGCTCTTGGGTCAGGCTGGTCACACGGTGCTCACCGGCGGCTACATGGGCACAATGGAAGCAGTTTCGCGCGGCGCAGCACAGGCCGGAGCCAAAATCATCGGCGTAACCTGCGCCGAGATCGAACAGTGGCGGCCTACCCGGGCCAACCCCTGGGTCAATGAAGAATGGCGCATGCCCACCCTCGCTGAACGCCTGGATCAGCTCATCACCCAATGCGACGCCGCCCTGGCTCTACCGGGTGGAGCCGGAACCCTGGCAGAAATTGCCCTCATGTGGAACCGGCTGATCATCGGGTCGCTGTCTCCCCGCCCGCTGATCCTCATCGGCCCCGCCTGGCACGCTGTCTTCGATGCCCTCTTCACCTACCAAAACGGCTCGCTGGGCGAACGCGAAAAACAGTGGCTCCGCTTTGCCGATACGGTGGAGCAAGCCGCCGCCTTTCTTGCCTGATATCTTTCATTCATTTGCGGCCCCGGCCGCCCAAAAATCGAAAACTTGACGAAAGCAGAGTACGAACATGAGCGAAGACAAACTTACCCCCCGCGCCGAGAATTATTCTGAGTGGTACAACCAGCTGGTACAGCGCGCTGAGCTGGCCGATTACGCCCCCGTCCGCGGCTGCATGGTGGTGCGCCCCTACGGTTGGGCCCTGTGGGAAAACATCCAGCAGGCTCTGGACGGCCGCTTCAAAGCCACCGGACACGTCAACGCATCCTTCCCTCTCTTCATCCCCATGTCATTCCTGGAGAAAGAGAAGGAGCATGTAGAAGGCTTTTCACCTGAGCTGGCCGTGGTCACCATCGGCGGCGGACAAACCCTGGAAGAACCCCTGGTGGTGCGCCCCACCTCTGAAACCATCATCGGCCACATGTATTCCAAGTGGATCAAATCCTATCGCGACCTGCCTGTTCTCATCAACCAATGGGCCAACGTCGTCCGCTGGGAAATGCGCACCCGCCTCTTCCTGCGCACCCTGGAATTTTTCTGGCAGGAAGGCCACACTGCCCACGCCACCGCCCAGGAAGCCGAAGAAGAAACCCGCCGCATTCTCGACCTGTACACCGATTTCGCTGTCAACGAAGCCGCCGTGCCGGTTGTGCCGGGTCTAAAATCGCAGACTGAGAAGTTCGCAGGCGCTCTGCACTCCTATTCCATCGAAGCCATGATGGGCGACACCAAAGCCTTGCAATCCGGCACCTCGCACAACCTCGGTCAAAACTTTGCCAAAGCCTTTGAAATTCAATATCTCGACCAGAGCAACCAGCTGCAATACTGCTGGACGACTTCCTGGGGCGTTTCCACCCGCTTTATCGGCGCCATCATCATGACCCACGGCGACGATCAGGGCCTGATTTTGCCCCCGCGCCTGGCTCCCATCCAGATCGTCATTGTGCCCATCTTCCGCTCGGATGAAGAATTCTCTCTGGTTATGCCCGTGGTCGAACAGGTCAAAGCCGCCCTGGCGGGCTTCCGCGTCAAAGTAGACGACCGCAGCGAGGTGACCCCCGGCTTTAAGTATCACGACTGGGAAATGCGCGGCGTGCCCCTGCGCCTGGAAATTGGCCCCAAAGACGTACAGAACGGAACCGTCATGGCCGCCCGCCGCGACCTGCCCGGTAAAGCCGGTAAGACCCTCATCCAGCAGGATCAAATTGCCGCTCAAGTCAGCGAACTGCTCAAGACCATTCAGGCCAGCCTGCTGCAGCGTGCCACCGAATTCCGCGACAACAACATTCACGAGCCGAAAGA
Source organism: Levilinea sp. (assembly GCA_029975215.1). Taxonomy (GTDB): domain Bacteria; phylum Chloroflexota; class Anaerolineae; order Anaerolineales; family Anaerolineaceae; genus Levilinea. The sequence goes on from JARKPO010000018.1 coordinate 63,362, forward strand.
CTACGCCGACCTGCAAAATATCGTGCAAAACGGCTGGGCCTACGCCTGGTGGTGTGAAGACGCCGCATGCGAAGCCAAGGTGAAAGAAGACACCAAAGCCACCACGCGCTGCATCCCCCTGGCACAGGAAGGTGGATCGGGCCGCTGCATCGTCTGCGGTCAGCCCGCTTCACGCAAAGTGTATTTCGCCCGCGCCTACTAAATCACCCTGGGGGGCGGTGAACATTCACCGCCCCTCATTATTCCCATGCCCGCCGTACAGCTCGCCCGCCTCCGCACCCAATTGCATGACCTCCGCTGGCATTTCACCCAACCGGAGGACTATGCCGCAGCTCTGCGCAGCCTGTTCTCAGATTATTCTGACCTGACCTACCGCCCCAGTCCGGCGCTGCAATCGGCCAATATTCTGCCCTCCTTTCATATTCCACCGGTCATCCTGCAGCAGCTCGAACTCAGCCTCTTCCCCCTCATCCAGGAAAACCCCTCAGCCGCTCTGGCGGTGGCCGACGTGCTCTGGCACGATGACCACATCGAGATGCGCCGCAGCGCCGCCTACATCCTGGGCCAGGCTCCCACCAGCCACCTGAACGACGTGCTCAACCGCCTCACCCTGTGGTGCCGCCCCCAGGAAGCCCGCACCTACATGGAAGTCCTCCTCACCCTCGGCACTCAACGCCTGCGCAGCGAAGCCCCCAAAGCCTACCTCAATCTAATCTACACCTGGCTGGAAGATCCCACCCCCGCTGCCAAATCGCTGGGTCTGATGGCCCTGCACGGCCTGTTGCAGGATGTCTCGTTTGAAAATCTCCCTCTCCTGTACCCCCTGCTGACCTCCCCCCTGCAAAAAGCCCCCAACGCCCTGCATACCGAATTGCAGCAGGTGGTCAAAGCCTTTATGCGCCGATCCCCCACCGAAACTACCTTTTACTTGCGCCAGTTGCTGGGCACATCCTCCGCCGCCAGCCCCGTCCAGCGCATTGTCCGGCGTCTCTTACCCACCTTCCCCCCTGAAACCCAGGAAAAGCTGCGTCCCCTGCTGCATTCCAGCCTCGACACGGCCGATGAACCGCCCTCCGCCTGAGTCCTGCGGAATTTTATCTTCCCCCCTCCCAATTCTCTGGTATAATGATGGTCTGACTGGTCCTCTCCGCGGGTACGCCTGCGGTTAAGGAGACTTGCTACATTTTTTTCAAGGAGAAAGCAGCGTCATGCCTCTGTCTAAAGAAGAGAAAGCTAAATTGATCGGTGATTACAAGAAGCACGATACGGACACCGGTTCCCCCGAAGTCCAGATCGCCTTGCTCACCAAGCGCATTACCCAGCTCACTGAGCACCTGCGCGCCAACAAGCACGATGAATCCTCGCGCCGCGGCCTGCTCAAGCTGGTCGGTCAGCGCCGCCGCCTGCTGTACTACGTGCGCGGCAAAGATTTTGCCCGCTATCTGGCCATTACCGAACGCCTCAACCTACGCCAGAAGTAAACAGCGTCCATCAACGGGTAGATGGAGGCAACTTCATCTACCCGTTTTTATTCAAACCCAGGAGGTCCCTCAAATAACGTCACTTTTACCCTTCGGCCGCATCGAATGAAATAACATAAGCCGCCGTTGGTTGGGAATTGAGATCTGCTGAGAAACTGCGTTCTCGGTCGCTCTCAGTCCCTAACCAGGCGGGATTTATAGGGAGACTATAAAAATGAAACCAGAAGCAAAACAATACACCGCCGTTGTAGGTGGTCGTGAAATCGTGTTTGAAACCGGAAAGCTGGCCCACCAGGCAGGCGGCGCCGTTACTGTTCGTTTGGGTGAATCGGTCGTCTTTGGCGCCGCCACCATGAGCGCCAAACCCCGCCAGGGTTTGGATTTCTTCCCCCTCTCCGTAGAATACGAAGAGCGCATGTATGCGGGCGGGCGCATCCCCGGCTCGTTCTTCCGCCGCGAAGGCCGCCCCAGCGAAGACTCTATCCTCGTTGCCCGCCTCACAGACCGCCCCCTGCGCCCCCTCTTCAACCAGGAAATGCGCAACGACGTGCAGGTCATCCTGTACTCTTTCTCCGCTGACCCGGAAAATCCCCTGGATATTCTGGCCACCAACGCCGCTTCTGCCGCGCTGATGATTTCCGATATCCCCTGGGGCGGACCGGTGGGTGCGGTGCGCGTGGGTCTCATTGACGGTGAATTCGTCATCAACCCCACCTTCAGCGAAATGGAAAAATCGACCCTCAACCTGCGTCTGGCCGGAACCAAAGATGCCATCCTCATGGTGGAATGCGGCGCCGACGAGATCAGCGAAGAGGTGATGGTGAAAGCCCTCATCGCCGGCCACCAAGCCATTCAGCCCCTGGTTGAGGTGCAGGCCCGCATGGCTGCCGAAATCGGCAAAGCCAAACGCGAAGTGACCCTCTACACCCTCGACGCCGGCATGGTCGAAAAAGCCTCCGAGCTGTTCACCCAACGCATCGAAGACGTCCTCGACGCTCCCCACACCAAAGCTGAAATGTACGCAGCCATGGACGAAATGGAAGCCGAAGCTGTTGCGCAGTTTGCCGGAGAAGATGAAACCCTTGCCGGTCAGGCCAAAGAAGCCTTCCACGCCGTCTACAAGCGCGTCATTCGCGACCGCATCACCAACCGCCACATCCGCCCCGACGGCCGCGGTCTCACTGAGATCCGCCCCATCTGGTGCGAAGTCGGCGTCAGCCCGCGCGCCCACGGCTCTGGGCTTTTCACCCGCGGTGAAACCCAGGTGCTCACCCTGGCCACCCTCGGCACGCCCAAAGAAGCGCAGGAAATCGACAGCCTCACGCCCACCGATTCCAAGCGCTACATGCATCACTACAACTTCCCGCCCTTCTGCACCGGCGAAGTGAAGCCCCTGCGCGGCTCTTCTCGCCGTGAAATTGGCCACGGTGCGCTGGCCGAACGGGCACTCCTGCCTGTTTTGCCTTCCGAAACCGAATTTCCCTACACCCTGCGCCTGGTTTCCGAAGTGCTGGCTTCCAACGGCTCCTCTTCGATGGCTTCGGTGTGCGGCTCAACCCTGGCCCTCATGGACACCGGCGTGCCGATTAAAGCCCCTGTGGCGGGCATCGCCATGGGCCTGATCAAAGAGGGCGACAGCTACGTCATCCTCACTGACATCCAGGGCGCCGAAGATCACGAAGGCGACATGGATTTCAAGGTGGCTGGAACCGACAAAGGCATTACCGCCCTGCAAATGGACATCAAAATCACCGGGATCACGCCTGAGATCATGACCGAAGCCCTCGCCCAGGCACGTGAAGCCCGCCTGAAGATCCTCGACCAAATGCTGGCCGTCATCCCCGCGCCGCGCCCCGACCTGAAACCCCACGCGCCGCGCATCACCACCGTCAAGATCCCGGTGGATAAGATCGGCGCCATCATTGGCCCCGGTGGAAAGATGATCCGCGCCATCCAGGAAGAAACCAATACCAAGATTGACATCTCCGACGACGGCACGGTCTTCATTGCAGCCACCAGCGGCGAAAACGAAGCCGCCGCCCGCGAACGCATCCTCGGCCTCACCGAAACTGCCCAAATCGGCCGTATCTACACCGGCAAGGTCGTGCGCATCACCGATTTCGGTGCCTTTGTCGAAATCCTTCCCAACATGGACGGCCTGGTGCACATCTCCCAATTGGACACCGAGCGCGTGCGCAGCGTGGAAGATGTCGTCTCGATCGGCGATGAGATCACCGTCATGGTGACAGCCATTGACGAAAACGGCAAGATCCGCCTCTCGCGCACCGCGGTGCTGGAAGGCTGGACCCCCGAAGAAGCCCTTGAACACGATCAGCCCAAACGCCCCTCCGGCGGCGACCGCGGTGGAGATCGCGGCGGACGGCCTTTCGGCGGAGCGCGCAACGGCGACCGCGGAGGTCGCGGCGGCAGCGGCGGTCGTGGTGATCGCGGCGGCTCCCGGCGCTAAACCCCCTTTGCTGTAGAATTCAAAACCGGTGCTTTCGAAGCTGAAAGCACCGGTTTTATTTTCAAGCCCAGGTGTTACACCTCAGGCAGCAGCGGCATAGACGGCCCCTCCACCCCCAGGTGTTCCGCCAGCGCGGCACGCAGCGCCGTGCGATCATCCCATGTATATTCCACCGCTCCAAAGCACATGGACTGCTCATGGCCCTTGCCGCAGGCCATGACCACATCCCCAGGGCGCGCCAAAGCCACCCCTGCGCGCAGGGCAGCCCGTCGGTCGGGCACCCGCCAAAATGTTTCCCCCTCTACCCCTCCCGCCCCGCGCGCAGCCGATGCCATCTCTTCCAGAATATCAGCCAGCGACTCGGTGCGCGGGTCTTCTGCGGTCAAAACCGTGAAATCCGCCAGTTTGACGGATACTTCAGCCATCATGCGCCGCTTTTGTCGGTCGCGCAGACCCGCCGAGCCAAAAATGGCAATCACCCGCCCCTGGGTCATCTCTCGCGCCGCCCGCAGCGCGCTTTCCAACGCAAACGGCGTGTGAGCAAAGTCCACAATGGCGGTGAAATCCTGCCCCAGGTCAATCCGTTCCATCCGCCCAGGGATGGCCGCCAACTGCCGCACCCCCTCAGCCGCGTCCTCCGGCGCAATCCCCAGGCCGAACACACAGGCGCTCAGCGCTGCCAGGATGTTGGCGATATTAAACGCCCCCACCAGGTGCGAATCGATCTTCATGCGAAAATCGCGGCTCACCGCCCAAAAATGCAGCCCTTTAGCGTCATAGTGAATATCCTCGGCCCACAGGTCAGCCCCAGCGTCTGGGCGCAGGCTGTACCCAACCTGCCGCGTCGAGGTCACCGCCTTCAAATAGCTGTAAGAGCGATCGTCACAGTTCAATACCGCCAGGCGGGGATTGCCCTGGGCCTTAACCTTGGTCTCATTCAGACTGGTGAACAGGCGCGCCTTAGCCGCCCGATAAGCCTCATAATTCCCATGGTAATCCAGGTGCTCGTGGGTGATGTTCGTCACCACCGCCACATCAAATTCACAGGCGCTCACGCGGTGCTGCGCCAGGCCGTGGGAAGTTGATTCCAGCACCACATGGGTCAGCCCCGCCGCCACCATACGGGCAAGGTACCGCTGCACCTCGGGGGCCTCCGGTGTGGTCACATGAAAGCCCGTGTCCAGGGTCTCACTGCCAATCTGGGCATTGACGGTGGAGATCATCCCCGCCCATTTTCGCCCCGCCAGCAGCATCTGATAGATCAGGTTCGAAGTGGTGGTCTTGCCGTCTGTGCCCGTCACTCCCACCACCGTCATCTGCCGCGCCGGAAAGTCGTAAAACGCCGCCGAAAGGTAAGCCAGCGCCTCACGCGTATCCACGACCTGCACATACGGCACGCCCGGTTCTAGCCCAGCCTGCATGCCCACCACTGCGCAGGCCCCGCGCCCCACCGCATCCGCAATAAAGCGGTGTCCGTCCACAGAGCCGCCCTGCAAAGCCACAAACAAATGACCCGGCTGCACCGCCCGCGAATCAAACACCACGCCGGTGACAGGCGTTTCAGGAATCAGCGCCGGGGATAACACCGCCAGCGGGACTCCCTGAAACAACTGCGCCAAGTTCTTCTTCACAAAGCCAGTCACGTTTTCTCCTTGCTGCTCAGTCATCCGTTTTTCCTGATTATTCCTTCCATTGTACCATTCTCAAAAAGCCTCGGAAACCCACGGTTAAAGCAACACACTTTGGCGGAACGGCATGCAATTCCGCCAAAGTGTGAAGGGAGTCAATTCGAATTACTGCAAGCTCTGGCGCAAACCGGCTAACTGCCCGGCCACAGAGCCGTCCACCACACGGTCGCCCACACGCACCACCAGGCCGCCCAAAATGGCCGGGTCCACACGGAAGGTGATCGTCCCGCCGCTGTCGAGCGTCTTCAGCAAGTCGCGGCGCACCGCTTCCTGCTCCGCTTCGGTCAGCGGCAGGGCCGAGGTGACCTCAGCCGAGGCGCCGCGCAAACCGGCTTCTTCCACCAATGTCACCTTACCAGAGCGCACTCCGGAGAAGAATTCATCCACCAGGGCGCGCTGACGGGCCTCATCCGCTTTCAACGATTCGCCAATCAAGCGCTGCGTCGCTGCAATCGCCAGGCTGGCCACCTGGCTGCGCAGACTGGCCAGGGCCACATTGCGCTCCGAGGCAACTTCAGCCATGGCCACTTCGCGCGCTTTGGCGGTTTCTGCCTCAGCGGCCGCGCGCACTTCACGCGCTGCTGCTTCAGCCCGGTCGGTGGCTTCACGCACAATCTCCGCAGCCTTGGTCTGTGCTTCAGATAAAATCCGGCTGGCTTCTCGCTCTGCGTTTGCGCGGGCGTCTGCCGCCACACGGGCGTCTTCCAGGCCCTGCGCAATCGTCTCGCGCCGCTTTTCCAACATGCGAATAATCGGCTTGACCACCCAGGCATTGATCACCACGAACATGATCAAGAAGTTGAACAGCTGTACCAACAGATAGCCGAGGCTAATTCCCAATCCTTCCAAGGCGGTACTCCTTCCTTTTTAGCGGTGGTCTTCGGACTAGAGAACGAAGAGCATTAAGAATGCGATCACCAAGCAGTAGATCGCGATCGCTTCTGAGAAAGCGATGCCCAGGATCATGTTCGTCAATAGGGTTCCATAGGTATCTGGGTTGCGGGCCATGCCTTCCAAAGCCCCTTGCACACTCAACCCAATGCCAATGCCCGCACCCAGCGCGCCGATCATCGCCAGACCAGCTCCAATGAATTTTGCCGCCATTACGATATCGCCTGTCATTCGAACGTCTCCTCCTGATTCTCTAGGTTCAACCTAAACTGGTTTCAAGCGTGGCCGCTCCGGTATTTCCGCTTACGAGTGTTCCTCACCGCCGTGCCCCACCGTGGCCTGCGCCATGAACACCATGGTGAGCATGCCAAAAACGAAGGCCTGAATCAAGCCGATGAAGAACTCAAACAAATAAATGCCCGAAGGCAAAAAGGTCGGCAGCATGGTGCCGATCAAAATCAGCAAAACCAACCCGGCGAACATATTACCAAACAACCGGAATGCAAACGAGAGAATTTTCGCCAGCTCGGAGATCAGTTCCAGTAAACCTACGGCCAGGTCAATGGCTCCAAAACCAGGTTTGGTGAAGATCGTACGCACATTCAGGAACTTGAGGAAGTAGCCCAACCCCTGCGCACGAACGCCGATCACCTGAGTCATCACCACCGAAAAGAGCGCCAGCGCCACGGTGAAGTTCAAATCCGTAGGCAGCCCGCGCAGGAAGCCAATCAACGCATACCCATCCTGGGTTTCTGAATGGCCGTCCCCCTGTACCAGTGAATACAGCCCCGGCAAAATCTCCTTCACCGGGCTTCCGTGCTCTGAATGGTGCAGCAGACCGATCGTTTCATACCCCGGCAGCAGCTTGCTCCAATTGGCCACCAACACCACCAGGGTGATGGCAGCAAAGTAGGGGAAAATGCGCTTGGTCCATTTGCCCGCCGAGGATTCGGTCAGGTTATACAGCGCCTCCATCAAAGCTTCCACCGCGCCGTATATGCCCTTCGGAACCAGGCTGCCGCTTTTGGCGTAGCTGCGCACCGCCAACGCCAGGGCCAGGATGATGACATCCATCACCAGCATCGCCAGCATGGTATTAGTCAGATACACATCCCCACCCAATGAAAACAGCGGCTTTTTGGACACAGCTTCTGCGGCAACCTGAATATGCGGTCGCACCGGGAAGAAGTAGTTCACCGAAACAGCCGTCAATATGGCAAAGAGCAGCACCAACCAGCGGTTCACGCCCCAACGCCACTTACGAGTTTTGGTTTCTTCCAACGCTTGCCTCCTTCTGTTGCGAAGATGGGGATCCAATCTGCGTCTTAATGCGCGCAACCGCTCCCCGAACAATGACCAACATCAGCACGATGGAAATCGGTACGCTGACCGCCACCAAAATCAGGGTGATCACCGGTCGGGTCTGAAATTGCTGGTCCAACCACAAACCCAAAAGAACAGAACCGAGTACAACAACCAGGGTTAAGCACCCCACCTGCCCGGCAACCGCCGCCAATGCCAAATTGATGGCTTTTTGTTTCCCGTCGTTCGCGCCAGGGGCAGGATCAATCATAACGTAGAGATTATATCAAATGCGAAAATTCAAGTCAATAAACGATAAGACTTGCTGCCGCCTGGCTGGCCCAGGTGTAAAACGGCGATACCAGCACGCCCAACACCACTACCAGCACAACGCAGCCCACCAAAGCCACCTTCCAGGCGGGCGCCATGTTCAGCGGCTGGGTCTCATTCTCCGCGCGGTCCAAATACACCACCTTCAGCACGCGCAGATAGTAATACAGTGCCGCAATGGAATTGATCACACCCACCACCGCCAACCAGGCCATGCTGGCTTCTACCGCCGCGCCAAACACCAGCAGCTTGCCGATGAACCCAGCAAAGGGAGGAATGCCGCCCAAAGAAAGCAGCACCGCCAGCAGAATCAAAGCCGTCCCCGGCGAGCGGCGGCTGAGGCCCGCGTAGGCGCTGATCTCGTCCGAACCCACCGCTCGCCCCACCACCATCACCACACCAAAGGCGGCCAGGTTGGTCACCAGATACGCCATCAAATAATACAGCGTGGCCGTCACACCAAAATCGCTCTGCGCCGCCGCGCCGATCAAGATCGTGCCGGCCTGGGCAATGGAGGAATAGGCCAGCAGGCGTTTGATGTTCTTCTGGTTCAATGCCTGAAGATTGCCCACCACCATGCTCGCCACGGCCAGCGTCGCAATCAACGCCGTCCACAGACTGCTCAGCGCCGGATACACCACCAACAGCACGCGCAGCAGAACAGCAAACCCAGCCGCCTTTGACGCCGTGGATAAGAAGCCCGCCACTGACGTGGGCGCACCTTCATACACGTCCGGCGCCCAGAAATGCAGCGGAGCCGCCGATACCTTGAAGGCAAAACCTACCACCACCAGCAGCGCCGTCAGCACCCCCAGACCCATAGGCACCGTACCCGCGCTCAACTGCGCGCCAATTTCATTCAGATTCGTGCTGCCGGTGAAGCCGTACAGCAGGCTGAAACCGTAGAGCATGACCGCCGAGGTCATTGCCCCAAACAGCAGATATTTCACACCGGATTCCACCGACTTCTTGTCGCGGATCAGGAAACCCGCCATCGCATACAGCGGGATCGAGGCGGTTTCAAACGCCAGGTAGATCATGATCAGGTCCACGGCCGAGGCCATGAAAGTCATCCCCAGGGTGGCGATAACCAGCAGGGTGAAAAACTCGCCGTGTTCGCAAATCCCTTCGTTCTCCGTGGCAAACAGCGCGGTGATGGCCATGCCGGTCACAAACAGCATGCGGAAGACAAAGCCCGTGCTGTCCAGGCGCATCATCCCGCCCCACAGCAGCAGCGGTTCAGGCCCTGGGCGGGCAAACAACAGGCTCAACAGAATCACCACTGTGCCGCCCCCCGCCGCAATCCAACCCAAATACCGGCAACGGCGGCTGCGCCAGAGCAAATCCAGGGTCAGCAGCACCGCCGCCAACACCAACAAACCCAGTTCTGGCAGGATTTTCAGCAGCATGTCACCCAATGGAACTGTCATCATTGCCTACCCTCCCAGCAGCCCAAGAATGTTCTGAACACCCGGCTGCAGCACCGAGGTCATCAACGACGGGAACCAACCCAACCCAATCATAAACGCAGCCAACAACCCAATCGCCAGCTTATCCATCCAGGTGATATCGGGAATGTTCTCAAACTGCTTGGGCAGCTCACCAAAAAATACCCGCCGCACCACCAGCAGAATGTAGCCCGCCGTCACCAGCACCCCCAGGATGGCAATGATCGCCACCAGCGGGGCGGTACGCCAGGCTCCCATGAAAATCGGGAATTCTGCCACAAACCCGCTGAACCCAGGCATGCCCATGCTCACCAAACCGGCAATGATAAAGCCCACCGCCGCCCAGGGCATCTTCTGCACCAGACCGCCCAACTGGCTCAGCTCACGCGTGTGCGTGCGGTCGTACACCATGCCGACCACAGAGAAGAAGAGAGCCGTCATAATGCCGTGCGAAAACATTTGCATCCCTGCCCCCAGCAGGCTGTCCTGGTTCAGGCAGGCGAAACCAATCAACACCAGACCCATGTGCGAAACGGACGAAAAACCGATGACGTATTTGAAATCGCTCTGGATCAGCGCAATCAGCGCGCCGTACACCACGTTAATGGTAGCCAAAACCAGCACCACCGGAGCCCAAAAACGCGCCCCGTCCGGCAGCAGCATGATCGCCACGCGCAGGGCCGCGAACGCGCCCACCTTCATTTCCACACCCGCCAGCAGCATGGAAACCGCCGTGGGTGCGGCCACGTGGCCGTCCGGAGCCCAACTGTGGAAGGGGAAAATGCCGCTCAGCACGCCGAACCCCAAGAAAATGAAGGGGAACCACAACTGCTGAAAAGCGATGGGGAAGCCGGCTTTCTCCAGGGCCAGCATATCAAAGGTGCGCAGCCCCGACCCAAAGTAAATCGCCAGCGCGCCCACCAAGGCCAGCACGGAGCCAGCAAACAGGAACAAAGTCAGCTTCATGCCGCCGTATTCGCGCGTCTTGGGCGACCCCCACAGAATGATCATCAAGTATTTGGGGAAGACCGCCAACTCAAAGAAGAAGAACAATTGAAACAGGTCCAGCGAAGCGAACACGCCCAACACGCTGGAACCCAGGAACATCAGATAAGAGAAGAACTCCCGCGGGCGGTCGTCCACATGCCACGAAACCAGCACACCGGTAAACACCACCAGCCCCGAAAGCAGGATCAGCGGCAGGCTCAGCCCGTCCACCCCCACATGGTATTGAATCCCCAGGGCCGGAACCCAGGGCGCGGTCTCAACGAACTGGTACCCCGCCTGGGCCACGTCGTAGAGCGCGTACACCGCCACACTCAGCACCAGCACAACCGCGGCGCTGCCCAGGGCGATTCCGCGGATCCAATCTTTGCACTGGGCTGGTACCATCAAAAGCACTATCCCGGCCAGCAGTGGTAAGAAGATTAAGACGCTCAAGATAGGAAACTGCATCGCTCACCTCTCAGAACCACAGGCTCATCGCCAGGCTAATCATGCTCACGGTGCGATTAATCACATCCAGGGCCCAGGCCGGCCACACACCCAAAATCAGCATCAAGACCATCAACGGGGCAATCACAATCCCCTCGCGCAGGCTCATCTCCGGCAATTTACCTTTCCAGCGCTCATTCAGCGGCCCGTGCAGCACCATCTTGAGCGCCTTAAGGATATACGCGCCGGTGAAGAACAGGCCGATCATGCTCAGCGCCGTGGCCAGGGTGAACACCGGCCAGGCTCCCCGCACCACCAGGAATTCCGACACAAACCCCGCCAGCCCCGGCAGCCCCAGCGAACCCATCGCCGTAAACAGCAGCACCCCGCCGTACACCGGCATCTGCGCAAACAGCCCGCCAAATTCGGTCAGGTCGCGCGTATGGGTGCGCTCATAGATCACGCCCACCAGGAAGAACATGCCCGCAGCCGAAAGGCCGTGCGTCACCATCTGCAGCACCGCGCCGTTCAGCGCAATGACCGCATCCTGGCTGCCCACTGCCCAGGCCGCCGCAGCAATCCCCAAGACCACAAAACCCATGTGGTTGATGGAAGAATAGGCCACCAGCCGTTTGAAGTCTTTTTGACCAAAGGCGCCCAACGCCCCAAAGATGATCGCCAAAGCCCCCAGCGCCGCTAGCCAGCCTGCGAACAGTTTCGATTCCAGCGGATACAGCGGCAGCACCAGGCGTAGAAAGCCGTACGCGCCCAGTTTCAGCAGCACCCCAGCCAAAATCATCGAGCCCGCTGTCGGCGCTTCGGTATGCGCGTCGGGCAGCCAGGTGTGGAACGGCCAAACCGGAACCTTGATGGCAAAGGCGATCACAAAGGCCCAAAAAGCCACTGCTTTCACCGTCGCCGTCGGCAGCCCCAGCAAAGTGCCGCTGCTCAGCGCCGGCCAAATCTGGAACAATTCTGTCAGGTCAAAAGTGCCCGCCACCACCCCGATCATCTGGGTGGCCAGTAGCAGTCCCAACGAACCGCCCATGGTGTACAGGATGAACTTGAGTGCCGCATAGTTGCGCCGCGCTCCCCCCCACTGCGCAATCAGAAAATACATGGGAACCAGACCCACTTCCCAGAACACGAAGAACAGCAGCAGATCCAGCGATAAGAACACGCCCAACATCCCCGTTTCCAGCAGCAGGAACAGGAACAGATAGGCCTTCACCCGCTCCGTCACCGTGAAGGAGGCCAAAATCGCCAGCGGAGTCAGCACCACGGTCAGCAGCACCATCATCAGCGAAATCCCATCCACGCCCAGGTGGTACGAGGATTGAATCGCCGGATACCACTGCATCTTCTCAATCAGTTGAAAACCCTCTGCCGAAGGGTCGAAGCGCGCCCACAACCCCAGCCCCAACCCAAAAGGAACCAGGCTGGCCGCCAAAGCTGCCCAGCGCAGCACACGGATGTTTTGGGCGGGCAGGAACAGCAGCACCACCGCACCCACCACCGGCGTGAACAAAATCAGGGTCAGGAGATGATTGGTCAAAAGATCCATCGTCCGCGCTCCCCTATGCCATCACAAAGAAATAGTAGAAGATTACGCTGGCCACCAGCACCACCGCCAACCCCATCAACATGTACTGCTGCAAACGGCCAGTTTGAATCTTGCTGGTCTGCGCGCCCAGTTGGCGCGTGCCCCCTGCCACCACCGTATCCCCCAGGAAACGGTTGATCACCGGCAGGTCAAAACCATTGCGCAGCACACGGCCCAGCCACAAACTCGCCGCGGCGATACCGTGCAAAATTCCGTCAATCACACCGCGATCCAGCCAGCGGTCGGTGAACACCTCTGACACCCAACGGGAGAAGCGCACCAGGGTGGCCCCGTACAACTCATCAAAGTAGTACTTGTTCTGCAGCAGGGTGTACACCGGCCCCAAAGACTTTTGCAGGGGGTCTTTTTGCCCCGCGCGCACATCTCGATAAACCCACCAGCCCAGTGCCAGCCCGCCCAAGGCCACCACCAGCGAGGTGATCAACGGCACCAGGCTGTGGTGAGCCACCTCACCGTGTACCAGCAGCATTTCGCCCACAAATTCTTCGAACCAGTTGGGCACCAACCCACCCAGTCCAGGGAAGGCTTTGGGGATGCCCACCCAACCAGCGGTGATGGCAAAAAAGGCCAAAACCACCAGTGGCGCCGTCATCACCGCGCGCGATTCGCCGGCGTGTTCGGCTGCTTCGCTGCGCGCCTGCCCCAAAAAGGTCAGGGTGATCTGCCGCGCCGTGTAAAAAGCCGTCAGCAGAGCTGCCAGGGCCAAAATGACAAAGACCCACACATGCCCGCTGTTGAACGCCCCAGATAAAATTTCATCTTTAGACCAGAAACCCGCCGTCACCAAGGGAAAGCCCGAAAGGGCCAACCCGCCTGCCAGGAAGGTCCAAAAAGTTACCGGCATCTTCTTGCGCAGGCCGCCCATATGCTGCATGTCCTGCGGGTCAATGTGCTGGTTGGTGTGCAGCACGCCGTGTTCCATGCCGTGGATCACCGAGCCCGACCCCAGGAAGAGCAGCGCCTTGAAGAATGCATGGGTCACCAGGTGGAATGCCGCCGCCACATACGCCCCCACCCCCAGGGCCGCGATCATGTAACCCAACTGGGAAATCGTCGAATAGGCCAGCACGCGTTTGATGTCGTTCTGTGCCACGGCAATCGTGGCCGCGAACAGCGCCGTCACCGCCCCCACCAGCGCCAGGGTCATCATCGCCGGGGTCAACGCCCCGCCGCCGTCCCAGCCCGCCGAAATCAGCGGGAAGAAGCGAATAGAAAGGTACACACCTGCCGAAACCATGGTAGCAGCATGAATCATGGCCGAAACCGGCGTGGGGCCTTCCATCGCATCCGGAAGCCACACGTGCAGCGGGAACTGGGCGCTTTTGCCCACCGTGCCCATGAAGATCAAAATGCCAATCAGCCCCGCCCACGACAGCCCCAGAACGGGCGCCGCCTGGCTGGCCAGCATCTCCAGCACAGCCGGGTTGGCCAGGATTTCCTGGTAATTCAGCGTGCCGGTCATCTTGTACAGAGCCGCCATGCCCAGGAGCATGAACATATCCCCCACGCGTGTGGTCAAAAAGGCCTTCACGGCCGCGTCGCGCGCCGAGGGTTTGGCATACCAAAAACCGATCAGCAGGTAGGAGCACAGGCCCATGATTTCCCAGGCCATGTACAGAGTCAGCAGGTTGTCCGTCACCACCAACAGGTACATGCCAAAGGCAAACAGCGAGATCATGGCAAAAAAGCGGCTGTACATCGGCTCCACCGATGGAACCTGATGAGCATGCCCCTTTTGCTTCACCGTCGCCCCGTGAGGCGGCAGGCCAGGCTTGTCATGATCGCCCGCGGGCTGCCCGAAGTTGTGATAACCCACGCTGTAGACAAAGATCATCAGCACCGTCCAGGCCACGAAGAACAGGACCACCGTTGACAGCGGGTCCACCTGCACGCCAATCTTAAACGTATCCTCGCCCAACGGCAGCCAATTCACCTTCAGATCGACCGCCAGCGGATGCCTGGCCAGCTCTTCGCGGTCCACCGCCGTAAAGAACACCACCATGCTCGCCAGCCAGGATAACCCCGCTGCCCCAATCGCCAGGCTGTGGCTCAGCGCTTTGGAGCGGTTGGTAAACAACACAATGGCCGCGAACGCCAGCAGCGGGGGAAGCGGGATGAGCCAGATCAACAAGTCCATATTCATACGCCCTCCGCGGCCTAGCCTTTCATCAGGTTCAATTCTTCTGCCATCACGGTTGTGCGCCGCCGATAAACCGAAATGATCAGCGCCAGACCCACAGCCGCCTCAGCCGCCGCAGCCGCGAAGACAATGGCCACAAACACCAGGCCGTTCATCTGCCCTGCGTACCGATAGGACCAAAACGCCAGCAGGTTGATATTGACCGCGTTGAGCATCAGCTCCACACCCATCAGCATGCCGATGGTGTTCTTCCGCGCCAGCACACCAAATAATCCGATGCAGAACAAGGCCGCACTGAAAATGAGGAACCAGGAGATTGGGATCATCGCTTACTTTCCTTCCGGTCAGCCGCCAGGTAAATGGCCGCCACCATCGCTCCCAGCAGCAGCGCCGAGGCAATTTCAAAGGGAAGCACAAAACCGTTGGGGTCCACCAGAGCCTTGCCCAATTCCATCACGTTCTCGCCGCCGGCCCCCACCGCGCGCGTGCTCTGCCCAAAATCACCCCAACCAGATAAGACCGCCGCCAGGCCAACGAACAGCAGCACCACAACCACCAGCGGAAGCCACCATCCGCGGTTCACCTGCGGTCCCACATCCTCCATCGCATTGCGCGTCAGCATTTCCGCCACAATGATCAGCGTGGAAATGGCGCCGATATACACGAACACCTGAATCACCGAGAAAAAACGGCTGCCCAGCATGGCAAAGCTGGCGGCCACTCCCATCAAGGCCAGAACCAACCATAAAGCCGCGTGAATCATTTTTCTTGAGCTGACCACCTTGACCGCTGCAAACAGCGTGATCAGCGCGTTAACCAGGAAAAAGCCTTGCAGTCCAGTTATCATCGTCTTTAATCCCCTGGGTCGGTTGGAGCGGGTTGAACATCATGCGCCACAGGCCGCGGAGCCTGGGCCACCTGCCGCCGCGTGGGGCGCCGCAGGGTCATCAGCCGGTCGGCAGCCACGAAAATGATCCCGTTCAAAGCCAGCATCACCACTAGGCGCAGCCCCGCCATCTCCGCCGGAACGATCTTTCCAGCCACCGCTGTGGCGGCCACCAGCACCAGGGCCAGCGGCGTCAAATACTTCCAGTTCAAATCCATCATCTGGTCAATGCGGAAGCGCGGCAGCGAAGCCCGCATCAGAATGCCGATGAAATACACCACCGCGGTCTTCAGCGCAAAATACACAAAACCCAGCATGGGGTACTGCTCGGCCCCCGGGCCGCGCCACCCACCCAAATACAAGGCCGCGAACAGCAGCGAGATGGTGAAGGCGTGCAGAAAGTCCGCCACATAGAACATGCCGAACTTCAAGCCCGAATATTCAATGTTGAAGCCCGAAACCAGCTCCGATTCCGATTCCACCAGGTCAAAGGGCGTGCGCCCCACCTCTGCGATGGAGGAAATGAAAAAAATCAGCGCGGCCAACGGGGACAGAAAAATGAACCAGATATCCTGACTCTTCACCAAAGTTTGCAGGCTCAGCGAGCCGGTGAACATCACAGGGATCATCAAAGCCAGCAGCATCGGCACTTCGTAAGAGATCAGCTGCGCCACCGCGCGGAAGGCCGCCAGCATGGCGTATTTGTTGTTAGACCCCAATCCCGCCAAAATCACGCCCATTTCGCCCAGCGCACCCACCGCCATCAGATACAGCACGCCCGCGTTGAAATCCACGCCGACCACGGTGGCGGTGAAGGGGATCACCGCCCACACCATCAGCACCGCCCCCACCGAAATCACCGGCGCCAGATTAAAGGAAACGAGATCGGCCCCGTCTGGGGTGATGTGCTCTTTGGTAAAGATCTTGAGCATATCCGCGAAGGTTTGGAAGATGCCCCACGGCCCCAGCCGGTTCGGCCCCAGGCGGTCCTGCACACGGCCAATCAGCTTGCGTTCCAGCCAGATCAGGAACACCACCAGCAGCATGGCCAGCAGCGTGGTCACAAACGCGCCAATCAGGTACATCACAAAAGTCACCAGGCCGGGCTGCAATCCCCAGGATTCCAACAGCCCCTTCAACCAGGCGATCATAAAATTGATGGGATCAATCCAGAAGCTCATGCCACCTCCAGCTTTCGCGGGCTAAGCCCACTCCAAAGCGCCCTTCCGCCAGGCGTAGAGCAGCCCGCCCAGCAAGATGGCAATGAACAGCAGCGCTTCCACCACCGCAAACAAACCCACCTGGTTATAAGCGACCGCCCAAGGGTACAGGAAAATCGTCTCCACGTCGAACACCAGGTAGACCAGCGCATACACGTAATACTGCGGCTTGAACTGGATCCAGGTTTCGCCCACGGTTTCTATACCGCATTCGTAAATGGATGTTTTCAGTGGATCGGGTTTCTTGGGAGATAACAGCGCCGCGATGGTAATGGCTGCGGCGGGAAGGAAAAGGGAGATTACCGTAAAAATTCCCAGGTAAAGCCAGTCATCCAGCATGAGGCTCCTCCATTCACCACGCTTAAGTTGAATTTGAGCGGTCTCACCTACCGCTGAGACCTGTAAATTTTATCACAAGTTGGCTAACTCAGGCTGTTTTTGTCTGTTTTTTCCGCGTGCGCTTCCACACCCATCCCAAGGCCTGTTCCAGGAATGGGATCCCCAACACCGTGCTGACGGCGGTTCCGATCCCGCCCAAAATTCGCACGGTCTGGGCTGGCAAGCCCCAAACCGACCGTACTTCAATATCCACCGGTGCGGCCAACAGCACCTGGCGAACGGTCTCACCGCCCGCCTTTGGAACCAGATTCAACGCCACCCACAGCGTCCCCCGGTAATTACCCGCCTCCTTGCAGCGTACCGTCCAGCGAAACACCACTTCTTCCCCTGGCCGCAGCGGTTCTTTCACCTCCCCCTGAGGCGTCATCTCAAAACCCACCAGATCCAAACGCGCTTCAACTACCAGGTTATGCGTATCATACAAATTGGGAATTTCGACACCCTGGCCCTCCACCGCGTGCCCCCCCACCTGCGCCGTCGGGGTCAGAGTTCCTTGCTCGTCCATCTTCAAACGCAAATCCACCACATCCGCATCCCCCTCGCGCAGCCGGTCAGGCCATTCCCACACCAGCTGCCGCCGCTCCAGAAGCTGAGCCGGAGCCGGGGAAGCCTGGGCCGCGGGTGTGGGCGTCTCAGGCAGTTCTGAGGGTTCTTCGGCTACGGGGGGCGCCGTCTCGGTGCCCGGCGCTGAAGGAGCCGCCGCCGGAGCACAGGCCGCCAGAAGCAGCATCACAACCGCCGCGGTCAGCCCTACTGTCAGGCCTTGCTTCAGCCCGTTCAGGCGCGCCATAGATCCTCATAAGAAAATGAAAGGGTGGGGGTCACCAGCGCCGGAGCCTCAATCGTGGGCAACGGCACTTGCTGTTGCCGGCGCGGCTGCGGCCACCAACTGACCGCCAGGGCAATCAGCGACAGCATCAGGATCACCACTGCCGCCCCTAAACGGATTTTTTGCCTTGCGTTCATCCGCACGCCTCCAGGGTTTCTTCCGCTGGATTCATTATACAAACAAATCAACGCCCCTGTCTATAAGCATCCCGCCGCGACTTCCGGAAAACAAACAGCCCCGGCAGATCGCCAGGGCTGTTATACTGATCAGGTTGATCCGATTCAGGCTTTGCCCACCAGCAGCACTTCCACGTGCTCTCCATCTTCATCATCTACCAGCACATGCATGGGTGCATCTGCCCGCAGGTTTTCTTCCAGGTCGCGCAGCATGGCGTTGGCCTTGCCCCCGCGCATCTCTTCCGGCAGCTGCGCGTCAAAAAAGCGTGTGCCCCAGGCAGCCCAGCGGAAGGGCAGCGGCAGGAAAAAGGTCAGGGTTTCAGGCTTTTCCCCGGGTTTTTGACGGATGTGAATGTACAGCCAGGGCGCTTTTTGCGCCTCCCAGCCCAGCGCTGTCAGTACAACTCCCAACAGGAAGGGGATCCACGACAGCCAGAAACCCCAGCTCAACCCAGCCGCCTGCAAGCCCTGATACATCCACACCCCGCCCAACACCAGCAGCAGCAGCCCCACCCCAAAGGGCAGCAGCCACCACTGCCGCCAACGGTTCACTCGCGCGCGGATATGTTCATCACTCGCATCCAGGATCTCTTCCTTCTCAGTCCAGGTGGACGCCTCACCCGCCGCGGGGGGCAGCGCCTCTTCCATCGGCGGCGCGAATTCGGACACAGGCACAGGCTGCGGTGCGGAGTCTGCGCCTTCTAGAGCCGCCAAAATCTCCGAAGCGGCCTCCACCGAGATGTTGCCGGCTTCCACTTCACGCAAAATCGCCATTCGTTGCTCTTTGGCTCCCATCCTTCTCTCCTTATTTGAAGCAAAAATCTCTAACTCCGCAAAGCCGACAGCAGCAAATCGGCCTGTTCTGCGTTGATCTTACCCTCTTGCAGCATTTGCAGCACCATCAAGCGTTCCTCGCTGCTCACACCCTCTCGCGGCTCAGCCGGAACTCCTCGCCGCAGCGGCCCAAAGCCCATCTTGGGTTCCGGCGGTATCGGCGGAACAAATAAGCCCTTTCGCGCCATCCGCCCCAACTTTCGGCCTATCTTACCGCGCATCTTTCGATCAAATTTCTCAATCTTCAGCCCCATAGGTCCAGGCTGACCAGCAGCGGCCTGATCCAAATGCATGCGAATGGACTCGTCGTCCCATTCTTGATCCGTCAGCATCAGATCGCCCCCTGTTGAAATGGTCAGCTGTGGTCCGCCTACGCCCAGGGCCAAGAGGTGCTGCTTCACGTTCAATTCCGAATACTGACCGCCAAAATTCAAGTGAATTTCACGTTCATTGCTGTTCAACTGCACCTCAGCGTTAAACTCCGGCAGCAAATGCACCATCGCATCGCCGCCAGCGGTCAATTTCACCGTAGACAGGGCGCATTGTGTCGGCGCAACCCATAGATCACCGCTGCAATACAAATCGCCCCCCAAACCCACCTGGCGCAAGCACGCATCGCCGCCCACACGCGAAGCCGTCAACGTGCCAATATCCTCCCCCACCAAATCGCCGCCTACTTTGCCCAACAGCAGGCTTCCGCGCACATTGCGCACCACGGCCTGCCCGTTCACCTGTTCCACCCACAGGTTTTCAGCCCCATCCACATTCAAGTCGCCGGACACGCGCTCCATTTTTAGGTCGCAGCTCACCCCCTGCACGCGAACGCTCCCCGAAGCGCGTTCCACCACCACCTGTCCTTTGTCCGGCAGCACAGCCCGCAAATCGCCGCTGCACACCACCGCCACCTGACTCTCCATCTGCTCCACGCGAAAATCACCGCGACCGCCGTGCAGGGTCAGGTCATCTGCGGCGCCTCCTTCCAAAATTAAATCGCCCGACACGCGAAAATACATTTTTTGTGCTTCATTTACAGGGACCGATTGAACCACCATAGGGAGAACTCCTTTAGAAATTTTGGCAGTCGAGTTGAAAATTTCAAAACGCCGTTTTCGATTTACGAATAAATCATAGCACGAATATTGCAAATGTCAATATATTATTTCTATTTATTTATTATTCAGCTGTTGAATTTTAAATTTTATTGATTACCCCCTGTTTACAGAGCGGAACAATCTCTATCCAATCGGTGATATTCCGCAGTTGGCTGATCTCCCAAAATCTGCTAGACTGAGACTGCTTTCATCCCCCCTGGAGGATCACGCTATGCCCTATTACCCCCCTGAACCGTTCCGCATCAAGATGGTAGAACCCATTCGTCTGATCTCCCCCGAAGCGCGTCAGGCCGCCATGCAGGCGGCGGGGCACAACCTTTTTGCCTTGCGGGCTGAGGATGTGTTCATTGACTTGCTTACCGATTCTGGCACAGGCGCAATGAGCCAGGCGCAGTGGGCCGCCATCATGCAGGGCGATGAATCCTACGCCGGAGCTCGTTCCTATTACCGTCTGGCGGAAGTCATGCAGGATATTTTTGGCTTTGAATTTTTTGTCCCCACCCACCAGGGCCGCGCCGCCGAAAATATCCTCACTGCCCTGCTGGTCAAGCCCGGTTTGCACGTCCCTTCGAACATGCACTTCGACACCACCGAAGGCAACATCCGCGCCCGCGGAGGCCGCCCGGTCAATCTGGTGATTGACGAAGCGTTCGACCCCACCTCCACCCATCCTTTCAAGGGCAACATGGATCTGGCCAAGCTGCGCGCCTTTATCGAAAGCGTTGGCCCCAGCCAAATCCCCTTCGGTACCATGACCATCACCAACAACGCTGGCGGTGGACAGCCCGTTTCCCTCGAAAATCTGCGCGCGGTTGCAGCGATTTACCGTGAATATCACATCCCCTTCTTTATTGATTGCTGCCGCTACGCTGAAAACGCCTATTTCATCAAGCTGCGCGAGCCGGGGTACGCTCATAAATCCACCCTGGAAATCGCCCGCGAGACTTTCGCCCTGGCTGACGGCGCCTTTATGAGCGCCAAGAAAGACGGCCTGGTCAATATTGGCGGCTTTTTAGCCGTGCGCGACCCCAAATTGCACCAGGAAATCTGCAATCAGCTCATCCTGCGCGAAGGCTTCCCCACCTACGGCGGCCTGGCCGGTCGTGATCTGGACGCCCTGGCTGTGGGGCTGCGCGAGGGCCTGGATGAATCTTACCTGGCTTACCGCCTGACCCAAACGGCCTATCTGGCGGCCTGCCTGCGCGACCGCGGCATCCCCTTTGTCGAGCCCCCCGGCGGCCACGCCATCTATCTGGACGCGGGACGCCTGCTGCCCCACATTCCCCACGGCGAGTTCCCTGGGCAGGCTTTGGGCGCGGCTCTCTACCTGGAGGGCGGTATCCGCGGAGTGGAAATCGGTTCGGTCATGTTTGCCTACCCCCACCCCGACACCGGCGAATGGGTCTACCCCAAGCTGGAGCTGGTACGTCTGGCCCTGCCGCGGCGGGTGTACACCCAATCACACCTCGATTACGTGGCCAATGTGTGCTGCAAATTGGCCGAAAAAAGCAGCCAGCTGCGCGGCTATCGCCTCACCTATCAGGCCCCGCTGATGCGTCATTTCACCGCCCGCTTCGAGCCCCTGGCATGAAAGCCCGTTTGCTCACCAGCGCCGTCATCTTGTTGGTGGTGGCGGTGCTGGTTATCTTGCTCCAGGCCCTGGGTCAGGGGCAAAACCGCGTGTTTGAAGGCGAGGATCGCGCGGCGATCCTCGCCTATGCCCAGCCCGCCAGCCAGGCGCTGATTGAAGCCTTAGACCAGGGTGATTTTGCCGCGTTTTCCACCAATTTTGGCCGCAAGATGGAGCGCCAGTTCACCCAGGCCGATTTCGACGCGTTGCGTGCTTCTCTGGCCCCTCTGGGAAGCTATCAGGATTTCAATGTGCAGCAGGTGGAGTTCTACAACGGCTATATCATCACCACCTGCCACGTGAACTATGCGCAAGGCGCAGCGGATTTTAAGATCATCCTCTCCCCCAAGAAAACGCACACCCTCGAGGGCGTTTCGGTGCACCTGCCCACCCCCTGAGGCCGCCCAAGGGTTGCCCCCATGAAAATCGTTGAAGTTCAGGCGCGCACCGTCCTTAACCCCATCCGTCAGCCCGATCCCCACTTCGGCCTCCGCTACACCCTGAATCTGTACCGCGGCTGCCAGCATCACTGCATCTATTGTGATTCGCGCAGCGCCTGCTACAACATCGCTGATTTTGACGGTGAAATTCAGGTCAAAACGAACGCCCCCCAATTGCTCGACCAGGAACTGGCCCGCAAGCGCACCCGCGGGACCATCGGCACCGGCTCGATGAATGACCCCTACATGCCCCTCGAAACGCATTACCGCCTCACGCGTGCCGCCCTACAGGTCATCGCCCGGCGCAGCTTCCCCGTGCACGTGCTTACCAAAAGCGACCTGGTGCTGCAAGATTTGCCCCTTCTCCAGGAAATTCACAAGGTCTACGCCGCTGTCACCTTCACCATCACCACTCCCACCGATGACCTGGCCGCGCGCATCGAGCCTGCCGCGCCGCCCCCTACGCGCCGCTTTCAGGCCGTGGAAACCCTGGCCAGCGCCGGCCTGTACACCGGCATCGCCCTCATGCCGGCCCTGCCGTGGATCACCGACCGCTGGGAAGACCTCAGCGAACTGATCCGCCGGGCAGCTGGCTGTGGAGCCCAATACATCTTGCCTCTCATGGCCCTCACCCTACGCGACCGTCAGCGCGACCATTTCTACGCCCAGCTCGACCGACATTTCCCAGGCCTACGCAGCCGCTATGAAAGCCAGTACGGTCAGCGGTACACCGCCTGGGCGCCGCACAGCCGCGAATTGTTTCAAAACATTGGGGATTTATGCAGCCAGTTGGGCCTCGCGTGTCAAATAACCCCCTATCAACCCGCCGCGCCGGCCCAACCAGCCCTGTTTTAATTCGTCCGCCCGTCCAACCTCATTCCAGGCGTTTGGCCTCATCCCACCAGGCGTCCATCTCCGCCAGGGTCATCTCGTTTAAAGACCGTCCAGCCTCGCGCGCCCGCTTTTCAATATATGCAAAGCGCTGCCGAAAACGGCGGTTAGTTTGCCGCAGGGCGTTTTCAGGGTCCACCTTGTACCAGCGCGCCAGATTCACCACCGCGAACAACAGATCGCCCAGTTCTCCTTCGCGTTTCTCTTCTGATGCGCCCAAAACCTCTTCCAACTCCTCACGCACCTTGGCCACTACGGGGTCAATCGTTTCCCAATCAAAGCCCACCCGTGCGGCTCGGTCTTGAATCTCATACGCCAAATTCAACCCCGGCAAGGCCTGGGGCAGCCCGTCCAACAGGCCCTTGGTATCGGCGGTGCCGTTGGCGGCGCGCTCGGCCTCTTTGATCTTCTCCCAATTGCTCAAAACTTCACCCACCCCCTCCACGGCGGTTTCGCCGAACACATGTGGGTGGCGGCGGATGATCTTTTCGGAGATACCGCGGATCACCTCAGCCATGCTGAATTCGCCGTATTCGCTGGCAATCTGCGCGTGCAGCACAATTTGCAGCAGCAAATCGCCGAATTCCTCGCACATTTCCTGGGGATTATCGCTGTCCAATGCTTCCAGGGTCTCATAGGTCTCCTGCAGCAAGTGCGACCGCAAAGTCTGGTGGGTTTGCTTTTGGTCCCAGGGACAGCCGTCCGGTGCGCGCAGACGGGCAATGATATCTTGAAAGCCCTCAAAACTGGTGCGCTCTTCCAGCGGCGGCACATACAGCGAGGTCAACAAACCCACATACGCGCTGCGATCAATTTCGTACAAGGGCAAGTCCTCCACCTTTTGACGCGGGCTGCCTGCCGCGTGCACCAGCCGAACCGGGTGCGTATCAGGGTACACCGCACTCAGGGTCAGCTTCACCTCTGCTGCCACCTGGCGCGAATAAATCTGCGCTACCAGAGCCGGCGTATCGGGCGGGAAACCGGGCATATGCGCCGGGCCCAATTCCAATGCGTCCACCAGGGCCAGCCGCGGGTAAGGGTCCAGCTCTAAAGCCGTGAAGGTCGGTTCCAAAAAGCTCACCCCCTCTACCACGCGCACTTCCAGGCCCAGCTCGCGGGCCCGCCGTGCGATCTCTGGGCTGGTGGCCTCGGCCACATAAGGATGCCCCGGCACAGCATAGGTCACGCCGCCCGGAAGCTGACCCAGGCGCAGCACCTCGTCCACAATCCCCGCATAAACCTCTTCAAAGGCCTCGCCCTGGTCGTAGAGGTCGTCAAAGGAGACCACCTCTAACCCTTCAGGGAAACCCGCCACGGTGGGGTGGTGGCGTGTGCGCACATATACCCGCGAGATCTGGCACAGCCAATCCCACGCCTCGCGCGTCAGCAGGTTCGCCTCGCCTGGGCCTAATCCTACAATGACAATCCCGCCGTTTTGCATCCAGCCTTGATCCATATCTCCTCCGCGCACATCCTGCTCCACCAGGTTTTCTTGAAATGAGGGCTATAAACAAAACCATGCGTTTCGGCAGACAGGAATCTGCCGAAACGCACGTTGAAATTCCGGAAACGAGCCGGAGATCTAACGCTTGGTGTAGGTCGGGGCCTTGCGGGCGCGCTTGAGACCTGGCTTCTTGCGTTCCTTAATGCGCGGATCGCGCGTCAGGAAGCCGCCCTTGCGCATGGCAGAGGAAAGCTCAGGATTCATCTTCAGCAGCGCGCGGGCCAAACCCAGCTTCACGGAATCAGTCTGCCCAGTCACCCCACCGCCCATCACTTTCACAGTGATGTCGCAGGTGGCGCGGTCCATCCCAGCAGCGGACAGGGGGCCCAAAATCGATTCAATGTCGCCCAGGCGGGTGAAATACTCTTCCACGGTCTTATCATTGACCGTGAACACACCCGACCCGCTCATCACACGCACACGCGCCGAGCTTTCTTTGCGGCGGCCAATGCCCTCAAAATACTGAACGGTCATCTCTACAACTCCTTTACGCAACCGGCTTAGGGTTCTGGGCCTGGTGAGGATGCTCACTTCCGCCGTACACTTTTAACCGCTTGATAATGTGGCGGCCAAACTTATTGTGCGGCAGCATCCCCCACACGGCGCGGCGAATCACCCGGTCGGGATATTTCGCCAGCATATCCCGCAGTGAAGTGGTCGTTAACCCGCCGGGATAGCCAGAGTGCCTGTGATAATTCTTGGTCGTCATACGTTTCGGGGTCAGCCCCAGCGCGCTGGCGTTCACAACCACCACAAAGTCGCCCATATCCACGCCAGGCGTGAAGGTCGGCTTGTGTTTTCCCATCAGATACATTGCAATCGTCGTCGCTAAACGGCCCAGTCCCTGTCCGCTGGCATCCACCAGCAGCCATTCCTGTTCCGCAGCGCCCTTAATGACGTAGGTCTTTTCCACAGTCATCCTCTCCAAACATACAAGGATCTTCACGCAATCCAGTCATCTTGCTTCGTGTCATAATCTACCCGGGTCAGCACCAGCCCTTGCGCTGGGGCCAATCCAGGGGTCTGCGGCTGAGCTTGGGTGACGCCCTGGTTCAGTTCTTCCAGTGAGATTCGCATCCCACCGGCCTGCACCAGCAAAAACACCACCCGGCGCACCATGTGGTACAAAAAGGCGTTGGCCGTAATCTCAAACAGCAGACCCCCAGGCTGGCGCACCCAATCTGCCTGAAAGACCCTTCGCACGGTGCTGCCTCCGGTCCGGGGCGGGGTTCCGAACGCAGCGAAATCATGGGTCCCAATCAGCAGATCAGCAGCGGCCTGCAGCCGGTTCAGATCCACTTCCGGCCAGACTCTCCAGGCGTATCGTTCCCGTAAAGGATCGCGCAGCGCCTCACAAAAAACGTGATATTGGTAAGTGCGCGAGCGCGCATCATACCGCGGGTGAAAATCCTCCCGCGTCGTGCTCGCTGCCCGCACCGCCACATCTTTGGGAAGCTTTGCGTTCAGCGCCCGGCATAATGCCTGAGGGTCGTGGCCCCAGTCCAGGTCAAAAGCGATCACCTGTCCCGAAGCATGTACCCCGGTGTCCGTCCGTCCGGCTGCCAGCAGGGTATCCTGCTGCCATCCCAGCTCGCGAAGTGCTTTTTCCACTTCAAGCTGGACCGTACGAACTTCTCCCTGGCGCTGAAAGCCTAAAAAGTCTGTGCCGTCGTAAGCAAGAGTAACTTGGTAACGTGCCATTCCAACCCAATCTTACGATTTGGCCGGATTATTCCTCAACCAATTCAATCAGGACCATCTCAGCCGCATCACCCAGGCGAGGGACCAGACGATAAATGCGGGTGTACCCGCCGGGGCGCTTCGCAAAGCGCGGGCCGATATCGTCAAACAATTTCTTAACCACTTCAGGATTCGCCAGGCGCGAAGCTGCCAGACGGCGGGCGTTCACTTTGCCCATCTCATCGGCTTTTTCTGCGTTCCGCGCCAGCGTGATCATCTTTTCCGCTTCCCCGCGAATGGCCATAGCCTTGGCCCGCGTGGTGCGAATGCGCTCATGCGTGAACAACTGGCAAATCAGGTTCCGCCGCAAGCTGTTGCGCTGATCTTTATCTCGGCTTAATTTATAACCAGCAACGTGATGTCGCATGTCTGCTTACTCCGTCTTTTCTTCCGTGGGCAAAAAGCCCTTTTCTTGCATCTTCTGGCGCAGCTCGTCCAGACTCTTCTCGCCAAAGTTGCGGATGGACATGACCGCCTCATCGCCTTTTTCGAGAAGTTCAAGCACATCGCCCACCGTGGTGATGCCCGTCCGCTTCAGCGAATTGAACACGCGCACGGAAAGGTCCAGGTTCTCAATGGGCGTCTCTGCCGCCTCGCTCGTCAACCGGCTGCCCGTGGCTTCTTTCTCCGGGCTAATCACCAACGTTTCCTCGCTAATGCCAGAGATGAAGCGCAAATGATCAATCAATATTTTCGAGGCTTTGCCCAGCGCTTTTTCGGGGGCAATCGTGCCGTCTGTCCAGATTTCCAGGGTCAAACGGTCGTAGTTCGTGCTCTGCCCCACGCGCGCATTGCTCATCACATTCCAGGAAACACGTTTCACCGGGCTGTAGATGGCATCCACCGGCAGCTCGCCAATCGGAAGGCGGTTGCTGCGCTCATTGGCGGGGGAATATCCCCGGCCGCGCTCCACCACAAAGTCAATTTCCAGATTCGTGCTGGCGCTGTCCACGGTGAACAGGTACAGGTCTGGATTGACAATTTCGACTTCCGGCGGCGTCTGAATATCGGCAGCCGTCACTACGCCTTCACCGCGCACTTCCAGGTGAAGATGCGCTGAGTCCACATCGTGGAGCATCATGCGCAGCTGTTTTATTTGCAGCATCACCTGAATCACGTCCTCGCGCACACCCGGGATGTCGCTGAACTCGTGCAGCACATCCGTGATGCGCACCGAAGTCACCGCCGCCCCCTCCAGAGAGGAAAGCAGCACTCGCCGCAGCGCGTTCCCAAGGGTTACGCCATACCCACGCTCAAGCGGGGTAATGACAAATTTGCCGTAATTCCTGGCTTCAGCCTCACGCTCCACTTTGGGAGTTACCATATTACTCAAAGCAATCACTTTACACCTCTTTCCGGATGCACCCTGTGTGACCGCGCCCCGGACTAATGGCGTTTAGCGCGAGTAGTACTCAACAATCAACTGCTCGTTGAGATTCCCGTCAATTTCGGAACGTTCAGGAATACGTAAAACCCGCCCGCTCAGCGACTTCAGGTCGCGGTCCAGCCACATGGCGCAGTTACGCTTGGCAGCCAGATCCGGCAGCTCTTTGAAATAAGCCAGGCCGCGGGAGCTTTCGCGCACCGTGATGATATCACCCGCTTTTACCAGCATCGAGGGGATATCCGCGCGGATATTGTTCACCAGGAAATGCCCGTGGTTGACCAATTGGCGCGCCTGCGAGCGGCTTTCAGCAAAGCCCATGCGGTACACCACATTGTCCAACCGGGTTTCCAGGGTGTGCAGCAGGTTCAAACCCGTCAAACCCTTGGTACGAATGGCCACGCTGAAGTAGCGGCGGAACTGGCGTTCCAACACGCCGTACACCCGGCGGGCCTTCTGTTTCGCGCGCAGCTGGCGCGAATAGTCACTCACACGGTCCCCACGCGCCATGCGCGCCTTCCCGTGTTCTCCAGGCGCATAGGCGCGCTTATCAAACCCGCATTTGGGAGAAAAGCAGCGCTCGCCCTTGAGGAAAAGTTTTTCACCTTCTCGCCGGCATAATTTGCACACCGGCCCAGTATACCTAGCCATAACAGCTCCTTCTGATGATTACACGCGGCGTTTCTTCGGCGGCCGGCAGCCGTTGTGCGGCACCGGTGTGATGTCGGAAATGGAGCGCACTTTCACGCCCATCGACTGCACAGCACGAATAGCAGATTCACGACCCGGGCCAGGCCCCTTGACAATCAAATCCACTTCCTGGATCCCCATCGACATGGCGACTTTAATCGCCTGTTCCGCAGCCAAACGCGCCGCAAACGGCGTGCTCTTGCGCGAACCCTTGAAGCCGGCCGAGCCAGAGCTGCCCCAGCAGACTGTGTTCCCTTGCGGGTCAGTGATGGTGATGATCGTGTTATTGAACGAAGCGAAAACATGCACCTGCCCGTAAGACAGGGTTCGCTTCACCTTGCGCGCGGCTGTCGTGCGGCGCGTTGAACGTACATTTTGAGCCATAGTTCCTCGCTATTAACCTCTCAACTTCGAAGTTCAGCCCAATTCCGCTGCTGGGTGGTTCACAGGCCGGGTAGCCGCGGGTTAGAAGGAAACCCACCCGGCCAGGTCCACGCCCGCAGGTTTTGGTCTACTTCTTCGCAGCTCCACGGCGGCGGCCGCGACCGGCCACGGTCTTCTTGGGACCCTTGCACGTGCGAGCATTGGTGCGGGAGCGCTGCCCACGGGTGGGCAGATTGCGGCGGTGACGCAGGCCGCGGTAGCAGCCAATTTCAATCAACCGCTTAATGTTCATTTGAACTTCGCGGCGAAGGTCACCTTCCACTTTGTAATTTTTCGATACGAATTCGCGCAAAAGCGACGCATCGGCTTCCGAAATATCCTTAACACGGATGTCCGGGTTCACCTGCGTAGCAGCCAAAATGGACTTCGCGCGAGTCGGTCCAATGCCATAAATATAGGTCAGCGCCGTTTCAATGCGCTTGTTGCGGGGTAAATCAACGCCTTCAATTCTCATAGCTTAAACCTACCCTTGTCGCTGCTTATGCTTGGGGTTATCACAAATGATGTACAAAATGCCGCGTCGTTTGACAATCTTGCACTTGGCACAACGTTTGCGAATAGAAGGTGATACTCTCATTCGAAACTCCTTCAAAATAATTGCCAGGACTAATCCGCAAAGCCTAGATTATACCGAAGAATGCGGGATGTGTCCAGTTATTTGGCCCGGTGCACGCCCATCCGGAAGCAAAGTCAAAATCACCGGTCCCTGCTCCGTCACCGCCACGCTGTGTTCAAAATGGGCCGTCAGCGATCCATCCGCCGATACCACAGTCCATTCATCCGCCAGCGTCTTGGTCTGCGCGGTGCCCACCAGGAGCATCGGCTCCAACGCGATGGTCATCCCCGCTCGCAGCGGCATTCCGCGGCCGGGCGTGCCGTAATTCGGCACCTGCGGCCCCTCATGCATACGCCGCCCCACACCGTGACCGGTGTATTCACGCGTCACAAAAAATCCGCGCGACTCAGCGTATTCCTGCACCGCCGCCGATACATCCCCAACCCGGTTTCCAATCACCATTTTGGCGATTCCAACATACAGCGCCATTTCGGTGACCTCCAGCAGCCGCTGGGTTTCAGGAGAGACTTCTCCCACCCCCGCGGTGAAGGCCGAATCGCCCACATACCCTTCAAACACCGTTCCGCAGTCCACCGAGACAATATCGCCCTCTTTCAGCTTGCGTTTCTTGCTCGGTATCCCGTGCACCAGTTCTTCGTTCACGCTCACGGTGGTGCTGGCCGGGTAGGGGTAAGGCCCCGGGTAATTCTTGAACGGGGAATACACACCGTACTTCTTCAACACTTCTTCTGCTGCCGCGTTCAGATCTGCCGTCGTCACCCCTGGGCGCAGGATTGCATGCGCGGCAGCCAACGCTTCGGCGTTGATCCGACCGGCGGTGCGCATCTTTTCCAGCTCTTCCGGGGTTTTCAGGTTAATCTGACGATCCCAAACCATTTCGTTCGCCTACAGTTCCTTCCCGAAAGCCGCCAACAGCGTCTTCGAAACCTCGTCAATCTCCCGAGTCCCGTCCACATCCATCAGCAGCCCTTTCTCTCGGTAAAAGGCAATCAAGGGAGCTGTTTGCTCCAGATACACGCGGATGCGCCGTTCCACCGTCTCCGCCTTATCATCGTCGCGCTGGTACAGCTCCGAACCGTCCACATCGCACACCCCCGCTTTTTGAGGCGGGTTGAACACCTGGTGATACACGTGGCCTTCTGCGCGGCAGGTCCAGCGCCCGCTCAAGCGTTTAATCAGCTCTTCGGCAGGCACGGCGATATACGGAACCGCATCCACTTTCCCACCCATCTTGGCCAGCATGTCTGCCAGGGCCTGCGCCTGGGCGGGGGTGCGCGGAAAGCCGTCTAGTAAGGCTCCCTGCGCGCAATCTGGGCGGCTCAAGCGTTCCTCGATCATGGCAATCGTCACATCATCCGGAACCAGCTCACCACGGCCCATAAACGTCTGCGCCAGCTTGCCCAGCTCGGTTTGCGCTTTCAGATTCTCGCGGAAGATATCCCCCGAAGAGATATGCGCCAGTCCCAAAGCTTTGGATAGCACCGCAGCCTGTGTACCCTTACCGGCCCCAGGAGGCCCCAGCAGAACAATATACTTCGCCATCGTACTAGCCCTTAATCAAGCCTTCGTCATAACCGTGCAGTTTCAGCTCGGTTTCGATAATCGTGAAGGTATCGCGAACCACGCCCACCACGATCAGCAACCCCGCCGAAGAGAGCAGGAACAGCCCAGACTGCGCCCCAACGGGCATCACATAGCTCAACAAATAGGGCATCACCGCCACCAAACCCAGGAACAAAGCGCCCGGCAGCGTAATGCGGCGCTGCACTTTGGTCAGATACTTCTGGGTCGGGCCGCCCCGTACCACGCCGGGGATCTGAGCGCCCTGGCGTTTCAGGTTTTCGCCGTAGTTCTGCTGCGCGAATAAAACGTCCGTGTAGAAGAAGGTGAAAGCCACCACCATCACGAAATACAGCAGAGAATACCACGGGCTTTGCGCGCCAAAGGTGCGGTACACACCCAGGGCAAAGTTGCGCACCCATTCCGTCTCGGCGCCGGTGAAGTAGCTGGCCACAATCGCCGGGAAGGTCATAATGGACTGCGCGAAGATCAGCGGGATCATACCCGCCATGTTCACCATCAAAGGCAGACTGCTGCGCACCGGCATCGACATCCGCGCGCCCATGCGCCGCCCAGGGAACAGCACCGGCACATTCCGGCGTCCCTGCTGCACAAACACAATCGCCAGGATGGTCAGCACCAGAATGGCCAGGATAATCAGCAGCATCCACCAGCCGCGCTGAGCATCGCTCAAAATGCCTGCCAGGTTCGAAGGAATCTGCGAGACGATACCCGCAAAGATAATCAGCGACAGGCCCTGATTGGGAATGCCGTACTCTGAGATCAATTGACCCAACCAGATCGCAAACATGGTCCCGGCGATCATCACCAACAGCACGGTCACGGTCGGGAGCAGGTTCGCCCCGGTGAAACCAAAGTTGGTGATCACAGCCTGCCCGCCGCCAAGCGAGTTGAAGATGTTAATCTGGCCCACTGCCGAAAGCAGCGCCATGGGCACTGTGGCAATCATGGTCCATTTTTCCATCCACTTCTGCCCTTCGCGGGGGTTCTCTTTCATACGGCGCTCAAGGGCTGGGATGATCGGGATGAGCAGCTGCAGAATAATCTGAGCCGTGATGTAGGGATACACACCCATCGCCAGCACTGAGAAGCGAGCCACTGTACCGCCCGAGAGCAGGTTCAGCAGCGCAATCAGGTTGCCAGCAGCGTCGGTGCGTTGAGACAGGGCCGCCAACACGGCTGTATCAATCCCGGGGACCGGAATGTGCGTGGCTACCCGGTACAGGGCCAGCAGTCCCAACGTCACCAACAGCTTCTTTCGGATGTCCTGCGATTTCCACAAGTAGCGCCAAGCTGAACGCTTCATATGTGGGTCTCCTTTAGTGGGTTGACCGCTTAGGCAACGATTTCCACACTGCCGCCGGCAGACTCAATTTTCTCGCGGGCGCTCTTGGTCACGCGCTGAACGCGCACCTTCAACGCCACATTCAATTCGCCGTTTCCTAGAATGACCACCGGGTTTTTGGCTTTACGCAGCATGTTCTCCGCCGCCAAAACTTCCCGCGTCACTTCGGTGCCTGCCTCAAAGCGAGCCAACTGCTCCAGGCTGACTTCGTTATATTCCACCTGATTCGGCGGGGTAAAGCCTTCACCGCGGATGAACGGCAGGCGGCGGTAGAAGGGCAAATTACCGCCCTGGCGGTACAGATGGCCGCCCTCGCCCGAGCGAGAACCCTGGCCCTTGGTACCGCGGCCAGCGGTCTTGCCCTGCCCAGCGCCTAAACCCCGTCCCACACGCTTACGGTCTTTTTTCGCGCCTTCGTTTGGCTGCAAATCGTTCAGTTTCATCGTTCTACCTGCTCTTCAATTTCAATCAAATGGCTGATCTTCGCCAGCATCCCGCGCATCGTCGGCGTATCGTCATGCTCCACCGTCTGATGCAGCCGGCGCAGACCCAAAGCCTTCAGCGTGGCCTTGTGGCGCACGGAATAACCGATCCCGCTTTTTACCAGCGTGATCCGAATCTTCTTGGGTTGGCTGTTCTCAGGCATTCTTCCTCCGCTCCCAGAACGGCAGCAGCTCATGCACGGGTTTACCGCGGCGCGCCGCCTCTTCTTCGGGGGATTTCAGCTGTTCCAGCGCCAGGAAGGTGGCCTTGACCACATTCAACACATTGGCGCTGCCCAGCGATTTGGTCAAAATGTCGCGCACGCCCGCTGCTTCCAGCACGGCGCGCACGCCGCCCGCCGCGATCACGCCCGTACCAGGCGAAGCCGGTTTCAACAGAACCCGAGCCCCCGCCAAACGGCCGGTCACTTCGTGCGGGATGGTGGTACCCATCACAAACACCTTGCGCATGTCTTTGCGCGCGCGTTCCGTCGCCTTACGCATGGCATCCGGCACAGCGTTCGCTTTCCCAACACCCATGCCCACCTTGCCATTATTGTCGCCAATAATAACGGTGACACGGAACTGGAAGCGACGCCCACCCTTCACCACTTTGGCTACGCGGGCGATTTCTACCACGCGCTCATCGAACTGCTCTTCTAAGGGTTGATATTCCATCATATCCATAGTTTTAGGCCCTCATCTTCCTTTCGCTCGCCCTAAAATTCCAGGCCAGCTTCCCGGGCACCGTCAGCCAGGGCTTTGACACGGCCAATGTAGCGGAACCCACCCCGGTCAAACACCACCTTGGTGATCCCCTTGTCCTTGGCGCGCTGCGCCACCAACTGGCCAACCATCCGAGCCTGTTCCGATTTCTTCAGGCCAACGATTTTGTCGCGCAGGCCGGTGTCAATGCTGGAGGCAGCTGCCAATGTCAGCCCCGCCTGATCATCAATCACCTGAGCATAAATCTCAGCCGTACTGCGGAACACATTCAAACGAGGGCAATCCGGCGTCCCGGAAATTTGCTTCCGAACACGCTCATGCCGTCGGATACGAGCTTCTTTGCGAGTCAGTTTCGCCATAAGCCATCACCTACTATTTCTTGCCTTTACCGGCTTTACCGGCCTTGCGACGAATCCGTTCGCCCTGATAGCGAATGCCTTTGCCCTTGTAGGGTTCCGGCGGGCGAATCTTGCGGATGTTCGCAGCAACCTGGCCGACCTGTTCGCGGTCATAACCATTGACCTTGACCTGCCGCGTCTTGGCATCTGCTTCAAAAGAGATCCCAGCCGGCGGTTCGACCACAACGGGGTGTGAATAACCCACATACAAAACCAGGTTAGTCCCATCCATCTCGGTGCGGTAACCCACACCATCCACTTCCAGAACCTTGGTGAAACCGGTGCTCACACCCGTCACCATATTCTGGAGCAAAGCACGCGTCGTCCCGTGCAGCGCGCGAATGCGGGCTTCTTCGGAGCTACGCTGAACCACCACCTGGTTCCCCTCCAGCGTAATGCCGATTTCAGGGGAGAATGTGCGCGCCAGGCTGCCTTTCGGCCCCTTCACGCTCACTTCGCCACCTTCCGCAATGTTAATCTGCACGCCGGCGGGTACGTCGATGGGTAATCGACCAATTCGTGACACAGTTATCCTCCTTACTCCGCCAGGCCTACCAGACCTTGCACAGAATTTCGCCGCCAACTCCCAGTTGGCGCGCCCGTTGTCCGGTCATCACGCCCTTCGGAGTGGACAGGATCGCAATCCCCAAACCCGATAACACCCAGGGGATATCCTGTTTGTGCGTATAAACCCGCCGTCCAGGGCGGCTCACCCGCTCCAACCCGGTGATCACCGGGCGGCGCTGACGGCGCTCTCCCACGTACTTCAATTTGACGCGCAGGGTGACATGAGACGGACGGGTTTCATCCACTTTCGTCTCATAACTCTCGATGAAACCTTCTTCCTTCAAAATCCGGGCGATTTCCGCCTTAAGGCTCGAAGAAGGCATCGCAACTTCGCTTCTACCGATTAACAGCGCGTTGCGCACACGTGTTAACATATCTCCAATCGGATCGTTCACGCTCATTCTCATTCCTCCGGGCTGACTACCAGGATGACTTCACTACGCCGGGTATTTGCCCCTTCAGAGCCAGCTCGCGAAAGCAAATGCGGCACAATCCAAAGCGACGCATGTAACCGCGCGGGCGACCGCACACACGGCAGCGGTTGCGCACCTGGACAGGGTATTCTCGCCGCATTTCACGGAACTTCATGCATTTCTTAGCCATATCAACCCTTCCTGAAAGGCATCCCAAGCAGTTGCAGCAACATCGCTGCCTGATCATCCGACGGCGCGTTGGTCACGATGGTAATTTCCATCCCGCGCAGCTTGTCGATCTTATCGTATTCAATTTCGGGGAAGATCAACTGCTCGCGCAGACCCAACGTGTAATTCCCACGACCGTCGAAAGCGTCCGCAGACACACCGCGGAAATCGCGCACGCGCGGCAGAGCAATGTTCATCAAGCGGTCCAAGAAAGACCACATGCGCTCGCCTCGCAGCGTCACCTTCGCGCCAATCGCGCGACCTTCGCGCAGCTTAAAGTTCGCGATGCTCTTGCGCGCCTTCGTCACCACCGGCTTCTGACCGGTAATCGCGCTCAAGTCCGCCACAGCTGCATCCAACGCCTTCGGGTTATCCAACGCTTCACCCAGGCCAATATTCACCACCACTTTTTTGATCGCCGGAACCTGCATGACATTCTCCAGGTTCAGGGCCTTCATCAAAGCAGGGGCCACTTCCGTTTTGTACTGTTCTTTCAGTCTGTTCATACCTTACGCTCCGAGGCAGGTCTACTCGTCGATCAGGCCGTTGCAGCGCTTGCAAATGCGCTGAACCTTCTCACCATCACGCGAAAGCCCAACCCGCGTGGCCTTATTGCACTTCGGGCAAACCAGCATCACGTTCGAAATGTGGATCGGCGACTCAAAGCGCACCAGACCGGGGTTCATGGTGCGGCCCTTGGCCTGCACCTGGCGCTGGTGTTTCGTGCGCAGGTTCACGCCCTGCACCACCACGCGTCCCTCATCCGGGGTCACTTTAATCACTTCCCCGCGCTTACCCTTATCCTCAGAGCGACCGCTGATCACTTCGATCTGATCACCCTTGCGAATCTTGACACTCATGGCATCGCTCCTGTTATTCGCTCGCCTACAGCACTTCCGGCGCCAGCGAAACAATCTTCATAAAGCCTTTTTCACGCAGTTCGCGCGCCACCGGACCAAAAATACGGGTGCCTTTCGGATTCGCTCCGTCATTGTCCAGGATCACCGCCGCGTTATCATCGAACCGGATGGTCGAGCCATCCTCACGGCGCCATTCCTTCGCGCAGCGCACAATCACGGCCTTGACAATGTCGCTCTTCTTCACAGAGCCTTGTGGGGCTGCCGATTTCACCGTCGCCACCACCACATCGCCAACGCGCCCATACCGCCGCACCGAGCCGCCCATAATATGGATTACCAGCAGTTCGCGCGCTCCGGTGTTGTCGGCCACTGTCAGACGAGATTCTTGCTGAATCATGGCTTACTCTCCTTCACCGACGGTCTCGCCTTCACCGTGGCGCATGATGGTTTCCACCACCCAGGTCTTCTCTTTCGAAAGCGGGCGGCTTTCCACAATTTGAACCTGATCTCCAACCTGGCAGTTGAGTTCATCGTGCGCCTTCACCCGCTTGGTCTCGTGCACCACCTTGCGGTACAGCGGATGGCGGAACGTGCGTTTGATCTCAACCACAACCGTCTTCATCATTTTGTTGCTCGTCACAACTCCAATCAAACGGCGGCGTTCGTTCATTTTTCACCTTCCTGCTTCTGCCCTTGCTCGCGCTCGTGCAGAATGGTTTCATAGCGCGCAATCAAGCGCCGCGTCTGTTTCAGACGGCTGGTGTCGGTCAGCTGCCCGGTGACCACCTGAAACCGCAGGTTCATCAATTCCCGGCGCGTATCGTCCAGCTTCGTCTGCAACTCATTCGTCGATAAAAGCCGCATTTCACTCGTTTTCATTTTGTTCTCCTACCATATCGCCCCGGGCAACCACTTTCGTCCGGATGGAGAACTTGTAGGCTGCCTGATGCAGAGCTTCCACGGCGATCGCCTGCGGCAAACCACCCAGCTCCAGCATAATCCGGCCCGGTTTCACAACCGCCACCCAATACTCCACGCCGCCTTTCCCTTTACCCATGCGGGTTTCCGGGGGTTTCTGCGTATACGGATGGTCAGGGAAAATGCGGATCCACGCCTTACCGCGGCGACGCATCACCCGCACCAGCGCCCGGCGCGCAGCTTCGATCTGGCGGGCCGAAACCCAACCCGGCTCCAAAGCTTGCAAACCGAATTCGCCGAAGGTGACCTCCGCCCCGCGCAGCGCCTTACCGCGCATGCGGCCGCGCTGCTGTTTGCGGTATTTAACACGCTTTGGCATCAACATAATCGCTACCTCTTTCGTCTGTCTGGGTCAGAGCGCTGCCCAGGTTTATTCGCTGACGTACACACCCTCGGTGGCTTCGGCTTTCTCTTCCACCGTCGGCAGTACTTCACCCTTGTAGATCCAGACCTTGATCCCGATCTGGCCGTACGTCGTCAATGCCTCCGCACGCGAGAAATCCAAATCCGCACGCAGCGTCTGCAACGGCACGCGCCCTTCGCGCAGCCAAACCGTCCGCGCCATTTCTGCACCGCTCAAGCGGCCCGACACCGAAATCCGGATGCCCTCGGCGCCCTGGCGCATGGCCTGCTGAATGGCGCGCTTCATCGCCCGCCGGTAGCTCACACGCCGCTGAATCTGCCCGGCAATGTTCACTGCCACAAGGTAAGCGTCGGTATCGGGGTTCTTGATCTCTTTGATTTCCAGATCAATCTTCTTCCCGGTCAGCGCTTCCAAATCCTGGCGGATTTTCTTCACTGTATCGCCCTTGCGGCCGATCAAAATGCCCGGTTTCGCGGTGTGAACGATCACCTTCACCTTGCCAGGGAAGCGTTCCACTTCCACCAGCGAAACGCCAGCCCGGTCGGTTTGGGAATGGATCAACTTGCGGATCTGAATATCCTGATGCAGTTGATCGGTGTATTCGTCACCCTCGGCATACCACCGCCCTTCCCAGGGCCGGTTGATGTTCAGACGAAAACCGATTGGATGTACTTTTCGACCCATAGTAACTCCTGGTGTGTCTCTTTCCGTCCCGGCCCTTTCCCCTGCCCAGACGGACCATTGTTCTACTCGCGTTCCCGCAAAATCACGGTGATGTGCGAATTCCGCCGTAAAATCGGCTTGAAGCGTCCGCGAGCGCCAAACCGGCGCCATTTCCGCGTCGGGGCCTCATCCGCGGTGATTTTGTACACGTACAAATCATCCCGGTTCAGGCCAAAATTCTCCTCCGCGTTCGCCACTGCCGAAGCCAACAGCTTACCCACGTGGCGCGCAGCCACTTTGGGGGTGAACTTCAGCAGGTTCAACGCGTCCACAGCCGTTTTCCCGCGCACCAAATCAATCACCAGGCGGGCTTTTTGGGCCGAAACGCCGCAATTGCTTAATTTCGCAATAACATCTGAGGCCATGGCTTATTTCCTCGAGGATTTCTCTGCTACGTGACCACGGAAATGGCGCGTAGGAGCAAATTCACCCAGGCGGTGTCCCACCATATTCTCGGTGACATAGATCGGCACATGCCGCCGACCATCGTGCACCGCAATGGTGTGCCCGACCATCTGTGGGAAGATCACACTCGCGCGGCTCCAGGTGCGCAGCACCTTCTTCTCGCCCCGAGTGTTCATCGCTTCAATCTTCTTCAGAAGCTTTGGTTCAATAAACGGTACTTTCTTTAACGAACGTGACATCTTTTTCGTCCTCTCTTACCAGATCAGCGCCCTGGTATCCTACCGGCCACTGTTCGCATTACGGCGGCGAACGATGTATTGGTTCGTCCGCTTGTTGCGGCGGGTCTTGTAACCCAGGGTGGGTTTACCCCACGGGGTCTTGGGACCAGGCATACCCACAGGTTGGCGGCCTTCACCACCCCCATGCGGATGGTCGCGCGGGGACATCGCCGTACCGCGCACCGTGGGGCGAATGCCCAAATGGCGCTTGCGGCCCGCTTTCCCCAGCTTGATGTTGCTGTGGTCCAGGTTGCCCACCTGGCCGATGGTGGCGTAGCAGGTCTGACGCACCAGGCGAACCTCACCCGAGGGCAAGCGCACCTGCGCGTAATCGCCTTCCTTGGCCAGCAGTTGGGCTGCAGCGCCCGCTGCGCGCACCATTTGCGCACCGCGGCCTTCGGCCAGCTCAATACTGTGGATCAGAGTACCCACCGGAATACTGGAGATCGGCATGCTGTTGCCGGGGCGGATGTCCGCCGTGCGGCTGGTCACCACCGTATCGCCAACTTTCAAACCCACCGGCGCCAGAATGTAGCGCTTTTCGCCGTCGGCATACACCAACAGCGCCAGGCGCGCCGTGCGGTTCGGATCGTACTCAATCGCCGAAACTTTCGCGGGGATCTCGCGCTTATTGCGTTTGAAATCCACCAGGCGGATGAATTGGCGGCTGCCGCCGCCCTGATGCCGCACCGTCACGCGGCCGTACGCATTGCGGCCCGCGCGCTTCTTGCGCACCACAATCAACGAACGTTCGGGGCGGGTTTTGGTAATCTCTTCGAACGAATAGCCCGTCATATTGCGCAGGCTAGGCGTAATTGGTTTATAGATCTTGACGGCCATTACTCTACCCCTTCAAAGAACGGAATGCGATCTTCTGCTGCCAGAGTCACGATCGCCTTCTTGTAACCGGAGTGACGTACAGCCACACGCCGACTGCGCGCCCGCCGCGAGCGTTTCGCCGGGGCATTAATGATGTTCACGCGCAGCACCTTCACATCAAACAGCTCTTCAACCGCCTCTTTCACCATCGTGCGGGTGGCATCACCCATCACTTCAAACGCATACTGGTGAAGTTTGCTCATCTGGTGGTTCGACTTCTCGGTCACCAGCGGACGGCGGAGAATATCGTAAATAGTAGCCATTTCTTACTCCTACCTATCCCAGGTTGTTCGAAATCGTATCCAGGCTGGCCAACGGCAGAATCAACTTTTCGTATTTCAGCAGATCCCGGATATTGAGGTAATTCGCCAGCAAAATCTTCGCATCCGGCAGGTTGTTCGTCGAGCGAACCACACCCTCAAAGCTTTCCTTCTGCGGAATGACGATCAAAGCTTTGGCATCTCCCACCAGAACGTTCAGGGCTTTCGCCATCAAACGCGTCTTCGGTTCAGCCAGTTCCAGCTTATCCACCACCACAATATTCGCCTCAGCAGCCTTCACCGACAAGGCCGACCGCAACGCCGCCCGCCGCATTTTCAACGGCATGGCCTGCGCGTAGCTGCGCGGGTGCGGGGTGTGAATCCGGCCGCCGCCTTTCCAGTGGGCCGCTCGGATTGAACCCTGGCGCGCGCGCCCGGTCCCTTTTTGACGCCACGGCTTCCGTCCGCCGCCCGAAACTTCACCGCGAACTTTGGTCTGGTGCGTTCCAAGTCGGGCGTTAGCCATTTGGCGGACAAATGCCTGATGCATCAAGTCTACAAAAATCTCGGCGTTGAAGATCGCCTCCGGCAACTCTGCCGTCCCGACCTTCTTGCCTTCCATGTTGAAGACGTCTACTACCATAGTCTCTAGCTCCCTTTTCGGCTAGGAACAGTTGGCGCTTGCGCAGCCTACTGTTTCCGCGCCTCCTTTATCATCACCAGACCACCGCGCGGGCCAGGAATAGCCCCACGCACACCCAGCAGGTTGCGCTCTTCATCCACGAAGACGACCTTCAGATTCTGGACGGTGACGCGGTCATCGCCCATATGACCGGCTCCACGCGAACCTTTATACACACGACCTGGGGTTGTACCCGAGCTGCGGGAGCCCGGTGCACGGTGCCGGTCCGACTGACCATGAGTCTTGGGACCACCAGCGAAATGATAGCGCTTTACACCACCCTGGAAGCCTCGGCCTTTGCTTGTGCCGATTACGTCCACCATATCGCCCATGGCGAATTGGCTGACCTTTACTTCATCACCTTCATTAACTTGGGGGTCTTTGGATCGGAATTCCCGCAGGAAGCGCAGCGGAGCCAGGTTGTTCTTTTTCAGATGACCTTTCTCCCCACCCGACAGCCGTTTGGGTTTGACTTCGTCAAAACCCAACTGCACGGCGGAGTACCCGTCTTTCTCGGGCGTGCGCACCTGGGTAACGTAACATGGCCCAGCTTCAACGAGAGTAACGGGAATAGCCACGCCGGTCTCATCGAAAATCTGGGTCATGCCGATTTTCTTACCTAAAATGCCCTTGAACATCTCGGTTTTTCTCCTTTTAGATTGATTTGCATAGAGACTGTCAACCTGGGCATGGTTGCATCATCTCTCAACAATGTAGTCAGCGGTCCGCTGCGTCACTCCGCGTTTTGTCTCGTGCGCCCACAAGACCGCTCTTGCATTGCTGCTGTTTGGCGATCACGCCAAACCAGCCAATTATAGTACAACCCCGGCTTTTTGACCAGGGTAAGGGCAGCAAATGCTTGGCTTCATTTGCTGCCCATTTTCCCTATCAATGAACTTCCCGAAAACTAAATCTTGATCTCGATGTCTACACCCGCGGGCAGATTGAGCCGCATCAGCATATCAATCGTCTTCGAATCAGGATCCAGCACATCGATCAGACGGTTGTGCGTGCGAATTTCAAAATGCTCGTGCGAGTCCTTGTCGATAAACGTTGAGCGCCGTACAGTGAACCGCTCAACTTTGGTCGGCAGCGGGACAGGCCCGACTACATGAGCACCGCTGCGCTCGGCCGTGTCGACAATCCGCTTGGCGGATTGATCTAATACACGGTGGTCGTATGCCTTAAGGCGAATGCGAATACGTTGTTTGGCCATACCCTCTTACCTAGTCCAGAATTTTGGTGATCACGCCAGCGCCAACGGTCAGACCGCCTTCGCGAATGGCGAACTTGGAGCCTTGCTCCAGCGCCACCGGCACAATCAGTTCAACTTCCATGTTGACATTGTCGCCCGGCATC
>JARKPO010000028.1 GCA_029975215.1 Levilinea sp.
CTGCAGACCGCGGCCTGACCAGTCGTGGCCCCTATCGGTTTTTGCGTCACCCGATGTATCTAGGAGAACTGGTGTTCAGGGCAATGATGGTTTTCAGTTCTCCAGATTGGTTCACTGCCATTCTTTTATCTGTTGCTCTGACGTTCATTCAATGTTGGCGAATCCTTCGAGAAGAAAAAATGATTGACGGATATGCCTGCTACATGCGGATTGTACCTTGGCGATTGATTCCTGGACTCTGGTGAAATATATGGCGCGGAACTTTTCAAACATGTGCTTTGCGTTGGCTTTGAGTATCACCCTACTCATGAAATCATTTGCGGTCCAAGACGAATTAGTCTGGTTGTCGGTGTTCAGTGTATTTGTTTCTGCCATTCTGACCAATTTGAAGTGGATTCGGTCCATGGGAATTGCCGGGATTAGTGGTTTATCCATCGTGTATATCAAGTTGGGTAGCGGTTCACTTGCTGGAACCATTTTAACGGTCTTAACCACCTTGCTTTTGGTTACTGCGGTGCTACTGGCAATCTATGCAGATTTGGCTCACCCATCAAAAAACATCCAAGGAGATGAAAAATAACATGAAATTTAGTTTTGGAAATTCCTTTAATTTGAAACGGAATTCGGCTCTTGATATTTTGCTAGGGGCTCATCAACCTGATCAAAAAGTATTGGAAGCACTCTCCCAGACTGACAATCTCTCAGTACGGGAAGCATTCTCTACTCGTGGTGTTTTACAGAACCTGTCTGGAGTACACCTGGTAATTCTCGGTGACCTGCTCCCAATATCCGATGTATCTGAAGAGGTACTTCACAGTGCGCTGGATAAGAGTGGGATCCCGGTGGTTACTCAAGACAATTTTGTAATAGACCCGGCTGAATGGTTAGGGCGAGCCCGGTTGACCAGTGCCAAACAAGTCTCGTTTCTACCAGCCCGTCAGATTAATTTGGTGAATTGGTCTGGAGGAGTAGGAAAAACAACCCTTGCAATGGCTGTTTGTAAACGCTTCGTCAGGAATACAGGACTGCCAGCGGCATTGCTTGAACTTAGTATGGGCGGAAGCGCACTGCACGCTCGAATTTCACCCGACCTTCCCGAATTCTTTACCATTGCCACTCATAAAGCAGAGCCTGCTCTTTGGAATGGAGTCAGCTTATACCCGATGGATGGCCGAACGATCGATGTCCTCTGGAGCGAAGACCCGCAAGGGGTTCGAAATTTACTGGCAGAGATCCAACGGAAACACACACTTTTTGTCGTGGACTGTTTTCCCGGTCATCCCCTTTTCTCGGAATTGTCGAAACCTAAGCCTGGATTGATCAACCTGGTCGTTACCTCTCCTCGCGATGATGCCATATTACAAGCCAGACGATTGATGAGCGAAGTTTCAGAACCACACCATTTAGTCTTGAACATGGCCAAATCGGTCTCTGATCGTGCAGAAAGCGGCGTGTCGATTGTGTTGCCTTACAACGAAACATGGGCTCAGTCGCTCGACCCACGATTGGCTGATCCCATTTTAGAACAAGCATATACCGGCTGGAAACGGAGGAAATAATGAATCGAACTGTTCAATTTATTATCGGAGTAATTGCCGTTGTGGTTGCCCTGGGAGCAGGTTTCTATGGACGCAACCTGTATTTGAAGGAAGTTTCCACTTATCAGGTACCAGTACCCATCAATGCAATCCCTGCTTATGCAATTCTAGATGCAGACATGTTTCAAATGCGCGAGATGCCTCGCACGATGGCATCTTTACCCTATTACCAATCCACCCAGGATCTGGAAGGAAAGATCAGCACGGTTTCGTTGCCGGCAGAACTGCCGGTTGCTCAGGCAAATGCGGTGCCAGTCACGCAGTTTCGACTGGCCGATGCAGCATATGAAGTTCTCTCAATCCCGGTTGAAC
The DNA here is from genome assembly GCA_029975215.1 of Levilinea sp. GTDB lineage: Bacteria > Chloroflexota > Anaerolineae > Anaerolineales > Anaerolineaceae > Levilinea. The sequence continues at coordinate 1,911 of JARKPO010000028.1, forward strand.
CTGTTTCTGCAGTAGGTGGACAAATTCGAATCGGAGAACACGTCAATTTGTATCAAGTGCTTCCCGAGGAACTTGACCCTGAGAACACAGCGATTTCAGCCAACGATCAATCTACCTTCAAGGTCGAGATTATCGCCAGGAGTGTTTTGGTAGTAGATGTCCGCAATGCACAAGGTGTCGCTGCAGAATCCAATCAGAAGAGTGAGGATAACTCAACGTTTGGTGGCAGCCCTCAGAACGAACAAGTCCAAATCCTTACCCTAGCGGTAGAGCCGAAAGATGTGGACGTTATTCTCACTGCGGTTGCAGCAAGTAAAAAACAAGGTGGATTGTTATGGTCAACTCTGGCACTTCCTTGATCCATCCAACCGTTCCACCAACCCTTCAGCCCTTAAACCAATCCGATCTACTCCTGATTGAACGGGTCCGTGAGGAATTGGTACAGCGCGGAATCAACCCACCCAGCTGGCGAGAAGCAGACTCAGAAAAACGTCGTCGTTTCTATGATGAGGTGCGCTCTATCTTGATTGATCAGGGTGAGAATCGTAGTTCTGTCAATCGCAATGCACAAATTATCACGGATGCATTGTCCGGGGTGGGATTACTCGATCAGTTGCTGCGTGACCCATACGTGGAGGAAATCTTTGTGCGTAATGGGGTGGTAGCTGTGGAATATGATGGGAGTTTTTATCATCTGGGGAAACTGGCTGATGACAGCTATTTCGAAAACCTCGC
>JARKPO010000030.1 GCA_029975215.1 Levilinea sp.
TCTCACCAAGGCCTTCGGACGCGTGCCGCGCTACCAGTGCCCCCGCTGTCACTCCACCTTCTCTGTCCAAACCTTTCGCCTGTCCTATTACCTCAAGCGCCCCATCCCCCTCGAACCCCTCCTGAGCCGCTTCATCAGCGGAGAAAGCCTCAGAGCCATCAGCCGCGCATGCCGCCTCTCCCTCTGCCTCATCTCCAACCGCCTCGAACGACTCTCCCGCCAGGCCATCGCCCTCCACAGCTACATCCTCACCCACGCCCCTCTCTCCGACGATATCTGTATCGACGGCTTTGTCGCCTTCGAAGCCTCCCAATTCTTCCCCTCCGACATCCCCATCGCCATCACCGCCCATTCCCAGTTCGTCATCGACCTCAGCCATGCCTCCCGCCGCAGATCAGGCACCATGACCGCATCCCAAAAAACTAAAGCCCGCGCCCTCTACCAGCACACCCCCCTCGAGCACGGCGCCCTCGCCCGCGCCTTCCGCGAACCCTTACTCTCCTCCCTCCGCGTCGCTCCCCCGCGCCTGCACCACCCCTTCGTCCTCATCACCGATGAAAACCCCCTCTACCCCAAAGTCCTCTCCTCCCTCCCTCTCTGGCACGCCCAAACCCCCTCCTCCCGCATCGTCCATTGGTCCATCTGGTCTAAACTCCCCCGCACCACCACCAACCCACTCTTCGCCTCCAACTACATCGATCGCGAAATCCGCAAAGACCTCGCCCACTACCACCGCCAAACTACCTGCTTCCCTCGCAATGTCCCCGCCGCCATGCTCCGCCTCTCCCTCTACCTCTTCTCCCACAACTACCTCAAACCCTTCCGCATCGCTCACCCTTCCCCCTCCCCCTCCCATGCCCATGCCGCAGGCATCCCTTCCACCCTTGTCAACACTTTCCTCCAGCACCTCACCGCCGGCATGCGCATCTTCCTCTCCCATCTCTCCCTTTCCCCAAGCATGCACCGTACCTGGACAAAAGCCTGGAAAACCCCAGGCAAAACCAGCCCTGAGTATGTCCCCCGCTTCGTCCTGGCTTGAAACCATTGAAAAC
>JARKPO010000037.1 GCA_029975215.1 Levilinea sp.
AGGTTGGTCCAACGGCTTCGGGTACCTCCCACTCGGATGGTGTGACGGGCGGTGTGTACAAGGCCCGGGAACGTATTCACCGCGCCATGCTGATGCGCGATTACTAGCGATTCCACCTTCATGGAGTCGGGTTTCAGACTCCAATCCGAACTGAGAGCGATTTTCTGCGATTTGCTCCACCTCGCGGCTTCGCCTCGCTCTGTCTCGCCCATTGTAGCACGTGTGTAGCCCTGGACATAAGGGCCATGATGACTTGACGTCATCCCCACCTTCCTCCGGTTTGTCACCGGCAGTTCCGCCAGAGTCCTCAGCTTCACCTGTTAGTAACTGGCAGTAGGGGTTGCGCTCGTTGCGGGACTTAACCCAACACCTCACGGCACGAGCTGACGACAGCCATGCAGCACCTGTACGGAGTCGTCTCGCGACGCAGTGACATCGCTGCCACTTCCCTCCGTATGTCAAACCCAGGTAAGGTTCCTCGCGTACCATCGAATTAAACCACATGCTCCACCGCTTGTGCGGGCCCCCGTCAATTCCTTTGAGTTTCACCCTTGCGAGCATACTCCCCAGGCGGTGCACTTACCACGTTCGCTCCGGCACCGAGGCTACCGCCCCAGCACCTAGTGCACATCGTTGACTGTGTGGACTACCAGGGTATCTAATCCTGTTTGATCCCCACACTTTCGCACCTCAGCGTCAGTCATCGGCCAGGAGCTTGCCTTCGCCATCGGTGTTCTTCCTGATATCTACAGATTTCACCCCTACACCAGGAATTCCAGCTCCCTCTCCGTCACTCAAGCCCAGCAGTTCCCAGCGCATCCCTGCAGTTAAGCTGCAGTCTTTCACGCCAGGCTTACCAGACCGCCTACATGCCCTTTACGCCCAGTAATTCCGAACAACGCTCGCCCCCTACGTGTTACCGCGGCTGCTGGCACGTAGTTGGCCGGGGCTTATTCGCCGGTTCATGTCATCACCTAGGCATTCCCTCCTAGGCTTATTCTTCCCCAGCAAAAGAACTTTACAACCTTTCGGCCTTCATCATCCACGCGGCGTCGCTCCGTCAGACTTCCGTCCATTGCGGAATATTCTTAGCTGCTGCCTCCCGTAGGAGTCTGGGCCGTATCTCAGTCCCAGTGTGGCCGTACACCCTCTCAGGCCGGCTACCCATCATCGCCTTGGTGGGCCTTTACCTCACCAACTAGCTAATGGGACGCGAGCTCATCTCAGGCCAGTGCCCTAGCACCCTTTCTTCCACAAGCACTCCCCCCGTGGAACGTATTCGGTATTACCCACTATTTCTAATGGCTATCCCCATGCCCAAGGCAGATTACCCACGCGTTACTCACCAGTCCGCTGCTCTAGGAGGGATCGCTCCCCCTTGCCGCTCAACTTGCATGCTTAAGACACGCCGCCAGCGTTTGTTCTGAGCCAGGATCAAACTCTCCATGATGTATCCTAACAGCCTTTCGACTGTCAGATTCATAGACAGTGCCCTTTCTCTTCATAACCCCCCTCGACCCACCTGGACCAAGAGGCGTTACTGGCATAATCCGTCCTCTCGGGGCGCCCCCTTCCGGAAACTCCCCTCAAGAAACCTTATCCTCTATCCCCTTCCCTCGTTGCTTGTCACAGATCCCTCGCACCAAAGTAAGCCCTTCCGGCCTCCCTCAGTGCTCACGCCCCGGCATACTCCGCCAGAGCGCTCGATGAAACTACCAAATCTATCCCTCGTTGTCAAGAGC
>JARKPO010000050.1 GCA_029975215.1 Levilinea sp.
GGGTGTTGCGGGCGACCGCAAATCTGAAAGAAGCCATCAGCAAAGCTGACGTTTTGACGAACAGAAATCTGATATAAGGCTCTAAAGAGAGGGTAACCGAGCAATGGATTGGGAACGCCCGAAATTCAACCGTAACTCAAGAAGAGTAAATCAGGCAAGACGCAGCGAAAGTTTAATATCTTATCCCGAGAGGTCTTGTATGGTACACCGACAGTGCAAGAAATGCAACGATGTATTTTACGCCTTACAAGAAGTCAGCAGAGGACATAGTATTCTGTTCAGGAACAGGACAGGAGAAGGTCTGAATCTTTTAATATAAGGAGCAGTCAGTTCAAAATTTGTTTTATGGAGCAGCAAGCAATAACGTACCAATACGACCTGTTTGATTCAAAGGGTCAGGATGTTATACGCCCTTTCGCAGGGAGTGAAGCCGTAAGCGGAGCTCAGGCGATAAAGGCGTTGCAAGTAAAAGAAGCAGGAGAACAAGAACGAGCCTTAACGCAGGATTTGATGGGAGCGATATTGAGTCAGAGCAATATCAAGCAAGCCTACAAACAGGTAAAGAAGAACAAAGGAGTAGCAGGAATCGACCAAATGCCGGTTGGAGAATTTGCCGCATGGTATGCAGAAAATGGAGAAACACTATTGAGCACCATATACAACGGCAGATATGAACCACAAGGGGTAAAACAGGTTGAAATACCCAAGCCGAATGGAGGCAAGCGCAAGTTAGGTATCCCAACGGTAACGGACAGGATAATCCAACAAGCCATAGCCCAAGTTCTCAGTCCACTCTACGAACGCAAATTTTCCGACCACAGTTATGGTTTTCGGCCTCATCGGAGTGCACACCAAGCACTCAAGAAAGGTAGCGACTACGTGGCAGAGGGAAGATATTATGTTGTCGATATGGATTTGAGAACGTTCTTCGATGCAGTTAATCACGACCGCTTAATGTACCGACTATCATTAACCATAGGCGATAAAACGTTATTGGGATTGATACGCAAATACCTTCAAAGCGGTATCATGGTTGACGGGTTAGTCAGCCAACGCACCGAAGGAACACCACAAGGCAGCCCATTATCTCCACTATTGTCGAATATAGTTCTGGATGAATTGGACAAAGAGCTGGAGAAGAGAGGGCACAAATTTGTTCGGTATGCCGACGATTTCAATATCTACGTACGCAGCCAGGAGGCAGGCGAGAGAGTCATGGAATCGGTAAGCAACTTTATCGAAAGCAAACTGAAGCTAATCGTCAACAAAGAGAAAAGTCGGGTTTGCAAAGTGAATCAAACCAACTTCTTAGGCTACACCATTCAAAAAGATGGAAACCTAAGCATAGCAAAGAAGAGTATTGACCGCTTTAAAGAAAAGGTACGAAAAATAACCAAGCGAAACAGAGGAGTGAAATTCGAGCAAGTAATTGCCGAACTAATACCCGTTATGCGTGGTTGGCTGAACTACTTTCGGCATGCACGGTGTAAAAGACTGTTGAAAACACTTGATTCCTGGATTCGGAGGAAACTGCGATGTTACAGGTTAAAGCAATGTAAACGGA
>JARKPO010000052.1 GCA_029975215.1 Levilinea sp.
TCTAATTTACCCTCAGCCACACCAGAGCCAGTCACGGTGACAAACATGCCCTTGTCTGCTCCAGTGTCAATAATGGCCACTTCACCCGCTTTGCCCCAAGGACTATCAGCCGTTAAGAGCAAAAAGGCAATTCCGTCTGGAGTCAGACCAACTTGAAAAGCTCTCGGATCGAGCACTCGGTCGGCTGGATTTTCTGGGTTGTTCAGGCTTTGCGCAAACAGGGCGGCCATAGCCTGGATACGCTGCGGATCCCCAAAGGACACCTGCTGCAGGATATTCGCGCCGCCCAGGGCGGTCTCCAGCCCGGCGGTGATGGCTTCCTGCAGTTGGCGGTAGGCTTCCGCGGCAGCCGCGTCGGCGGCCTGGGCTGCCAGGCTCTCCGGCTGTGGCAGGCTGACGATGGGGGCCGCGGGGGTGGGGGTGCAGGCGGCCAGCAGTCCGGCGCAGGCGGCCAGCGCTATAAACACTTTGCATGATTGCTTAAGGTTTGCTAAGGTGCGCAGAATCAGACGGTTCATGGTTTTCCTCCCTGGGGGTGCTTGTATGGGTTCGCTGCCTATGCTTGATTGTACACCATCCAGGCGGGTTGGTGCGGCTGATACAGGCGTCTGATCCAGATGGGTGGCCTTGGCGCCTTCGCGGTTTAAAGACATGTTTTTTCACCGCTAAGAAGCCAAGAACGCCAAGAAAGCGGATAAATACACCCCTGACCTTCCGGTGCGTTCGATGAAGCAAATCGTCCCCCCACGCCCCGCTTCGCGCCCTTAGCGCCTTCGCGGTAAATATCCCCCGCAACAAAAAAGGCGCGCTCCCTGCGGAACGCGCCTTTGGCTTTCACACTCCAACCTTATTCCATCAGCCAGCAGGCCACCCAATGATCCGGGCTGATCTCTTTGAACTCCGGCTCCTGCTGCGAACACACATCCATCGCCATCGGGCAGCGCGGGTGGAAACGGCAGCCCTTGGGCGGGTTCACCGGGCTAGGCACATCCCCGCGCAGGATGATGCGCTTGCGCTTGAAGCGCGGATCCGCCACCGGGATGGCGGACATGAGCGCCTGGGTGTAGGGGTGCTGCGGGTTGCGGAACAGCTCATCCCGTCCGGTCAATTCCACCATCTTGCCCAAATACATCACCGCCACGCGGTCGGAAATGTGTTCCACCACGCTCAAATTGTGGGCGATGAACAAGTAGGTCAGGTTAAATTCCTTCTGCAAATCCTTGAGCAGATTCAGCACCTGCGACTGAATGGACACGTCCAGGGCCGACACCGGCTCATCACACACGATGAACTGCGGGCGCAAAATCAGCGCGCGGGCAATGCCCACCCGCTGGCGCTGACCGCCGGAAAACTCATGCGGATAGCGGCGGGCATGGTACGATTCCAGCCCCACCGTTTTAAGAATTTCCATCACCCGATCCCAACGGTCCGACGGCGTGCCGATGTTGTGGATCTTGAGTCCTTCCAGCACCTGCTCACCGATCTGCGTGCGCGGGTCCAGTGAAGAATAGGGATCCTGAAACACGATCTGAATATTGCGGCGCATGGCCTTCAGATCGTTATCTTTGAGTTTAAAGATATCCACACCGTTAAACAGAGCCTGACCGCTGGTCGGCTCAATCAGGCGCAGCATCGTACGGCCAACCGTAGTCTTCCCGCAGCCGGATTCCCCCACCATACCCAGCGTCTCACCCTGGCGGATGTTAAAACTGACGTTATCCACCGCCTGCACCCATGCCACCACGCGCTGGAGCACACCTCCGCGAACGGGATAAAACTTTTTTAAATTTGTAACTTGAATGAATGGGTCGCCCTTTTGAACGGCGGTCTCGGCTACTGTCATGCGGTCCTCACAGCGGTTCTAGGATAAGGTGGGAATGAAAAGGGGCAGACAGCCGGGCAGAATGTATCTGACCCGACCAGAAAAATTATACATGATTTTTACCAGTCAACCCATTTTTTCAGGGGAATTTTTGGAAAAATGCAAAAATTCATGCGTTTTCACCCGTAAAAATCCTGCCAATGGAAAATCCACAGCGCGGTCAACAGCTGCGCTCCCACCAACCAGGCCGTCGCACGCGAAGGGTGTTTGCACAGGGCACAAATTTCACGCGCGGCATACAGACACACCAACGGCACCAGGAACAGCCACAGGCGCTGCACCTCGCCGTCCGTCTGCCCACCGATATTGAGGGCCGCGTAGGTAACCCAGGCTGCCGCCAGCAGGGAATCCGCCGCGCTCGCCCGGCGGCGCACAAAAGCCCACAACGTGCGCGCCGTATTTGCCAGGAAGAGGATCACCAGGGGATAGCCGCTCCAGGTGAGCATCTCAGTGTTGTTCAGCCGCAGCGAGCGCAGGGTCTGCTCCAGCCCGGGCACGTAGTCTTTGGCGCGGCGGTGATTGAGCATGGCCGTCTGGTAGCGCTGCCAAATGTCGTACTCCAGCAGCCAGCGGAAGGCCATATCCGCCACCAACAAGCCCGCCCCCAGCCATAAAAGCATCCGCAGGGTCACCGTCAGCGGGCGGGTACGGCGGTTGAGCCAGCCGTCCAACACCACCCAGCCACCCGCCAACGCCGCCAGCGGCAGCAGCGAAAAACTGAGGTACAGGCACGCGTACACGTAGATCCCCAGCAGAAACATGATTCCCACGGAGGCCCGCCGCATCCCCCACCACGCCAGCAGCAGCCCTCCCAAAAACAGCAGCGGGTACAGGGCGTTGTCTAAAAAGGTGGGGATGAGCAAAAAGCTGGGGCAGGAAAACAGCAGCAGCGCCGCCAGGGCTTCGCCCTGCAGCGCCCCCAGCCGCCGCGCCAGCAGGGTCAGCAGCACCAAACTGAGGCCCGCCAAAAATGGGAAGACATAGGCTTTCAGACGCGTCAGACGCAGAAAACGCGTCTCACGGTCGGCCTGCGGCTGACCGGCGTTGGCCAGGCGCTCCAGACCGATATAGGTCAACAGCACCCCGGGGGGTTTGGTGCCCAAATACCAGTCGTCCCCATAGCGCGCCTCGTATTCCCGTAGTGCCTGGGGCAGGGGCGGTTGAGCCGCCGCCGCTTGGGCGTAGCGGCTGAAAACCCCGTCAGCATATTTCACCCGCAGGGATTCAAACCCGCCGCCCTCGATAAAACCAAAGCTGATCTGCGCCGCCGCGGCCCAGCCCGCCAACAGCAGCAGCCCCGCCCACCCCAGGCGCGGACGCGGCCCCGCCCACAGGGCCAAAGCTGCGCTGCCCAGCAAAAGCACTGCAAAGATGATCCAGGCGCGGGTGTCCAACGGCTTTTCGTAGAAATACCATTTCCACCCCGGCACGCGCAAGAAGGTATCCAGCCGAAAAATGAGCACAATCCAATGAAAGCCCACGCTGCCCAGCAGTGCCGCCGCCAGCAGCCCGCGGAACAGGCCGCCCGCCCGCGCCTGAGCAAGCAGTTGGGCCGGAAAGCGCAGCCCCACAAACAGCAGAGTCTGCACCAATACCGCCAGGCCCCACACCCACAGCGGCAGAAAGCGACCAAAGGCCGAAGCCCCCAGCTGAACTAGGCGCGGCGCCCACTCCCCCGGGCGCGCCAGGATCTGAGTTGTCTCAAAGGGCAGCGGACGGCTAAGCACCCATCCCAAAACCGCCCAAAGCACCGCTGCGGCCAGCAGCACCAGCCCCCAGCCCCATACGCGCGGCCCCAGGCGGCGTTCCAACCCCTCTTCCAGGCGCGGGCTGCGGGCCGCCTGCCCGGCCAGAACGGCCAGCCCCCCCGCCGCCGCCAACATGAGCGCAGCAGCCCCCAGGCGCACAGCCGAATAGCCCAAAATCAGCCCGCCGCCTTCGGAAGGCTCGCGCAGCAGCCACACCACGGCTGTCAACCCTTCCAGCGCGCTCAGCCCCAAGAGCAGGCTCAGCCCGCCCCCCTTACGCATGCGCCCCCCGCGCCGCCTCGGTTTTCAGCGCCTGTTTCTCTTCTTCCGTCAGGAAGGCGGCCTCCAGGGCGTTGTACTGCGCCCGGCGAATCATCTCTGGCGTCAGCCCCGCCGCCGGGGCAGCCACATTGTATTCGTGCGGCAGATCAATGCCGCTGATACCGGGGTCATCCGTGTTGATCGTGGCGCACAGCCCTGCTTCCAAAAAGCGCCGCAGGGGGTGGCTGGGGTAATCCGGCACGGTGGAAGTCTGCACATTGCTGGTCAGCGAGGATTCAATCCCCACGCGCAGCCGCGCCAGAGTTTCCATCAAAACCGGGTCTTCCAGCGCACGCACGCCGTGGCCGATGCGTTCCGCACCCAGCTCGCTCAAGGCGTTCCAAATACTGTCTGGGCCGTCCGATTCGCCCGCGTGGGCGGTTATGCGCCATCCAGCGCTGCGCGCGCGGCGAAAATGTTCGCGGAACCAGGGCGCTGGAAAATGTGCCTCGTCCCCGGCCAGGTCGAGGCCAGTGATGTGCTCACGCTGGGTCAGCAGCGCTTCCAGCTCGCGATCGGCCGCCTCCACACCGTAGGTGCGGCTGAGAATGCCGATCAAATTGGCACGCACGCCAAAATCGCGCTGCCCGGCCTGCACCCCGTCCACAATCGCCTCGGTCACGCCTTCCGCGCGCAAGCCGTGCGCCAGGGCCATGAACCCGGGGCTGAAGCGCAGTTCAATATACGCCAACCCCTCGCGGCGCGCATCCTCCACGTTTTCATAGGCAATCCGGCGGCATGCATCGTAATCTACCAACACCCCCAACATCCACTCAAATTTGGTCAAAAAGGCCATCACCCCGGGCTGGGGGTCGGTGACCTGCACATAAGGGCGCAGCGTTTCCACCTCCCAGGCGGGCAGGGGCAAATTGTGCTGACGGCCCAGGTCTAAAATCGTCTCCAGACGCACCGCGCCGTCCAGGTGGCGGTGCAATTCCACCAGAGGAAAGGTAGGGTCAATCATTGATGGCATGGCAGCCCTCCAAAGTGATTTTAGAAGAAAAACAGCACGTATAACAGGCTAGAGACCGCACAGGCCACCAGCATCACCGGCAAGCCGCGTTTCGACCACAGAATGGGGGTAATCGGATGGCGGGTGCGCTCGGAAAGTGAGGCCACGATCACATTGGCAGTGGAGCCGATGATGGTGCCGTTGCCGCCGAAGCCCGCGCCAAAAGCCAACGCCCACCACAGCGGCCCCACATCCAGGCCGCTTTGCCCCAGCCCTTGAATCACCGGAATGAGGGCGATGGTAATGGGCACATTATCCACCACCGCTGAAAGGCCCGCCACCACCCACAGCAGCACCAGCCCCAGCAATGCCGGGGAGAGGTGGCCCCAGCCCAAAATGGCCTGTGAAAGCCCGGCCAACACCCCCGCCGCCTCCATGCCGCCCACCATCACAAACAGCGCAGCAAAGAACAGCAGAATATCCCACTCCACGCGGTTCAGCACCGCGCGCACATCCGGCCGGATCCACACCATCGCCAGCGCAGCCGCCGCCAAAGCCACAAAGGACGGGCGCACGTGCAGCCATTCTTCCAGCATAAATCCGGCCAGCGCCAACCCCAAAATGATCAAAGCTCGCCGCACCGTCTTACGGTCCTTCATCGCCTCCTGCGGGTCCAGCTCTAATACCGCAGCAACCGCCTCTGGCCCAGGCGCATGCAATTCGCGCCGGAAGAGCCAACGCAACAGTACCAAAGCGGCCGCCCAGGTGATCACTACAATGGGAAGGGAATGGATCAAAAAATCGGTAAAGGTGAAGCCCGCCGCCGAGGCGATGAGGATATTGGGCGGGTCGCCCACCAGGGTGGCCACCCCACCGGTGTTGGAAAGCAGCGCCTCTGAAAGCAGGAACGGCTGGGGGTTAAAACCCAAAATTTCACAGATCAAGATTGTCACCGGCGCGATCAGTACCACCGTGGTCACGTTGTCCAAGAACATAGACACCAGAGTGGTCACAGCCCCCAGCAGCACCAGCAGGCGCACAGGCCGCCCGCCCGAAACGCGCCCCACCCACACCGCCAGAAACTGAAAAAATCCGGTCGGCTCCAACAGCGCCACCAGCATCATCATACCCAGCAGCAGCCCCAGGGTGTTAAAGTCAATCGCGGCCACAGCCTGCTCTTCGGTGAAAAAACCAAAGATCATACCCGCCGCCACCATCGCCACCGCCCCCGCCAGGGCGATGATCGTCCGGTGCACTTTTTCAGAAAAAATGACGCCCAGGCACACCACAAAGATCAGTGCGGAAACCCAAAATGCCGTCATGGTGTCCCCTGTCCTTTCGGCCCCCTCAGTCCAACTTCCAGGTCTGCATCACCGCACAGCCCACATCCACATGTGAAACCAGGCCGATTAAAACGCCCTGGCTGTTCACCACCGGCAGGTCGCGGACTCCGTGATGATGCAGCAAGGCTGCGGCATACATGGGTGAAGAACCCTCCTCCACAAAAACTGGTTCCTGCATCACCTCGCGCACCGGCCGTGCCAGATCCGCCGGGTCGGGCTGCTGCAGCTCACCCGCGCCAAAATGGGACACAAAGGCAAAATCCTGCACCAGGTCTACAAAATCGGGCATGCCCAGTTCCAACAGATCGCGCAGCTTCACCACCCCCACCAACTTCCCTTCCGTATCCACCACCGGCAGCATGCCAATGTGGTAGCGCAGCACCAAATTTACTGCATCGCGCACACAGGCCGTATCAGGAAGGGTATACACCTGGCGTTTCATACAATCTCGGATTTTCATGAGAATCCTCTTGTGGGAAAAGCCGTACCTGGGTGAATAATTCGATTATACCTGTTTCGCCGCCTCAAGATTTCAGAATCGCGCCTGATTCCAGACAAAAACCGCCGCCGGAGAATAATCTCCAGCGGCGGTCAGCGTTTAAGATCCGGCGGTTCAGGCCTGCCCGTCGGTCAGAATCATCTCGGCAGCGCGGCGGCCAATTTCCACCGCAAAGTTGGTGCCGCGATCCCAGGGGTACACCTGGCTCATGCTGGCAAAATACAGCCCGTTCAGCGGGGTGCGCACGGCGGGAATGCGGCGCGAGTGGTTCACCAGCGGAACCGGCTGGGCGTAAGGCGTGCGGAACAGCCAGCTCTGCCGCACCCAATCCGGCTGAAATTCAGGGTTGATGCGCGCCAGCGAGGGCAAGAAGCGCTCCAGTAACTCTTCCTGGCTCATCTGGAAATAGGCGTGATCCGTCTCCAGGTAGTCGCCCATATACAAAATATGATCGCCGCCGAAATGCTCCGGCGAGACAAAATTGGTGTGTTCCACCAAAGCCAGGTACGGGAACCCGGCGGATTTGGGCAGGTTGTACCAATAGTAACCCTGCGGCGAAAGCTGGCGGCGCAGCGCCAGCACCATCACCACCGCCCCCAGATGCTTCAATTCCAGCAGCCCTTTCAGATAATCTTCAGGGAGCTGCGGGGCCAAACGCGCCATCCAACCCGGCGATGTGGTGGAAAGCACGCGGTCAAAGCGCTGATCCCCCGCCGCCGAGCGCACCGTCCAGCTGCCGTCCGCTTCGGATTGGAGGGCCGTCACCGGCGTGGAGAACAAGATCTTGCCGCCCATCCCGCGCAGATGCGCGGCGAAATCATCCGAGAAGGCCTGAAAGCCGCCCTGGTAGGTCCCCAGCCGCGTGGTGCGGGCGTGCAGGCGCGCCCACATCCAGGCCATGTTCACCTGCTGGGCGTAGCGTTCGCCAAATTTGCCCACCAACATCGGCTCCCACATCTCACGGTACACCGAATCGCCCGCCCATTTGCGCATCCAGGCTTCCACCGTGGTTTGCTCCAGCGGCTGCCAGTGGTTGGTCAGGCGCAGATACAGCCCCACCAGGCCAAAGCGAATTTTGTTCACGCCCCAGCCCAGCCCCGGGTACAGCAGGGCCGCCGGAATGGAATCAAAGGGGTAAAACTTGCCGCGGTGATACATGACCGTCTTGGGGCGCGGGAAGAGCACCTTGTGGCGCAGCCCCAGGTCGTCCATCAGCCTCAGCATGTGACTGTCGCTCTGGAACCAGTGGTGGTAAAAACGCTCCACACTCCAATCCCAGCCGGGGGCCTTGAACCCCGCGGCCAGGCCGCCTGCCGCCTCAGCCGATTCAAACACGGTCACATCCTGCCCGGCGCGCAGCAGGTCAAACGCCGCCGCCATGCCTCCATAACCAGCGCCAAGGATTGCAATTTTCATCTCATCGAGTCCTTTCGTGCTTCCATGCTGCCCCCCATACTGCCGCGCTTCGCGCGCCCCAGCATCGCCCCGGCAGCGGCATTATTCCACCGCTTCCTGCGGCGCCCGCACCACATCCTTGCCCCAACGCAGCGGCTGGCGCAGGTAGTAGTAGGCCCCCAGCAGGGTGATGGGGAACCACAGCGCCCCGTGCAGCACCAGGGTGTAGCCCGCCGCCATCTCGCCCGGAACGCCGTAGGCGCTCAACAGGGCAATGCCCGGCGCGTCAAAAGTGCCCACATAGCCAGGGGCCGAGGGGATGGTGGTGGCCAGGTTGACGATGCCGTTCATCAGCATCAGCGCAAAAAAACTGACCTCAAAATCAAAGGCGTGCATCACAAACCAGTACTTACCCGTCTCCAACAGCCAGATCAGCACGGTAGTGAAGAAGATCATCAGCGCCTCCCAGGGGGAGCGCAGCGATTCCAGGCCGGTCAAAAAGCGCAGGGCCACAGAGCGGGTCTTTTCGCGCAATTTCATGGGTAAAAAGCGGTCCACCCCCCAGTTCACCATCCTTTCGGTGACTTTAGGGAACATGGCCGCCAGCAAAAAGGCCACCAGCGCGCCAAAGAACAGCAGCGAGCCGCCCAGGGTGATGGCGCGGATAGACAGGCCGCCGATCACGCCCGATTCGCCCGTCAGGCGGCCCAGCTCCGATAAATTTAAAAAGACGAAGGCCAGCATGACCACGCCGTCGAAGATGCGTTCCACAATCACCGTCGCCAGCGAGGCCGAAATGGGCACCCCTTCGCGGTCTTTCAGGATGGCGGCGCGCAGCACCTCACCCGCCCGCGCAGGGTAAATGTTGTTGCCCATGTAGCCAATCGCCACCACCGGGAACATGGTGCGTGTGGGGATCTTCTTCAGGGGGCGCAGCATGTAGTGCCAGCGCCAGGCGCGCACATACACGCCCAAAAAGTACACCCCCACCCCCGGCACCAGCCAACCGTAATGCGCGGATTTCACCGCTGCCCAGATCTCCGCCGGATGCAGACGGTTGAGAACCAGATACAAAAAAACGGCGCTGATCAACAGCCCCAGCCAGAATTGCCATCGTTTCATGGGCCAAATTATAACACGCACCCCCTGAAAAACAGACCGGAGGCGTTCCGCCTCCGGTCTACACAATCCACAGAGATAACAGGTTTTACTTGGCTTTGGCCTGGTTCTTCACCGCCTCCGCGGCGGCCTTGGCAGCTTCAGGATCGCCCAAATACCCACGGGAGACCACCTGCAGGTCGTCATCCAGTTCGTACAGCAGCGGGATGCCGGTGGGGATGTTCAATTCCACAATTTCCTCATCCGAAATGCCGTCCAGATATTTCACTAGCGCGCGCAGGCTGTTGCCGTGAGCAACAATCAGCACGGTTTCGTGCTTCTTCAGGTGCGGAACAATGCATTCGTGCCAGAAAGGCATGACGCGTTCCAGGGTGATCTTGAGCGATTCGGTAGAAGGCAGTTTGGACGGGTCCACCTTGCGGTAGCGCGGGTCAAAACGCGGGTGGGTGGGGTCGTTGGCATCCAGCACCGGCGGGGGTACGTCGTAACTGCGCCGCCAGATCAGCACCTGCTCATTGCCGTACTTTTCGGCGGTTTCGGCTTTGTTCAAGCCCTGCAGCCCGCCGTAATGGCGTTCGTTCAGGCGCCAATCGCGCACTACCGGGATCCACATCTGATCCATCTCATCCAGCGCCAGCCACAGGGTGCGGATGGCGCGCTTGAGCACAGAGGTGTAGGCGATGTCAAACAGGATCCCTTCTGCCTTCAGCAGCCGTCCCGCCTGGTGGGCCTCTTGAATGCCTTGTTCGGTCAGGTCCACATCTGTCCAGCCGGTGAAACGGTTGGACAGATTCCATTCGCTTTGCCCGTGGCGCAGCAGCACCAGCTTAATCGTGCCTTTTTTCTCGTCGGCCATGTTTACTCTCCTTGACCATGGGTATTTTTTTAACCCCAAACGGGGAAGGTTCCACTCCATATGGTCTTATTGTATCCTAGCCGCAAAAGTCCGGCAACCCTGATACACGCCCATCTTCCCCTAGCGCAGCGCTCCCAGCAAGACAAAGGCTCCTCCGCTGGCCAGGAGCGTCAAATAAGGGATCACCTGGTGAACGCGCGCGGCCCACAGCGGCGCGGGACGGTCGGTACTCACCAACCCGCCGGTCGCCACAGCCAGCACAAAGCAGGCTGCCGCCAGCCCCACCCCCACCCATTGCAGCGCGCTCAGCGGCGCCGCGCGCTGGGTGACGACTGCTTGCCAGATCAGCCAAACCAAAATCCCCAGCGCCGCCAGCTTGTGAACGGTGAAAGCCGCCAGGGGATAGGGCTTTCCCGCACGGCTGAGGCCGTAGCCCAAAATGAAAACCAGGCCAAACAAACCGCCCAATGCAGTGATTTTCCAAATCGCAGGGGTCATCCTTGCTCCTTTTGAGTGCGTGAAGTGGAAGGCGAAGCCGCGGCGGCCCCGCCCCAAAACATCTCAAAGCCCTGGCGGATAAGGGCAGCCTGCTGGACGGGGTCCGGCGTCTGACGCAGCAGCAGCATCACGGCCACCATGCCCTGATACAGCATCCCGCCGATCAGCTCCGGGGGGTAAGGAGCCAACACGCCCTCCGCCTGACCTTTCTGGATGGCGGCGTAGTAGTAGGCAAAGGCGCGCTGCGATTCGGCCAGGGTTTCCGGTGTGATCCATACCGGATCGCGCAGCTGCTGGGTGGCTTCAAAGGTGTAGGGGCGTTCCAAAAACCAGTCCAGGGTGGCGCTCCACACAGCCCAAAAGGTCTCGCGTGCCGAAAGCTGGGGGGAGAGGTGCGCGGCCACCCGCTCGGCCTGTTCGTAGGCCAGCTGCAGGGCCAGTTCGTTGACAAGGGCCTGTTTGGTGGGGAAGTACAAAAACAAGGTGCCGGCCGCCACCCCCGCCTCACGGGCGATATCGGCGGTGAGGGCGTTGACGATCCCGCGCTCGGCGAAGAGTTTCAACGCGGCGTTTAACAAGGCAGCCTTTCGTTCGGGGTTAAGTGAGCGAGTCAAAGGGTCTCCTTTTATAATGACTGACTGCTCACTCAATATAATATCATCCGGGGCGATTGTCAATCCCCAATCTACCCGTGACAGCGTTTGGGCACGCCTACGGCTGCCCATCGGGGTCAGCACGGCGTGCCCCTACGGGTGTGCGGTGAGGGGGTGGACCGGCGGTTAGGCACATGCCTGACAAACCACCCAGCGGATACAACACGGGCGTACCCCATGTCAGGGCACGCCCGTGTCTGCGGTTGGGCACGCCTACGCCTGCCCCATTGGGGTGAGGGGGTAGACTGGCGTGCCCCTACGGGTTTTTGGCGGTATGGGGGTAGACCGGCGTGCCCCTACGGGTGTTTGGCGGTGTGGGGGGTGCCAGGGTTTGGGCACGCCTACGGCTGCCCCATCGGGTTCAGGGGGTAGACCGGCGTGCCCCTACGGGTGTGCCGTGTGGGTGTGCTGGTGTTTGGGCACGCCTACGCCTGCCCCATTGGGTTCAGGGGGTAGACCGGCGTGCCCCTACCATTCATGCGGCCTAGAAAAACAGTTTGACCACCTTCAGCGCTTTTTGCTTCCAGGGCACGCGGTGGGTCACACCCTCCCCTTCGGTGAAGGTGTCCTTGTTCTGCAAATACCAGCGGTAATTGCGCAGCATGGCCTGACTGTTGGAATACAGCGGGCGGTAGCCCAATACCTGTTGGGCCTTTTCAATCGAAACGAACGAGTCCTTCGAAGCCGTTTCGTAAATCCACGGGTACAACGGCGAAAGCTTGAGCTTCTCCAAAATCCGCAGGGCGGGGATCACCATCCAGGTAGGGAAGGGCACAATGCGTTTGCCAAAGCCGGCCTCGTCCAAAACCGCCTGATAATCCTGGCGCATGGTGGTGTATTCCGCCGCACCCACATTAAACGTGCTGTTGACTACCGCAGCGTCCAGCGTCATGCACGCCAGAATCACCTGGCACAAATCGTCCACATCCAGCAGCTGATAGCGATTGTTGCCGGAGCCAATCATCGGGAAATGCTTGCCCTGGCTGGCCCATTCATAGAAAATGGCAAACACGCCCAAACGCTCCGGGCCTACAAACGATTTCGGCCGCAAAATGGGCACACACATGCCCTTCTCGCGGAACGACTCGCACACCGCTTCCGCCTCCACCTTGGCCTCGCCGTACGGCCCCACCCCGTGCACCGGGTCGGTCTCATACAACGGATGGTGATCCGGCACGCCGTACACCGCCGTG
This sequence comes from Levilinea sp., assembly GCA_029975215.1. Lineage (GTDB taxonomy): Bacteria > Chloroflexota > Anaerolineae > Anaerolineales > Anaerolineaceae > Levilinea. The sequence goes on from JARKPO010000052.1 coordinate 12,460, forward strand.
GAAGAAATGTGAATGAAGCGCTTTACTCCATAGGCCTGGGCCTGTTCCAGCAAAATGCGCGTACCCTTCACATCGGTAGAGTAAATATCCTCCGGAGAATACAGCGGTAAGGCCGCCGCGGTGTGAATCACCACATCCGCCCCGGCCATGCTGCGCGCCACGGCCTGCGGATCGCGGATGTCACCCTGCAAAAATTCGATCCGATCGCGTTCCGGGTAGGTGAAATCCACCAGGTCAATTCCGGCAATCTCGGTGTAGCCGCGCTCCAACAGGTAGCGCACCAGGTTAATGCTCAAAAAACCGCTGATTCCGGTGATATAGATTTTCATGCTGCATCCTTTATGTCAAAAATTCGGCGGGCAGCCCGCCCCATTCAAATTATACCAGCCGGTAACTCGTGCGGGGAAAAATGTAAAACACTCTTGACATGTAAAGCGAACTTTACTACAATATGTATAGTTTACTTTACATAGGAGGGCGCATGAAAAATCGCTTAGAAGAATTTCGCAGTCAAAGGGGCTGGACTCAGCAGGAGCTGGCCGACCAGGTAGAAGTCTCCCGTCAGACGATCATCTCCCTGGAGAACGGGCGTTACAACCCCTCCATCCTGCTGGCCTTTCGGCTGGCGCGTTTGTTTCAGATGTCCATCGAAGACCTTTTTCTCTATGAACCGGAGGAAGAAAACCATGAGTAACTATTCACAATGGGTACAGCAAAAACTGCGCCTGGGCTGGGCTTTTCTGGCCGCGGGGGTCATCGTGGCCGTGGCAGGGGCGTGGATCGGCAGTGAATTTGCCTACCTGCCCTACAATTTCCGCATCATCACCGGCCTGGGCATCCTCCTGGCCGGGGTGGGCTTCAGCTTTCTGGCGCGCTACTGGCACGCCCGCAAAAACGGGGCCGAGGCACGCCGGGTGAGCGCCGCCGAACGCGACGAGCGCATGGTGCTCATCCGCGCCCGCGCCGGCAGCCGCGCCTTTTGGGTCTCGCTGGGCCTCACCTACATCGGCCTGATGTGGGCCTCCTTCGCCGCCAACGGCAGCCTGCCCGAACTGAGCGGCGACACATTGTGGTTCTTCCTGGCGGGGGCGGTGCTGATCCCCTTCATCGTCTACATCGCCAGCATCGTCCGCGATCAAAACCAATTGTGAGCCTGCTCTGCATACAAAAAAGGCATCCCGCACGGGATGCCTTTTGATTTTCCAGAAAACTGCCCCTAGAGGGTGACCACGGAGGACACAATCCAGGTGATGATGATGATCACCGCCAACACCGCAAACAGCAGCCGCTGACGGCCTAAACGCCGCTGCTCCTGCGAGGGGCCGGGTTTTCGGGTGGGGGTTTTGGCACGTTTGTTTTTCACTGCCATGAGAGGGTTTACGCTTCCTTCCGCCGCTGGCACAAAAAAGCCCGGCTCCGCACGGGGGTGATCCTTCAGCCCGTACGAAACAGGGATCAGTCGCTGGTTTTGGTGCCAGCCGTGCTGGAGGCGCTGGATGTGGAGCTGCTCTCCGCCGCCGGTTTGGCCTCAGCCGCCTTTTCAGCGGGTTTCTCTTCAGTATGCGTTGTTCGGCTCTGCCCAGAGGGGGAGCGGTGATCCGTGGCGTAAAAGCCAGAACCTTTAAAGACGATTCCGACCGGGGTATAGACCTTGCGCAGCGACTTCTTATTGCACTCCGGGCAGCGCGCCAGGGGCGGATCGGAAAACCGCTGATTGCGTTCAAACTGCACACCACAACTTTCGCACCGGTAGGTATAAATGGGCATAGCGATTACACTCCTTACATAACTTTCCAGGTATTTCAATGTGGCATTATAGCAAGGAATTATAAGAATTTCAATAACAAATGGAGGGATTTACCCTTTACTTTCCTCCTGACCCGCCGAGAGCAGCCCGCGCTGAATGGCCGCGCTCACCGCCGCCGCCCGCGAATCAACCCCCAGCTTGTTGTACAGGCTGGCCAGATGCGCCTTCACCGTGCGCTCGCTGATCCCTAAATGGTAAGCGATCTCCTTGCTGCGCTGGCCGCGCCCCACTGCCGCCAAGACCTCCAGCTCGCGCTCACTCAATTCCGGCGCTGCCGAGGGCGAAGACGCGCGCTGATTCAACAGCCGCGCCAGCACTTCCGGCTGCAGCAAGGTTTCGCCGCGGGCTGCCGCACGGATGGTGTGGAACAGGGTCTCACGGTCGGTATCCTTTAGCAGATAGGCGCGCGCCCCGGCCTGCAGCCCGCGCACCATCCAATCATCCTCGTTGTAGGTGGTCAAAATCACCACGGCAATCTGCGGGTGTTCAACGCTCAGATGCTGGATGGCAGTCAGCCCGTCCATGCCCGGCATGCGCAGGTCCATCAAAATCACATCCGGCCGGGTTTCCCCCGCCAGGCGCAGCGCCTCGGCCCCGTCAGCGGCCTCGCCCACCAGTTCCATGCCCTCGGCCGTCTCTAAAATCAGACGCAGCCCTTCACGGATGATCAAATGGTCGTCGGCGATCAAAATGCGGATAGGGTCAGCGGTCATGAGGCAGCCTCCGTGTTGAGTGGAATACACCAGCGCAGCAGCGTTCCCTGCCCCGGCGCAGACTGCACCTGGCACTCCCCGCCCAACAGGCGGGCACGCTCCTGCAGCCCCAACAGGCCGTAATGCCCCGCGGCCACCTCGGCGGGGTCAAACCCGCGTCCGTCGTCGCGCACTTCCACGCACAGACACCCATCCGCGCTGCTCACCTGTACCCAGGCGTGGGCCGCCCCGGCATGGCGGGCGACGTTGGTCAACCCCTCGCTCACCACCCTCATCAGCGCTTCGCCTGTATCGGGCGGCAGATCCTCCGGCAAATCCAACTTGAGGGTACAGGGAATGCCCAGCGAAGTCTCCAGGCGGTGGGTCTCGGCCGTCAGTTCCCGGGCCAAATCTTCACTGGCGGACCGCCCGCTGCGCAGATCGTCAATCACGCGGCGTGCATCCCGCAAAGTTCCGCGCGCGCGTTCCATCGCCTGCTGCACAATCGTTTGAGCGCGGTCAGCGCGCCCCCCAGCCAGGTGGGTATCCACCGCCTCCAACTGCAAAATCAGCCCGGCCAGGCCTTGCGCCAGGGTATCGTGCAGCTCGCGGGCCATGCGCTGACGCTCGCTGCTCAGGGTCAAATCCTCAATCTGTGCCGCGTAGTCCGAAAGCTGACGGTTGGCCTGCTCCAGTTCTGCGGCCAGTTTTTGAGCGCGCTCGCGCGCCTCGGCCTGGCGGCTGTAGAGGGTCACATACACGCTCACAAAGGCCGCCAGCGGCAGCACCATCAATGCCCAGATAGGCAGCTGTCCCCAACCGATAAACCGGCCAAAGTTGATTCCGGAAAGCAGCAAAAGAAACAGCGTCATACCCACGCCCGCATAGCTGACGCGCAAAAGCCCTAAAGTCTCCCCAATCAGGCTCAAGTACAGCCCAACCGCCAAAGCTTCAGACGCGCTGATGGACACCAGGGTAAAAACCACCACGCTTTGCACCAGCAGTACAATCACCGCCGTGCGCGTGCTGAGGTTGAGGGCGATCACCGCCCAATGCAGCGCCAGGTGCACCAACATCAGCACCGTAAAGATCGCCAGCATCCCCGGCTGGCGCATATCAGGCTTTTGCGCCAGAGTCCAGACGTACATAAAGCCCACCGCCGCGATCAGCAGCCAAAACCACACCACCTGCTGGCTGTCTTCGTCTTTCCGCAGGGAAGATTTCAGAATCGTTTTCCACGAGTTGGGCATCGTCTGGTATCGCTCCTGTCCTGATTATACAGCCGCAGCCCCCTCCGCACACCTGTCCGTTCGGACATGTCCGTTCGTACCCCACCAAAGTACAGTCCCTCACTATCCCTACGGCCGATGGCAAGAAGGCCCCCGCTGTCTATACTGAGGTCAGTTCCACTCGCTCATTTTTCAATGTAGGAAAGGGTAATCAGAATGACTGAACGTTATGCCATCGAAATTATAGATCTTCATAAGCAATTTGGCCGCCAAACTGCCGTGCAGGGCCTCAGCCTTCAGGTGCGCGCAGGCGAAATCTTTAGCCTGCTGGGACCCAACGGGGCCGGAAAAAGCACCACCATTTCCATCCTCTCCGGCCTCATCGCCCCCACCCGCGGCGAAGTGACCCTGATGGGCCACCCCCTGCGCACTCATCCCAACCAGGCGCGCGCCGCCCTGGGCGTGGTGCCCCAAGACATCGCCCTCTACCCCGATCTGAGCGCGCGCGAGAACCTGTACTTTTGGGGGCGTATGTACGGCCTGCGCGGGGCAAAGCTGGATCAGCGCGTGGCCGAAGTCATGGAGCGGATCGGCCTGAGTGAACGCCAAAAAGACCGCGTAGGCACCTTCTCCGGCGGGATGAAGCGCCGCGTCAACATCGGCGCCGCCCTGCTGCACCGCCCCGATATCGTCGTGCTGGATGAACCCACCGTCGGCATTGACCCGCAAAGCCGCCGCCACATCCTCGACAGCGTCAAAGAACTTAACCGTCTCGGGGCCACCGTGCTCTACACCACCCATTACATGGAAGAAGCCGAAGAGCTTTCGGATCACATTGCCATCATGGATCAGGGCCGCCTGATTGCTCAGGGTACCCACGCTGAATTGACCCAACTGGTAGGCGAGCAAACCCGCCTGGTGTTAACCCTCAGCCAGCCCCCCGACGGCGTGCTGGAAGTTTGGCGCCAGCAGCCGGGGGTGCAGCAGGTGTGGACCGAAGCCGAGAACGTCCACCTGCTGGTAGGCGACAGCACCGCGGTTCTGCCCCACCTGTTCGAATCGGCCGCCCAGGCCCACGTTCATATTGTGACTGTCAGCATCCAAGAGCCCAACCTGGAGGCTGTCTTCCTTCACCTCACCGGCCGCGCCCTGCGCGACAGCTAAAGCGGAGCGTACTCAATGAACCTGTTCACGATCGCTTTAAAAGACCTCACTCGCTCCCTGCGCAGCCTGTTTGCCGTCGGCATGATGGTGGCGGCCCCTCTGATGATTGTGGGCCTGATCTACTTTGCCTTCGGCGGCATGACCAGCAGAGACACCGCCAAAATTGCGGATGTACGCGTGGCCGTGGTCAACCTGGATACCCCGCCCGCCGGTCAGGACGCCCTGGGTGGACAGCTGCTGTCCATGCTCCAGGATGAGCGTATGCCCGACTGGCTGCTGGCCAGCCCCTACAACAGCGAGGCCGCCGCGCGCAGCGCCCTGCAGCGCCAGGAGATCGCCGCCGCGGTGATTGTGCCCGCCGATTTCACCGCTCAACTGATGAGCGCGGATGGGCACACCGAACTGCGCCTGATCCACGACCCCACCCTCAGCATCAGTCCCACCATTCTGCGCCTGCTGCTCACCCAGTACGCCGACACCGTCTCGGCCATGCGCGTGGCCGTGAATGTGCTGCCGGAACCCACCCCCGAAGCTGTGCAGCCGCTGGTCAGTTCCTACAGCGCCTGGCTTACCGCGTTTCTGAACAATCTTAACCACAGTCCAGAGCCTTACCTTCAGGTGCTCAGCCCCACCCAACAGCAGGACAGCACCAGCGCCACCGCCAACCCCATGGCGCGCGTATTGGGCCTGATCTTTGCCAGCCAGCTGGTGTTCTTCTCATTCTACACCGGGGCCTACAGCGCCACCTCCTTCCTGACCGAACAGGAAGAGGGCACCCTGCAGCGGCTGTTCACCACCCCCATCCCGCGTGCGGTGATCTTGGGCGGCAAATTCCTCTCGGTGTTTGTGCTGTGCATCCTGCAGGCTGCGGTGCTGCTGACCGCCGGACGGCTGGTCTTTGGCGTCCAATGGGGCCAGGGCCTGACCGTGGCTGCCGTGGTGGCAGCCCAGGTGGCGGCCGCAGGCGGCTTTGGCATCCTACTCATCTCTTTCATCAAAAATTCTCGTCAAAGCGGTCCGGTACTGGGCGGCGGGCTGACCGTGATGGGTATGTTGGGCGGGTTGTTCACCGCAGCCGTGCCCAACTCCCCCGCCTTCATGAATTTGACGTCCCGCCTGGTGCCCCAGGGCTGGGCCTTCACCGCCTGGAAACAGGCCATCAACGGCGCCTCCCTGACGGAAGCTCTGCCTGCCGTGGGTGTGCTGTTCGCCATGGGCGCGGTCTGCTTCGCCGTGGGCGCCTGGCTCTTCAACCGCCGTTTCTCCGCCCACACCCTTTAATTCCGAGGATCTCATGCGTATCCTGTATCTTGCCCTCAAAGACCTGTCGCAAATCCTGCGCGATAAAATGTCCATCCTCTTCCTGGTGCTCATGCCCGTGATCTTCACCGTAATCATGAGTATGGCCTTCCGCCCCTCTTCAACGGCAGAGGTGTTAAAGCTGGGTTGGGCCAACGCCGACCCCAACGGTGCGCTCAGCGCCCACCTGCGAACCCTGCTGGAAGCCGACGGCAGCGTGGAACTGGTGGAGCTGGACCCCGCCCAATTCGGCTCGGCCTCCGAGCGCGTGCGCCGCGGCGAATGGGCCGGAGCAGTGCGCGTTCCGGCGGATTTCAGCCAGTTGGCGCTGGCGGGCCGCCAACCCAGCCTGGAAGTGCTGGCCGATTCCACCTCGGCCAGCGGACAGGCCGCCGCCCAGATCACCCGCACGGCCTTTGTGCGCGTGATGAGCGCGGCCCAGGCCGCCCTGCAAACCGGCGGAGCCGCGGACAGCCGCGCAGCCCTGCTTCAGCGGCTGCAGCGCGCAGTGGACGGCTGGGGTGACCCGGCGCTGTCGGTGGCGGTGGAAAAAGCCGCCCCCCAGGCTGAATCGCGTTCCCTGGCCGATCATCCCTACGCCCAAAGCTCCCCGGGCATGATCGTGCAGTTCACCCTCTTTGGGCTGGTCTCCTCCGCCATGATCGTGGTGCTGGAACGGCGCAACGGAACCTTGCAGCGCCTGATGACCACCTCCATGCCGCGCAGCGCCGTTTTGGCCGGGCACTTTCTGGCCATGTTCATCACCATTCTCGTTCAGGAAATTCTGCTGGTTGTGTTCGGGCAGCTGGCCTTGGGGCTGGATTACTTCTCTCAGCCGCTGGCTGTGGGGTTGATCCTGGTGGCATTGGCCTTGTGGGTAGCCAGCCTGGGCCTGCTCATCGGCGCGGCGGTGAAGGGTCAGGAACAGGTGATTCTGTGGGCCATGGTGGCCATGTTCGTCTTTTCAGCTCTGGGCGGCGCATGGTTCCCCCTGGAAGGCGCCGGCCCCGCGTTTGCCGCCCTGGGACGGGTGCTGCCCAGCGCCTGGGCCATGACCGGCTTCCAAAACATCCTGCTGCGCGGTCTGGGAGCGCAGTCTGCCCTGCTGCCCGCGGCAGTGCTGGGCGGCTACGCGCTGCTGTTCTTTGCCCTGGCTGCCTGGCGTTTTCTGCGCAGTGAAGCCTGAGAGCATGCTACAATCTTAACGTCCCAATCCCATTGAGGAGGCCGTGCATGTCCCTTCCGTTGTACCAGGTGGATGCCTTCAGCCCCGTTCCCTTTCGGGGCAACCCTGCCGCGGTGTGCCTGTTGGATCATCCCCGCCCTGACGCGTGGATGATGTCCCTGGCGGCTGAAATGAACCTGTCTGAGACCGCTTTTGTGCTGCCCGAAGGTCCGGGATACCGCCTGCGCTGGATGACCCCCAAAGTCGAAGTGCGGCTGTGCGGGCACGCCACGCTGGCCAGCGCCCACATTCTCTATGAAACCGGCCAGGCCGCCCCCACGGACACGCTGCACTTCTACACCCTCAGCGGCGAATTGACCGCCCGCCAGGTGGACGGCTGGATTGAGCTGAACTTCCCCGTCAAAAGCGTGGCCCCCAGCCGGCCGCCCGCGGGCCTGATGGAAGCCCTGGGCGTGCAGCCGGTGTGGGTCGGCAGGAATGAGCAGACCTATCTGGTGGAGGTGGAGGACGAGGAGACCGTGCGCAGCGCACAGCCCAACCACGCCGCCCTGGCCAGCCTGCCGCTGCGCTATGTGCTGCTCACCAGCCGCGGGCGTGCCGGCGGAGCGTATGACTGCGTCTCGCGCTATTTTGCCCCGGGGGCGGGGGTAGCCGAAGACCCCGTCACCGGCTCAGCCCATTGCTATGCGATTGACTACTGGGGCCAAAAGCTGGGCAAGAATCAGCTGCTGGCCTATCAGGCCTCGGCTCGCGGCGGCGAATTACGCCTGGTGCGCCAGGGGGAGCGTGTGCTCATCCGCGGTCAGGCCGTCACCATCTTTCGCGGAGAGCTGCTGGCCGCTGACTGAAGCCGTCAGTGCCTCGCTTAACGCCCACAACTGTTCTGCCGTGTCTTTTCGGTACGAAAGCGCCGAAGACGACACGGCTTTTTTCTTGTCAAAATAGCGGCCGCTGACGCCTTCCACCTCAGGGGAGGAGGCCAGATAGATGGAGGTCTCCGCGCCCTGCTCCGGTGTAATGGCCGCCACCTGGAACAGACGGAAAAGCGGGTCAAACAGACCGCCGTTGCTGCGGCCAAAGCGTGTGGCCACAAAGCCCGGGTGCAGCGCGTTTACCGTCACCCCGCTGCCCTCCAGGCGGCGCGCCAGCTCATAGGTGAAAAGCACATTGGCCAGTTTGCTCTGGCTGTAGGCTCCCCAACTGGAATAGCCGCGCGTCAGTTGGATATCATTCAGGTTGATCCGCCCGCCCACATGCGCCGCTGAAGAAACGTTCACAATGCGCGCCGGTGCGCTGGCCTTGAGCAGGTCCAACAGCAGATTGGTGAGCAGGAAATAATTCAGGTGGTTCAAGGCCAGGGTCATCTCAATCCCGTCCGCCGAGACCTGGCGGCGGGTGAACAGCGCCCCGGCGTTGTTGACCAGCACATCCAACCGCGGGTTAGCCGCGCGGTATTCCGCCGCCACCCGTCGCACTTCGGCCTGGATGGACAGATCACCTACCAGGGTGTGCACCGGGTGGGGGGCCTGCGCGCTCATTTCGGCCGCCGCCGCCTGGGTTTTGGCGGGGTTGCGCCCCACAATGGTCACCTGCGCGCCCATGCGCGCCAGCTCACGGGCGGTCACCTTGCCGATGCCGTCGGTGGCCCCTGTGATCAGAATATACTTGCCGGAAAGGTCGTTCATGCAGCACCTCTTTATCAGGATAGTGTCACCATTCTAGCGGGTGCGCAGGCCGTTGACCAGAGCGCAGGCCGTCAAGGTGATACAAACCCTGCTTAAAGCAGCAGGCCGCTCGCAGCGGGCGGCCTGCTTACGGCTTTGGGAAGAGCTTAGTAGCTGAAATCCGTGATGATCACGTTGGTGATGCCCTCATCCTCACCGGGGCCAATTTCCACCTGCAGCTCACGCTCGCCCTTGGTGAAGGTCAAAATGTACAGGGACTCATCGCTCAGTTCATCGGTCAGCTCCCAACCGGCGTTGACCAGCTCGGTCTTGTAATACTCAGCCAGCACATCCGCCGAATCGGGGCTGTCAAACACAAAGTAGCCTTCGTCTGTCTCGCGGTTGGTGGCGTTGTCGGGGATGGGGATTTCCGACATGCTGGTTTCTCGCGCCTGACACACCTCTGGGAAGGCCACTTCCACACTCTGGTTGATATCAGTCAGGTTGTATTCCCAGGTCATCTTACCCGTGCCCGGCTCACCCGCGATCTCCATCGCGCCCTCGGCCTCACCTTTAAAGCGGATCACCTGCTCGCCGTCTTGGGCTACCCAAATCTCAGCGGTAAATTTTTCCACCGAGCCGTAGTAGGTATCCAGGGCTTCCACCGCGTAGTGATTGGTGCTCACCCCGTTAACCTCCACCCCCTCTTCCAGCAGCTTTCCCTGGGTGATGGTGGGGAACATCTCTTCAAGAGCAAAGATATAGGCAAAATCGAGATGATTTCCTTCGGTGAAGAACACGGTGCAGGGCGAATCAGTCTCAAAGGTATCCAGCACATAGGTCTTATCGCCAAACACGTAAATTTCTTCCGTGTCTAAACCGGTTTCCAATTCCACCTGCGCGCCTGTGCGCTTAATGTGGTAGGTCAAATCCGCATTGTTGGCTTCCTGCAGCAGGTCAAGGGTTTCGTTGATATCATTTCCCAGCTCATTCTTGCCCTCCGCCGACAGTTTAAAGGTCAGACGGTAGCTGTCCAGCGCATCCAGGGTGCCCCCCATCGGTTTGGGGGGGGCATCCTCACCCTCTTCCGCAGGGGGCGCATCCGCTGCTGCGGGGGCGGCTGCCTCAGGGGTCGGCTCTGGCGTGGGAGATTTCCCGAACAGGCTGCAGGCAGACAGCAGCAGCGCAAAAATACTCAAAAGGGTCACGATCTTCAATACACGAGATGTTCGCATGGTGATTTCTCTCCTTATCCGCTCAAACAGCCTCAGGCCCCCCATCACGGCCCAGGGCAGCCGGGTTTGCTCTGATTATATAACCACAAACGGCCAAAACCGTCCGCCGCCCCACAAGTCTAATCCGCGTTTAATCCCCCTAAATCCAGCGCAGCCATTCCGACACGGCGCGGTACAGCCAGGGCGCAGCCACATGGCGGCTCTTGCGCATCACCCAGCCCAACACCAACCCCTGCACCAGGGTCAGCCCCAGGCGCAGGGGCAGTTCCGCCGGAAGGAGCAGCAGGCGCGGCAGTTGGAAGAGGGTAAACAGCACCGCGGCGGCCGCCCAGCCGTAGCGCGGCCCCAACCAGCCTTCCAGGCGCAGTTGAATGTAGCCGCGGAAAATGGTCTCCTCGGTCAGGCAGATCAGCAGCAGGTACACCAGCGCCGAAACGTCATCGGTGGATAGGCCAGCCAACAGACGAAAAACGCTGCCGGTCAAAAAGATGGCCAAAAACACCAGGGCCGCCGCCACGCGAATGCCGCCCGCCAAAAAATCTTTCCCCCAGCCCGCGCTGCGCACCGGCTGGCGGCGGGTGAGCAGGGCGGCTGCAAAAGGCAGCGCCGCCGCTGCGGCCACAAACAAACGCTGGCCCAAATCCCCTGGGGCCGCTGAAGCCTGCCCGCTGGTCACCGTGCCGCTGAACACCAAAAAGGCGAAGATCAAAATCAGAACAAACAGCGCCAGCGAGACGGTTGCCTCACGGCGCGGGTATTTAAACACCAGGGGGCGCAGCTTGAGGCGCGCGCTCATCCCAGCGATCATCATTACCGCCAGCACGCCCAGCCATTCGGAAATTTGCAGCAAGAGGGTGCGATCCATGCCTTACACCCCTTCCACCGGCTGGGTGGGAGCGGTGTTGGATTCATCCTCCAGATTCAGTTCCACCTGCTCTTCCATGGTCACCTGTCCGCGCAGGAAGGCGCCCTCTTCGGTGGCGAAGGCCACCGTGGTCACATCCCCCCACACGCGGCCCGTGGAGCGAATTTCCAGCTTCTCAGATAAAATGTTCCCGCGCACAGCCCCCGCCACAATGACGGTGTTGGCGCGCAGCACCTCGCAGTTCACCCGGCCCGTCTCGCCGATCACCACCAGGCCGCGCACGGTGATTTCGCCTTCAAACGCGCCTTCAATGCGCACACCGCCGCTGCCGCGCAGGTTGCCTTTCCAATTGATGCCCGGCCCCAGCACAGAGGTCACGCGTTCCACCGCCACGGGTTGCGTGGGGGGTTGAGGGGGGGAGGTTTTTCGAAACATAGGCTGCTGTTCGATATCCTTTCGTAGGGTTAATCCGCCGCGGGCCTGGGCGGCCAAATCGTGCCCGCATACACCCGGCCTTGTGCGGGGACATCGGCTTTGACGGTGGCGCCGTTGCCCACGCGCGCCCCGCTGCCGATGGTGAGGTTCAAATTGACCGTGGCGCCCATGCCGATCTGCGCGTGATCTTCCACGCGTACCCCGCCCGCCAGCAGCGCGCCCGGCGAGAGGTTGACACAGCGTCCAATCTGACAATCATGCGAAACCACCACGCCGGCGTTGATGACCGTGCCAAAGCCCACGCGCGCCTCGCTGCTGATATAACTCTGCGCCAGCACCTGCACGCCCCCTTCCAGCACCGCGCTGGGCTCCACCCAGGCGGTGGGATGCACCAGGTTAGGACATTCCAATTGGGCCTGCTCCAGCAGGTCAAAGACATGCAGCCGCACGCGTACATTGCCGATGCCACCCACGGCGTTGGCCGCCAGCCGCAAACCGCGGGCCGCCAAAGCGGGCAGCAGCGCCCCTCCGCCCAGCACCGGCGCGCCGTTCACACGGCTGCCCACCGGCAGGCTGTCATCCAGCACGCCCACCACGGTGTACACCCCTCCGGCGCGCACCAAATCAATCACCGTTTTGCCGTGGCCGCCGCCGCCAAACACCAGCAGCGCGGGCGGCTCAAACTGCAAATGCTCCCAGGAAAGTGCGTCCATCAGGCCTGCCCCCCGTCCAAATCCGCCGTCCAGCGAAAGCGCCAAGGCATACTGAGCCAGGGTTCGGGGGTTTTGCCCAGCCCCACCCGCGGCCCAATGACCACTTGCGCCTCCGGGGCTGTCAGGGCGGGTTCAATCCACAGGCCTGCTGCCGGGCTGCACAGATCCGCGCCGTTCAGGGCGGCATCTACCCCCAGGGCCTGGGTCAGCTTGGCGGGGCCGTCTGCCCAGCGGGCAAAGGGCTGTCCCGGACGCCGCTCGGCCATCAGCGCGCGCCCCTCGGCCGGCCAAACCGCGCGCAGCAGCACCGCCGCGGGAAAACCCTCGGGGCCGGTGACGCAGTTCAGCATCCAGTGCATTCCATAGGTGAAATATACGTAGGCGCGCCCCGCCGGGCCGTACATCACCGCCGTGCGCGGGGTGCGTCCGCGGCGGGCATGGCAGGCCTGGTCTTCCTCGCCGCGGTAGGCTTCACATTCCACGATCCAGCCCGAAAGCCGCCGCCCCCCTTCCACGCGCACCAGGCGCGCGCCCAAAAGATCGCGGGCTACGTCTAACACCGGGCGGTCGTAAAAATCGCGAGGGAGCGGGCTGGCGGACATGCCTGTATTGTACATGAAAAGCGCCCCAAAATTGGAAACACCCCCCAATGGGCGTTTTACGGAAAGAGCGGGCGAGAGGGCATGAGTGTACTGGCCGAAACGCGTCCGCGGCGTTCTTTTTGGGTCTGGATGCGCCCGTTGGCGTGAGCGCGCACCAGAGCCTCCACACAGCGCGCGTCCAGGCGCACACCGGCCTGCTGGCGCAGCTCGGCCAAGGCGTCTTTCAGCTTCATGGCCGCGCGGTAGGGGCGGTCAGAGGTGATGGCGTCAAACACATCCGCCACCGCCACAATCCGCCCCGCCAGACAGACCTGCTCACCTTTCAGCCCGCGCGGATAGCCGCTGCCGTCCAGGCGTTCGTGATGTTCCCACACCGCCCGCAGCGCCGGGCGCAGCTTGGGGATGTGGCCCAGAATGCGCATGCCCATCTCCGGATGGAGGCGGATCTGCGCGTCTTCCTGCAGGGTCAGCAGTCCTGGCTTGGTCAGGATCGCATCGGGCATGCCAATCTTGCCGATGTCGTGCAGCAGGCTGCCGATGCGCAGTTGGTGGATCTCTTCCGCGTTCAGGCTCAGTTCGCGCCCAATTTCCACGGCAAATTCGCTCACCCGTTGGGAATGGCCCACCGTGTAGGGGTCCTTGGCGTCAATCGCCGCCGCCAAAGCGCTGATGGCATTCAGGAACAGCTCGTTGGCTTCGTTATAAATACCGGCAATTTCCAGGATGGTGGCGGCCTGGTTGGCCAGGGCCTGCAGCAGGTGCGCGTCCTCCTGGGTGAACGGGCTGCCGATCTTATTCATGGCTTCCAGCCCGCCGATGATACGCTCGCGCACCCCGCCGCGTTTGCTGCCCAAATCCAAAGCGCGCGTCTTCAGCGGCACAGCCAGAATCGAACGCGTGACCACCCCGCCCATGTGGTCGGCCTGGGCGTAATGGCGCTGATCCAGGCTGACATCGTCCACAATCACCGTTTGGCCTGATTTCACCACGTGACCGATGATGCCCTGACCCGAGGGGACGGTGATCTTGTTGTCCTTGCCCTCCGGCATGTTGCTGCCCAAATACAGCTGAATATCGCCGTTCTTTTCCACCAGAAACAAAGAGCTGAATTCGGTGTTCAGCAGGTCATTGGCGTAAGAAATGATCCTGCGCAGAATCGTGTCGCGGTCCAGCGTGGAGCTGATCTGCTCGATGAGGTTCACCAGGGCTTCCATGCGCGCGGTTTGCTGCTGCACCGAGGCAATCAAGTCCAGCTTTTCCAGTTCGCTGCCCAGGCGTTTCACCAGCAGGTCGCTGACCACCAGTTGGGGCTGCCCGGCCTCGAAAAGCACCACCGCCCCGCGCTGGGGGGTATTCTGCACCAGCGGCAGCAGGCAAACCAGCCGCCCGCCCAGCCCAGGCAGAACCAGGCAGCGGGGGCCGTCTGCGGTGATCTCCGGGCGCAGCGCCTGCGCGGCCTCCGGCGGCACTTCCATCCCCTGCGAAAAGCTCACCAGCAGTTCGTCTTGCCCGGTTTTCGACTCCAGCAACGCAAAAGCCGCCGCCTGGTTAATCTCCATCAGCAGGCTGGCCATGCCGCGCAGCAGGGTATCCCGATCAGTTGTGCTGGCAATCTGGTTGGCTTTTTGTAAAATTACCAATAAATCCTGAGAGGGCAGCGCATCTGTGCTGCCCATCCAATCCCCAGGTTGGGTTGTGCGTAGTTCCACTTTATTTCCTTTGTAAACGTGAATCTTGTTCCAGAGTCAGCCTCAGCCCTGTATCCAGGGGGGTTTTGGGCTGGAAATTGAGAAGTTTGGCCGCCAGGCTAAGATCGGCGCACATACGCGAAGGGCCGTTGTCGCTGCGCGGGTTATATACCACTTCCGGCTGACCGCCGGTCACCGACATGGCCAGCCGTACCAGATCGCGCACCGAGGTTTCGACCCCTGAGCCGACATTGATGATGGCTTGATCCACGGCATCGGCAGTGGCCGCCGCGCACATCGCGTCTACTACATCGTCCACATAAATGTAATCGCGGGTCTGTAAACCAGAGCCATGCACCACCAGCGTGCCGTTGCTGCTGGATTGGCGCAGGAAGTTCGGAATGACGGGCGCATGCACCGGCGGCAGATGCTGACCCGGGCCGTAGGCATTAAACACGCGCAGGCACACCGCCTCCATGCCCCACAGGGCGGCGATCGTGCGCACATAATATTCGGCTGCCAGTTTGGAGACAGCGTAGGGGGAACGCGGCGCAGGGATGGCCGATTCGGAGATGGGCTGATCCAGGCGTTCGCCGTAGATCGCACCGGAGGAGATGAAGATCACCCGCCGCACGCCCACGTCGCGCATGGCTTCCATCAGCGTCACCGTGCCGCCCACGTTCACCTGATTGTATTCGCGCGGGTACAGCAGCGATTCAGGAACCAGCACCCGCGCCGCCAGATGGTACACGCAGTCCACACCTTGCAGCAGGGTCCACAGCTTGGGACGGTCGTTCACGTCGCCGCGGGTGAAATGCACCTCAGAAGACAGCGCCGCCGGATCGCCCGTGGACAAATCGTCCAGGCCGCGCACCGTGTGATTTTCTTTGACGAGCCGGTTGGCTAAAGCCGATCCCAAGAAACCGGCTGCGCCTGTGATCAAGAAATGCATAAGCCGCTCAACTCAACAGATCCACTAAGAATGGGCGTTTCCCCAGGAATTGTTTTGATTATAGCATACCCTTTTGGGATGCGCACATCGTGCAAAACCCGCGCCGTTTCGCCGGCCGTCCGGCCCAAAAGGGTGAGGCGCATAAGGGACAAATGTCCCAGCGCGCGTGAAATTTGACCCGTTGACAGATGGCCGTTTCGACGTTAACCTAAAGATACTTGTGAAATCTCACACACCCCGTTTTACGGGTGTGTCATTCCCCCAAAATAGGAGCAGAAACCCATGTCAAAAACCACTGAGAACTTAAAAGCCGCTTTCGCGGGCGAATCGCAGGCCAACCGCCGTTACCTGGCCTATGCCAAACAGGCTGAGGAAGATGGTTATCCCCAGGTAGCTCGCCTGTTCCGCGCCGTGGCAGCCGCCGAAACCATCCACGCCCACAGCCACCTGCGCGTTCTGGGTGAAATCAAGAGCACCCTGGAAAACCTGCGCGAAGCCGCGGGCGGCGAAAATTACGAAGTGCACGACATGTACCCGCCCTTCATTGAAGAAGCCAAAGCCGAAGACAACGCCAAAGCCGTGCGCAGCTTTACCCACGCGATGGAAGTGGAAAAAGGCCACGAGAAGCTGTATTTGGCCGCGCTGGACACCCTGGGCAAAGAGGATGAAGAGTACGATTACTACGTGTGCCCCATCTGCGGCCACACCCACCCGCGCAATGCCCCCGAAAAATGCCCCGTGTGCGGCGCGCCTGCCAGCCGCTTCGAGCGCATTCACTAATTCACCTGTTTTTCGCTGGTTCCGCCATCCCACAGCCATGTGGGGTGGCGTTTTTATTTGGCAGGCGTTCCATTCGGTATATAATACATCCATTGGGGATGATATCCACCTTGGAGTGACGCAATGCCAGAAGCTCGAGCGCATCTTCCTGAAGCATGGGCCCAACAGGCGCGCTGCCCGGTGTGCAGCCAGCGCCCGCTGAACGTAGTGCAAAGCACCGGTCAGCCCGACCGGTTGGCCTGCCAGCGCTGCGGAACGCAGTTTGAGATGGAAGTGGGCGGCCAGCAGGTGCGCCTGGTGCAGGTCCCACCCATCCTGCCCGCGGAATGGGCCGGCACCTGGGTGAAAGCCGCCGATATTCAGACGCATGTTCGCCAGGTTGCCCAGGCCGCGCGGGAACGCCGCACCCCTGCGCCCTCTGCCCCCTCTGCCCCCCCGGCCGCACCGCCCGCGCCCTCTGCTCCCCAGCCTGCATCCGCAGCTGCCGCACCCCAGCCCATCCCCACTCCCGCGCCCGCGCCGCGCCCAGCCGCAGCACAGCCCGAAAGCCGCCGTGCCCCCGAAACCCGCAAACCTGCCGCTCAGCCCCGCCCCACCCCCCCGCCGCCCCCACCCCTGCCAGAGGCCGCTGTGCAGAGCGCGGAAAAACTCTATCAACTTGGCAACCGCCCGGCTGCCATCCGCGAGATCGTCAGCCGCAGCCACAAACTGTCCGCCGAGCAATTGGACCGCCTGGTGGCCCCCTACGAAGCCCGCGAAAACCAGCGCCGCTCCCGCGCCTCGCGCAGCCTGATCATCGGCCTGGTGGCTGTGGTGCTGGTATTGGCCTGCGTCATCGGCGGCTCGTTTGTCCTGCGCAGCCTGCTGGCCATCCCCGGGCAGATCACCGATGCCGTGGAGGGCACCGCCCCCGCCAACACCCTGCCGCGAGAAAGCCTGCCCCCCCAATTGCAGACCCTGGTGCCCTCCGGCACCGACCTGCTCCTGCCGCCCACCCCCGCCGTGCAGACCCTGCCTACCGGTGCGGCCCCCGCGGCCAGCGGGTGCCCGCGCACGCCGCAAGACGCCGCAGCCCTCTTTGGCGGGCCGGCCGAGCGCTGGACCTCCAACAATAACGGCTGGGTCATCATCGGCACCGATCCCATTTCCGTGTATGTGCCGGAAAAAATGACCGCCGGGTATGTGGTGATCGGCACCAGCATGGAGATGCGCTCCATCGCCGGGCCTGCCCGTTTGGAAAATGTGTATATGGTGGCCGTCAACTGCACCTATTAGCGCCGGTTAATTCGCACCGCTGTTTGCCATCTTTTGTAGATCATCCATTTGAGGACCCGCCCATGAAATCACGCGCCGATTTAATCGCCAGTCTGCAGGACTCCCGCAGCCAGATGATGGCCCACCTGGATCAGGTGGATTTGAACCGCAAGGTGTATCCCCTGTGGACCATCCGCGAGATCCTGGCGCACATCTGCGGTTGGGATGACAGCCTGATCGCCATGGCCGCCTCGCTGAAGGCCCAGGATGTGCCCGCCACCCCCGCCATGCGTGGCGTGGACGTGTACAACGCCGAGACCGTGGCCACCCGCGAGGGGTTGGATTACGACCACATCTACCGCGAATACATCGAAACCCGTGCCAGGCTGATTGAGCTGCTGTCTGAAATTCCCGAAGAACTGCTCTTCCAGCCCTCCACCCTGCCCTGGGGCCAGCCAGGCAGCATGGCCGACGCCGTGGAAATTTTCAGCGAGCATGAAATCGAACACGCCGGGGATGTGAAAAAGCTGATGGAAGGATAGAGCCTCGACTCTGCGCCATAAAAATCAAAACCGCCCCGTGATCTCACGGGGCGGTTGAAATATCACCACTTCACCAGGGCTTAGAAGCCTTCCAGGGGCGAAAGGTCCGCCGCCCCCGCCGGCAAAGCCGCCACCCGCTGCAGCAGCCCCAGCCGGTTAGCGCGCACCTGCGGCTCCTCGGCCATCACCAGCACCGCCTCAAAGAAGCGGTTAATCACCGGCATGAGCGGCACAAAAGCCTGCAGTGCATCCTCCACCGACCCGGCCCGGCGCGGCGCGGCCTCGGCCTGCTGAAGCGCCTGCCACAGCTCAGCTTCCGCCGCTTCGCAGAAGGCCTGCGGATCAATGCTGAAGCGCTCTTTCTGATCGCGGGTGATGCGCACGCAGCGCGAATACGTGGGCAAAATGCTGGCCCAATCCGGGCGCTGCACCCAGGCCGTGAGAGCCTTTACCCCGCGCAGACAGCCCGCCGGGTTGCGCTTCTGTTCGGCCAAGACCGCGTCCACCACATCAAAGCGGTATCCCTGCTCCAGCAGCATACCGCGCAGGCGGGCCACAATGAACTCCAGGCACTCGCTCTGCCCCTGCGGGCTGAGCGGAATGGGCAGGAACTCCGCCGCCAGGCGCAGCCCCTCTTCCAGGTCAAAATCCAGATCCCAATCCATCAGCATTTGCGCCAGCCCCAGGGCCGCGCGCCGCTGAGCAAAGGGATCTTTGGTGCCGCTGGGGGCCAGCCCAGCCGCAAACAAACCCGCCAGGCTGTCCAGGCGGTCTGCCAGCCCCACCACCAGCCCCGGCAGGGCGCTGGGCGAAGCATCGCCTGTGAAGCGCGGCAGGTAATGTTCGTAAATGGCCTGGGCCACGGCTTCCGGCTCCTGATCGTGGCGGGCATAAAAGCGCCCCATCACCCCTTGCAGCGAGGTCATCTCCACCACCATGTGCGAGACCAGATCGGCCTTGCACAGGACCGCGGCGCGCTGGGCGGCGGCGGCGTCGGCAGGCTCCAGATGCAGCTGCCCGGCCAGGCGTTCCACCATGCGCCCGATGCGCTCGCTCTTATCGAACATGGAGCCCAGCTTGAACTGGAAGGTGAGCGTCTTCAGGCGCGGGCGCAGATCTTCCAGACGGCTCTTCAAATCTTCTTCGATGAAGAAATGCGCGTCCGCAAAGCGCGCGCGGATCACCTGAGCGTTGCCGTCGGCCACCACATCCAGGTGCTGGCCGTCGCCGTTGCGCACCGCGATGAAATAAGGCAGCAAATTCCCATCCGCCTTACGCACCGGGAAGTAGCGCTGGTGCTTCTTCATCACCGAAACCAGCACCTCCTGCGGCAGGCTGAGGTGCGATTCTTCAAACGAACCGCGCAGCGCCGTGGTGGCTTCCACCAGGGCGGTGACCTCGTCCAGCAGGTCCTCATCCACCTGTTCCACGCCGCCCGCCTCGCGCATCAGCTGCCCCACCTGCGCGGCAATGGCCGCCCGCCGCTCCGCCGGATCCAGGAGGATGCCCTGGGCCGCCAGAGCTGGCAGATAGGCCTGCGGGTTGGCAATTTCCATCTCGGCGGGGGTGTAGAAGCGCAGCCCGCGCGTCACCCGTCCGCTGTGCAGACCGGCGTAGGTGAAAGGAACCACGCTGCCGCCCAACAAGGCCAGCAGCCAGCGCAGCGGACGCGAAAAAGCCACATTGCTGGCGTTCCAGCGCATGGCCTTATCAAAGCGAATGTCGGCCACCAGCTTAGGCAGCGCCTCGGCCAGCACATCCAGCGCCGGGCGGCCGGGTTCAAACACGCGCGCCACCGCATAGGTTCCGCCGTCCATCTCGCGCACCTCCAACGCCGACACATCCAGCCCCTTGCCGCGCGCAAAACCCGCCGCAGCGGGGGTGGGCTGTCCCTGCGCGTCAAAGGCGCGGCTGGCGGGCGGGCCTTTATGCACCACCTCGCGGTCGGGCTGGCGTTCGGCCACCTGCGCTGCCATCACCACCAGGCGGCGGGGCGTTCCCCACACCTTAACCTCACCGTGCGTCAGGCGCAGATCGTCCAAAAGGGCCGGCACGCGTGCGCGCAGCTGCTCCAAAGCTCCTTGCAGATCTGCCGCGGGCAGTTCTTCGCTGCCGATCTCCAGCAGGAAGTCCGCCGGGCCAGCGGGGTGCGCCTGGGGAGCGGACAGGGCTGGGGCGGGTGCCTCGGACGGGGCTGGCGTGCTCGCGGCCAGCCAGGGATGGCCCAACCTCTCGCGCTGGGCAGCATAAGCTTCGGCCACGCGCCGCGCCAGGTCGCGCATGCGCGAGAAGAAGGCCTGCCGTTCGGTCACACCGATGGCGCCGCGCGTATCTAAGATATTGAAAGTGTGCGAGCATTTCAAGACGTAATCATGGGCCGGAAGCACCAGCCCCAGCGCCAGGGCCTGTTCACATTCGGCCTCGAACAGGGCAAACATCTGCCGCAAGCGGTCCACGTCGGCCACTTCAAAGTAATACTGGCTGTGTTCGCGCTCCCCTTGCAAATGCACGTCCCCATAGGTGCGCTGCCCGTTCCAGCGGATGTCGCGGAAGTTGCGCACGTTTTGCAGGGCCATGGCGATGCGCTCCAACCCGTAGGTGATCTCCACCGCCACCGGGTCCACGGGCATGCCGCCCGCCTGCTGGAAATAGGTGAACTGGGTGATCTCCTGGCCGTCCAACCAGACTTCCCAGCCCAGGCCCCAGGCGCCCAACGCGGGGGATTCCCAGTTGTCTTCCACAAAACGGATGTCGTGCTGACGCGGGTCAATCCCCAGGGCCTCCAGGGATTTGAGGTACAGTTCCTGCGGGTTGCCCGGATCGGGCTTCAGGATCACCTGAAACTGGGTGTGCTGCTGCAGGCGGTTGGGGTTTTCACCGTAGCGTCCATCATCCGGCCGCACCGACGGTTCCACATAGGCCACGTTCCACGGCTCGGGGCCGATCACACGCAGGTAGGTGGCGGGGTTATAGGTTCCGGCACCCACCTGGGTGTAATACGGCTGCCAGATTAAACAGCCCTGCGCGTTCCAGTACTGCTGCAAGGTGAGGATGATGGATTGAAAATCGAGAGGTTGAGACATGGCCACGGCTCCTGGGGCAAAAGATCGGCTTTGATTATACCAGAGCATTGGGCGGGGGTGCGGGCAGCGTCGGTAGGGTGCTTTCAGCTTCATCGAACGCACCGCATGGACAGGGGTTCGTTGCCTCGTTTTCTTGGCACTCTTTGCTTCTTGGCGGTGAAAAAACTTGTGTTCGAACCGCGAAGGCGCAAAGGACGCAAAGGTGGGTGGGGTTCGTTGCCTCGTTTTCTTGGCGCTCTTTGCTTCTTGGCGGTGAAAAAACTTGTGTTCGAACCGTGGAGGCGCGAAGGGCGCAAAGGTGGGTGGGGTTCGTTGCCTCGTTTTCTTGGCACTCTTTGCTTCTTGGCGGTGAAAAAACTTGTGTTCGAACCGCGGAGGCGCGAAGGACGCAAAGGTGGGTGGGGTTCGTTGCCTCGTTTTCTTGGCGCTCTTTGCTTCTTGGCGGTGAAAAAACTTGTGTTCGAACCGCGGAGGCGCGAAGGACGCAAAGCAGAGCTGGGGGGAAAACGCTCGGTTCATCGAACGCACCTTTTGATTTTGCCCTGCTGGTGCGTTGGGAACACACCTTTGTATTGAGATCTCGGTGCGTCGGGGACGCCACCCTACCGGTTCCACCCCGAAAGGCAGAGATCGCCGCGGGAAAAATACGCCGCCCAAGCCACCGGTTTTCGGTGGTCGCGATGACATGGTTGACGGGGGTAGGGGCGCGCCTGAGACGCGCCCCTACTTTTTCGCGGCCACCAAAAGTATTGCTTTTTTAGATTTTCAGTGCTAAGATTAATTCGCATTAATCTGTAAGCCAGCTGTAAATCCTTCCCTTTAACGGTAATTGCATACGCCGCGAGCCTAAAACGAGAAAAAGCAACGCAAACGTTGGTCATAGAAGCTCAGGCACAATCCACAAGTGGATTGTGATCCTCTTGCTTTCAAATGGGGGATGCAAGCATGGGTAACATGCTATTTACAAAGAGGAGGTGCCCAGGTAATAAGCGTAATCCGCACAGATGTTCCGTTGTAGACAGGTTCTCGACCAAGAACCACGAACCTTATTTACCCAATGGAGGGAAACATGCTTCGTAAGTTGTTTTATGTCGTTATGATCGCAGCGCTGGTCATCGGCCTGCCTGCCGTCATGCCCGAACCCGCGGCCGTCAAGGCCATCGGTGCCCAGTTCCCCAGCGGCACTCACTTGGTTCCGCCCCGCGGCGATCAGGTGGAGCAGCAGCTCATCTCCAAAGCCGACTCCAAAGTCGACCTGAACAAAGCCAAAGCCGAATTCTACAAGGAATTTTCCAAGAAATCGGACACCTGGGTCAACCCCGAAATGGCCGAACGCGCCCTGCAGTATGAAGCCGGCGTGAACAGCCAGATTGACTCCCAGGGCGGCATCCTCAAGGGCAAAGTCCAAAAAGTCTCCGTCAAAATCCTGGCCATGGCCGTGGAATTCGCCCCTGAGCCCGAAGACATCACCGTGGAACGCTGGGTGGATGACGACGCTGACCCGGCTACCCCCGATGTTTGCAAGGTGGTGACCGAAACCCACACCGGCCCCCAACAGGGCGAAATCGCTGAGCCCGTCGGCCCGGATGATGTCGAAGCCGGCATGCCCTACGACAACAACACCGTGTGGTACACCCCCGCTCAGACCGCCAGCATGAAGTTCTACGAAAGCATGATCTTCGGCTACAAGGGCGCTGGTCGGGTGCGCATGGACCTGATTGACCCCCGCGACGGCAAGCCCGGCATCAACCTGAAGGGCGTCACCGTTCAGGATTACTACGACAAAGTCGCTGGCAAGGGCAACGTCAAGCTCTCCGGTAAGGTCGTGGGCTGGATCGAATCCGACCACTCGGAAGCCTTCTACGGCGCCGACAACTGCGCTGGCTCGCACGCTGGCGGCACCTGGGCCGATCTGGACAACGACGGCACCCCCGAAACGCGCGTTCAGCCCGCTCACCTGGTTAAGGAAAGCCTTGAGAAATACAACGCCACCTTCGCCAGCCCCAAAGCGGCCTGGAAGTTCTGGAAGCAGTATGACGCCAACAAAGACGGCATCGTGGACACCTTCTGGATGATCCACGCCGGTATGGGCCAGGAAGCTGGCGGCGGCGCCCAGGGCGACGACTCCATCTGGTCGCACTCCTCGGACGTGCGCTATTACCTGCCCGAAGCTCTCTACGCCTACGAAGATGACCCCGCCAACCCCAATGACTGGTCCATCGAAGTCGGCCCCTACACCTTCCAGCCCGAGAACGCTGAAGTCGGCGTCTTCTCGGAAGAGTTCGGCCACAACGTCTTTGGCCTCCCCGATCTGTACGTGACCGACGGTGCCCAGGGCTCCATCGCCTTCTGGAGCATCATGGAATCGGGCGCCTGGGGTGGTTACCTGGGCGGCACCCAGCCTTTGGGTATGCCTCTGTGGTTCCGCATGATCGCGGACTGCGGCGGCGTGGCCTGCAACTGGGATAAACCCCTCTTCAACCGTCTGTATGCGGATCCCGAAGAGAAAACCACCATCGCTGCCCTCGAAGGCGCCCCCCGCGGCGCGATCAAGGGCGCGCGCATTAACCTGCCCCGCATTTGGGAGACCATCCCCAACCCGGTCAGCACCGGTACCGCCATCTATTCCGGCGCGGGCCGCGACGAGACCGACGTGACCATGGATTTCACCTTTGACGTGCCGGCTGCCCCCGCCACCAACATCCTCACCATCCCCAGCGATTACGACATCGAAGAGGATTGGGACTACGGCTATGTCATGATCAAAGACAACACTGATCCGGCCGGCGACTTCGTCTCCCTGAATGACCTGGACGCTGTCCTCACCGATACCAACCCCAACGGCAACCTGATCGTCGGCGGCTACGGCCTGACCGGCACGGGCACGGCAGACCTGAAATTTGACCTGGCGCCGTACGCAGGTAAGAACGTGACCCTGCGCCTGCGCTACAAGACCGATGCGGCTGCTACCGAAAACGGTTGGTTCGTGGACGATATCCAGCTCGACACCGAGCTTCTGGCCGATTTCGACACGGTCGGCACGCTGGACGAGTGGACCAACTCCGATCCGGGTTGGCTGACCGTCCCCACCACCGATTCCTACAGCCAGTACTACCTGGTGGAACTGCGCAACAACGGCCGCTATGACGGCAGCGCGCGCACGGCCTATGTCACCACGCATGTGGAGACCATGACCGATCCCGACGGCAACGGCGTCTATGACACCCCCGCCGAAATCTGGAGTGTGGACCGCGTGCCCTACAACATCCCCGCGGCGCTGATCTACTACCGCAATACCAAGTACGGCAACACCTACGCCCAGCGCGGCAACTACAACGACCTGCCCTCCTACGGTCCCAAATACCAGCTCCTGCTGGTGGACGTGAACGAAGAAGGTGTGCGCGTCTTTGACCCGGCTGCGCCTGTGCAGGACTTCGACAGCTGGTGGAGCACCTTCAACGCCCGCGTGGGCTCCTACGACGCCGGCCTGACCATTCAGCCGGTGGAAGGCTTTACCCTGCGCCACATCAACGGCGTGCCGTTTGACGGCCCGTACGAATACGCTGGCAAGCCCGCCACGACCGTCTTCGACGACCGCCAGGGCTACTACCCCGGCTTCTTCAATGTGCCCGGACCGGGCGGCGGTTGGTACTTCAATAACCGCGACGGCTCCGCGGTGATCCCCGCGGTGGATATGTACTCCACCCGCGTCACCGACTTTGACGGCAACCCCTTGCCGAATTTCTACGGCAATGCCCTTGGTTCGATGCTGCCACATTACTTCGGCACCGGCAATCCCGGCGACGAAGGCCAGCAATACGGTGTGATGATCGAGCTGTTGGGCGTCAACAAGCCCGGCAACAAGGCCATCATCAAGATGTGGAACTCCTCCTACGGGATGGAGTACTAGTCTTCGGCTAAAATCTGTACAGTAAGGCAGCGGCGGCCAGGCATCTGGCCGCCGCTTTTTTGCGCCCTTTCAGGCTTTCAAGGGGGATTTGCCCATGTGAAGCGTCCGCTCAACCCCAAGCTCCTGTATAATGAAGCAGCGTTCATTTGATCTCACCCACCGGGAAGCCCCTCATGAAACCTGCCTGGATCCTCATCGCCCTCTGTCTGTGCGCCTGTCTGGCGGCCTGCGGCCCCGACCCCCAGTCCCTGCCCGCCACCGAAACGGCCATTGCGGCGCGCATCTACGCCACCCTGACCGCCTCGGCCCCCACCATTACCCCCGAGGCCACCATCACCCCGCCCCCGCCGCCCAGCCCCAGCCCCACCCCCAGCCCCACGCCGCTGCCCCAGGGGCAGGTGCAGGCCAGCGTGCTGAATCTGCGCGCCGGGCCGGGCACACAGTACGAAACCCTGCTCAGCCTGCAGCGCGGCATGTTGGTGGACCTGGCCGGGCAGTACAATCAATGTGAGTGGGTCAAAATCCGTGTGGAAGGGCAGCAGGAAGGCTGGGTGAAGGGCGGCGACGGCTTCCTCACCTTCCCGCTGGCCTGCGCCAACCTGCCCTCCGGCACCTTCCGCCCCCTCAACGGCAGCCTGCTGGCCGATACGCGCACCCGCACGGGCATGGGTTTTTTGTCGCTGCAAAACCAGACCTCGGCCGATGCCCTGGTGTTTCTTAACGAGGATTCGGGCGCGCCCCAACTGGCCTTTTATGTGCGCAGCATGGAAACCTTTGACCTGAGCGGCATCCCCAACGGCAGCTATCAGGTGTTTGTGGCCCGCGGGACGGAGTGGAATGGGGATACGCGCGCCTTTGAGCGGTTGGAAGAGACCCTGCGCATGCAGGAAAAGTTGGTGTTCAAGAGCGCAGCCGGCCAGGCCAGCCTGTGGACTTTGATCCTGCGCACCCTGGCAGGCAGCACCGAAAACGCCCTGCCCATTTCGCCCGCTGAGTTCCCGCCCCTTCCGTAAGGAGGTCATCGCCCCGCCGCCAACCTTGTCATCGCGATGGATTCTGTCATTAGTATGATAAAAAAGAGTGGACACGGCAGATCGATTGTCATTAGATCCACGAGATCGTCTCGCAGTACGATCGCCGTGTCCGTTCAAAACAAAGCCCGAACAGTTGAGTGGCCGTGGGAGGCCGTATCCTTGCTAGTGTGGGCTTATCTCGATTATAAGGAGAGATCAAACTAATGACAACTACAAACGAAGTATTCATTGGAATTGATGTGGGCAAGACCTGGTTGGATGTAGCACTTTGGGGTGAGGATAGCGTCTGGCGCGTGTCGAATGATGAGAGCGGAGCAGCAGAAATCATAGAACGAATGGAAAAAGTAGGTCCACAATTGATTGCCGTCGAGGCCACCGGTGGATATGAGCAATTACTGGTCCAATCTATGCTTCTAAAAGAGCTCCCCGTGGCTGTGATTAACCCGACAAGGGTAAGAGCCTTATCGAAAGCAACCGGTAAATTGGCCAAAACGGATGCCATTGATGCCCGTTTAATTGCCGAATATGCTTGCAAGATCCAACCACCCGTACTTGCAGCCAAAGAATCCAATAAAATTCTCCTGAATGGATTGATTACCCGGAGGGAACAGTTGGTGGAAATGTGCACAGCTGAGCAAAATCGCCTGGGAACCGCCAGTAACTGTATGAAAGGCGATATTCGAGAACATATTGACTGGCTGAAATCCAAAACCCTGGAACTGGAAATGCAGATCAAAGAGTTGGTGGATAGCTTGCCTGAATGGCAGGCACAAGCCAAACGTCTGGAAAGCATACCAGGCGTAGGGTTCATTACTGCGGTTACGGCTATTTCTGAAATGCCTGAGTTGGGCCAGCTCGATCGCCAGAAGATTGCTGCCCTGGCTGGCCTGGCTCCTTTCAACCGGGACAGTGGCCAGAAGCATGGTAAGCGGCGCATCTTTGGTGGTAGAAAAGGCATTCGTCGAGTTTTATATATGGCTTGTTTATCAGCTGCCAAGTGGAACCCAGTCATTAAATCCTTGTTCCAACGTCTGATGCAGAAAGGTAAAATATTTAAGGTCGCTATCACGGCTTGTATGCGTAAATTGCTCACGATCATGAATGCCATGACCCGTGATAAAGTATCTTGGAAGGCACCGGAACCTTTTTCTGTTTAGTTTTTTTACTTGACTTCCAACACAGTTACTGCGAGACGTGCAGCGGCGAAGCAATCTCTACCCTGAGGGAGAAATCGCTTAAGCCCCCAACCGCCGCAAATCGTCCAAAAATTCATCCACCTTTTCATCCGGCGTGGCCCACGAGGTCACCAGACGCACAGCCGAAAAGCCCGGCCGCACCCTGGCCCACACGTAAAAGCCGTACAGGGCCTGCAGCCGCTCAATCAACCCATCCGGCAGGATGGGAAAGATCTGGTTG
Source organism: Levilinea sp. (assembly GCA_029975215.1). Lineage (GTDB taxonomy): Bacteria > Chloroflexota > Anaerolineae > Anaerolineales > Anaerolineaceae > Levilinea. The sequence goes on from JARKPO010000052.1 coordinate 40,010, forward strand.
GTGGTGGAATGGGTCAGGAAGGGGTAGCCCGCTGCCTCAATCCCCGCCGCCAGCCGCCCCGCGGCGGCATTCGCCCGGCGCGCCAGCTGAAAGTACAGATCCTGCTCAAACAATCCCAGGAACTGGCTGCCGATCAGCCGCCCTTTGGCCAGCAGTGCCCCGCGCTGCTTGAGGTGATGGCGAAAGCCGGCCTGAATCTGCGGGTTTTGCAGGATGATAGCCTCGCCGATCAGCGCCCCGTTTTTGGTGCCGCCGATGTAAAAAGCGTCCAGCGCGGCGCACAGATCCGAAAACTGTACATCCGATTCCGCGCTCATCAGGCCGCAGCCTAAACGCGCCCCATCCAGATATAAATACAGGCCGTTGGCGCGGCACACCTGTGCCAAAGCCAGCAGTTCGTCGCGGCGGTAAATCGTGCCCACTTCGGTGGAATTGGAGATGAACACCACCCGCGGCTTGACCATGTGCTCGTCGGTGTGCTCATCTACCACCGCCTGGACCTGTTCAGGACGCAGCTTGCCGTCTGCGGAGGGCACGGTGTTGATCTTGTGCCCCGTGGCCTCAATCGCCCCGGATTCATGCACGGCGATGTGGGCCGTCACCGCAGCGATGACCGATTCATACGGGCGCAGCAGGGCCGCCAGCACAATCTGGTTAGCCTGCGTGCCGCCGGAGACAAAATGCACCGCCGCCTGCGGACTGCCCAGTTTTTCGCGAATCAGGGCTTCGGCCTGCTGGCATAGGTAGTCTTTGCCGTACCCGTCTTCCTGATCCAGATTGGTGCGCGCCAACACGGCCAGCAAATCGGGGTGGGCACCTTCTGAGTAGTCGTTAAAGAAGCTGTATTTGGTCATTTGTCACCATCCAGGCAGGGGAAATTGGCCGCGCAGGGCAGCTGCAGGGTTAATTGTATCCCGTTTTGGCCGCCGCGAAATGATCCCCGGCCATAACCCGTAGGGGCACGGCGGTTTCCACCCAAATCACAGCCCCCAACGGCCTCGCCGTGCCCATCCCCCGGCACATTGGGCACGCACCCAAAGGGCACGGCAGCGTCAGCCCAGCAATATCGCCGTAACCCAACAGCCGTGCCCCAACCCGGACGGCCCTCGTTTACAGCGCGTTCAAGAAACGGCCCACATCCGCTTCGTTATTAAAGAAATTCGGGCTGACGCGGATGCGCCCATCGCGCACGGCCACCAGAATCTTCTGGGCCAGCAGACGCTCGTAAAGGCTCTGGTTGGCCTCCGGCGACCCCAGGGTGATGGAAAGGATGGCCGAACGCTCTTCCACCCGCTCCACCGGCGAGACGATCGTGATGCGGCGCGCCCGCAGCCCAGCGATCAACCGGTCGGTCAGTTCCAACACGCGCGCGTGAATGGCCTCCACCCCCACAGCCTGCAGCAATTCTAACCCGGCCGTCCAGGCATGAAACAGCGAATAGGCAATCGTGCCAGTCTCGTAGCAGCGCGCATCCGGGAAGTAGCGCAGCGCGCGGGTGTCGTCCTCGGCGGCGAACATGCCGGGGATCACCGGGCGGATGCGCTCCAGAGCGCGGGCGTTAGCATACAAAAAGCCCGTGCCCGGCATACCCAGCAGCCATTTAAAGCCCGCCGCGCTGAACAGATCAATGCCCATCTCTTCCACACGAATGGGGAAAACCCTTCGCCGGTGATCATCAGATATGCCCATCTGGTATCTCTTCCACACGAATGGGGAAAACCCCCGCGCCTTGAATGCCGTCCACCAAAAACAGCGCCCCGTGGGCGTGAGCCATCTGGCTGTAGAGCTGCAAATCGGCGCGGAAGCCGGTGTTAAAGCGCACCGCCGCCATCGCCAAAATGCGCGTGCGCCCGTCCACCAGGGCAGCCACCTTGTTTGGGTCTACGCGCTGATCCTCATCCACCGGCGCCAGGCGCACATCCACCCCGCGCTCACGCAGAGCCAGCCAGGGGAAGGTGTTGTTCCAATGCTCGTCGGCGGGCACCACCACGTTGTCCCCCGGCTGCCAATCGTACCCCGCAGCGGCAATGCCCACCCCCACGCCCGTGCTGGTCACCAGGGCGTAATCCCTGGGCGCCCCGCCAAACAGCCCCGCCAGGGCCTTACGCACCGCAGAACGCGGGGACGGTTTGTCCTGCGGAGCCGCGCTGGCTGTCGCCAGATACTCTTCCAGCCGCTGACGCACCCAAAGGTTGAGCGGAGATTCAGCCGCATTGTTTAAGTAGACCGCCTGTTCCGTCACCGGAAACAGCGCGCGCGTTTCAGCCATCTGCATTCTCTTCTCTCCTGTTCAAACGGCTGCCAGACACAGCCTCAACACAGCCCAACGCCCCCGGCATCCGGTCGGGGGCGGTTAGGGTGATTATACAGATGGTCCGCTTGCGGCGCGCTCAAAATACGACTGCGATTTTCCTTAGGGCTGGTCGTAGCGCAGCACGCGCGGGATGTTGGTGACCACCACCAAAGCCCCCTTCGGATCGAAGCTGAGGCCCATCGCCACCCCCTCTACATCCAGCGTGCGCAGATAGCGGCCGTCTCGGTCAAAGATCTGAATGCCCTTGATATCGGTCACGTACACCTGCCCCTGTCCGTCCACAGCCAGGGCGTAGGGCGCGCGGAACTGCCCCGGCTCGTCCCCCTCCCCGCCGAAGCGGTTGATGAACTTGCCCTCCGGCGAGAATTTGAACACGGCGTTGTTAAAACGCCCCAGCACGTAGATGTTGCCCAGCCCGTCCACCGCCAGGCGTGCGGCCAGCTCCGAATCGCCGCTGATGCTGCTGACCGCATCTTCCACCGTCCACAGCACCTGCCCGTCGCGGTCCATGCGCAGGATGGTCTCGCTGTCGGCCAACACCACCAGGCCGCCGTCGGCCGTCACCTGCACATCATCATAGAAGTGGTTGCCAGGGTTGGGCAGCAGCCCCAAGGCTTTGCCGGTGGCGCCCTCAAAGCGGTGGATGTCGCTGCCGTAGGCCACAAACACCTCGCCGTCGCGGGCCGCCGCCAGCGCCCCCAAGGGGGTCTTATCGCCCATGTCCCACAGGTTCAGGAAATCGCCGTTGGCGTCAAAGCGCTGCACGCGCCCGTCAGAATAGTTGGCCACCACGATATTCCCCTCCCCGTCCACGCCCACACTGCGCGGGTCATCCAGCAGTCCCGGGCCAATGCCTTCTTCGCCAAAAGACAGGCTGGCCTGAGGGCCTGCCGGTGTGGGGGTGTTCAGGCCCAGCTGCGGGGCCGACGTCTCAAAAAACTCCTGCGGCTGAAATTCCGCCGTGCTGGAGCTGCCGGCGCTCAGGGAAAAATACAAAATACCCCCCAAGACCACCAGGAAGCTCAGCACCAACAGGCTCACCATGCAGCCGATCCCGCCGGTCACCTTGGCCGCGGTTTTGGCCGCCTGCCCCAGGCCGCTCATATCCACCCGCACGGGCACATCTTCCAGGCTGTCCAGACCCACCTGCACCACCTGCCCGCGTTCAATTTGTTCCACCGCCGCGCTGGCCTGCTGTAAGGTGAAATGAAAGCGCGCCTGCAGCAGATTCACAGCCGCCGCCTTTTGGCCGTTTTTCACCAGCCGCACCGCCTCGCGCATGGCCTCGGCCAGGTCGGGCAAATCCGTCATAGCCTGGTCGGCGCTCAGGGTGGGCTCACGCAGCGCCTGACGCCGCAGATCCGCCGGAACGATCACCGAGGAGGTGCAGAAACCGCAGCGCACGGTGGTGCCGGCGTTGTCGGGCAAATCCAGCGGCGCGCCGCAGTTGGGGCAGTGGAAGGTCTGGCTCATGGCATCTCCCGTTTCTATATTCGATAAAGTAAATCTATTTTATCAATTTTTATTGCAAACTCAAGCCCTTCCCCATCCCAATTCGCTGACTTAATCGTTTTTAGGAATTCGCCGTGAGAAATACGCCCATTCCTGCGGGACAGCCAGGGGGGGCTTACCGCGTTGGGGATACGCCCCGGGGCCAAAATCGCGCCGCCGCAAACGCCCGGCCGCACGCTGCACCAGGGCTTCTTCGTCCACGCTGACCATGCGCCCGTCCCACAGCAGCGGGCTGCCGTCCACAAACACCGCCGCCACATCCCCCGCCGCCGTATTGTGAATCAGGCGCGAAAGCAGGCCGCGCTCACCCAGCAAATGGGCCTGGGGGTAGCGCAGCACGGTCAGGTCCGCGCAGTAGCCCACCGCCAACCGCCCAACCTTGCCCGACCAGCCGCTGGCCTCGGCCCCGTAATCGGTCAACATGCGCAGCACCTGTTCGGCGGGCAGGGCCGCCGCGTCCATGCCGCTGCCCTTGGCCAGCAGAGAGGCCAGGCGCGCTTCTTTTAATAGATCGTAAGTTCCACTGCTGGCGGCCCCGTCGCAGCCCAGGGCCACGGGGATGCCTTTTTTCAGCAGGGCCGCTGCCGGGGCGATCCCATCCGCGATTTTCAGGTTGGTGGACGGGCAGTGCACCACCCGGCCGGTGTGGTTGGCGATGATCTGAAGATCCCGTTCGCTCAGCCACACGGCATGCACCAGGGCGCAGTCCGGCCCCAGCAGGCCGCAGCGTTCCAGCATCTCCACCTCGCTGGCCCCGTAGCGCGCGTGCACAGCTTCCGTTTCGGTCGGCCCCTCGGCGCAGTGAGTCACAATTTGGGTGTGCAGCTCTTCGGCCAGGGCGCGCATGCCGCGCACCAGATCCAACGTGCAGGCGGGCAGCCCCACCGGCCCCATGAGCACCTTCAGCCGTCCCCAGCCCGCACCATTCCAGCGGTCAAAGAAGCTGCGCGTGGTCGCCAGGGCCTGACGGGTGTTCATGGCGGGGGGATTGTTGCCCTCGGCCTCATCCCCCACCATCACCGCCACAGAAGCGCGCAGGCCGCTGTCCAAAATCGCCTGGGCGGCCGCGTCGGCAAAAGCTGGCTCGGTCATCTCGCTGACGCAGGTGGTTCCGGAGCGGATGGCTTCCACACAGGCCAGCAGGGTGGCGTCGTAGACCTCGTCTTCGCTGAGCGTGTATCCGTGAATCAAAGCCTCCAGCCAGGCGTTCACCCCCAGGCCGTCGTACAGCCCTGCCCCCAGGCTCTGGTACAGGTGGGTGTGCGCGTCCACCAGCCCCGGCAGCACCAGTCCGCCGCCCAACTCGTACACCTGCCAGCCCTCTTCAGGGGGCAGAGGACGCTCGCTGAGGCTGTCGATGATCCCATCCACAATGCGCATTTCAAGAGGGCGCAGTCGCTGGCCGCTCTCGTCCAGTGTTACCGCCTGGGTCAGCTGAATGCGCATGTTTGTCTCCTCTCACAGAAAAGCCAGGTTTTATCCATACGGCGTCAGCCGGGTAGGGTTATGTTCAGCCTCATCAAAAGCGACAAAAGGCCCAACACAACTGGTGCGTTGAGAACGCACCCTCTGCTTTGCGCCCTTTGCGCCTCCGCGGTTCAAACCGTTCGAGCGCACCGCCTTCGCAAAGCGGGATGCCACCCTTGAACAAATTATACATCCCTCACCGCATGGAGGGAAAATCGGGAATTAAGGAAGCTCATGGGGTGACGTTTGTGAGGTGATTCTCCCCGGCATAAAATGTTACAATACGCGTATCCGTGCTTGACCCATCACCTTTCGCGCAAAGGAAAAGTCATGAGCCAGACCCTCAAAATCGTGATCCCGATGGCTGGGCTGGGCACTCGCATGCGCCCCCACACCTGGAACAAGCCCAAACCTCTGATTGCCCTGGCCGGTAAAACCGTTCTGGATTACGTTCTGGAACAGTTCAACACCCTGCCCGACCCTCAAAACGTGGAATATATCTTCATCGTTGGGCAGCAAGGGGACCAAATCCGCGCTTACATGGATGAGCGCCACCCCGATAAAAAAGTCCACTACGTGCTGCAGGCCGAAATGCGCGGCCAGTCCGATGCCATCTATCTGGCCCGCGAACTTCTGCAAGGCCCCATGCTGATGGCCTTCTCCGACACCCTGGTGGAAGCCGACTTGAGCTTTGTGGGCAGCGAAACCGCCGACGGCGTGGCCCTGGTGAAGCCCGTGCCCGACCCGCGCCGCTTTGGTGTGGCCCTGGTGAACCAGGACGGCTGGATCACCCACATGGAAGAGAAGCCCAAAGACATCCACAATAATCTGGTGTTGGTGGGCTTTTATTACTTCCGCGACAGCCAGGCCCTCATCAGCGCCATCGAAGCCCAAATGCAGCGCGGCATTACCCTGAAGAACGAGTACTTCCTGGCCGACGCGCTGAATATCCTGCTGGAACGCGGCGCGCGCCTGCGCCCCTACGCCATTGACACCTGGCTGGATGCCGGCACGGTGGACGCCCTGCTGGAGACCAACCGCTACCTGATGGAACACGGCCACGCCACGCCCATCGACAAAGCCGCCCGCCCCGGTGTGGCCATCATCCCGCCGGTCTTCATCCACCCCAGCGCCACCATCGAAAGCTCGGTCATCGGCCCCTACGCCTCGGTGGACTGCGAGTGCCACATCAGCGACTCGGTGGTGCGCAATTCCATCATCGGCGAAGGCACGCACATCAAGCAAATGATCCTGCAGGAATCGCTGGTGGGGCACAACGTGCAGCTTGAGGGCCAGTCCATCCGCCTGAACCTGGGCGATAACTCCTCCACCCGCTAAAAAGGGGCTCAAAAATACATGGGCGAACGGGTTGAATGTCACTCCGGGTATGAATATGCCGAACGGCCGCTGGCGCTGGTCTGGCAGGATGAACGCCTGGAAATCGAAGAAATTGAGGCCCAATGGCGCATCCCGGGCGGCAAATGCTTCCGCGTGCGCACCGCCCCGCCCGCCGGTGAAAGCGCCCCCCGCCGTTTTGAACTGTTTTACGGCGAGCTGTATGACGAATGGCGGATCCATCCGCTTTAAGTTTCGTAAGGAGAATCCAAAGTCTATGAGCCAGGAAATCACTGCACAAGGAGCAAAAATGCGTGAGTCATACATTTCCAGCCGCGTGGCTGGGCTGAAACCCTCCGGAATCCGCAAGTTCTTCGACATCGCCGCCACCATGAAAGACGTGATCTCGTTGGGCATCGGTGAACCCGATTTTGACACCCCCAAGACGATTGTCGAAGCGGGCGTAGCTTCTTTGCGCAAAGGTCAAACCCACTACACCTCCAACGCCGGCATTTTAGAACTGCGCCAGGAATTGGCCCTGCACCTGAAAAAGCTGTACGGCGTGGAATTTGACCCCGCCACTGAAATCATCATCACCGTCGGCGGCTCCGAAGCTCTTTACCTGGCCAACACCGCCCTGCTGGACCCCGGCGATGAGGTCATCATCCCCACCCCGTGTTTCGTCTCGTACCAGGCCGAAGCCACCCTGGCGGGCGGCGTGCCTGTGGAGGTGCCCTGCCGCATGGAAGACAACTTCGATCTGAACATCGAAGCCGTGCGCAAGGCCATCACCCCCCGCACCAAAGCCATCCTCATCGGCTACCCCAACAACCCCACCGGCGCGGTGGCCTCGCGCGAAACCCTCACCGCCCTGCTGAAACTGGCCGAAGAACACGACCTGATCGTCATGTCGGATGAAATTTACGACCAGCTGGTCTACGGCATCCCGCATGTGTGCTTCCCGGCCCTGCCTGGCGCCCGCCCGCGCACCCTGCTCCTGGGCGGCTTCTCCAAAGACTACGCCATGACCGGCTGGCGCATCGGCTTTGCGGCCGGCCCGGCTTCCATCATCCAGGGTCTGGTGCGCATCCACCAGTACACCATCATGTCCGCCCCCACCACCGCCCAGGTGGCCGCTATTGACGCGCTGAAAAACTGTGACGAAGATGTGATCGAAATGCGCGAAGAGTACGACCGCCGCCGCAAATTGATCGTCAGCGGCCTCAACCGCATCGGTCTGCCCACCTTTGAGCCGCGCGGGGCCTTCTATGCCTTCCCCAAAGTCTCCGTCACCGGTCTGGACGACGAAACTTTCTGCAACCGTCTGCTCCAGGAAGAGCACGTGGCCATCGTGCCCGGCTCGTCCTTTGGTGCGGGCGGCGAGGGTTTTGCCCGCTGCTCCTACGCCACTGCCTACGAAAAAATCGAAGAAGCCTTGCGCCGCATCGAAAAATTCGTCAACCGCCTCTAAGTCTTTGCTTTGCCGCTACGCTGGGCCTGCTCAAACCGTTTGGGCAGGCCCTTTTTTAAACTGAAAACCACTTGTAAGCGCAGGGGGGTTCTCGAATGCAAATTACCCGTTATACTATAAAAATGATACAGTTTTGCCCCTCTCCATGATCATTGGACACTCCCCACGTGAGCGCTGATTCAGACGACTTATTTCGTTTAATGTTAGATCATCTTCCCGATGCCGTTCTGGTGCATCAAAAAGGGAAGATCCTCTTTGCCAATCCCGCCGCTCTGCAAATTTTCCGTGCCAACCGCCTGGAAAACCTGGTCGGCAAAGACATTCTGGCGCTGCTGCATTCCCAGGAACAGATCAACGTGCTCACCCGCCTGCAGCGCGCGCTGCGCGGAAAGCCCACCCCGCCCACCGAAGAGCGTCTGGTGCGCTTTGACGGTTCTGAATTTCCTGTCGAAATCACCACCCAAGCCATCACCTACCAATCGACCCCGGCAGAACTGGTGCTGCTGCGCGATATCTCCGCGGAAAAGCAAGCCCAAACCGCCGTGTTCAACCGCGAGCGCATTTTACAGGCCGCCGCGCTGATTTCTGCTTTCTTCCTGCGCCAGCCCGATTGGGAATCCGCCCTGCAGCGCAGCCTGGAAACCCTGGCCCTTCAGACCGGGGTCAGCCGCGTGTACCTCTATGAAAACCTACCCATCGCGAAGAGCGAGTGGTTGGTGCGGCTGCGTTCCGAATGGGCGGTGCCGGGCCTGCCCCCCCTGCGCGACGCCACCCCCCACATCCAATGGTCTTTCCGTGAAGTCGGCCTGCGCCGTTGGGAACAGCAGCTGCGCGCCGATAAGCCTGTGGCCGGGACTCTGGCGGATTTACCAAAAGGTGAAAAGCCCTTCCTGGTGCGCAAACAGGCCCAATCCACCGCTTTTCTGCCCATTTATACTCTCGGTTCCACCTGGGGCTTTCTGGGGCTGGACGACTGCACCCAGCCACGCGCATGGTCCAGCGGTGAGCTGGAAGCATTGCGCCAAACCGCGGATGTGCTGGGGGCTGCCCTGGAACACCGCCAGATGACAGAAGAACTGAGCGAGATTCAAACCCGCTTTCACGACCTGTTTGAATTCACCCCCGTGGCCATCACCGAACAAGATTTCTCCCGCGCCCGTCAGATCCTCCTGGAACTGCGCCGCGCCGGCGTACAAGACCTGTATCAGCACCTGCAGACCCACCCAGATGCCAAAGCGGCTTACTTCCGCAGCATCCGGCTGGTGGATGCCAACCGCGCCGCCCTGCAGCTGTACGGTGCCCGCTCCAAAGGTGAACTGATCGCCCGTTTTTCACTCATCGCGCCGACCGAAAACCAGTTCGCCACACCCCAAGAACTGGAGGCCGTCCTTTCGGGCCAAATGAATTTTCAAAAAGAGGTCGTCAACCAGACCCTCAACCACAAGGCCATGCATGTGGATCTGCGTTTTGTGGTCTTGCCTGGCTTTGAAAAAGACCTCTCGCGCGTCATTGTCACTGCGGTGGACATCACCCAACGCGTGCAGGCCGAGGCCTCGGCCCAGGAACGCCAGATGCGCTTCCAGACCCTGCTGGAGGCCATCCCAGACCTGATGTTTGTCTTTGACAAAGACGGCATCTTCCTGGAGGCTTATGCGCAAACCCCTGAGGACATGCTCATGCCCGCCGATCAAACCATCGGCAAATCCATGCACGAACTCATGTCCCCGGAGCATGCGGCCAGTTCGCTGAACTGCATTCACAAGGCTCTGGCAAATAACCGCATGCAGGTGTGGGAATACCCGTTGGAAATGCCCGACGGAACTCGTTATTTCGAATCACGCGTCATCCCCTTTGGTTCTGACCGTGTTTTCTGCATCGTGCGCAACATCACCGAACGGACAAAATCCGAAATTGCGTTAAAAGAGGCCCAGTCGCAGTTGGCCCAGCGCGTGACCGAGCTGGAAAATCGGAACCGTGAAACCGCCGCCATGGCCGAAATGATCAATTTGCTGCAAATCAGCACCGATTTCGATGAAGCCATGGGAGTCATTGAGCAGCTTGGCGCGCGCCTGTTCCCAGATATGGCCGGTGCGTTCCTGGATCTGGATGAAACCCACACTCAGCTGCGCGTGCGCTGTGACTGGAACCAACCGGCCTTCATCGGGGAAAACTTCCAGCGGAACGACTGCTGGGCGGTGCGGCGCGGACGCACCTTCGTCTCCACCGATCCCGAAACCGGCCCGGTCTGCCAGCATGTGGGTCTGCCGCTGCCTTCCAGCTACCTGTGTGTGCCGGTGCTGGCCCAGGGGCAAATTGTCGGCCTGCTTCACCTGCAAACCCCTGCCGAACAAACCGGCCTGACCCCCGCCCAACAGCAGCTGGCCGTCCACGCCAGCGAGCAGATCGGCCTGGCCCTTTCGAATTTGATCCTGCGCGAAAAATTGCAGCGGCAGGCCGTACACGATGACCTGACCGGCCTGTTCAACTACAGCTATATGGAAGGCAGCCTGGAGCGCGAGCTGTATCTGGCCCGCACCACCGGCGAACCCGTCAGCATCATCATGTTGGACCTGGATCATTTTAAAGACCTCAACACCCAATTCGGCCACCCGCGCGTGAACCAGTTCCTGCGCCAGTTTGGCCGCCGTCTGCGCCAGGTGGTGCGGTCCGAAGACGTGCCTTGCCGCTACGGCGGCGATGAATTCCTCATCGTCCTGCCTCATACCGACCTCAACCAGGCCGTAGAACTGGCCGAAACCCTGCGCATACAAATTCGCTCTCTGCCCATCCAAAGCGAATCGGCACCCACCCACTTCATTTCCGCATCCATCGGCGTGGCCTGTTCCCAGGAACACGGCCTGACCATTGAAGAGCTGCTCGAGGCGGTGGATCAGGCGGTGTACCAGGCCAAAACCCATAATGACTGCGTGGTCATTGCTCCGCCCCGCGCAATGAATCCCTAAAAAAGCGGTACAATTACCGCTGTACAGCCAACTATCCAACTTGACGGAGCAACCCCATGAAGAACCTCAAGCGCGTTTTGGCGCTGCTGAGTTTGCTGTTTCTGGCCGCCTGCGCCCCGGCCGCCGAGCCGGTTCAGCCGGGCGGGTGGGTCAACGGGCCGATCAACGAAGCCCAACCCGGCGCTTCCGATATTTTTGTCATCCCGGTGGCCGCTGCGGGCGACCCCATCGGCATTGATTTTAGCGGGTCGGTCACCAGCGGCTCGGTGCGCGCTGTTCTCAAAGACCCCAGCGGCCAGATCCTGTGGGAACAGGCCGTCCCTGTCGCCCCCGGCCCCTTCGCCTACACCACCACCCTGCGCCCCGAAACCCCAGGAGATTACCAGTTGGGATACGCCTGGGAGGCCAGCACCCAGGCCACCTATTCCATCGTGTGGCGGCCTGAAGAAATGGTGCGGCCCGGCCTGACCCCCGTGGTTCTTGTGCCCGGCATCGGCATGATCCTGGTGGCCCTGGCGTTTTTGGTGTACAGCCTGCTGCGCCGCCTGCCCTTCCGCTACTTCCTCTTCGGCGGTCTGGCTTGGGTGGTGACGGTGGCGCTCAAGTTTGCCTGGGCCATCCCCTTCAACTCGCCCATCTACAAATTCTTGACAGAAAACCTGCCCGATGCGCTGGGTTTCCCCATCTTCTACCTCTATGTCGGGCTGCTCACGGGCGTTTTCGAAGTGGCCCTTACCTGGCTGGTGCTACGCTACACGCGTTTAGGCAAGGCCCCCTGGCGGGCGGCTTTGGCCTTTGGCATCGGCTTTGGCGCGCTGGAAGCCTTTCTGCTGGGTCTTAACTCGCTGGTGGGCACGGCCACCGCGCTGCTTCTGCCGAATGTCCTGCCCCTCTCCACGCTGGAGTCGGTAGCCCAGGCCAACAGTTGGCTCTACAGCTTGATGCCCCCATGGGAACGCTTCTTCACGGTGTGGATTCACATCTTCTGCAACACCATGCTCTTTTTGGGTGTAGCCCAGGCGCGCTCCAGCCGCATGTGGGTGGCCTTCCTCTACAAATCCCTCATTGACGCCCTGGCCGCCTGGGTGCAAGTGGCAGGGGTAAAGGATGCGGCCACGCTGTGGATGGTGGAAGGCGTCATCGCCTTGTGGGGCGGGCTGGGCTGGTGGGCTGTGGTGCGCTGGGTGCAGCCGCGCTACCCCGCCGAGGAGCCGCCCGCGGCAGCCCCCGCGCCGGAATCAGAGGCCGCGACCCTGTAAGGTATCCTTCCCACGGGTATACACAAACGCGAGGGGCGGCTTTGGGGCCGCCCCTCGTTGATTTCCAATCCATTTCAGCAGGCCGCCTTATACCCCCAGACCCTTGAGCAGGAACCCCACCCCATAAGCCACGCCTGCTGCCAACCCGCCCACCACCAGCATCTCCAGGCCGCTGCGCCAAAAATTGCGCTCGGTCACCAGCACCTTGGCCGCTCCCAACCCAAACAAGGCCAGCGCCGAAAGTCCTAAAGACGTGAAGAAGGTGGTATTTTGCGGCAAGCCCAGCCCAAAAAGCCAATCAGCCAGATAGGCCAGCAGAGGAATAGACCCCGCCAAACAAAAGGCCCCAAAAGTGGTCAAAGCCTCCCACAGCGGGTTGCGCGTTTCCTTCAGCAAACCCAATTCTTCCACCATCATGGCATCCACCCAGCGCTGCGGATCGCGCGTCTTAATCGCCACCATCTGGGCCGCGTCTTCTGGCGGGTAGCCCTGCTTGAGATACAGATCCATAAGCTCGGCGCGCTCGCCTTCGGGGAAATTTTCCACCTCCCAGGCCTCGCGGGCGCGTTCGCGCTCATAAAATTCCTTCTCGCTCTTGGAGGACAGAAAAGCGCCGGTAGCCATCGAAAAGCCGTCCCCCAGCAAATTAGCCAGCCCTAAGATCAGGATAATGCTGGCGTTCAGCTCCGCCCCCACCACACCCGAAACCACCGCAAAGGTGGTGATGATCCCGTCCAGGCCGCCGTACACCAGGTTGCCCAAATAGGCCGACCCGACCCCGCCGTGATGCTCATCCGCCTGTTGAATCCGTTTGACCTCGTGCGCGCGGGCTGCCGCTTTGCGGTCTCCCGAAGCGTAGGCCTTACGCGCTTCTTCCAGTCGTTTCGATATGCTCATGGTTCACCTCAATGCTGTACAGAGTATGCAGACCGATGTCCATTATACCCCCGCACGCGCCGCAAACCCCGGCTAGACGACTCCCCCTGCTTATGGTATAATCCTCCCGCTTAATCCATCTCACACGCCTGCCTGACCGTCCGCTGCGTGCCCCCCTGGGGTGGCGGTCGGAGTGAGGGCGGCGGAGGAAAATAACGCAAAAGGAGAATACCCAAACCCTATGGCTACCATCATCTCGATGAAAGCCCTGTTGGAAAGCGGCGTCCACTTTGGCCACCGCACCAACAAGTGGAACCCCTCGATGAGGCCCTATATCTTCACCGAGCGCAACGGCATCCACATCATTGACCTGCAGCAAACCGTCAAAGCCCTCACGGCTGCCTACAACCTGGTGCGCGACACCGTGCAAAACGGCGGAACCGTCATGTTCGTCGGCACCAAGCGCCAGGCCCAAGAAACCATCCGCGACGAAGCCATCCGCTGCGGCATGCCCTACGTCACCGAACGTTGGTTGGGCGGCATGCTCACCAACTGGAGCACCATCAACAAACGCATCCAGGAACTGGACCGTTTGGAGCACATGCACGAAACCGGTGAAATCAGCCGCCTGACGAAAAAAGAAGGCCTGATCATTGACCGCGAAATCAAGCGCCTGGAAACCCGCCTGAGCGGTGTGCGCAAGATGAAGAACGTGCCCGACCTGCTCTTCATTGTGGATGTGGGCCGCGAATCCACTGCAGTGCACGAAGCCAATCTGAAGAACATCCCGATCCTCGCCATGGTAGACACCAACTGCGATCCCTCCGGTGTCGATTATGTGATCCCCTGCAATGATGACGCCATCCGCGCCATCAAGCTGGTGGTCGGCAAAATCGCCGACGCCGTCCTGGAAGGTAAAGGCCTGCGCAAAGATGAGGATATGGAGAAGGAAGTGGCTGCCGAAAGCGCCGCCGCTCCTCGCCCCGCCCCCGCCCGCCCACGGCTGACTGTGGATGCTGAAATGGAAGAAGGCGATCTGCTGGGTGAATCTACCATCGCCAAACTGGCTGCCAAAGACGAAACCGCTTCCGAGGCCGAGGACTAATTCACACAGCTCCACGGACAAGAAACCTGGCAAGGGGCGCAAGCCCCTTGCTTTATGGAACGGAAACCAATCACTGGTTATCAACAGAAGGGATGTATAGAATGGCTATTACCACTGAACAAATCAAAGACCTGCGCGCCTCCACCGGCGCGGGCATTTTGGACTGCCGCAAGGCCCTTGAGCAAGCGAACGGCGATATGGCCGCCGCCTTGGATTACCTGCGCGAGAAAGGTCTCGCCACGGCTGCCAAGCGCGCCGAACGCCAGGCCAGCGAAGGCGTGGTGGAAATTTACTCCCACGGCAACGGCCGCGTGGGCGTGATGGTGGAACTGAACTGCGAAACCGATTTCGTGGCCCGCTCCGAGGCCTTCCGCAACCTGGCGCATGAACTTGCCCTCCAGGTGGCCGCCACCTCCCCCCTCTACATCCGCGAGGAAGACATCCCCGCCGATGTTTTAGAGCACGAGGCTAAGATCGCAACCGCCAAAGCCCGCGAAGAAGGCAAACCGGAAGCCATCATCCCCCGCATCGTGGAAGGCACTCTCAACAAGTACAAGGATGAATTTGTCCTGCTGCGCCAGCCCTACATCCGCGACGACAGCATCAGCATCCAGCAGCTCATCAACCAAAACGTCGCCTCCATCGGCGAAAACGTCATTGTCCGCCGCATGGTGCGGTGGGCGTTAGGCGAAACGTCTCAGGAAGAATAACCCACCTAAGGCCAACCCCACGGTTGGCCTTTTTTTTGACTGGAGGTAACTGCATGGAAGAACTGAAATTTCGCCGGATTTTGCTCAAGCTGAGCGGCGAAGCCCTGGCAGGTGAGCAGGGCACAGGCATAGACCCCCAGGCCGCCGGACATATCGCCGAACGCGTGCGCGAAGTGCGCCAGATGGGTGTGGACGTGGCCATCGTCATCGGCGCGGGCAACCTGTGGCGCGGGCGTACCGGCATCGGCCTGGGCATGGACCGCGCCACCGCCGACTACATGGGCATGCTCGCCACCGTGATGAATGCCCTGGCCCTCATGGACGCCCTGGAGAATATCGGCGTGGTCACGCGCGTGCAATCCGCCATTGAAATGCGCTCGGTCGCCGAGCCGTATATCCGCCGCCGCGCTATCCGCCATCTGGAAAAAGGCCGTGTGGTCATCTTCGGCGGCGGCACGGGCAACCCCTATTTTTCCACCGACACCGCCGCGGCCCTGCGCGCCATGGAAATTGACGCGGATGTGCTCATCAAGGCCACCAAGGTGGACGGCGTATACGACTCTGATCCCCACCGCAACCCCGACGCCGTGCGGTTTGACCGCCTGAGCTACATTGAAACCCTCAACCGCCGCCTGGAAGTAATGGACAGCACCGCCATTTCGCTGTGCATGGAAAACAAACTGCCCATCCTGGTGCTCAACCTGTGGGATGAAACCGCCCTGCGCCGCGCCCTGTTGGGTGAATCGTCCGGCACACTGGTCACAGCCGACTGACGCTTTTCGTGTGAATGTCCCCGCCGGCGGGTCTGGAAAGCAGTTTCCAGGCTCGCCGTTTTTTTTAGTCCCCCGCCGTCCCGCACAACGACTGCGACACTGCCCACAACTCCGCCGCCAGGTCGGCGCGCTGGGCCGTGCGGCTGGGGGTCTTGGGCTGCAAATCGCGCCAATAGAAATCAGTGCTGGTTTGCAGCGCCGCCTCTGCGCATAAATACGCCACCGTCTGCGCCGGAACCTGCGGCGGGCGGCCCTTTTTGGCGCGCTGCGCCCAGACCCAGGATGAAATGCCCCGCGGACCTTTGACGCCGATCTCCGTACGGATCAACCCGGGGTCCACGGCAAAAGCGCGCACTTCCTGGGCCGGGAAACGCCGGTTCAGTTCATAGGTGAAGAGTACGTTGGCCAGCTTGGAGACCTTGTAAGCCCACAAACCAAAGTACAGACGCGGGTAAGCCGCCCGCTCGGGGTTGATCCAGGTGCGGTAGTGCGAAGCCGAGCTGACCGTCACCACCCGTCCTCCCCCCGGCGCAGCCCGCAGCACATCCATCAGCTCCAGAGTCAGCAAAAAAGCGGCCAGGTGGTTCACCGCAAAGGTGCTTTCCACCCCGTCCTCCGTCCACACCCGCCGTTCGGCATAAATACCGGCGTTGTTCACCAACGCCGTCAGCGGCGGGAAGCCCCCACCCGCCAGCAGGCCACGAATTTCGGCGGCGGCCCGCCGCACCTGGGCCTGCGAGGATAAATCCGCCAGGCAGTACGCCGCGCGCACCTGAGGGTACGCCGCCCGCAAACGCGCCTCGGCCTGGCGGCAGCGCTCCGCACTGCGCCCCATGCCAATCACCGCCGCCCCCTGCCCCGCCAGCGCCAAAAGGCTCTCCCAGCCAATCCCCGAAGTCGCCCCGCTGACCACCACTGTTTTTCCCGCCAGGCGCTGCTCATTGTTCATACCTGTTCCCTCCCAACTGTGGATCCGTGCAGAGGTATTGTACTGGAAGCGCGCCATTTTGACACAGAGGCGCACCGTTTCCAGTATACTTGAAAGGCATTGACCCCCGTGCATCCCCTTCGCACAGGAGCGAACTTGCCCATGCCTTCCTATGTCCTCATCACCGGCGCCCTGGGTGGAATCGGCACCCGCATGGCCCACGAACTGGCCCGCCGGGGCTATTCGCTGTGGCTGGTGGATCAGCGCCCCGATGAACAGGCTTTCGCCGATGAGATTCAGCGCACCTACGGGGTTGAGACGCGCTTCACCCTGCTGGATGTCACCCATGCGCCCGCCCGCAGCGACTTTCTCCAGGCGCAGGCCGCAGCTGGCGCGCGTTTTTGCGGCCTCGTCCACATCGCCGGGCGCGACTTTGAAGGCGCTTTCTTGGAAAAATCGCGCGATCAAATCTTGTATCTCTCGCGCCTGATCATTGAGGCCAACCTGGACCTCACCCACGGCATCCTCAGCCTGCGCGACCCCGACCGCCGCTTTTTGCTCATCAGCATCTCCAGCCTGGCGGGCTTTTTCCCCATGCCCTACAAGGCCACCTACGCCGCCGCCAAGCGCTTTCTGCTCGATTTTTCGCGCGCCATGCACGAAGAGATCGGCGAATTTGCCGATGTGCTGGCGGTCTGCCCGGCAGGGCTGCCCACCACGGCCGAATCGCGCCGCAAAATCGCTGCCCAGGGCTTTTGGGGCCGCGCCACCACCGTGGATACTGACCAGGTGGTGCGCCGCGCGGTGGAACTGGCTCTGCGCGGGCGGTCGGTGTACGTGCCTGGGGTGCTCAACCAGATTTTTGCCACCCTGGGCGGTTTGCTGCCGCCCGCCTGGGTGGCCCTGTGGGTGGGGCGCCGCTGGCGCAGTGCCCAGCAAAAAGTGCGTGCTATGCTGCAAACCCATGACGGCTCAGAAACCTGAACCTCCCCGGTCAACATTGCTGATCAGGGCAATCGCATTCTAATCACTGAAGAGTTGGATGAGGTAATCATTGTCCCAGGCGGCTGCCAATCGTTTTATTTTGATGCCGCGTTTGATCGTCCTATCTTGTCTGAGCAGATTTAGAGCAATATGTCGCAACACAG
>JARKPO010000061.1 GCA_029975215.1 Levilinea sp.
GTGTTCCTCCAGAAAAACCGTGCGTTTGATCGTGAATTTCGTTGTCCCCACACACGTGGGGGTGTTCCGTTTTCGAACAGACGTTCAATCCGGTCTTAGTTGTTGTCCCCACACACGTGGGGGTGTTCCTCAAACAACTGACCAGACAAACGGAGGAACGAAGTTGTCCCCACACACGTGGGGGTGTTCCTCGGCCAGTGCGGTGATCAAGTACGGGCTGGAAGTTGTCCCCACACACGTGGGGGTGTTCCTATATACCCATCAAACGCAACCAGGGAGCCTATAGTTGTCCCCACACACGTGGGGGTGTTCCGCCGGCACGCTGGCCGATCAACTGCAGAGAATGGTTGTCCCCACACACGTGGGGGTGTTCCTCTAGTGTAGTGGTGGGTGTGGTCGCGCGCGACGTTGTCCCCACACACGTGGGGGTGTTCCGGGCGCGCTCGCCGGTCAGACCGCCAGCGTGACCGTTGTCCCCACACACGTGGGGGTGTTCCGCTGCTCTTCGCCGAGGACCTGGCTAAGAACGCGTTGTCCCCACACACGTGGGGGTGTTCCGTCACCGGAGCAGATGGCGGGCCGATTGATGTGGTTGTCCCCACACACGTGGGGGTGTTCCGCAAACACAGCACCAGAACTCACCCGCCTCGATGTTGTCCCCACACACGTGGGGGTGTTCCGGCCCTGGTCATCTCGCGCACCGAGCAGGTACGGTTGTCCCCACACACGTGGGGGTGTTCCTGTCGCAGTACCACCAAAAAGCACTTGGATAAAGTTGTCCCCACACACGTGGGGGTGTTCCGACGCGCACACCCGTCTGACGCGGGGCACGACGTTGTCCCCACACACGTGGGGGTGTTCCGCGCACCGCGCACCGGCGATTCACTCGCCGCGCAGTTGTCCCCACACACGTGGGGGTGTTCCTCTGCGATTCACCCACACCCAGGTCAAGGGTGCGTTGTCCCCACACACGTGGGGGTGTTCCTACCTTGCCCGCTTCCGCCGTTGGTTCCGGTGGGTTGTCCCCACACACGTGGGGGTGTTCCTGCTACGGGCTATTATCAGACCATCATCCCAGAGTTGTCCCCACACACGTGGGGGTGTTCCGATATCACCAATTGGCGCGGGCAGGTGCTGGTTGTTGTCCCCACACACGTGGGGGTGTTCCTTCATAATCGTCACGCGCGGGGCGTTTCGCCGCGTTGTCCCCACACACGTGGGGGTGTTCCGCACCACCCCGCCATCAGCGGCGCGGATAGGTGGTTGTCCCCACACACGTGGGGGTGTTCCGATTATCGGGGTGACAGGGATACCCAGCATCCCGTTGTCCCCACACACGTGGGGGTGTTCCGTTGTTGCTGATTTCTTGTATTCTTTCATTACAGTTGTCCCCACACACGTGGGGGTGTTCCGATGCTTTGCAGGCGCGGATTGATGCTCTGGAAGTTGTCCCCACACACGTGGGGGTGTTCCGTGTTCCCTGACCGCGCGGCCTGTTTGGCGGACGTTGTCCCCACACACGTGGGGGTGTTCCTGAGATCAAAGGACAACCTAGATCGGCGCATGAGTTGTCCCCACACACGTGGGGGTGTTCCTTCGATTGCGGAGGTTATATGAACGAAAAATTAGTTGTCCCCACACACGTGGGGGTGTTCCGTTTTGACCGGATGCCGACGGTGCTGGAGAACGTTGTCCCCACACACGTGGGGGTGTTCCGCTGATTCGCGCCGCAAAGCCGCTCATCGATTAGTTGTCCCCACACACGTGGGGGTGTTCCGTTTCCACCGCCTTGAGCGTTTCGATAAAATAAGTTGTCCCCACACACGTGGGGGTGTTCCTATTGCGAAGCAGTTTGAAGCGCTCCATCCAGTGTTGTCCCCACACACGTGGGGGTGTTCCTACGCCTTTACCCTCAGATATCGTGATCCCTTCGTTGTCCCCACACACGTGGGGGTGTTCCTATAAACACCATTAGCGCACCCGCTCACCACCCGTTGTCCCCACACACGTGGGGGTGTTCCGTATGTGGCGCAGCGACGGGAGCCACGGCGGACGTTGTCCCCACACACGTGGGGGTGTTCCTGCCCTTCGCCTTCCAGGATATCCTCCGATCTTGTTGTCCCCACACACGTGGGGGTGTTCCTTACCTGAAAATTGGAACGTTGGCTTGATAGTAGTTGTCCCCACACACGTGGGGGTGTTCCGGGAAATCCGGAACGCAAGTAGAAGATGCCGTGGTTGTCCCCACACACGTGGGGGTGTTCCGCCTCCTGTAGATCAAGCCATAAACTCACCTCAGTTGTCCCCACACACGTGGGGGTGTTCCTGGCACTTTGGCATCGTTGAGTTTCTTGACGGCGGCGCGCACAGTGGACGCTGAAATATCCGTGCCGCTCGTCCCAACCGACTGCGAAAGCCCGGAATACAGCGCGAACAAATCGCCTTCAATCGCTTCGGCAATCGCCGGAACAGCCGCCGAAATGTAGCGGGCGAGAATATCCTGATTCGCCTGCGCACGCGCCGTATCTTCCACGATAAACGAAACTTCTTTGTGCTTGTTCAGCGCAACCTGAACATCAGTTCCACCCAATGGGGTCTGGATGGTCACTGTAGCATCAGCTGCTTTGTCATTGGCAGTGAAAGTACCTGGATACGGGATGTGAAGAACATCTCCCATCTGGAACGAGGCCACGTCAGAATCTTTCGCCACAACACCGGCCAGTCTGATCTGGCTGCGCAGCACTTCCAGCGCCATATTCGCCCAGATTTCCGGCACAAACCCGGCGGTATCCGCCATTGATTTCGTAATATTAGCCATGTTTCACCTCATCAATCTTCTTGAATGCGCCCCTCCCGCATCGCCTGCATGATGGCCTCGCGGTTGGCAGCAAAGAATTGTGGATCGCGCAACTGCGAACGAGTAAACACCTGCTGACCGGAAACACGCCCTTGCGCCGGGTTGGTCGGCGAGATCTGCCCGCCTCCTCCCGCCAGGTATGGTTTTGCGGCAATCAACGCCCGCAGCGCCTTCTCAATATTCGCGGGTTTACCGTCCTCATCAAATTCAACTTGTTTCATGTCCAGCAGACGATACGCCGCTTCCGGGTCAACCACCCCCAGCCGCGCCGCGTGGAGTTTAACTTCATACTCCAACGTTCGCGTCTGTATGGTCTGCTGATACTCGGTTGATTGGCGCTCCAGTTCCGCAAGCCGCTTCTGCAGGCGCTCCTGCTCGGTCATCTTGGCTTCCTCTTCTGCCTTGACCTTGCCTTCCAGCTCCCGCAGCCGCTTGCGGTAATCAGCCGCTTCCGCACGTAGTTTGCGCACATACTCAGTATCAAAACGTTCTTCCTCCGCCGCCTGGGCTTCGGTTTGCTGTGCAACCTCCTGGGTTGCGCCTTCTATGACCACCTGGGTCGTTTCTTCCATCGTTTCACCTCGTCAAATTTGCCAAAACAAAAAACCCGGATGCAATACCTTTCGGCATTGCTCCGGGTTCTATGCCTCGGTCGAGCAATCAGTTATTCAGATTATAGCACAAATTTTCAAATCAGATTCAACTTTTCAGCGATTGGCTTGACTTTTTCTAACTCGTCAAGTAAATCATCAAACCGCTTTTTTTGTTCCGGTGTCAGATGCTGATTATTTTTCAGTGCTTCAACCATGCTCATGGTTTCCTGCCAATCCGTAGCCAAAGCATAAAAACCAGTTTCATCACTCAAATTATAAAGTTCTTGCTTAAGTGTTTCAATCTGACCAGCAATTGTTCGTAAAAAAATATCTGCCCGATTTATTTCATCTTGCGTAGCCACCATATATCACTCCGATGAACATGCAGTTGCTTTTGTAAATCAACTGGCTGAAAACCTGTTATCCAGAAACCATAACCATCCCGGTATTCAACCAAAATAAAATCACTACCACCGACTCCGCGCCACCGACCGCTCTCTGCAATAAAAGCAATTTGCCAATAAATACCCTGATATCTTGAAACCATTATACTACTTTCAGGATTTCGAATAACAGCGCGCAAACTTTCTAGATATTCATCCAGTGACGTCCCTTCTGGCCATTCCTGTCTTGCTAAAACGTGCTTGACAAAATGCCATTCATCCGCCGGTAAACGTTCTCCAACCTCCAGTGGTTTCCCCTTCCAAACAAGCCCAGCCATTTCTGGTTTTACTAAACTGGTATGTTCTCGATTGAATCCTGCCTTTGCAACCTTTTCAACGATTTTTCGCAACTCATCATCGCTCAACTCACGCAATCCCAATCCAGCCACTCGAATCAAATCCGATACTGAGTATTGACCGGCATTCCTCGCCGCACCCATCAGCGCCAGGCGCGTGTACCCTTTGGCTTTTTCCGCTCCTAACAATTGCACAAGGCTTTTCTCATACCGGTGCGTTCCCCATATTGTTGACTCTGTTTGCCCAACAAGGTCACTCAACGTAAATTGACCATCCTTCCACGCCGCCCACTTCGCTAGTCCCAAAATTTTGATCTGCTTCTCCGCCGGCAATTTATCAAACAGCAGCACGCCTGGTTCAATTTCCGGATTTGTGTCTGGCACATTAGACAGGTCAATTCCATACTGCTTCCCAATATCAGCCCAGGTCTTTGTCTTCGGCACCATCGCACAGCGCCCATTGGGATGGTCATCCAGAATCTCATCCAGCCGGTGCTCCGTTCCGTGCATTGCCCAGCACGCCGTGCACGTCCGTTCATCCGCCGCGCTGTGCCAGATCCAGCCCTTCACGATGTCGCTGTTAGCCTGATAACTGGCGCGGGTGGCTTCACGGTGCGCCCGCAACGTTTCGTTGTCCCCACACACGTGGGGGTGTTCCAAGAGTTTATCGAGTTCGTTGTGAGCGAAGCGCGTTGTCCCCACACACGTGGGGGTGTTCCCCCAGGTTGCTGGTCGGCGTGGAGCCGTACATAGTTGTCCCCCCACACGTGGGGGTGTTCCTGGAACCTACTTGGATCGAAACAGCAGTTGACAGTTGTCCCCACACACGTGGGGGTGTTCCTTTGAGCTCGAATATCCCGTAGTTGCAGTTCAAGTTGTCCCCACACACGTGGGGGTGTTCCCTACGGCGGCGGGCGCGGCCGGCGGCTTCCGCGAGGGGAAAAGAAAAAAGCCCCGCTGGTTGTGCAGCGGGGCCTTGGTTGGGTGGTGCTTCTAGTGCAGCAGTTCAGTGTGGTCTATCAATTTGCCGTCGATGAAGGCCTGAACGGCGGTGTCAATGTCGCTCTGGTCGGTGACCAGCGGCTGGATGTTTAATCGGCGCATGCTCTCATAAGCACCCATGCCCATGCCGCCGCACAGCAGCACCTTGCAGTCGGCGATGGCTTCGGCCATGCTGGCGTGTTTATTGTGCGAGGCGGCGTCCGTGCCGTGTTCGGGGCCGTGCTGGTGATCTTCGACGTGAGCCTCGGCGCTGAACTGGTTGTGGCCCAATTTGCTGCGCATTTCGCGCGATACGATCTGCCCGCCTTCGATGGTGAGCACCAGGTAGTAGGGGGCGCGGCCAAAATGCTGGCTGATGGTTTTGCCATCATCGGTAATGACAGCGATTTTCATGAACAACTCCTTCTTCATGGTTTCGGGTGAAAAATGCCGCCCGCCCACTTCTTCGCGCTCATCGGCGGGGTAGAGGATGAGCAGAAGCTGGGCGGTTTCGCCGCCGGTGTTTTCCCAGCAGTGGGGCAGATGGGCTTCAAACACCAGGCTGTCGCCGCTGTGCAAAAGGTAGTCTTCGCCGTCAATGCGATAATGGATGCTGCCGGACAGACAGAAGACAAATTCATGCCCGGTGTGGACAATCATACGGTCGCCGCTGCCTGTGCCGGCGGAGAGCGTGACCAGGAACGGCTGAACGGCGTGCCCCGCCAGGTCTTTGCCCAGGTTCTGCATCTGCGTGCGGCCAAATTCGGCCTGGGGGCGCTGGCTGGCGGGGGTAAAGACCACGCGCTTTTCGGTGGGTTCATCTTCAAAGAAGGCGGTGATGGGCACCGCCAGCGCGCGGGCAAGCTGCTGCAAGGTGCTGACCGAGGCGGAGGTTTTGCCGTTCTCGATCAGGCTGAGGGTGTTAATGTTCAGCCCGCTGCGGTCGGCCAGGGCGC
This sequence comes from Levilinea sp., assembly GCA_029975215.1. GTDB lineage: Bacteria > Chloroflexota > Anaerolineae > Anaerolineales > Anaerolineaceae > Levilinea. Next base: position 6,127 of record JARKPO010000061.1, read on the forward strand.
GCAGTGAATAGCCGCGCTGCGTGCGCAGTTCGCGAAGGCGCTTCCCGACCAGGAATTCAGCCGGGGTGAGGGAGGAGGGGGAGGGCCGGTCAGCCGCAGCGGGGGACATGCATTTACTCCGCGATCAGTTCGATGGGGGTGGTGTTGAAAACGTTGTCCGAAATCGGGCAGCGCGCGTCAATTTCATGCAGGAAGGCTTCTTTTTCCTGCTGGGTCATGTCGGCGTCAATTTTGGCGACCACGCGCACACCGCTAAAACCGGCGCGGACTTCGGTACTCTTGCCCATCAACACATCCGTATCCAGCTCGCCTTCGACATGCGCTTCAATCTTGCGCACGGGCAGGTGGCGCTGCCTGGCGATGATGGTGCCGATGGTGACCACGCAGCCCGCCAGGGAGATGAACAGATATTCCAGGGGGGTGGGGCCGGCGTCGCTGCCGCCGCCCGCGGGGGGCTGATCTACGATGGCGACGTGTTGGCGAGCGCGGGTTTCGATCTTATAATTTTCAACCTGTACGGCGTCTACTGAGACCAATTTTTTAGGCATTGCGAAGCTCCTTTGAAGTGATTTACCAATATTATAGTATTGATTGGGGCAAATGCCACTAATTTATACCAATTGATGATGAATGTCAGTTCAAACCTGCCTGAGTGTAATGTTGGATTGAGGAAAAGGGTTAATAGATGAGTTGACTTAATTTTTATACCATGCTATACTTGGATTATCTCGATTACAACAAACATCACGACTTATCTATGGATCTGCGCGAGGCTGAAAATGATCCCCCTTTCGATGGATAACATCTCGGTGATGAGCGTTCAATACTGGCATACCTCGTTTGAGTATTTTTTATCCTCGATGGAGCGCTGTCAGTTGAAGAACATCGAGCTTTGGGCTGGCGCGCCGCATTACAGCTACGACTGTTTTGAGACGAGAGCCGAAGCCGAGGCGCACATCCGCGCCATGCGCCGCCAGATCGAGGCGCGCGGGATGCAGGTGGTGATGCTGACGCCAGAGCAGTTGAATTATCCCATCAATATCGCCGGGCGCGAGGCGGGCTACCGTAAAAAGTCGCTGGATTACTTTACCCGTGCGATGGAAGATGCACTCTTGTTCGGCGCCGACCGGGTGTTCATCACCTCAGGCTGGGGCCTGTTGGACGAGCCGCGCGAAGATGCCTGGCGGCGTTCGGTGGATTCGTTGGGGGAATTGTGCGCGCGGGCTGAGAAAATGGGCGTTTCCCTGGTGATTGAACAGCTTCAACCGTATGAATCCAATTTGCTGACCACCTGCGACGATATGGTGCGGATGCTCAATGAAGTGTCTTCGCCAGCTCTCCAATGCTGTGTGGACCTGGTGGCGATGGCGGTGGTGGGGGATGAGTTGCAGGATTTCTTTGACCGCCTGCCCGGCAAAGTGCGGCATATTCACTTTGCGGATGGAAACCCCTCGGGGCATTTTATCTGCGGTGACGGCAACCTGCCCCTGCGCGGTTACCTGGCCACCCTGGAAGCCAACCAGTACAGCGGCTATTTGACGCTGGAGATCAACGACTCAATCTATTGGGATGACCCCCACACCTCGATTGCCCGCAGCGCAGAGTTTTTACGCCGCTGGCTGCCGGAAACGGTTGAGAAAGCCGCATGACCCCGGTAAAGATTTTCCACAGCCGCCCGCGGGACGAGATCGTTGAACGCATTGAGTGTTTGATGATTGAGCAGCAGTTAAAACCCGGCGACCGTTTGCCTGGGGAGCGGGAGCTGTGTGAGGCGTGGAACTGCAACCGCATGACCTTCCGGGCGGCGGTAAAGCGGCTCATCGCGGAAGGCAGGCTGGTGAACGTGCCTTCGGTGGGCAATTTTGTGGCCCCAACCCGGCTGGAGCGGTATTTACAAGACCTGACCTCCTTTTCCGACTTTGTGATGCTGCAAGGGCGCAAGATTCAAAACCGGCTGGTCAGCCAGGGGCTGCTGCCGGCGGCGGCGCGCATTGCCGAAAAACTACAAGTTAAAGAAGGCAGCGATATCTTTCAGTTGGTGCGCTTGCGGGTGGTGGACGATACCCCGGTGTCTTTAGAATCGGCCGTACTGCCCTGCCAACGTTTCCCTGGCATTCACCGCTACAACTTTGAGCGCCTCAGCCTGTATGGGGTGTTGGAACGCAAGTACGGTGTGGTTTTTTGCAGCGGCGAGGAAGAGATCAGCCTCACCTATGCGGATTCAAATGAAGCGGAACTCCTGGGCGTGCAGGAAGGCGAGGCCCTGTTCTATTTGAAGGGCATCACCTGGGATGAGCAGCACAGCCCGATTGAATTGATCAAATCAGTCTCGCGAGTGGATCAAATTCGCTTCGCGGGGATCCTTCAATAAGTGAAATGGGAGGGTGGGCGATGCGTGTGGCAGCCGTGGGTGACAATTGTGTAGATGCGTATGCTCATTTAGGTAAATCCTACCCGGGGGGTAACCCGGTGAACGTGGCCGTGTATTTGCGGCGGTTGGGCATGGATGCCTCGTACACAGGTGTGGTTGGGAATGACGCCTACGGCTATCTCATGAAAAACGCCCTGCACGCCAAGGGTGTGGATATCTCTCATTTGCACACTCGCCACGGGCGCACGGCGGTGACTCAGGTGGAGCTGGTGGGGGGAGAACGGGTTTTTGGCGACTACGATGAAGGTGTGATGGCAGACTTCCAGCTCACCGAGGCGGATATTGAATTCTTGTGCCGCCATGACCTGATTCACACCGGTATTTGGGGAAAGATCGAACACGATTTGGGCAGGCTTCAGCAGCAGGGGATGCGGATCTCTTTTGACTTCGCCGATAAGCTGGATCACGAGGTGGTGGGAATCGCCCTGCCGCATGTGGATTACGCCTTTTTCTCCTACACTCACGAGGACGAATTTATCCGCAGCTACCTGCAACAGGCGCAGCAGGCCGGCCCGCGGGTGGCTGTGGCCACATTGGGCGAAAACGGCAGCCTGGCCTATGATGGACACACTTTCACGCGGTTTGGAATTGTACCGGTGGACGTGGTGGATACAATGGGGGCGGGGGATTCCTTCATCGCTGGGTTCCTGCAGGCAGTGCTTAGCAGCAAGCCGTTGGGCGACTGCCTGAAAGCTGGGGCGGAGAACGCATCCGTGACCCTACAATATATGGGCGCCTGGGAACTGGAACCGGATACCAAGCAGGTGCTGGACGCAGCGGCCATCGGCGATAACTGCATGGATGTTTACCCTGCTCTGGGGACGGCTTACCCGACCGGAAATGTGGTGGATTTTGCCATCCATCTGCGTCAGTTGGGCGTGCCTGTGTCGGTGATCAGCACCACGGGGGAGGATGACTACGGCCGGCAGATGGTGGATGCGCTGCGGGGTGAGGATTTGGACCTTTCGCATTTTCACACGGCGCCTGGCCTCACCGCGGTGACGTATATGGAATTGGACGGGAACGAGCGCATCCACGGTGAGTATGCCGAGGGGGTGCTGGAGACGATGGCTTTCTCCAAAGAAGACCTGGACTTTGCCGCGCGCCACACACTGGTGCACAGCGCCTTTTGGGGCAAGGCGCATGAACATTTGGCTGACCTACATGCTCACGGGGCGGTGGTCAGCTTTGACTACGCCACCAAGATGGATGACGCATTGGTGCCCCAAACCATGCCCTGGGTGGATTACGCCTTCTTCTCCTTGCGCTGTACGCCGGAAGAGGCACAGGCTCCCCTGCGCCGGCTGCATGGGATGGGGGCTGCGGTGGTGGTGGCCACCCTGGGTGAGCAAGGCAGCACGGCTTTTGACGGCAAGGAGTTTTACACGTTTGGAATTTATCCGGCGGAGGTGGTGAATACGGTGGGCGCCGGAGACGCCTTTATCGCCGGGTTTATGGCCGGGGTGCTGCGCGGCGAATCCTTGACGGATTGTTTAAAATCCGGTGCAAAAACGGCCGCTTCGATTTTGGGGATTTTTGAACCATGGCGAAAAACGAGCTGAGCACTCCCCACAAGAACCCCATCTACATGCAGCTGCGCGAGATTTTGCGTGCGCGCATGGATGATGGTGAGTATATCCCCGGAGCGGCCATCCCATCCGAGAGCGAGCTGGCCCAGGAATTCGGCGTGCACCGCCTGACCGTGCGCAGCGCCATCACCGCCCTGGTGCATGAGGGCTTGCTGAAGCCTGTGCAGGGTAAGGGTGTGTTTGTGATGGGGAAGAAGCTGGGGCGCGATTTGGAACGCCTGACCGGGTTTCGCCAGACGATGCGTGAACGGAATGTGATTCCAGACACGCGGGTGATGTTCATGACACGCAGACCGGCGGGGCTAAAGTACGGTCAAATTTTGGAGATGGATCCCGAAGCGGAAGTGTATTATATCCGGCGGCTGTGTTTGGCCAATGATGACCCTGTTTCGTTTGAAGATATTTTTATCCCGTGTTCTCTGTTGAGCGACCTGGAATCGGTGGATTTGAACGTTTTTTCTCTGTTCGATATTTATAAGTTCAACGGGATTCAGGTGACCCGGGCCTGGCAAACGCTGTCGGTGACTCAACTGGACGCCAAGGATTCGCGTATCTTGCAGATCAAACCGGGGACCGTGGTGCTGATGTTTGACTGCATCAGCCGCGATGCGGCCGGCCGGGTGGTGGAATACAGCCGTTCTTGGGCGCGCAGCGATAAGGCCAGCTTTACCGTGCATTACCAGCGCGAACCGAAGCAAAATTGATAGCGGCATAGGAGGGCAGAATATATTCAAATGCATTCATAGGCACTCTTAAGAAAACCGGACGGCTGGATCTTTTTTTGACCGATAAGGAGGCTGCTCAGAAATAATCGGAAACGGATGCTGCACACCTCAACAAATGAAAAAAAGGAGGCACAAGCAAAACGAGTCTGCCTGTGCCTGGCCAACCACCCGAGGAGAGGGATAACCTGACCAGTGACCGCCTCTCCCGGATCATTGGGGAGTCTAATTCTATCACGCTTGACCCAACGGTTGATAGAATTTTGCTCCCGTCAAAGAAGTTCGGATGAAGGAGTGAAACATGTCAACAGCTGGATCCAAAGATCTTGGCCGGAAACTGGGCCTCAGCGCAGCCCTGGCGATTGCCGTGGGTACCACGGTGGGTTCAGGGATTTTTGCGTCGGTGGGTGAAGTCGCCGCAGCGGCGGGTTCACCCCTGATGACCATTCTGGCCTTTGTGATTGGCGGCCTGATCATCATCCCGCAGATGATGGTGTATGCGGAGCTGTCCACGGCCTATCCGGTGAACGGTGCGGACTATATCTACTTGAAAAAGGCCGGAAGCCGCCCGCTGGCGTTTTTGAGCGGTTGGGCCACTTTTTGGGCGAATGACCCCGTGTCCATTTCGATTATGGCGCTGGCCATTGTGCGTTTCCTGGGCTTTTTGGTGCCGGGAATTTCGGATATGGGCGGCAAGATCATTGCGGTGGTAGCGGTGTTGTTCTTCATGTACCTGCATTTGCGCTCGGTGGAAATCGGCGGCGGCTTCCAGACGATTATCACCGCGGCCAAGATCATCCCCTTTGTGCTGGTGATTGGCCTGGGGATCTTCTTCCTGCGCGGTGAGTATGTCAGCGCTGCGCCTGCGGTGGATGCTCCTGTGGGATTGATGGCCTTGCTGGCGGGCATCTCGGCCACCAGCTGGTCGTACACCGGCATGGGCGCGGTGACTTATATGTCGGGCGAATTCAAGAATCCTGGCAAGGTGCTGCCGCGCGCGTTGATTGGGGCGTCGTTGATCGTTTTGGCGTTGTATTCCTTGCTGGCGCTGGTGGTGAGCGGCTTGCTGCCCTTCAATGAACTGGCGGCTTCGGGCACGCCCATCGCCGACGCCGTGGCCAAGCTGCCGGTGATCGGCCCCATCGCGGGTATTTTTGTGGCTGTGACTGGCATCATCGTGATTGTCGGTTCGCTCTCCAGCTGCATCATGTACCAGCCCCGCCTGGAATGGGCGATGGCGCGCGACGGCCTGTTCTTTAAAGTGTTTGGGCACACCAATGAAAAGTATGAAACCCCCGACTACTCCATCATCATCCAATGCGCGCTGGGGATCATCCTCATTTTTGCGTCCAACTTTGTGGAGCTTTTGGGTTACTTTACCCTGGTGCTGCTGCTCAAGAACATCCTGACTTTTGGCTCGGTAATTTGGAACCGTAAGAACGCGGACTACAACCCGGTCTACCGCATGCCGGTGTGGTGGCTGACGACCTTTGTGGCGATTGCTTCTTCCCTGATTCTGGTGGTGTCCACCTTCCAATGGGCGCCCGTTCCGGGGCTGGTCGCGGCGGGGATTGTGGTGGTGACCGGTCTGCCGGTGTACTACTATTGGGAAAGTCAGAATAAGAAAAACGCAGCTCGCGAAGCTGCGCGAAAGTAAGTCGGTCCTCCTCTTCAGCCGGTGCGGTTGCCTTAAAAAACAGCCGCACCGGAAGTTCAAAAAGATAGGCGTCTATGTTGATCATTGATAAGAATACGGTAGATTTTTTGGTGACCGCCCACATGGTGGAAGAGGTGCAGCAGATTTTGGAACGCGATTTTCCCAAAATTGCCGCCATTGTGGAGGAAGTCCTGAGCGGCGGCCTGGACAAGGTGTATTTTGTGGCCTGCGGTTCGCCTTTGAGCGCAGCGGAAACGGCCAAGGCCTTGTTTGACCAGTACAGCACCATCCCGTGTGAGGCCTACAGCGGCTGGGATTTTTGCCACGCGACGCCCAAAAAGCTGGATTCGCGCTGTTTGGTGATTGGTATTTCCCACTATGGGAAAACGGAAGAAGTGATCCGCGCGTTGGAAATTGCTGCCCAGCACCAGGCTGTGGTGGCCTGTGTGACCAACAAGGCCGATAACCCTCTGGCGGCGGTAGGCAAATACGTGATTGATTACCACGCGGAGAGCATTTGGGAAGCGCACACGTTGATCAGCTATGCCTTTGCGCTGAATATCATTTCGCGCCGCGAGCCTCACCCTGAAGTGGATGCCATCCTGGCGCAGATTCCGCACCTACCGGATATTTTAGGACGGCTGATCATCTCGTATGAAGAGACCGGGCGGGCTTTGGGCGAGCGGGCTTCCAAATGGCCGTTTATTTATACCGTGGCAGGCGGTATTTTGAAGCCCCTGGCGTATAAAGAGGGGATTGTGACCCTCATGGAATTTACCTGGACTCACGGCTCGGTTTTAAACAGCGCCGAATTTCGCCACGGGCCTTTGGAAGTTGTGGAAGAAGGGGTTCCATTTATCTTTCTGCTGGGGACTGACCCCAACCGCGAGATCACGGAACGCACCTTGAATTTCGTAAAACGCTACACCTCCGATGTGATCACCTTTGATTATGCAGAATTGGGTGAGGGGCTGCACCCGATGTTGGCTCCGATGATCCTGTTTGTACCGATGGAGTGGTTCAGTTATTACCTTTCGATCTATAAGGATCATAACCCCGACGATCGCCGCTATTACGGCGGGCTGGTGGAGTATTAGGCTGGAGTTTGAGGACATCATGAAAATTGGAATGTTCACCATGGGTTACATGCGCTACCCGCTGGAGCGGGCCTTCATGGACGCGGCGCGCTTTGGTTACGACGGCATTGAGTTGTGGGGCGGACGGCCGCACGCTTTTCCGCCCGATCTGGCGGCGGGTGCGTTGGAAGATGTGATGCGGCTTTCGGTGCAGTACGATGTGCCCATCATCGGCTTCACCCCCGAAACGAACATGTACCCGTACAATATGATGATCGGGACAGAGGCTATGCGGCGCGAGAGCCTGGACTACATCAAGCTCTCGATGGATATGGCCAAGAAGATGGATGCAGGCTTTACGCTGATCTCGGCGGCGCACGCTGGCTATGATACCCCGCGCAAGGAGTATTGGGCGCGCCTGATCCGCAATTTGAAAGAACTGGCGGCACATGCTGAGGCGATCGAAATGGATCTGCTGTTGGAGCCGCTGACTCAATACGAAAGCAACGTGGTGGTCACTTGCAACGATCTGGTGGAGGCTTTGGACGAAATTCATTCGCCGCGTCTGCTGGGCATGTGCGATATCTGCCCGCCGTTCTGCAACCAGGAACCCATCATGAGCTATTTCCACAAGCTGGGCGACCGCTTGCGCCATTTGCACATCATTGACAGCGACGGTCGTTCGGATATGCACCTGGTGCCTGGGGAAGGCAGCATCCCGCTGCGCCAGTTGTTCCGCGAGATCGAAGCCACAAACTACCGCGGTTTCTGCACGATTGAATTGGTGGCGGCGTACATGAATGAGCCTTCTTTGTACAGTTCACTGGCCATTGAGCGCGTGAACGACCTTTTGGATGATTAAGTCGAAAGCCGCAGCTGATGAGCCTGGTGATTGATATTCACACCCACCCCGCTTTCTTTGAGGCCATCAACGCCGACGAAGAAAAGCTCCATTTGCGCCAGACCTGCCTGGGGCTGTACAAGACCGGTACAGCCCCGCTGGCGCATATTTTTAACCAGATGAAATATGCCGGTATTGACCGCCTGGGACTGCTGCCTTTGGACCTTACCACCACTCACGGGGCGGAGCTGGTGAGCAACGCCGAAATTCACCATCTGGTTTCACTTGCGCCGGAAAAATTTATCGGCTTTGCCAGCGTGGATCCCCGCCGCAAAGACGCGGTGGAGGTGTTGGAATATGCCTTTGGGGAGTTAAAGTTGAGCGGGCTGAAGCTGCACCCCGCCAAGCAGAAGTTTTACCCGATGGATGCGGAGTTGAACGCCGTGTATGCCTGCTGCCTGCGGCACAATAAGCCCGTGCTGTTTCATGCGGGCATCAGCCTGCAGCCGGATGCGCCCTCACAGTATGCGCGCCCAGAACATTTTGAGGCGGTGGCCTTGCGTTACCCACGGCTGCGCATGTGCCTGGGGCATTTTGGCTGGCCGTGGGTGATGGAGACGGCCGCGCTGCTGCTGAAATATCCCAATGTGTATGCGGACACGGGGCTGCTGTATTTTGACAGCGCCCGCGAATTTTACCAACATGTGTTCACGCGGACCCTGGGCCAGCACTGGGTGGACCGCAGCCTGCGGCACCAGGTCTTGTTTGGCTCCAACAATCCGCGCTTTGAGCAGATTCGCATGGTGGAAGCTCTGCACACTCTGGGGTGGCGCAGCAGCACCCTTGAATTGGTATTGGGGGGCAACGCCTTGGAATTTTTGGGATAAAGGATGGGAAGCCCGTGTACACTCTGGAGAAAATCACCTTTTTAACCGAGCAGTACAATCAGCTGATCCCCATCACCCAGGCCGTGCGGGACGCGGCAGCGCGCTCTCAAATTCGCAATGGGTGGGTGGGGGTGGTGACTTTGCACACCACCACCGGGATCCTGGTGAATGAGCGCATGGAATGTCTGGAAGTGGATATTCAGGAAGCGCTGGAGCGGCTGGTGCCAGAGGATCATCCCTATATGCACGCGCGGATTCTGCCCTCCTACGGCAGCACGGCGGGCAACCCCACCGGCCACCTGAAATCCATGCTGACGGGCAACCACTGCCTTTTCCCGCTGTACGAGGGAAAAATGGTCATGGGGGAGGCGCAGGAGATTTACTTTTGTGAATTTGACGGCCCGGCTCGCCGCACGGTGGCGATCAGCGTTTTGGGCGAGTAAGAGAGGGTATTAAAGCTTGTTGGCCAGGTCGGAAATTTCTTGTTGGCGCTGGAATTTTTGGCCGTTCTCGTTGCTCACCTTGCGGCCGTCCCACAGCCAGCAATCCACCACCACGGCGGCTTCCAGGGCGGCGGGCAAAGGCGCCGGGCGGCCTTTTTCGCCCGTGGGGGCGGGGTCATCCCAGCGGCAGCGGCGGAAATTGACGTTCTGCAGCACAGCCCCGCGCCAATAGGTGCCGCGCAGATCCGCGCCTTCCAGATGGGCGTCTTGCAATTGGGCTTTTTTGAAATCGCAGCCGCTCAGGTCGGCTTCCCGCAGGTCGGCGTGGATGCAGCGGGCCTGGGTGAGGTTGGCCCCCGCCAGGCGGGCGCCGGGCAGATGGGCGTGATGAAAGCGCGCCTGGGTCAGGTTGAGGCCTTCCAGGTGAATGTGCGCGGCGTGGGTGCGGTCGAAATAGGCGCCCTGAAAATCTAAATCGGTGTTTTGCAAGGAAAGATGTGGCAGCCACCCCATCTCGTGCAGCAGACCGAGCAGGCCGCCTTTGCCGCGGGGATCCAGGCTTTCCAGCGCGCCGCGCAGCGTTTGCAGCGCCTGAGGGGAGTCGTGGGGGGCGGGGGGCAAGGCTTGGCGCACAGCGCGCAGGGCCTGTTCGCGTTGGGCGGCCAGGGCCTGCACTTTTTCCATGTGTTCCTGGCGGTTCTTTTGGGCCAGGTCATCTTGATCTTCCAACCAGGCGGCAGCCCACACGGCAAATAGGGCGGCTGCGGCAAATTCGATCCCTTTAACCAGCGTAAACGCGGCGTAACCGCTCCAGGCCAGGCTTTCCACCGTGCCCAATTGGCGCAGAACGGCAGCGGTCAGAGTCCACAGCAGGACGAGGGCCAGGGCAGCCAGGCCGGCCAGGCGGGCCCAGCCCCAGGGGTTCAGCGGGGGTTTGATCCAGCGCATGCGGTGAGAGGTCTCCAATCCACAGGGATGTGCTCTGATTGTATCGCGTTTGTTCCGGTAGGTCAGCAAAAGGTTCGACAGATTTTTGCGCTTTGGAACCCTGCGCGGTATGATGAACGCGTATAATTTAGGGATACAATCTAAAAATTATCCAATTCAAACGATTGGATCTTGAAAGCGGAGGGAAGTATGAAAGTGGAAGGCAAGGTTTTTGTGGTCACCGGCGGGGGCAGCGGCATTGGCCGTGCGCTGACCCTGGCGCTGTTGGCGCGCGGGGCGCGGGTGGCTGCGGCGGATATTAACCTGAAGACGTTGGAGGAAACCGCGGCGTTGGCGGGCAGCCCAGGGGAACGCCTGTCGCTGCACGCGCTCAATATCGCCGATCGGGCGGCGGTGGAGGCGTTTCCGGCGGCGGTGATCGCGGCGCACGGCGCGGTGGACGCGGTGGTGAACAACGCCGGGGTCATTCAGAAATTTGTGCGCTTCAAAGATTTGCCTTTTGAAGAAGTGTTCCGCATGGTGGACGTGAACTTCTACGGCACGGTGTACATGACCAAGGCCTTTTTGCCGCATCTTTTACAGCGGCCGGAGGGCTTTGTGGTGAATGTGTCCAGCATGGGCGGCTTTTTGCCTGTGCCGGGGCAAACGATGTACGGGGCTTCGAAGGCGGCGGTGAAGCTGTTTACCGAAGGACTGTATTCAGAACTGATCGGAACGCGCGTGCACGCGATGGTGGTGTTCCCAGGGGCGATCGAGACCAACATCGCCAGCAATTCTGGCGCTTTGCCGAAGATGGATGGGGCTATGCCGGAAAAGCGCATGAAAACCACCCCTGCCAGGGTGGCTGCAGAGGAGATTATCAAGGGCATTGAAGGGAACCGCTTCCGTGTGCTGATTGGCCCGGACGCGAAATTGATGGACTTCCTCAGCCGGGTGGCTCCGCATCAGGCGGCAAAATTTATCTTCAAGCAAATGGGTAATTTGCTGGCGGAATAGACGGTACAGCGAAACAGCAGACTTCAATGACTGCGCCCTCCCTGTGTATCGTGGAGGGCGCAGGTTCGATTCTAATCAGTTACTTGCGCATCATCATCGAGTCGAGGTCTTCATCCAGCGACTGCAGATCTTCCTCATGTTCCACCTCTTGCTGCAGGATGGTGAGGACGATGTTGTAGGTGACGGGGTCTTTGTCTTTGACCAGACCCAGGAGGCGCTGGTAGACATCAATGGCACACTGCTCACCCTTGATGTTCTGGGCCAGGATCTCTTTGACAAAAGGATCGGTGGGGGCGTCGTAGCCGCAGTGGGTGTGTTTGAGCCACTCTTCGGGGCTGATGAGGGGGGTGCCGCCCAGTTGGATGATGCGCAGGGCCAGCATATCGGCGTGGGCCAGTTCTTCGGTGGCGTGCAGCAGCAGCTCAGAGGCAACGGCGTCTTTCATGGGGCCTTTGACGATTTTCGCGCCCAGCCAATATTGATAGTAGGCCAGCCATTCGTCCGCGAACGCCTGGTTGAGCAGGCGCAGCAGTTCATCCACGTCCATGCCAACAATCTGACGACCTTTAGTTCCCATGGTTTTCTCCTATCGTTTGGGGTAGGTTGCTTTCTGTTTTTATTCTAGCACAGCTTGCGGGCACGTATCCACTGGGGTGGATAGATTTTTGGCAGACGGCTTGACTCTGGGGACAGAATCCGCTATAGTTATGTAAACGTTTACACGAATGTTAAAGACCAAAACAGCGCGTTCTTCCGCTGGTTTCGTGATTGTATGATGACTAACTCCCTGATACAGCGGTTGTAGACAGGATTAAAGTGAACGAACCGTGTGAACTCTCGAATTTGATCGAAATGGATGTAAACGCTTCCAAATGAGCACGGCCAACCGCAAGGTCACCATTGTGGAGGTCGCGGCGGCGGCGGGGGTGTCTTTTGGCACGGTCTCGCGCGTCATCAACGGCGATGCGCATGTGCGGCCCGAAACCCGCCAGCGCGTTTTGGAGGCCATGCGCGCCCTGCATTTTACCGCTAACCGTCAGGCGCGCCGTCTGGCGGGGGGGCGCTCTAACAATGTGGGCGTGCTGGTTCCCGATTTGGGCACCGGTTACATCGGCGAGATTGTGCGCGGCATTGATGCCGAGCTGAGCCTGAGCGGCTATGACCTGATTCTGTACACCACCCACCGCGCCCCGGCCAAAGAGGCGGAATACGTGGCCAACCTGGTGCAGGATATGGTGGACGGGCTGCTGCTGGTGCTGCCGCGCAGCCCCACAGATTACCTTTCCACCCTGGCGCAGCGCAGCTTTCCCTTTGTGCTGATTGACCACCAGGGCACGGGGGCAGACTGCGCGGCGGTGGGGGCTGCCAACTGGCAGGGGGCTTATAACGCCGCGGATACGCTGATCCGCATGGGCCACCGGCGCATCGGCTTTATCACCGGCGCGCTGGATTTGGGCGCGGCCGTAGACCGCCTGGAAGGTTTCCAAACCGCGCTGCGTGCCCACCATATCCCCTATGAAGCGGAACTGATTTACCAGGGAACCTTTCACCAGACGGACGGCTACACCGGCGCCTGCCATTTTTTAAACCTGTCGCAGCCGCCTACCTTAATCTTCGCCTCGAACGATGTCATGGCGATGGCGGCCATGGACGCCGTGCGCGAGCGCGGGCTGCGCGTGCCGGAGGATATTTCGGTGGTGGGCTTTGACGATATCCCTCAGGCATCTCTGGTGCGGCCTGCCTTAAGCACTGTGCGCCAACCCCTGGAGCAGATGGGGCGAATGGCGGTGCAGATGCTGATGGAAATCTTTCGCGACCCGGCGGTTTCCCCCCGGCGGATTGAACTTCCCACGGAACTGATCCTGCGCGATTCAACCGCGCCTCCTAAGACACAGAAACCCTGAGGGAGCGGTGTATGCGCAAGGCCATTTTTGGAACCTACCTATTTTGATCGGAGTGAAACGGATGAACCCACGCAGTCAATCTTCTATCGCGGCCAGTAAAGCGGCTGAACTCTTGGGGCGCATGACCCTGATTGAAAAAATTGCCCAATTGAATTCCTGCTGGATTCAGGAATTGCAGACCGAAGGCCATTTCCACCCGCAAAAAATCCTTGCGCGGTTGCAGAATGGTATCGGGCAAATCACCCGCCTGTCTGGCGGTACAACCCTCGATCCACAGGCCGCAGCCAAGATGGCCAACACCATCCAGCACCAACTGGTGGAACACACCCGCCTGGGCATCCCCGCCATTTTCCACGAAGAGTGCTGCGCAGGGAGCATGACCCTGGGAGCAACGGCCTATCCGCAGATGCTAGGGTTGGCCTCAAGCTTTGAGCCGCAGCTGGCCGAGCGCATGACCGCTGAGATCCGCAAGCAGCTGCGCGCTTTGGGCGCGCATCAGGGCCTGGCACCGGTGCTGGATGTGGCCCGCGACCCGCGTTGGGGGCGGGTGGAAGAGACCTTTGGCGAAGATCCGCTGTTGGTGAGCCAGTTTGGAGTGCATTACATTCGCGGCCTGCAAAGTGACGATCTGCGTCAGGGGGTTATGGCCACCGGCAAGCACTTTGTGGGTCACAGCCTTTCGCAAGGCGGGTTGAACTGCGCGCCGGTGCAGTTGGGTTGGCGCACGCTGTGGGAGGTGTATTTGATGCCCTTCCAGGCGGCCATCCGTGAGGCAGGTTTGGCTTCAATGATGAATGCTTATCCGGAACTGGACGGTGAGGTGGTGGCGGCCTCGCGCCGTATTTTGACCGACCTGCTGCGCGGTCAGCTGGGCTTTGACGGTGTGGTGGTCTCGGATTACGAAGCGCTGATGATGATCCACACCTATCACCACATGGCGCCGGATCTGCAAAGCGCGGCGGCTTTGGGGCTGCGCGCGGGGATTGACGTGGAACTGCCCACAGCACAGTGCTATAACGACTCCCTGGTAGATTTGGTGGAATCCGGCAAAATTCCGCTGGAGTGGGTGGATCAGGCTGTGCAGCGGCACTTGCAGATGAAATTTGAATTGGGCCTGTTTGAAAATCCCTATGTACCCGAAGAAGGCGTTTTGGATGTGTTCGAGACGGCAGAACAGCGTGCTCTGGCCCTGGAGATTGCTCGCAAGAGCCTGGTGCTGCTCAGTAATCGGGGCGTGCTGCCGCTGGCCAAGAACGTGAAGTCTCTGGCGGTCATCGGCCCGAACGCAGACGACCCCCGCAACCTGCTGGGTGATTATTCCTATGCGGCGGTGGTGGATCTGCTGGACTTCCAGAAACCCGCCGATTCGGCTTTTGAAAAGCTGGACCGCTCTGTGCTGAAACCCCACGAGGTGCGTGTGGTGACGGTGCGCTCAGCCCTGGAGCGCCGACTGCCGAAAACGCAGATTCTGTATGCCAAGGGCTGCGATGTGTTCTCCGAAGACCGCACTGGTTTTGAGGCGGCGGTGCGTGCTGCGCAGCAGGCCGAGGCTGTGGTGCTGGTGTTAGGCGACAAGCCCGGTCTGACCCCGGACTGCACCTGCGGCGAAACGCGCGACAGCGCTGATCTGCGGCTGCCGGGTGTGCAAGAAGAGCTGGCCCGCGCGGTTTTGGCTGTTGGCAAGCCGGTGGTGGTGGTGCTAATCAACGGCCGCCCGCTGGCCATCCCAGAGCTGGTGGACGCGGCCGGGGCAGTCTTGGAAGCCTGGATCCCCGGCGAAGAGGGCGGTACGGCTGTGGCAGAAGCTCTGGTGGGCGACTTCAACCCCGGCGGCAAGCTGACCATGACCTTCCCGCGCTCGGTGGGGCAGCTTCCGATGTTTTACAACAACAAACCTGCAGGGCTGAAATCCAACTGGTATGTGAATTATGTGGCCGAGAGCATCCGCCCACTCTTCCCCTTTGGTCATGGGCTGAGTTACACCACGTTTGAGTATTCCAACGCCTCGATTTATCCGGCGCAGGCGCAGGCGGGTGAGATGGTGGAAGTGCGCTGCACGGTGAAGAACACCGGTGCTGTGGCGGGAGATGAGGTGGTGCAGCTGTACTGCCACGACCTTTACGGCAGCACCCCGCGGCCGGTGAAAGAGCTGAAGGGCTTTGCGCGCGTCTCCTTGCAGCCAGGAGAGAGCCGCCAGGTGAGCTTCCACCTGCCGGTGAACCTGCTGGCGTTCTATGATGAGAATCTGGATCTGGTGGTGGAGGCCGGCCCGGTGGAGGTGATGCTGGGCAGTTCGTCGGAAGACATTCGTTACACGGGCAGCCTGGAGATCACCGGCGCGGCCAAGACCCCCATCGCGCAGCGTCTGTTCGGCTGCGAGGTGCAGGTGAGCTAAACACTGCTGCGAACGCAGATAAACAAAAAACCCCCCCTGAGGTGTTCGAAGCCCTCAGGGGGGTAATTCTTTGCGGCATGTGGTTTATCGGGAACTCATGCGCGCAAAAGCGGATTTTAAACTGGGGTAGAGCGATCCAAACACCGCGTAGGATTCACGGTAGGCGGCAAAATGCGCCGGGTTGGGGGGCGTGCGGCGGGTGAGTTGGATGGTGGCATCGCAGGCGGCCTGCACATCTGGCCAGAAGCCCGCGCCTACCCCTGCCAACAGGGCCGCGCCAAAGGCACCGCCCTCACTGGTGTTGACTTCCACCAGTTCGGTTTCCAGCACATCGGCCAGGATCTGCCGCCAGAGCGCACCCTTGGTTCCGCCGCCAGAGGCGCGCACCTGGTGAATCTGGCCCAGGCCTGCGGCGCGGATCAGCCCGAAGCTGTCCTTCAACCCAAAAGCTACGCCTTCCAGTACAGCGCGGGTCAGATGGCCGCGGGTGTGGCGCAGGGTCATGCCGATGAAGGCACCACGCGCCAGGGGGTCGGGGTGAGGGGTGCGTTCGCCGCTGAGGTAGGGCGGGAATTGCAGACCTTCGCTGCCCGCGGGGACGGCGGCGGCTTCTTCCAGCAGGGCTTCGAAGCTCATGCTGGGGGCCAGGGTGTCGTGATACCACTGCAAAGACCCGGCGGCGCTGAGCATGACGCCCATGAGGTGCCACAGGCCAGGTGCGGCGTGGCAGAAGGCATGTAGACGGCCCTGCGGCTCGACCCAGGCCTGGGGTGTGGCGGCAAACACCACGCCAGAGGTGCCCACGGTGAGGGCGATGACCCCCGGCTGTACTGCACCAACGCCTACCGCCTGGGCGGCCTGATCCCCACCGCCTGCGGCGACCGGCGTTCCGGCGCGCAGGCCGGTAAGCGCAGCCGCTTCGGGGGTGACGCGTCCTGTGAATTCGGGGCCTTCAAAGGTGGGCGGGAACCATTCGGCGGGCAGCCCCAGAGCCGTCAGAACCTCAGACGACCATTGGCGGGCCTTGAGATCAAATAAGATGGTGCCGCTGCCGTCGGCTTTGTCCATGGCGAACTCACCCGTCAGCCGGTAGCGGATGTAATCTTTGGGAAGTAGCACATGGCGGGCCTGGGCAAAGACCTCAGGCTCATGGTTCTGCACCCACAGGATCTTGGGCGCAGTGAAGCCGGTGAGGGCGTCGTTTCCGGTGATTTGGATGAGGCGCTCTTTGCCAATGCGCTCGCGGATCTGATTGCACTCGGCGGCGGTGCGCTGATCGTTCCACAGGATGGCCGGGCGCAGCGCCTGGCCATCGGCGCCCAAAAGCACCAGTCCGTGCATTTGGCCGGTAAGGCCGACCGCGGCGATGAGCACAGGGTCGACACCGGTTTCTTCCAACACCTGACGGATGCTGGCAGCGGCTCCCTGCCACCACTCCTGGGGATCCTGCTCCGACCACAAGGGGCGGGGGGTGGAGAGGTTGAGGCGGGTGGAGCCCACCCCTAAAACGTGTCCTGCGGTGTCCGTCAGCAGGGCTTTGGCGGTGGTGGTGGATAGATCAATGCCCAGCAAATAGGATTCAGTCATGGGCGTCCTCATCCAATGGGGTTAGCGCACACCGAGGAGCAGGTCCACCACCAACTGGTCGAGGGCTTCGTAATGGAGGCCACGGCTGCTGATGGCGGTGCGGTCGAAGGTATGGGCTTTGAGCGCAGCGGCTTTTTCGGGGCTAAACTTGCCCAGGAAGGCGTTCATCTGGGGGTCTTCGGCGTTGATTTCCGCCAGCAGCGCCTGAATTTCGGGATCCTGGTTGAAGCGTTGGGCTTTTTCTTTGAGGATCGCGTACGTGCGCATGCAACCGCGGGCAAAGTCGCGGACACCCTGATAATCCTCGGTGCGGAAGGCGTGCGCGTCAAAGTGGCGGCTGCCGTCGTAGCCCACATCTTCCAGGAACTTGACCAGGAAGAAGGACTGCTTGATGCTCTGCATGCCAAAGCGCCAGTCCTGATCGAAGCGGGCGTAGTTCTGATCATTGAGATCAATGTGGAAGAGCTTGCCAGCGTCCCAGGCCTGGGCCACAGCGTGAACAAAGTTCAGCCCGGCCATGTGCTCGTGGGCCATCTCGGGGTTCACGCCGACCATTTCAGGGTGATCCAGGGTGGCGATGAAGCCCAGCATGGCGCCGGTGGTGGGCAGGTAGATGTCGCCGCGGGGTTCATTGGGCTTGGCTTCCAGGGCGAACTTATAGCCGTAATTCTGTGCAATGTTGTACTCGCACAGGTAATTGAGAGCTTCGCGGAAGCGTTTGTAGCCGTCGGTGGGTTGGCGGCAGGCATCAATCTCCACACCTTCACGCCCGCCCCAGAATACGTAGACCTTGGCACCAAATTCTGCGCCCAAATCCATGGCGCGCATGGTCTTCTGCAGGGCGTAGGCGCGCACCTTGGGATCGTTGGCGGTGAAAGCGCCGTCTTTGAAGATGGGATCACCGAACAGGTTGGTGGTGGCCATGGGCACCACCAGGCCAGTTTCGGCCAGGGCCTGTTTAAAGGACTTCACGATCTGATCGCGCTCGGCGGGGGTAGCGTCAATTGGAACCAGATCATTATCATGGAAATTGACACCGTAGGCGCCCACTTCGGCCAGCAGATGGACCAGCTCGACGGGGGAGAGGGCATCGCGGACGGGGGAGCCAAAGGGGTCGCGCCCGGTGGAGCCGACGGTCCACAGGCCAAATGTAAATTTGTCTTCGGGTTTGGGTAAGTAGTTGGACATGTGTTTCCTTTTCCTTTTGATAGATTCACCCAGACGGGTGGCTGGTGAGAAAAGCGGGTTAACTGATGGCAGCTTCGCGCAGAATATCATCCAATACGATGGCAACCGCCCCAAAAATGCAAGCGTCTTTGCCGCGTTCTGAGAAAGTAACTTTGGTTTGAGAGACAGACGGAGAAAGGGACTGTTCTCGGACGGTTTTTTCAATTTCGGGCAGCATCAGATGGCGAGCCAGACTGAGCGGGCCGCCGATGATGACCATATCAGGGTTGAAAACGTTGACCAGATCGGCGATACCTGCACCAAGGTGGTAGGCCACTTCCTGCAGGGCCGCCAGACAGGCTGGGTCTCCGGCGTCGGCGGCATTGACGATCATTTCAAAGGTCAGCTGTGATAAATTCGCAGGGAAGCCCACTGGAAGCTGGGATGTGGGGGTTTCAGCCAGGTTTTTTTGCAGGCGCCGCAGCACAGCGCGCGGGCCGACCTGGGTTTCCCAGCATCCGCGCCGCCCGCAGCTGCACCAATCTCCTTGAGGGTCGCGCTGGATATGGCCAATTTCTCCAGCAAAGCCGTGGCCGCCGCGGAATAGCTTTCCGGCGATGAGCACACCGCCGCCCAGGCCGATGCCGGAGCTAAGGTAGATGAAATTTTCCACCTTATGGGCTTGCCCGAAGTAATATTCGCCCAGGGCGGCCAGGTTGGCTTCATTTTCAATGTAGATGGGCAGTTGAAAGCGCTGGCTCCAGCGCTGCTGCAGGGGCAGGTTGCGCCACCCCAGGTTGGGGGCGTAGATCAATTCGCCCAGGTTGACGTTTACCAGGCCGGGGAGGCCGACGCCGACGCCGATGACGTTTAGACCGCGTTCATTTGCAGCGCGTACGGCTTGCTCAATCACCGCCTCGGCCTGGGCAAGAATTTCGGCCTGGGGAGAGAGCGGTGAGATGGTCTGGGTGATCTGCCAGATGGGTTGAGCTACAAAATCAGCGGCGACCACGGAGATGAAATCTACGCCAATCTCTACGCCGATGATGGCCCCGCCCAGGGGGTTCAGCACCAGGGCGATCGACGGCCGCCCGACGGCAAAGCTGGGCACGGGCTGTTCCAACACCAAATTCTCGTCCAGCAAAGCGTTGACAATGTGCGTGACAGTGCTGCGGTTCAGGCCGGTCAGCTTGGCGATAGCCGCGCGTGAGATGGGGGCATGCAGGCGCAGGGTGTTGAGCACCAGAGATTTATTGACTTTTCGAACCAGATCCTGGTCAGCCGAGCGCGGAGGGGTCATGGGGGAGTCCAATTAATTGATCGTCGCAACAAATTAATTATAGCGGACTTTTACAAAAAATCAATGGGGGCAATCAAATCGAAGGGATGAGTTTTTCACGTACAGAAAAATTCCCCCTGGTGGGTGCCAGGGGGAAAAATCGGAAAGGGAGGATCAGGCGGGGACTTCGCTGAGCGGGATGCCGAGCGCGTCGGCAACGCCTTTGCCGTAGGCCGGATCGGCCTTGAGGCAGTTGCCGATGTGGCGAATTTTAATGAAGCGCGGGGCATCGCCCATGGCGCGGGCGGTGTTTTCAAACAGTACCTGCTGTTGGGCCTTGCTCATCAGGCGGAAGAGCTTTCCCGGCTGGGTGTAGTAATCGGAATCGTCCTCACGGAAATTCCAGTGGTCGGCGGCCCCGAACAGATCCAGGGCAGGGTCGCGGTATTCGGGCTGTTCCTGCCATTCGCCAAAGCTGTTTGGCTCGTAGCCAATGCGCGCTCCGGCGTTGCCGTCCACACGCATCAAACCGTCGCGATGCGAGGGATTCGCGGGGGCATTGTGGGGATGGTTGACCGGAATCTGGTGGTGGTTGACTCCCAGGCGGTAGCGCTGGGCGTCGCCGTAAGAGAACAGGCGGCCTTGCAGCATTTTATCCGGCGAGAAGCTGATGCCAGGGACGACCGCGGCGGGGTTGAAAGCGGCCTGTTCCACGTCCTGGAAGTAGTTTTCGGGGTTGCGGTTCAGCTCCAGCACACCCACCTCAATGAGGGGGAAGTCCTTCTTGTACCACACTTTGGTCAGGTCGAAAGGATTGTAGGGCATATGGCGCGCCTGCTCTTCGGTCATCACCTGGATATACATTGTCCAGCGGGGGAATTCGCCGCGGGCGATGCTGTCGAACAGGTCGCGTTGATGGCTTTCGCGGTCTTTGGCAATGATCGCTTCGGCCTCGGCATCGGTGAGGTTCTGAATGCCCTGCTGGGTGTGCAGGTGAAACTTGACCCATACACGCTCATTGTTGGCATTGATCATGCTGAAGGTGTGGCTGCCGAAACCGTGCATATGGCGGTAGGAGCGGGGGATGCCGCGCTCGCTCATGGTGATGGTCACCTGGTGCAGGGCTTCGGGCAGGCTGGTCCAGAAATCCCAGTTGTTGGTGGCTGAGCGCAGGTTGGTCTGCGGGTCGCGTTTGACAGCGCGGTTGAGATCGGGGAATTTATGCGGATCGCGCAGGAAGAAGACGGGGGTATTGTTGCCCACCAGATCCCAGTTGCCCTCTTCAGTGTAGAACTTCATCGCAAAACCGCGGATGTCGCGTTCCGCGTCCGCCGCGCCGCGTTCACCAGCCACGGTGGAGAAGCGCACAAAAACCTCGGTTTCTTTGCCCACGGCAGAGAAGATTTTGGCCTTGGTGTAACGAGTGATGTCATGGGTGACGGTAAATTTGCCAAATGCGCCGGAGCCTTTGGCGTGCATGCGCCGTTCGGGAATGACTTCGCGGTCAAAATGGGCCAGTTTTTCGAGATACCACACATCTTGCAGCAGCATGGGGCCGCGCGGGCCGGCCGTCATGGCGTTTTGATTATCTGGAACAGGCGCTCCAGCGGCAGTGGTTAGACCTTTCTTTTTGTTCGTCATGGCTTATCCTTTCCCTTTTATAGGTATTGAGAGAGATGATCCAGCAGGGGTGGTTTGAAGTCATATCAGCTGGTTTGAATTGAGATTAATTCTTATTAGAAAATAATTTTCCAATAATGATAAAAAAATAACTATGTGCTGCTTTCGGACTGCAAGCAGTTTTGGCATACGCCGTAGAAAACCAACTGGTAGCGTGAGATGTGGAAGCCGTAGGTTTGTTCAATCTCCTGGTTGAGGGCCGTCAGGCTGTGAACGGAGTCGCCGTCGAGGATGGCGCGGCAGCGGCTGCAAATCAGGTGGGGATGGGGGTAGGGTTTGTTGCCGTCGTAGTGGCTGTCGCTGTGCAGGTCAATTTCCAGCACTTCGCCCTCTTCTTTTAAGAGGGTCAGGGTCTTGTAGATGGTTGCCAGGCTGATGGTGGGGAACTGTGGGCGCAAGGTTTCGTACAGTTGGGCCGCGTTGGGGTGACCCTCGGAGACGGAGAGCAGGCGCGCCAAAGCCAGGCGGTGCGAGGTGAGGCGGCAGCCGCGCTGCTGCATTTTTCGTACGAGGGACTGGTAACGGATTTCGGGGTCAGTCATGATTTTATAATTATTATCCAAAAAGAATAGTTTTCTATAGTATAACGTTTCCCCGCCCAAGAATCCAATACGGAATCCTTAAATTTTCGGGTGCAATAACGAATCAACCGCCGCGACGGGCGGGGACTAGGCTTTGACAAACCAGGAATTGCATGTTAAACTAACAGAGGCGATCTTCGACGCTCTCAGCCGAGGGCGTTTTTTAGTGTAAGGTGTGAAAGCATGCGAACCTTAGAGTGGAATGCTGAATCTGGCGAATTGATCATGATTGATCAACGCATTTTACCGGCCCGCTTCGAGCGGGTCATTTGCCGTACTGCCGAGGACACCGCTGAGGCCATTCGCAATATGACTGTGCGCGGCGCTCCGGCGATTGGCGTTTCGGCGGCCTACGGCATGGCGCTGGCCCTGCTGCGGGCGCGCACCGACAGCGCAGACGCGCTGTGGGCCGAGCTGGAACGGGCTGGGGCGCTTCTGACTGCAGCTCGTCCCACGGCCGTGAACCTGGCCTGGGCGGTGCAGCGTGTGCTGGCCGAATGTCAGCCGGTGCGCGGCTCGGCGGCTGCCCTGCGTGAGAAGGTGGTGGCCGTGGCAGAGCGCATGGCGGATGAGGATGTGGAAGTCAACCGGCGCATTTCGGCCTTTGGGGCGGAACTGATTCAGGACGGCGACACGATCATTCATCACTGCAACACCGGCGCGTTGGCGACTGTGGATTGGGGCACAGCCCTGGGGGTGATCCGCATGGCTCATGAGCAGGGCAAGCGCGTGCATGTGCTGGTGGATGAGACCCGCCCGCGCCTGCAAGGGGCGCGGCTGACTGCCTGGGAGCTGAGCCAGTACCGCATTCCTTACGAAATCATCAGCGATAACATGGCAGGCTATTTCCTGCGCAGCGGTCAGGTGCAGAAGGTGTTCTTCGGCGCAGATCGGGTGACCGCCAACGGCGATGTGGCCAACAAGATCGGCAGCTACATGCTGGCGCTGGCAGCCCACAGCAACCATGTGCCGGTATATTCGGTCTTCCCCACTTCTACTGTGGATTTGAGCCTGGCGCACGGGGATTTGATCCCCATTGAAGAACGCGACCCGATGGAAGTCTTGGGCCTGGAATTTGAGGGCCAGCGGGTGACGCCGGCGGATGCGCAGGCGCGCAACCCCGCTTTTGATGTGACCCCCAATCATTTGCTGACTGGCCTGGTAACCGAAAACGGCGTGGTGTACCCGCCGTTTGTGGAGCACCTGCCGCGTTTTGTGCGGCCTGCCGCATAATTTTTGGATAAAAAACGGAACAGTCCTATGAGCATTTTATGTACCGGCTCCATCGCCTATGATTATTTGATGACGTTCCCCGGCTATTTTCGGGAACATATCTTACCCGACCGCTTAGACACCATCAGTCTGTCTTTTCTGGTGGATTCGATGGTGCGGCAGCGCGGAGGCGTGGCCCCCAATATCGCCTATACCCTGGCGCTGTTGGGCGAACGGCCGCAGATCATGGCGACGGCCGGGATTGACTTTGAGGAATACCGCGCCTGGTTGGAGGCGCAGAACATTGATACCAGCCTGATCAAGATCATCCCCGATAAATACACCGCTTCTTTCTTCGCCAATACCGATAAGGTCAACAACCAGATCGCCAGCTTTTACACCGGCGCCATGGCCAACGCCAGCGAACTGTCGCTGCGAGATGTGCCCAACAAGCCTGAACTGGTGGTGATTTCGCCCAACGACCCCCGGGCGATGGAGGTATTGGTGGATGAATGTGTGTCGTTGGGCATCCCCTACCTCTACGATCCCAGCCAGCAGATTGTGCGTGTGAGCGGCGAGTCGCTGCGCAAGGGCGTGGAGGGGGCCTATTCGGTGTTTGTTAACGAGTACGAATTTGAGCTGATCCAAAAGCACACCGGCATGAGCGCGGCAGAGATCCGCAAGCAGGTGCAGCTTTTGGTGGTGACGCTGGGAGAGCGCGGCGCGCGGATTTACGCCGAGGGGGAGACCTATGACATCCCCGCGGTGGCGCCCGTGACCACGGCTGACCCGACCGGCGTGGGGGATGCCTTCCGCGGCGGCTTCCTGCGCGGGCTGCGGCTGGGGCTGGGCTGGGAGTTGGCTGGCAAGGTGGGCGCGCTGGCGGCTACCTACTGCCTGGAGCAGGCCGGAACCCAGAATCACCGTTACACCCGCTCCGAGTTTGTGACGCGGTTTCGCACCTATTTTGATGATCAAGGCGCCTTAGACGTCTTGTTATAAGATCCACTTAGTTTTGGGCTGCGGCCCTGGAGGAACCTGAATGTCGAACTACGATATTAAAGATAGCAAGCTCGCCGAAGGCGGCCGCCGCCGGATCGAGTGGGCTGAGCGTGAGATGCCCGTGCTGCGCCAGATTCGGGAGCGCTTTTTGCGAGAGCGCCCGCTGGCGGGTGTACGTGTTTCGGGTTGTCTGCACGTCACGGCTGAAACCGCCAATTTGATCAAGACTCTGGCCGACGGCGGCGCCGATGTGGTACTGACCGCGTCGAACCCGCTTTCCACCCAGGATGATGTAGCCGCTTCGCTGGTGTCGCACAACGAAATCCCCGTGTTCGCCATCAAGGGCGAAGACAACGTCACCTATTACAAGCATCTGAACGCTGCTTTGGATCACAAGCCGCATGTTACCATGGACGACGGCGCGGACCTGGTTAGCACCCTGCATAAAGACCGCCGCGATCTGCTGGCCAATGTGATTGGCGGCACGGAAGAGACCACCACCGGCGTCATCCGCCTGCGCGCGATGGCGGCGGATGGGGCTTTGGAATTCCCGGTGATCGCAGTCAACGACGCCATGACCAAGCATTTCTTTGACAACCGCTACGGCACCGGCCAGTCCACCCTGGACGGCATCATTCGCGCCACCAATATGCTCCTGGCGGGTAAGGTGTTCGTGGTGGCTGGGTACGGTTGGTGCGGCCGCGGGCTGGCCAGTC
Organism: Levilinea sp.; assembly: GCA_029975215.1. Classification (GTDB taxonomy): domain Bacteria; phylum Chloroflexota; class Anaerolineae; order Anaerolineales; family Anaerolineaceae; genus Levilinea. The sequence continues at coordinate 31,240 of JARKPO010000061.1, forward strand.
GCGCGCGCGGTTTGGGCGCTAACGTGATCGTCACCGAGGTGGACCCCATGCCGGCTTTGGAAGCGGTGATGGACGGTTTCCGCGTCATGCCGATGGAAGAAGCCGCCCGCATTGGCGATATCTTCTGCACGGTGACCGGCGACCTGAATGTGATTGATAAGCACCATTTTGAGGTGATGAAAGACGGCGCGATTGTGTCCAACTCCGGCCATTTCAACGTCGAGATCAACATCCCGGCGTTGGAGGCGATGGCAGTGTCCAAATCGCTGGTGCGCCCCTTTGTGGAAGCGTACGACCTGAAAGACGGCCGCCGCATTCACATTTTGGGCGAAGGCCGCCTGATCAACCTGGCTTCGGCTGAAGGCCACCCGGCCAGCGTGATGGATATGTCCTTTGCCAACCAGGCCCTGGGTCTGGAATACATGGTGAAGAACGGCAAGAAGCTGGAGCGCAAGGTCTACTCTGTGCCGGAAGAAATTGACCGCGAGATCGCCCGCATTAAGCTGTTGGCGATGGGCGTGACCATTGACACCCTGACCGATGAACAGGTGCGTTATCTGAATTCCTGGCAGGAAGGCACCTAAACCGTCGGGGTTTACAGGTTGTGCTGCAATCATCAGGGGCTGCCCGCTGTTTTGGGCAGCCCCTGTGCGTTTAAGGGGGAGCAGGATTTACTGCACGGTGACGCGGTCACTGGCGCTGCGCCCGAAGACCTCGGGGGAGTACATTTCTTCGGCCTTGGCAGGCGGAACCACGAACTGGCCGGGGGTGGTGGCGCGGGCGATGTAGCTGTAGGTATAGACACCGTCCCACAGCAAACTGGTGAAGGCCTCGACGCGTTCATCGCGCAGGTTCTGGTGTTCGTACCAGGGGCCCCACCACCAACTGCGCCGCTGGGTTATCTGGCTGGCGGGGTCGAGCGCGCTGTCGGCGGTGACAGCCAGGGCCGGGTTCAAAATCTCCAGACCCGCCGGAAGAGGATCTACCAGGGCCACGTGATAGCGGCGGTTATCGGCCACCAGGGTGATGCGCACGCGCACTTTGGCTCCGGCGCGGATGACCCAGGAGCCGTCTGGCTGCTGGCGCACGTCTGCGGGATCGTCCACGGCTTCATACACCCTCTGCACCACAAAACCCTGATCGGCGGCGGGCAGGTTCAGATCGGTAGGGGCGTAGCGCAGCCCCAGGCGGTAATACAGGCGTCCCTCGCCTTCTTTGCTCAGCACCAGATTTTGCAGGCTGCCCGCAGCAGCGTCTGTCAGGTACTGCATGGGGATGGTGGTCTCCTGGCGTTCGGTGGTGCGCCCGCGGTATTCGTGGCTGCCGGCGTAGCCGTCGCCCAGCCAGATGCGCGCCACGAAGTCGGGGGTTTGGGCTTCGTAGGTGTTAAAGTAACGGTCGAGGGCCAGCAGCACAAAGACATTTTCCTGGGTGCTACCCCAGCGTCCGGCGGTGCGGTGGCTCAGCAGACCGTTGACCACTTTGGGAATCAGATCCGATTGGGGTGTGTCGCGGATGAGGGCGTCTAGCAGGATGGCATCGGTGCGCCGGTCGGAGGCCAGCAGCAGGTAAGTCTGATCGTCATAAGCGGTGGTGAAATTGGCTGCCCCGGCGGTTTCGACCACGCGGTTATTGACCTCGCGGCGGATTGTTTCCAACTGGCTGGCTGCCTGAGGGTCGCCCGCCAGGGTTCCCCAGATCCAGCCCAGGGTGTCCAGATTCATCTTCTCGGCGGCGGTCTGGTCGAGCAGCTTGAGGGCCTTGGGGGTGTCGCGGTCGCCCATGAGTGTGCGCACGTACAGGGCGTAGGCCGAGAGGGTCTGGCGGGTCTGCTCGCCGTACCAGTACGGGTAGTAGTTCTCGATCTGCTGCAAATACATCAGGGCCGCGGCCTGCATTTCGGGCGGGACGGTGAAGCCCTTATCTTTAGCCCGCTGCAGGGCATGGGCGGCGTGGATGGTGTTGAAGGGGATGGATTCCTGCCCGTGTCGCCAGTAGGGGAAGCCTCCGTCGCCGTTCTGCATACCTTTCAGGCGGTCAATATCGCGCTGTACGGCTGCTTCCAACTCGGCTGGGGCGGGAAGCCCTTCGGCTTTGAAGGCGGTGAGCACGTCGCGCAGGGCGGCGATGCCGAGGACGCGCGAGGCGAGCTGTTCGCTGCATTCGAAGGGATAGGACGACAGGTAGAGGACGGCGTCGGTGAGGGCCTGCAGGGCGGTGGAAGAGGTGTTAATCTCCAGGCCGCCGAACTGGGGGAAGACGCCGCGCGGGGTTTCCAGCGGTTGGAAGACGGCCCCCTGATCTACCACGCCGTAGGTGGCAAAGGCCTCGGTGGTGGCGGGGGTGTAGACGGGGAACTGACCTTCAGCGGCGTCGCTGTAGGTTCCGGCGGCGGCCACCACCTGGAAGCGGGCTGTGCCCGCCTGCACGGCGGCGGCGGGGAAGCGCACCTCCACCCGGTTGCGGGCGGGAACGGTCAGGCGGTATCCGGCGCTGCCGGTGAGGGACAGGTTGGCGGCGCGCAGGGCCACATCCACGCTCAGATCGCTGTCGGTCTGATTTTGCAGTACCACAGGCAGTTCAAAGCGGTCGCCGAAGTTGAGGAAGCGCGGAGCCGAGGGGCGCACCATCAGCGGTAGTCGGGCGGTGAGGTTGGCTTCGCCTGTGCCAAAATTGCGCCCGTCCTCCACTGCCACGGCCATGATGCGGTAGCGGGTGAGGTTGTCAGGCAGGGTAAAGGGCACGCGCGCCTGCCCGTTGGCGTCGGTCTGCACTGTGGGGGCAAAGACCGCCAGAGGGTTGAAATCCACGCGGATGCGCACGGGTTGGGCGGCATTGCCTCCCTCGAAAGCCATGTCCTGCGGGGCGGCTTCGGCCACCATGGTGGCCATAGGGGCCGCCGCGGGCAGGGGAGCCCCTGCGGCGAATTTCATCTCCCGCTCAGCCTGGGCTTGCTGCGCCAGGGCGCGGGGGTCAATCAGCAGCACGCTGGCGCGGGTGTAGTAGCTTTCGGTATCGCTGGAGCGGTGGCTGTAGAACAGACTGAGGGGGTCCTGGAGGGTGTATTGGTTGAGGGCCAAAACGGCCTCATCCACCACAAACACGGCCACTTCCGCGTCTTTCACTGGCTGCCCCTGGGCGCTGCGCACGGTGATTGACACGGCGGTTTGTGCGCCCGGTTCAATCTCGGCTTGTTCGGGCTGGGCTTCCACCGTCAGCGTGCGTTGGACGGGGGGGATATCCAGGGTCAATTCGCCACGGGCATAGGCCGGGCGGGCGGGGATATCGGGAATGGGTTCGCCGCGCTCATCTGTGCGCGGGGCGGACCCGGTCAAATCTACCTGCAAGTTCAGGTTAGGGATGTGCTCATCGTTGATGGGAATGCGCAGGACGGCGGTTCCGTCGGTGATGGAAAACGATTCGGTGTAGAGGATGCCGGAGCGGCTGACGGTGAGCAGGCCCTGAGCGGGGCTGAAGGGCGACTGCACCAACACTTCGGCGGTGTCGCCGGGCTGGTAGGTGTTTTGGTTGGGGATGAGGGTGACGCTTTCCTGCTCCACGCGGTTGGCGGCGGGGCGTTTTTCGCCGCTGACCCAGCGGGTAATCTGCGTCTGGTTCAGCCGGCCCGCTTCATCGCTGATCTGCGCAGTGATTTGGTAGGATCCGCCCAGCGGGGTCTCAAAGGTGCAGCGCACGGCTTCGCTGGCGGAGCCGACCCGGCAGGTCTGGACGTCCGTTTCCTGCTGACGCCAGCTGCCGCTGCTGAATTTCCATTCCAGGCGGGCGGCGCGCACTTCCACGGGGCGGTCCGCCACCGGTTTGCCGTCCAGATCGGTGACGATGATGTCCACATCCAGGGGGACGCCGCGCTTGACAAAGTAGCTGAGGGTGCGCAGACCGACATAGAGACTGGCCGGGTGCACCAGCAGGGAGGTCTGGCTGGTCCAGGCCTGGCGGTTGACATCCATGACTGTGGCCTGCGCGGTGAAAGTGCGCGGGCGGGGCGGATCACCGAAGCCAAAATCCAACTTGAGGAAATGGCTGCCGGTGGCGTCGGTTTGGCCGGTGAAGGTTTGCGTCTGGTCGTAATCGGGGCCGTTGTAGCCGTAGAGGCCGCCCTCGCTGTAATACCACCAGGGCGTCCAGCTGCCGAAGGTGAAATCGGGCCAGTTGGGCGGGCTGTAGCTGCCGGGGGTGCTGCTGACCTGCCAGACGACTTCTGCGTTGGGCAAAGCGCCTCCGGCGTAGTATTTGGCTTCCACGGCGACCACGGCGCTCTCTCCGGCGAAGTAAGGGGCCGGGCTTTCGCTGCGGGCGGTGACTTCAAATTCGGGGCGGCGGAATTCTTGAATTTGGAAGCCGTGCCCGAAAGCAGTGTTGCTGAGATTACCCAGGCCGCCCTGAGCCTGCAGATTGATATAAGCCTGGCCTAGGTTGGCAGTCTGGGGGATGGTGAAGGTGAAATCAAAGCCGCCCAGCGCGTTGACATCCGCCTGACCCGCACCAATTTGGTTGCCCTGCGGCTCGGTGATGGTGAAGGTGACGGCGCTGACTGCATCACCCGGCAGGCTGACATCTCCGTTCTGTTTGCCGCCGATGCGGCGCAGCCAGCCTTTAATATGGACTTCCTCGCCAGGGCGGTACATTTGGCGGTCATCAAACACGTACCAGCGCAATTCATCCAACACCGGCCGTGCAGCCCAGGTGCTTTCATCCCAATAGTAGCCGGAGCGGGTCAGGATGGCCTGATCGCTGCCCTGGCTGGCCACCAGGTAGGCGGCGCCGTCGGGGATGGGGAAGGAGGCCACCCCATCGTTGCCGGTGGTGGCCACGACCGCCCCAGGCCCTGCGCTGATCTTGACCCCTGCCAGAGGGGAGCCGTCTTTCAGCGCGGTGGCCCAGGCGACCATCTGGGAGTGATCCACCACCGCGTCCAGACCGATCTGGGTGATCTGCACCCAGGACTGCACCGTTTCCCAGTAGTTGCGGGGGCTGAAGAGGGTTTTATGAGGCTGGACGATGACGATAAAGTGGCCGAATTCGCCGTCCATGTACGGTTTCAGGTCAATATCCATCTGGGTGAGCGCATCTGTAGCGGCTTCCACATTGACGGCTTTGTCGAACACGCGTCTGCCGGGAGGAACGGCTTTGCCTTCATTTTGATTGAATTCACGCTGGTAAGTCAGGTAGGCGGGCCAATCGTTGGGCTGCACGGCGTAGATCTGCACGTCCAACTGGCGCATGTTGATGGTGTATACCGTGAAGACCGGCTTGCTGGCGACGGGGTCGAGGGTGATGAAGTTCTGGTGCGAGCCGATCAGGATGGGTGAAGCCTTGCCAACCTTGATTTTCAAGCTGGCGTCTTTCCCCAGGGTCTGCCCAAACACATCCTGGATCTGGCCGGAGAGGGTGAGGGTGTAGGTGGTCTGGCCGCGGGTGTCGCCCTGAATTTGCAGGGTGTCGCCGTAGATGTTGGCCGAAACTCCGGCCAGTTCGGGGGAGATACTGAGAAAGCCGTCCTGGAAGGCGCTGCTGTCCAGCGGGTTGTTGAAGCGCACAAAGAAAGGCGTCAGCGGGCGGCATTCTTCTTCGTAAGAACTGCAGCCGTGATCCAAGATTTTCAGCGGAGCGTAAGTGCTGAACTGATAGGACTGATCCTCGGTGGTGCGCAGGGGACCTTCGGCAGAGGGCGTGCCCGCAGGGATGGTGACACTGACGGTGCTGTCAAGGGGCAGGGGTTCCTGGGCCTGAAAAGCCAGCCAGCGGCCTTCGGGGGTATTTTTCAGGAGGGGCGCGGTTTGGGGATTAGCGCGCACCGCGTCTTCACCGGCCAGCTTAATGCCCACGCTGCGGCCGCCGGCCTGCACCTTGAGCCGGGCCAGCACCTGCTGGGGGTCAATGCGTTGGTCAAATGCGATGAAGAAGAGCGGATCGGCGGGTTGGGGGACGCCGGAGGGGTAGCTGGTGATCAGCCTGGGCGGGGGTGTGGAAAAGGTCCAGGTGACAGCCTGAGCCAACTGCCCCCCCAGCGCCGAGCGCGTCCCAGCGGGGACGGTGGCGCGGTATTGGGTGGCTTTGGGAAGGCGGTCGATCTGATCCGATTCGTATTCAAAGGTGAGAGTCTTGGTGCCGACCCAGCGCCAGATGCCAGGCAGGGGCGGTTCCAGGCGGACGGGAACCTCTTTTTCGGAGAGCTGTTCCAGGGTGCTCAGAGCCACCATCGGCTGGTTAAAGGTGATGCTGAGGAAGGGGGCAACGGAAATTTCCCCTTCGGGTGAATACCGTAAGACTTCCAGCGGGCCAGCCTCGGCCGTGGGAGCGGTCTGGGGGGCAGTGCTGGGGGGAAAGGGCTGGGCGGTGGTCTCACCGCTGCGGGGCGGCGGCAGCGGCCCCTGGGCCAGACGGAAATCCTGGGTGTCTTCCGATTCCGAAACGAGGGCTGGCAGACGCCCTAAGAGCGCCTGCACGTCTGCTGCTTCCAGGGGCTGGCTTTCCACCATCACGGCCGTGGGTGTGGGTTGGGGTTGGGGCTGCCCTTCGCTCACCTGAAACGGCTCTGGGCTGGGGGACTGAGTGGTCAACGCTTCACCTCCAGAATATTTTGACCCGTTGGATTCAATGGGGATGCGTTGGGGGGCGGCGGGGACAGCCGGCATGGCGCAGCTGACCATCAAAGAGACCCCCACGGCGGCCAGAAGAAGGACTTTTACCGCGGGGAAAAAGGTTCGATTTAAGAAGCGGCGGGGAGTCGAGTGCATGGGGAACCACCTTTCCAACACAGCCTGAACAGGATTCACACAATGCGCCGCGGATGCGGAGGGCAGCGCTTTCGATGGGTTCTACCCTATAAGACGCGCAGACGGCCGCAAACGTTCCATCAGCGGTTAAAACGCGGCTCCCAAAATGGGTTTTGCCCGCTTGGGAGGCCGTGATCGAAGCGGTTTAACGGTAAAAACGCGGGACACGTGCAGTGATGCCGCATACCACCTCGTAATTGGTGGTGTTCCAGGCTTTGGCGACCTCTTCGGCGGGGATTTCGGCCTGTTCCTGGCGGCCGATGAGCACAGCTTCGTCGCCTACGCGCGCCTCGGGCAGCTCCTGCAGACTGATGATGCACTGATCTGCGCACATGCCGCCCAGCACATTGACGCGCTTACCGCCCAGCAGGGCAAAATTGCCCGTGCGGCGGCGGAAACCGTCGCCGTAGCCGGCAGCAATGACGCCCACGCGCTCTTCGCTCTGGGTCGTGTAGCGGTAGTTGTATCCCACGCCCTGACCGGCGGGCAGGGTTTTGACCGACACCAGACGAGCTTTCCAGGTGAGGGCGGGGCGGAAATCGCCCGGCAAGCGGGCGTCGTCGGAACACTGCAAACCGTAGACGGCGATGCCGGGACGCACCATGTCAAAATGCGCCTGGGGCATGAAGAGGGTCGCCGCCGAGGCGCAGCAGTGCACCGTGGGCGGGCGCAGGTTGGCTGCATTCAGGGCGCTGATCAGGGTTTGGAAACGTTCCAACTGCTTGAAATTGGCAGGATGATCTTTGTCGTCTCCGCGGGCGAAATGGGTAAACAGGCCGGTGACCTTCAGCCCGGGGAGGGAATGCAGCAGACGCAGGAACTCTACCCCATCTTCTGCCATGATGCCCAGGCGGCTCATGCCGGTATCCACCTTGGCGTGCACAGACACAGTGACGCCCAGGGCGTGGGCCTGGGCCGAAAGCTGGCGGGCCAGATCGGGGTCGTAGACAGCCAGGGTGATTTGGTCGGCGGCGGCTTCCCCGGCGCGGGAAGGGTGGGTGTAGGTCATGGCCATGATGGGGCCGCGGACGCCGCCTGCGCGAAGCTGCTGGGCTTCTTCCAGGCGGGCCACGCCCAGCCAGGCGGCCCCGCCCTCCAGGGCGGCCTGCCCAACCGGAACCAGACCGTGGCCGTAGGCATTGCCTTTGACAATGGCCATTACTTTGGCGCTGGTGAGGCGGGTGAGGGCGCGCACATTGCTGCGAATCGCGGCTAAATCAACTTCTACCCAGGTGGATGCAGTGGTTGTGTCCATGTGATCCAGTATACAGCCGAATGGGGGGATAGGGGGGTTTAAGAAGTTTTATCTAGCAGCGGGCGCAGGGCCTGACCGGTGTAGGAACCGGGGGTCTGGGCCACCTGTTCGGGCGTGCCCTGGGCCACGATCTGCCCGCCCGCTGCGCCGCCTTCGGGGCCGAGATCAATCACCCAGTCGGCGGTTTTGATCAGATCCAGGTTGTGCTCGATGACAATGACTGTGCTGCCCGCGTCCACCAAACGGTGGAGGATGCGCAGCAGGCGGTGGGTATCGGCCAGATGCAGGCCGGTGGTGGGTTCATCCAGCAAATAGAGAGTGTGGGCGGAAGGGCGGCGCTTGAGTTCTTTAGCCAGTTTCAGGCGTTGAGCCTCTCCGCCGGAGAGGGTGGGGGCCGGCTGGGCCAGCTGCAAATAGCCCAGGCCAATATCCGCCAGGGCCTGCAGGCGGCTGTACACGGCGGGCAGGTTTTGGAAAAGAGGCAGGGCCTCATCCACGGTCATTTCCAGTACCTGGGCGATGTTCAGCTGGTTGTATTCCACCGAGAGCACCTGGGGGGTGAAGCGCCGTCCGCGGCAGGCCGGGCAAAGCACGTTAACGTCGGGCAGGAAATGCATGGAAATGGGCAGGAAACCCGCCCCCTGACAGTGTTCGCAGCGCCCGCCGGGGAGATTAAAAGAGAAGTGGCGCGGGGTGAGGCCTAAACGGCGTGCCTGGGGGGTGGAGGCAAAGGCCACCCGCAGGGGGGAGAGCAGATCGGTGTAGGTGGCCGGGTTGGAACGAGGGTCGCGGCTGAGGGGGGAGGAATCGAGGGTGATGACTTTTTGAACCTGCTCGGCGCCCTCAATGGATTGGTGCGCGCCGGGGGGTGGGGCGGTGGGAGATGCCGAGGGACGCAAGGCCCGGTCAAGGATATCTATCACCAGGGTGGACTTGCCGGAACCGGAAACGCCTGTGACGGCGATGAACAGGCCCAGAGGGAAGGAGACCGTCAGGTTTTTCAAGTTGTTGGCGCACGCGCCGCGCACGGTGAGGACGGCATCGGTGGGTGCGCGGCGGTGGGCGGGCACAGGGATGGCGGCGCGGCGCGAAAGGTAGGCGGCGGTGAGTGAGGTGGGGTGCGAAAGGACGTTGGAAGGCGGCCCGGAGACCACCACCTGCCCGCCGTGCTTGCCCGCTCCGGGGCCGAGGTCAATGATGTGGTCGGCCGCGGCGATGAACTGGGGGTCGTGTTCAATTACCAGCACGGTGTTGCCCAAATCCCGCAGGCGGCGCAGTAACGAGAGCAGAGGCAGGGTGTCGCGCGGGTGCAGTCCCAGGGTGGGCTCATCAAAGACGTAAAGCACACCGGTGAGCGGCGATCCCAAGAGCGAGGCCAGCCGCAGCCGCTGAGCTTCGCCCGCGGAGAGGGAAGGGGAGGTGCGTTCAAGAGTCAGGTAAGATACACCCACTTCCAACAGGTGTTCCAGACGGGTTTGCAAATCGGCCAGCAGGGGTGCGGCGACCTGACTTTCGGCTGCAGTGAGGTGCACGCTGAGCTGGCGCAGCCAGACGGCCAACTGGCTGAGGGGCAGGCGCGACAGGGAGATGATGGTTTCGTTATGCAGCACTACAGCGCGGCTTTCGGGCCGCAGGCGGCTGCCCTCACACTCTGGGCAGGTCTGGATGGTGAGCAGACCGGAGAGCTTTTGCAGGTAGCGGGGGTCGTGAATGTGCTGGGCGTAGCGGCGCAGCAGTGCGGTGGCCAGGCCCTCAAAGCGCCCCTGACGCACTGTGCGCGGGGGCGGCGTTTGGGGAAAGTGTCGGCTGAACTGAGGGCTTTCGACGCCGAAGAAAAGCAGATCGTGCAGGGCAGGGGGAAAATCCTGAATGGGCAGTGAAGGGTCCAGCGGAATGGCATAGTGAGCGGCGGCGGCACGCAGGATGGACAGGTGATATTGGGTGTGGAAGGCGTCCCAATCCTCAACCGCTCCCTCCAACAAGCTGCGCCGGGGGTCGGCCAGACGCTCCAGGTTGGGCAGCAGCAGGGTTCCCAATCCGGTGCAGGCGGGGCATGCGCCCTCGGGTTTATTAAATGAAAAGGCTGCCATGCTCAGTTCAGGAACGGACGCTCCGCAGGTTGGGCAGGGAAAGCTCTGCACGGGCTGAGCCTCGGCAGGCTCGTCGCTGGGTTCTTCGGTGTCGGGGAAGAATGAGAAGGGGTCGAGGGGTGGGGCCGAGCGCGCACCGCAGGCCGGGCAGGGACGGCGTCCCAGGCGGGCGTACAGCGCCCGCAGGTAGGTGTAAACCCTCGTGACGGTTCCCACCGTGGAACGCGGGCTTTGGTGGGTGAGGTATTGATCCAGGCTGACGGCGGGCGACAGGCCGGTGATGGATTCGACCGGCGGGGTTGAATAACCGTAGGGCAAAATTCCCAGAGATTCCAGGTATTGGCGTTGACCCTCTTTCAGCAGCAGATCCAGCCCCAGGGTGGATTTTCCGGAGCCGGACAGGCCGGTGAGCACCACCAATTGGTTCTTGGGGACGGACACGGACAGATTCTTGAGGTTATGAAGCCGTGCGCCGCGGATGAGGATGGAATCAGCCATACGTGTCCTGGAAGGAAGGCTAATCTTCGAAGCGGAAGCGCCAGACAGCCAGCCCAAAACACAGCAGGGCCATGCCGGTGAGCACCGCCGCGGGCAGCAGCGCCCCTGATAGCCCCATCTGACGGGTGATGATGTTTTGGAAGCCGCGGATGGCCCAGAAGTGCGGGGTCAGCCACTGCAGGCCGGGGATAGCAATATTGGGGGACATGGCCCCAGAAGCGATCGCCAGGATCAACACGATGAGGATGGTCAGACCGCTGGATTGACCGGTGGTGCGGGCCAGGGCAGCGATGAGGATGCCCAGGGCGGCGATGACGGCGGCGGTGGGCAGGATGACAGCGGCCAGGACCAGGGGGGAAGACCCCAGAGAGAAATCAAAAAACAGGCTGCTGACAAAGAACACAAACAAGATTTGCAGGCTGGCCACTACCGCATAGGGGAAGAATTTTCCCGCCAGGATGGCGGCTTTGCTGGCCGGGGTGGACAGCAGGCGGCGCAGAGTACCTTCGGCGCGCTCCTGCACGATGGTGGTAGCCAGTTGGCTGACCAAAAAGAAGGCGAACATGAGGGTGTAACCCGGCACCAGGGATTCCATCAAGGAAGGCAGACTCTCAGAAGACGGGCCTTCTCCGACGGGCTGTAAATTCAATGAGACCAGCGGGTCTTCGACGGCTGACCGCACCTGCGAGGCCACCACGCCCTGGAAGGCGGCGGTGAGGAACTCCTGCAATACGCCGGTGTCCATACCCGCCAGGTTCCCCTGCGAGGTGAGCAGCGAAGCGATGCCGCGCTTCACGCTGCGGGCCACTTCGGCATCCACCAATTGGGGGGCCAGGGCAGCGTTGACCAGACCCGTGACGATGGAGGCGCGCTCACTGCGCGCGGGATCCACAATCAGCTCCAGGGCCGCGCCGGAATCGGTGAGCACGGCTTCAGAAAAGCCCGCCGGAATAACCACGGCGGCCATGTGCTCCCCCTGTCCCACGCGTCGGTCCGCTTCGGCGCGGCTGGTGAGCAGCTGCACTTCCAAATTGGGAGAATCCTGGAGGGCGGTGAGGACGCGGGCTGCGTTGGCGCTGGAGTCGAGGTTGACGGCGAAGACCGCCACCGTGGGCATCCCCGATGAACCGAAGACGGCCCCCATGATCCAAATGAACAGAAAGGGAACCAGCAGGATGACCACCAGGTTGGCGGGCTGCTGCAGCCACAGGCGAAGCTCTTTGCGGGCGATGACCCAAATTTGCGCGAGCATAGGCGTCAATCCTCAGTCTTCGAAATCAAAGCGGCGCACGGCCAGGAAAAAGAACCCAGCGGCGAAGGCCAGCAGCACGCCGATTTGCGGCAGAACCGCGGACAGCCCCTGACCGCGCACGATCAGCGCGAGGAAACCCTCCAGCGCCCAGCTGTGGGGAACCAGATGGCTGAGGGTGCGCAGGAAGGGAGGCATGAGGTCAATGGGGAACATGCATCCGCCCAGCAGGGCGGCGATGATGAGCATGGGCACCAGCCCCGACGACAGCCCGGGCACCGTGGCGGCGGCCAGGCCGATGGCGGTGGCGGCGCACACCAGGGCGGCGGTGAGCAGGAAGAGGGCAAAGTACTGCGTGCCCAGGTTCATGCCAAACACCGCTGCGCCAATGGCGAACATGACCAGCACCTGCAGCATGCCGATGACGAAAGCCGCCAGAAGCTTGCCGCCCAGCAGAGAGGCTGGACGAACGGGCATGGAGAGCAGGCGTTTGAAGGTGCCGTTGCGCTTTTCATCGCGGACGGCGCCGGAGAGGTAGTCCACCAGGAAAAAGACATACATCACCGTGTAGCCGGGGATGGTTTGCTGGAAGGTGTCGGGCAGTTTTTTGAGGGTGTAGTTGGCGGGCTGCACGGTTTCCAGGCGAATGGCGGGCTGCTGATCTTTGGTGGGCTGCGCGTTGAGGCCGTTCTCTAACTCGGATTGCGTCTCTTGGGGGGCCACAGCCGAAAGGCTTTTTAACTGGTCGAACCCGGCGTTGACGGAATGGGTGACGGAAAGTTTGACCGCCGCGCCTTTGAGGACGCTCTCGATCTGCATCAGGCGGGTGGAATCGCCGCCAGGGTCGTAGATGAGGGTGATTTCGGTTTTTTGGCCGTCGGCGATGCGCTGCGAAAAATCGGCGGGGATGACGACCAGGGCGGCGCGCCGCTGCTGACCGACCATGTAGCGTGCGGTGCGCTCATAACAGGCCGGGCCGGGGGTCTGGCAGTCGGGGTCGGCAGCCAATCCGGCGGCTTCGATCTGCTGGGCGGTGAACCAGTTCTCAACCATGAAGCTTTCTTCCAACAAGGCGCGCAGTCCTTCGGCCGATGCACCGCTGTCGTAGCTGACCAGCGGCAGCGAGATGCGGCGGTTATCCGCTTGCAGCCCATAGCCGTCGCCGCCCCCCAGGGCAAAGCCGATGGGCAGGATGAAGGCCAACGGCATGAGGAAGAGAACAGCCAGCTGGGGGATATCGCGGGTGAGCTGGCGTAAATCGTTTTTGAGGATAACAAAAAGGTTCATGCCGCGTCCCTAAGCGCGAAGCGATTTGCCCGTGAGGTGCAGGAATACACTTTCCAGGTTGGGTTCCAGGGTTTCCATGGAAAGGATCTCCAGCCCCTGCTGGTTAAACAATTGGATAATTTCCAGCAGGGCCGGGTTGGCGCTGCGCGTTTCCACTTTAAGAATAGCCTTGTGCGCGGCGCCGTCGGCCTCAAAAACGGCCGAGCGCACCTGCGAAAGGGCCTGGACAGACTGGGCAACCGCGGGGTCGGCCTGAGGGAGGCCGATGCGCAGGATGCCGCCGCCCAGCATGGCGATCAGCTCGCGGGGGGTGTTGAGGGCGATGATTTCTCCGCGGTCCATGATGGCCACGCGTTGGCAGAGGCGCTCGGCCTCTTCCATGTAATGCGTGGTGTAGAGGATGGTCATGCCCTCTTCACGGTTGAGGCGTTCCACGCTCTCAAAGATGTGATTGCGGCTCTGCGGGTCTACCCCCACGGTGGGTTCATCGAGAAAGAGGACGCGCGGGGAATGGATTAGCCCGACGGCCAGGTTGATGCGGCGCTTCATACCGCCGGAGTAGGATTTGATGGGGTCGTTGGCGCGCTCGGTCATGCCCACATATTCCAGCACGCTTTCCACCCGATCGCGCAGGGATTTGCCGCGCAGGCCAAACAATTCGCCAAAGAAGCGCAGGTTTTCACGGGCTGAGAGGGTGGGGTAGAGGGCCAGGTCCTGGGGAACAACGCCGATGAGCCGTTTGACTTCGGCAGCGGAACTGGCTACATCCATACCGGCGATGACAGCCGAACCCGAGGTGGGCGGCAGCAGGCAGGTGAGCATGGAGATGGTGGTGGATTTACCCGCTCCGTTGGGGCCGAGCAGACCAAAGACCTCGCCGGGGTCAATGTGGAAGTTGAGGTCTTTTACGGCCAGGAAATCGCCGTAGCGGTAGGTCAGGTTGCGGGTTTCCACGATGGGAGTGGGCATAGGGCAGGGTTCCTTTGCACAGGCGGTAAATGCAAGGCAGCAGGTCTTGAGGGATACGGGATGCGGTTGGACCTGGCTGGAAGCGGCAGACGGTGATCAGCGGATCTTGAGCAGCTCGCGCAGTTGGGCTTCGTTGAAATCGACAACGATGCGGCCGTCAATATCAAAGGTGGGGGTAGTCTGGTTGCCGTTGGCCCACTGCCGCACCTGTGCCGCGGCTTTGGGGTTTGCGTCAATATCCACCTCGGTATAGGGGATGTTGTGAGAGCGCAGCCAGGCGCGGGCGCGTTTGCAGTCGGGGCACCAGGCGGTGCAGTACATGACCACCCCACCGTGAGGCAGGGGCTCATCTGAGCTGGGTTCGGCCTGCAGGGCAGCGGCGATGGCCGGGTCGCATTTGGCCAGCTCTTTAAAGAGCACCTCATTGCTGGGCTGTTCGCCGATATCATGCACATCGATGTAGCGGAGGATGCCCTGGGCATCCATGATGAAGATGGCGCGTTCCGAGAACCCGTCTGGGCGCAGAACGCCGTATTTTTCAGCAACGGCGCCGTGCGGCCAAAAATCGCTGAGCAGGGGATAGGTAATGCCGCCCAGACTTTTTGCCCAAGCCTGTAAACAGGGGACATGATCTACGCTGATGCCCAGAACCTGGACATTTAATCCCGTGAACTTGGCCAAATTGGCCTCGTACGACGGGATCTGGCTCGTTCATATCGGTGTCCAGGCCAGGGGGAAGAACGCCAAAACCACGTTTTTCCCGCGCAGCTCACACAGGCTGATATCTGTCCCCAAATGACTGGGGAGAGTGAAATCGGGTGCTTTTTGGCCAACAGCAAGTTGCATGGGGATCCTCCCAGGAGAATGCTGACTTGATCTATAATATTCTTATCGGGGCTGTCTGTCAACCGCGGATAGCGAAAGAAATGATCTTCCGGGCTTACCGGCTAAAACTGCGCTTTGCTTCGGGCGAGGTGGGGTTTTGGGAGGGATGATACGCATGACCAATCGTCGTTTGATAACCGCTGAGGACCTGTACCGTTTTCAGGTGATCACCAGCAGCGAAATTTCTCCGGATGGAGAACGGGTGGTGTTTGGTGTGCAGCGGGTGGAACGCAAAACGGAAAAGAAATATACCAATTTATGGATGCTGCGTCTGGAAACCGGCGCTGCCGTGCCCTTTACAGTGGGGGATCATGTGGACGGCAAGGCGCACTGGTCGCCGGACGGGGGGCAGCTGGCGTTCACATCCAACCGCCTGGACGAAAAGCAAACTCAGTTATTTGTGATGCCGGCTGACGGGGGCGAGGCCCGGCCGTTGACGCGGCTGCAGGGCGAATTTGGCGAGTTTGCCTGGTCGCCCAAGGGGACGCAGATTGTGTGTGAGTTCCGCAAAAAAGACGCCGAAGTGGTGGAACGTGAACAGGACGAGCAAAAAAAGAAGTTGGGGGTGGTTTCGCGGCGCTACACGCGCGTCTTTTACAAGCTGGACAACTACGGCTATTTGCCGCAGGAGCGCACGCACCTGTGGCTGATGGATGCGCGCACGGGGCGGGTGCGTCAGCTGACCGACAGCGCCGTTTATGATGAAACTGGGCCGGTCTGGTCGCCGGATGGGAAGGAAGTGGCCTTTTTCTCCAACCGCCAGCCCGACCCTGATTTTGATCCTGATAGGGTGGATCTGTGGGTGTTGGAGGTGCGCAGCGGCGCCGTTCGGAAGGTGGAGACGCCCACTGGCCCCAAAGGACAGGCCAGCTGGTCGCCGGATGGAAAATGGATTGCCTATATCGGCCGCGAAGGGCTGAACGAATCCTGGAAGCCGGATCGGCTGTGGGTGGTTCCAGCGGACGGCAGCGGCCCGGCCCGCTGCGTGAGCGCGGCGCAGGATGTGTTTATTTCCGCATCCACCATTAATGACGTGGGTGGAACCCGGCAGATGGCACCGGTGTGGTCGCCGGACAGCAGCCGGCTGTATGTGCAGGCGGCTTATCACGGGCGCACGGCGCTGTGGGCTTTTGACGCGGCGGACGGCACGAAGGAAGCCGTGGTGGACGTGCCGGGGGTGGTGGTGGATTTCAGCCTGGATGAGCGCCACCGGCGGCTGGCTTATACCCTGGGGACGCTGCAGGATCCGTGTCAGGTTTGGGTGCGGGAGATGGACGGCAGCCGCCCAGAGCGAGCGGTGACTCACCTGAACCAGGAGTGGTTAAAGGAAATAGACCTGAGCACGGTGGAGGATTTCTGGTTTCAGGGGCCGGACGGCAACGATTTACAGGGCTGGATTGTGCAGCCGCCTGGGATGGAAGCCGGACGCAAATACCCCTGCCTGGTGGAAATTCACGGCGGACCGGTAACGCAGTACGGCTTTTTCTTCATGCACGAGTTCTATTATCTGGCAGCGCAAGGCTATGTGGTGGCGTTCAGCAATCCGCGCGGCGGCAGCGGATATGGCGAAAAGCACGCCGAAGCTATCAGCAAGGGCCGCTGGGGGACGGCGGATTATGCGGATGTGATGGCCTTCGGCGATTTACTGGCGCAGAAAGAGTATGTGGACAGCCAGTGCATGGGCGTTTTGGGCGGCAGCTATGGGGGTTATATGACCAACTGGATCATCGGCCACACCCAGCGCTTCGCTGCCGCGGTGAGCATGCGCTCTGTGAGCAATTTCGTTTCTATGTGGGGCTCCAGCGATTTCAACTGGTGGTTCCAAACGGAGCTGGATGGGCGCGCACCCTATGAGAGCATTGAGGTGGCCTGGGACCGTTCGCCGGTGAAATATTTGGGTAACGCGCGTACGCCCACCCTGGTGATCCATAATGAAATGGACATGCGCTGTGATCCCGAACAGGGCGAACAGGTGTATGTGGCCTTGAAGAAACTGGGCGTGGATACGGAATTGGTGCTCTTTCCGGAGGAGCCGCACGGCTTATCACGTACGGGGCGCACCGACCGCAAAATTGTGCGCCTGAAGAGTATCAGCGGATGGTTTGACCGCTACTTGAAAGGCAAAGACGGCAGATAATTGGCACCCCCCCTGGCCATCCCCAGGGGGGGTGCATTGAATCGGACAAAGACCGGCCAATTGCCCAGGCGCGGGCAGGATGGTTTTAGGGTACAATCATCCCAATCCAATGGACATATCTTTGAAACGAAGAGGGTGACGTATGAACGCGAAGCTGGACCAATTGAAAGACCTTTTGGGAGAAATCTACGACCTGAATCACGCGCAGGCAGTTTTGGGATGGGATCAGCAGGTGAACATGCCCGTAAAGGGAGCCGAAGACCGCGGCGATCAACTGGCCACACTGGCGCGGCTGGCGCATCAGCGGGCAACCTCGGAGGAACTGGGACGATTATTGGATGATCTGCGCGGGTTGGATGCCGCCCCGGATTCGTTTGAGGCGCGCTTGGTTAAGGTGGCACGGCGCGATTATGAAAAGCACACGCGGGTTTCGGCGGCCTGGGTGTCGGAATTTGCGCGGGCCACCACCGTGGCGCAAAGTGCCTGGGAAAAGGCCAAGGCCAACAACGAATTTAGCGTGTTTCGCCCGCATCTGGAAAAAATTCTGGAGCTGAACCGCCAGTACGCCGCGTTCTTTGCACCCTACACGCATGTATACGACCCCCTGCTGGATATTTACGAACCGGGACTGAAGACTGCGGAGGTTCAGGCCATTTTTGCCACCCTGCGCCCGCAGCAGGTGAAACTGATTCAAGCCATCCGTGAGAAGCCTGAGGTGGACGACCGCCTGCTTTTCCAGGCTTTCGATGAGCAGGACCAATGGGACTTTGGGATGGAGGTGATTCAGCGCTTTGGGTATGACTTTGAGCGCGGCCGTCAGGACCGCTCGGTGCATCCCTTTACCACCAGCTTTGGGCTGGATGATGTGCGCATCACCACGCGTTTTGATCCTAAGTTCTTGAACCCGGCGCTGTTTGGAACCATGCATGAATGCGGGCACGCGCTATATGAACTGGGCATTGCCCACTCGCTGCGGCGGACGCCGCTGGCGGATGGTGCTTCGATGGCGGTGCATGAGTCGCAGTCGCGCATGTGGGAAAATTTGGTGGGGCGTTCGAAGGCGTTTTGGGTGTTCTTCTACCCCCGCCTGCAGCGTGCTTTCCCTGCGCAGTTTGGCAATGTGAGCCTGGACACCTTCTACCGCGCGATCAACAAAGTAGCCCCTTCGCTCATTCGCGTGGAAGCGGACGAAGCCACCTACAACCTGCACATTATGCTGCGCCTGGAGCTGGAAATTGCTATGCTGGAAGGCGCGCTGGCGGTGAAGGATCTGCCGGAGGCCTGGAACCAGCGTATGCGCGATTATTTGGGCATCACCCCACCCAATGACAGCCTGGGTGTGCTGCAGGACGTGCATTGGTCCGGCGGGATGATGGGTTATTTCCCCACCTACGCCCTGGGCAACCTGGTTTCGGTGCAGATTTGGGAAAAGATTCAGCAAGACATCCCCGATCTGGAGGAGCAGATGATGCGCGGCGAGTTCGCGGCCCTGTTGGGCTGGCTGCGTGAGCATGTGCACCAGTATGGGGCCATGTTTGAGCCGCAGGAATTGATTCAGAAAGTGACTGGGTCGAAGATTGACCCGCAGCCGTATCTGCGCTATCTGCAAGGCAAGTTCGGCGAACTGTACGGGCTGTAGACAAACGGAGTCCGGATGAAATTTGGCGTGATTTTGCCCTCCTTTGGCAACGGCGCGACGCGCCTGGGCATGGTGGACTGTCTGCTGGCAGCGGAGCGGCTGGGGTTCGATTCAGCCTGGCTGACGGACCACCTGGCGCTGCCGCAGGCTGACGCGGAGCGCTTTGGCCATTTGTTTGAGGCGGTGAGCAGCCTGGGCTATCTGGCGGCGCTGACCGCGCGCATCCGTTTGGGAATTTCCTCGCTGGTGCTGCCGCAGCGCAACCCGGTGGAGGTGGCCAAGGCGCTGGCTACGTTGGATGTGCTTTCGGGCGGTCGGATCCTGCTGGCGGTGGGAGTGGGCTGGTCTGAAGGCGAGTTCCGCAACCTGGGCGTCAATTTTAAAGACCGCGGCAAGCGCATGGACGAAGCCGTGCAAGTGCTGCGCAGCCTGTGGCGAGGGGGGCGGGTGGTGCAGTACGCCGGTCAGTACTATCAATTTGAAGATTTGGTGTTCTCCCCCTCACCGGTACAAGCCGGGGGCCCGCCGCTGTGGGTGGCGGGGGATGCACCGGCGGCTTTGAAGCGCGCCCTACGCCTGGGGGATGGGTGGCACCCCAACGCTCGCCCGCCCGAAGAGCTGGCCAGAGCGCTGCAGCCTTACCGTGCCATGCTGGCGCGGCGGCCGTTCACGGTGTGCCTGCGGCTGCGTTTGAATTTCGAGCGGTCTGAGGCGTCTTTGCACGGCGCGCCGGAAGAGGTGGCCGAGCAGCTGCGCGCTTATGAAAGCGCGGGCATGAACTACGCGCTGATCCATTTTGAAGCGGAAACCCACGCCGAGCGCGAACGCGCCATGCGGCGCTTTGCGCAGGAAGTCGTTCCGGCGCTGGCTTAGACGGAAGAAGGACGCGATGCATCTGCGGCGGACGGTTGGACGGTGGGCGGCGATGGCCTTGCTCCTGGGGACGGTGGTGCTGGGAGGCTGCGCGCCCGCCCAGGAACTGCTGGCGTACATCATCTCGCCCACCCCCACGGTGACGGTGACGGCCACGGTGACGGAGACGGCCACCCCCACGGTCACGCCTTCACTTATGCCCACGGATACGCCTGTGCCGCCCACGGACACCCCCATCCCGACCGATACGCTCACCCCTTCGCCGCAGCCCAGCGAGACGGTGACGGTGACGGACGGGCCTTCGCCCACCCCCACGCGCTCGCCGACCTTCACACGCACGGCCACGCGCACGCGCTGGCCCACGCTGACCAAGGCGCCCACACGCACGCGCACTATCACCAAGACGCCCACGGTCACCTTTACCCCCACGCCGCCCTATGAGACTCTGCGCATCACCCGCCCCGGCCTGTTTTCCAAAGTGTCTTCCCCGTTTCGGGTGGAAGCCATGATTAAGCCGGGGGACGACGGCTATGTGAACCTGCGTCTGATTGGCGAAGATTCGCGCACAATCAGCGAAGCGGTGTTGGATTACCGCGCGCTGATTAACCGGCGCTTTTGGCTTTCACACATGATGACGTTTGACATCAGCGCGGCGGCCGAGACAGCGCGGCTGGAGATGCGCATCAATGACACCTTTGGGCGCGCCATCTCCATCTCTTCGGTGGATTTAATTTTGCTGAAAGTGGGCGACAACGAGATCACTCCCTCAGTGTTGGATCTGGAGCCGTATTTGATCCGATACCCGTATCGGGATCAGGAAATCAAAGGGGGGACGCTGTTGGTATTGGGTCTGGCGCGGCCGGTGAACGCCAAGCCCGTGATCCTGGAGCTGATTGACGAAAGCGGCCGCGTGGTAGGCTCGAAAGAGATCACGGTGGAAGCCCCCACAGGCGATTTGAGCCACACACCTTTTCAGGCGGATATCCCCTATCAGGTGGACGGACGCACGCCGGTGCGCCTGACCATCCGGCAGGAAAGCGACCAGCGCATCCCCGGCACGGTGGCGCTGTCTTCGATGCTGATTGTGCTGGAACCCTAAAGCGCGAACCTGAACGGAAAAACACCCCGGATGCGGCCAAGGCTTCCGGGGTGTTTTTTTGCGTGGGGAAAACAGAATCAGGCTCCGCCCTGGGTGTAGAATTTGGGGTCGGTGGGGGTTTGGCCGGAGGGATCCCAGACGTAGACGTAATCGCCTTCCTGGGCCCAGTCATAAACCCAGCGAGCGTCGCCAATCGAAAGGTTGACGCAGCCGTGCGACTGGGGCATGCCAAACCAGGCGCGCCAATAAGCACCGTGGATGGCGCGGGCTTCATCAAAGTACATTGTCCAGGGCACATCGGCCAGATAGTAATAATCGGATTTGTCCGAGGCGAAGGCGCCCGACATATTTTCGGTGGCTTTCTTCTTGTACACCTTAAAGAGGCCGGGGCGGGTGAAATAGGGGTCAGCGCCGGTGGCGATGAGGGTGGCAAAGACCAGGCGGTTGTCTTCGTAGACCGCCATGGTTTGTTCGTACAGATTAACCTCGATCCAGCGGCCGTTCTCTACGCCTTCGGGCGGGGTGGTTTTGAGGTTAAATTGGCGGATGTAGCGCCGTTCAACCCACTGACCCAGGCCGACCATGTACCACTGGGTGTTTTCGGCCTCAACCACTTTGTAAATGGGCACCACCTGTTCTTTGACCAGGGGCTGGCCGTTCTCGGGAGCCAGGGTGCTGGGGCTGCTCTTGGGAGTGGTGTTGTCGAAAATCCAGCCGAAAGAAGAAGTGGGGTTGCGGCGAAAAACCAGACCCTGGAAGGTGGATAGAATCGCTGCGGGAGAAGCGCGCATCCATTCACCGCTGGGCAGCAGCACATAGTGGCCGCCGTTTTGGTCCGCGCGCTGCGTGTAGGATACGTAGCGCAGCCCGTCTCCGCCGGGCAGGTAGCGGACGGGGTTGGTTCCGGCGACGGCATCCTGTAATGAAGAGAACATGGGTGCCGGCTCGTAGGGTTCCAGGTTGATTTTGGCATAGTTGATATTCACCTGGCTCAGCTCGCTGCTGGGGTGAGAGGCGGGCAGGGGCAGGCTGGGGTAGGTGATGCCCTGGCGGGCCAGGTCAGTCAGGAAGGCAGCCGGCCCCAGAGCCAGGCAATCGCCTGGATCGGCTAAATAGGTATCGGGCAGGCATAGCGGCGCGCCAGAATAAGGCTCATTCCCGGGGGGTGTTTGGGCGACAGGGGCCGCCTGGACAGGCGCGGGGATGAGCAGTGCGGAAAGCAGAATGGCAAAAGCCGCCACCGATAAGCAGGTTCGTTGCATGGACATAAGGTTTCCTCGTTGTGGCGGGCGGTGGAAAAAGAGCCGCCCGCAGCGAAGTCTATTTTAACCCATTTTTGGGCGGAAAACCGCGGACATGGGATTCGGGGCAGATTGAGGCGTAGATATATCGTATAACAAAATTGTTAGGTGGCTCTTGGGCGCGCCAGGTTTGCTTGACACAACTTAAAGCCTGTGCTAAATTATGTTGAGTAACTTGCAATCCCTGAATCAGTAATTCGAGATTTTAAGAAGGAGTGCAGCCTTGGCCATGTCACGCACCCAAATGATGGTCGAACGCCTACGAGAGCTTCAGGCGTCATCTCCAGATATTGAGGCATCCGCAATTGTCAGTGCGGACGGCCTGACGATTGCATCGGCACTCCCCCAAGGTGTAGAAGAGGACCGTGTTTCAGCGATGTCGGCGGCAATGCTCTCTTTGGGCGAGCGCATTGCAAAAGAGTTGGGCCGCGGCTCGCTGGAGCAGGTGTACATCAAAGGGCAAAAAGGGTATGTGGTGTTGATGTCTGTCGGCGAGGAAGCGGTTTTGACGGCCCTGGCCCGCGAACAGGCGAAGCTGGGCCTTATTTTCCTCGACATGCGCCGCGCAGCCGAGGACTTGGTTAAACTGATCTAACACGGGGACGCCATGGAGCCCATTCCGAAGAGCGGTTTGTATTACCCGAATAAAATTGCCCGAATCGCCATCCTTTCCCTGGAAGATGTGATGGGAAAGAACGGGCTGAACGCCATTTTAAACCTTGCGGGGTTATCTTCGATCATTGATAATTTGCCGCCAGACAATTTGGACCGGCAGTTTGACTTTGCCGATTTCTCGGCGATTTGGGCGGCCTTGGAAGAGCTGTATGGGCCGCGGGGGGGGCGCGGTTTGGCCCAACGCGCTGGACGAGCGACCTTCAACGATGCGCTGCGCAACTTTGGCGCGCTGGCCGGGGTAGGGGACATGGCTTTCAAGGTGCTGCCGTTGGGTGCCAAGATTCGCATCGGCCTGGCGGCCATGGCCAAAATCTTCTCGCAGACCAGCGACCAACTGAGCACGGTGGCCGAGCAGGAAGATCACTACGTCTACACCATTCACCGCTGCCCGGTGTGTTGGGGGCGCACGACGGATAAGCCCGCTTGCTTTATCGCCACGGGTTTGTTGCAGGAAAGCTTGAAATGGGTGTCGGGCGGCAGTGAGTTCCGCGTGACACAGACCACGGCAAAATCGGTGGGAGACGCGACCTGCGATTTTATTATCCCCAAAGAACCGATAGGCTGAGAACGTGGACGAACCCCGGGCTTCACTGTTAATTGTTGAAGATGACCTGGACATCGCGGACATGCTGAACGCGTACTTTCGCGTTCAGGGGTACGAGGTTTCTGTGGTGCATTGGGGGGAAGACGGTGTGGAGATGTGTCAGAAGCAGGCGCCCGACCTGGTGATCCTGGATATTCGTCTGCCGGATATTGACGGTTTTGAGGTTGCCCGGCGGCTGCGCACCAACCGGCGTACGCGAGACATTCCCATCATCTTTTTAACCGAAAAACGTGAGCGACTGGACCGCCTGAAGGGGCTGGAACTGCACGCGGAAGATTACATCACCAAGCCGTTTGATATTCAGGAACTGCGTCTGCGCGTGCGCAACACCCTGCAGCGGGCGCGGCGCGGGTCTTTGACCAACCCGGTGACGGGGCTGCCAGAGGGCGGGCTGGTGGATGAGCAATTGGGCAAGTTCCTGGCCGAGAAAGATTGGAAGCTGCTGCTGATTTCTCTGGGCCATCTGGACGCATTCCGCGAGCTGTACGGCTTTGTGGCTTCAGATGACCTGCTGCGGGCGGTGGCTTTGATGATTCAAGATTCGCTTCAACAGGCGGGCGGCGAGGGCTTTGTGGGCCATTGGACGGCCACCGATTTTGTGCTGCTCACCCGTCAGGGTGCCACTGCGGAAATGCAGGAGCGCCTCAAGCGCCGTTTGGTGCAGTCCTTTGATTATTTTTACCGTCATCAAGACCGCGAAGTAAACCGGCTGGAAGGTCGGCGTCTGACTGTGGCGGTGACGGCAATTTCGAAAGAATCTGGCGCGTTGACAAGCCTGGAAGAGTTGAAAACGGAGCTGGAAAAACACACCGGCAGGTAAGCCTTTGAAAACAACCATTGTTATACCCACCTACAACGAAGCTGAGAATTTACCGAAGCTTACGGCGGCTTTATTTGCGCTGCCGCTGGATGATTTAAACCTTTTGATTGTGGACGACAACAGCCCAGACGGAACCGGACAGTTGGCCGAAGACCTGGCGAGGGAACATCCCGGCCGCATGTCGGTGATGCACCGCCAGGGGAAATTGGGCCTGGGCACGGCCTATATTCAGGGGTTTCAGCACGCCATCGCAGACGGCGCCGAGGCCGTGGGACAGATGGATGCGGATTTCTCGCATCCGGTGGAAAAAGTGGTCGAACTGGTGAAAACGCTGGAAAGTACCGATCTGGTAATCGGTTCGCGGTATGTGCCCGGCGGCAGCCTGGATGAGCGTTGGCCGTTATGGCGCAAGGCTCTTTCCGGCTTTGGAAATTTTTATGCGCGCACCATCCTGGGTATGAAAGTGCGGGATGTAACCGGTGGCTTTCGCCTGTGGCGCCGTAAGACTTTGCAGGGTATGCCGCTGGAACGCGTGCGCTCCAATGGGTATATCTTCCAGGTGGAAATGGCTTATGTGGCCACACGCCTGGGGTACGGGTTTAAAGAAATCCCCATTTACTTCGCCGATCGGCGCTGGGGACAATCCAAGATGTCATTCCGCATTCAAATTGAGGCGGCGGTGCGCGTTTGGCAGCTGCCGGGGCTGTACCGCGACCTGCACAAGGTGCCTTTGCAGGGCTAGGTTTGATTGCTTTACATCAAAACGTGTGGATGCCAGCGGCCGTTCAAAGAACGGCCGCTTTTGATTGGGCGGGGATACATTGACAATAGATCATTTGTTCTATACAATAAAACTGTGAACGCTTTGGACATCGTATGGCGGGGCGTGCGGAATTGGCTGCGGCGCAGGCGGACGTTTGCGCTGGACGTGGAATCCTATGAGCTGTTGGAGCGCATGGCAGAGCGCCAGCAGCGCACCCCTCAGGAGGTGGCCGCGGAGCTGTTGGAACAGGCGGCTCAGGCCCAGGAGCGACAATCCTGGGTGCTGACCTGTTGGGGGCAGCTTTCGCCGCGCCAGCAGCAGATCACCGCATATGTGTGCCGGGGGGATTCCACGCGGCAGATTGCGGCGCAGCTGCACATTGCGCCCACGACGGTTAAATCACACATTGAAATTGTGCTGCGCAAATTTGGGGTGAACAGCCGCGCGGCTCTGCGCCAGCACTTGGCTCCCTGGGATCTGAGCGAATACCTGTAGGGGTGGGGGTAGGACCCCCCTATGCCCCCCAGGGATGCATCCTCCCGAGGGAGGCTCCCCAGCAACCCTCCGCCAATCCTCCGGCGGGGGGATTTACAGCCTGGGGGAATTTTGCGATGATGGCGGCATGGACGCTATTCGCCTGCCAACTTCCAATCAACTGTATGTGATCGCGGGCGGGTCGGGCGCGCTGCAGCGTATGCTGATTTTGACGGCGCGGCTGGCGCTGCGCGGCAGGGTATGGGTTTTGGACTGCGGCAACCGCGCCAACCCGCTGCCGGTGGTGCGCGAGCTGCGGCGACTGACGATGGACCCCGTGCGGGCGTTGGCGAATATTCAAACCGCACGAGCTTTCACCTGTTACCAGGTGCTGGCCCTGTTGGAGCAGACCTGCGCGCGCCAGGTGCGGGAGCCGGTGGTGATTTTTGACCTGCTGGCATCTTTTTACGACGAAAGCGTGCGCTATGACGAGGGGCAGCGGCTGTTGGCGGCGGCTTTAGGGCATGTGCGCGGGCTTTTGGCCGGGGCTCCGGTGATGGTGAGCGTGCGCCCGCCCCCGTCCGACTTCCCAGAGCGCGCGGCCTTCGTGCAGCGGGTCTGCGCGCAGGCGGATCAGTGCTGGGTGGAAGAATTGCCGCCCGCAATGGGCGTCTACCGGCAGGGTTCTTTGTGGAAATAGAGGTGAAACATGGGCCGTACTTTACCGTCCATTACCCAATCGCTGAACGAGGAACAGGCTGCTTTTGGCCGTTTCCGGCGGGCGCTGCGCCGTTCGGATCAGATGGCGCTGGATGAACTTTTCACCGCGGCTCGCCAGCACCTGGCAGCGGCGGCCTACGCCGCCAATTTGCTGCCGATGGAGACGTTTTTGCTGGCCATGCTGCTGGAAGAGCACAAGGAGGTCTCTCGCCTGCGGGCGCAGGTGGAGACGCTTCAGAGTCGGCTGCTGGATGACGCATGAGGGCTGGCTGTTGGACCTGTATGCGGACGGCCCGCGAGGGGTGGCGCTGTGGCTGGTGACCGCTGACGACCGGCGGGTGCGGCTGTGTCAGCGCTTTCCGGTGCGTTTTTTTGCGGCGGGGCCGGGACCGCGGCTGCGGGCGCTGTGGCGTTGGCTGCGGGGGCGGGAACCTGCGCCCGGGCTGGCGCGCGAAGAGCGACGCGACCTGTTTTTGGCGGAGCGTTTGCCGGTTTTGGCGGTGGAGACGGCCGACCCGGCTGGGCTGCCGCCTTTGTTTGCGGAAGTGGAACGCGAATTCCCCGATCTGACCTATTACGATGCAGACGTGCCGTTGACCGTGCGGCATGCAGCGGCCTTTGGCTCGTTTCCGCTGGCGCGCTGCCGGGCTGAGGCGGACGAGCAGGGCAACGTGCACGCGTTTGAGGTGTTGGATTCTCCCTGGGCGTTGGACCCAGCCCCGCCGCCTTTGCGCATTTTGGAAATCAATTTGCCGGAGGGCGACCCCCAGCGTACCCCGCCCACCCGCCTGGAGCTGCGCTTTCGCGCCTGGAAGCAGACCTACCCCTGGGTGGCGGGCAGCGCACCGGCGGCCTGGCTGCGCTCGGCTTTGCAGAAATTGGATCCAGATATTGTGCTGACCGATTACGGGGATACCTGGCTGCTGCCGGAACTGCTGCGGCGGGGGCAGGCCCCGCTGAGCCGCGACCCGGCCTACCCGCTGCGCACGGTGGAAGAGCACACCTATTTTTCCTATGGACAGATCGTGTACCGCGGCCAGCAGGTGCACCTGTATGGACGTGTGCATATTGACCGCCAAAACGCCATGCTGTGGCGCGACTACGGGCTGGAGGGCATTTTGGAGAACGCACGGGTGACGGCATTGCCCATTCAAACCGCAGCGCGCATTTCTCCGGGCACGGGGATTTCCTGCATGCAGATGCAGACCGCGCTGCGGGATGGGGTACTGGTTCCCTGGCACAAGCAGCAGGTGGAGCAGCCGCGCAGTATGCTGAGCCTGATTCAATCCGATTTTGGTGGGCTGGTGTACCAGCCGCGCATGGGGCTGCATTTCGAAGTGGGGGCGATTGATTTTGTGTCGCTGTATCCGGCGGTGATGGTGCGCTGCAATATTTCGCCGGAGACGCAGTCGCGCCCGCTCTCACAGCCGCCCGCGCCCAACCCCGGTCTGATCCCGCGCACGCTGGCCCCGCTGCTGCATAAACGCGTGGCGCTCAAAACCTGGGCGGCCAAACTGCCTGCCTGGGACCCGCGCCGCAAAAGCATTCGGGCACGCACGGCGGCACAAAAATGGCTGCTGGTGGTGTGTTTTGGCTATTTGGGCTATAAAAACGCGCGCTTTGGGCGGATTGGGGCGCACGAGGCCGTGACCGCCGGGGGGCGCGAGGCGCTGCTGCGCGCCAAAGAGGCCGCAGAAGACCTGGGTTTTGCGGTGCTGCATTTGTATGTGGACGGTCTGTGGGTGCAGCGGGCCGGCTGCCGCACCGCGGAGGATTTTGAGCCGCTGCTGGCCGAGGTGACGCGGCGCACGGGACTGCCCATCGCTCTGGATGGGGTGTACCGCTGGGTGGCCTTTCTGCCCTCGCGCGGCAACCCGCGTGTGCCGGTGGGCAACCGTTACTTTGGCGTGTTTACGGACGGCAGCCTGAAGGTGCGCGGCCTGGATGCGCGGCGGCGCGATACCCCGCCCTGGGTGACGGCGGTGCAGATGGGGCTGTTGGAGTGTTTGGCGCAGGCTGTCAACGCCGAAGATCTGAAACCGGCAGTGGCAGAGGCTTTGGGGCGGCTGCGGTGGGAATTAGCGCGGCTGCGCGAGGGTAAGGTGCCGCTGGAGGAACTGCTCTGCGCCCAAAAGCTGAGCCGTCCGCTGGAAAAATACACCCATCCTTCGCCCGCGGCACGCGCCGCTGGGCAGCTGCTGGCGGCGGGCAAGTGCACAGTGGCAGGACAGCGGGTGCGGTTTTTATATGTGCGCGGGGAGGAACGAGTGCGGGCCTGGGATTTGCCGCAGGACTTTGACCGGCGCTGTTTGGACGTGGGCATGTACCGCAAGCTGGCGCTGCGGGCGGCAGCCGACGTGTTTCAGCCGTTTGGAATCGAACTGGAGGAGTTATATGCGCTTATGCACAACGCGGCCAGGGTGCCTTTGTTTCCGCTGCCGGTTTAGGGGCCGTGCGCAGCGAGGGCGGGCTAGCCGTCCAGCAAAATTTCGTCTGCGCCTGCGTTCGCGGAGGCCTGGGCCTGCTGATCCAAAATGCTGCGGTCTTTGCCGATGGCGGCGTCTTCCAGGGCCTGTTCCACCTGCTGCTTGAGGGTTTGCTGGTTGGGGCGGTCCTTCTTGCCCAGGTTCTTCAGGCGGCCCAGCAGCGATTGGGTCACGGCGGCGGTGAGCTTTTTGAGGCTCTCGTTGGAGAGGCGCTCGCCCTTTTCAAACCAGATGGCGGCGGCGTAGCCCATGACCACCGTGGTAGAGGAAGCGATGGCGGCGGCCAGCAGCCAGCCGGGCAGCCCGCCCAGTTTGCTCAACTGGGCAAACAGGCTGCGACCCAAAAAGCCCAGGCCAAAGGTGACCGCCAGCTCGCGCGCGCGGGCGGCGGTGATCCTGTAATTGTAAATGCGGGCAATACCCAGCACCATCATGGATTGGGTGACCAGCAGGGGGCCGAAATCCAGAATGGGGAGGGGGATGAGGGCGATGGCGGCGGCGATGGAGGCGGCGGACACGATGGAACGCCAGGCCAGCCGCCAGCGGTACTGCGGCAGGGCGGCCCCCAGGGCGGCCACAATCCCCGGCTCGGTGGCGGCGATGGACAGCAGAACTTTATCCAGATTTTCGCCGGTGCGGGCCACGATGGGAATGACCTGTTCGGGGTTCAGCTCTAAATGCTGGGCGGCCAGCTGCAGGACGCGCTGGGTTTCTTTGCGCACCAGATCAATTTTGTTGAGGACCACGATGTAGGGCTTGCCGTAGCCAAGCAGGGTCTGGTACAGATCCAGCTCGGTCTGCTTGATACCCTGGATGGCGTCGAAGACGATGATCAGAAAATCGGCCTCGCGGGCGGCCTGCAGGGCCTGTTCTTGTTCCAATGCCCCCACATAGCCGACGGCATCTGCACCGGGGGTATCCACAACGTTGAACAGGCCGGCATCGGCGCTCTGGTTGGTGCGGGTGGTACCGGGCAGGGGGCTGACCTCAGCGCGGTCGTGCTTGTCTTGGATGAGCAGGTTGTAGAGGGTAGATTTGCCTACGTTGGCCGGGCCTACGATGGCCACGCGGTGTTTGGAGCCAAACGTCATCTTGATTTGATCCGCCGAGAGCTTGACCAGCACGCGCAGCATGGCGGAATCGGAGGGAAAGCCGGTGATGAGGGTTTTCAGGCTGCGCTGATCGGCAGGGGCTAACGAATCCCAGATGGCGTTAAACACCTCGCGCGATTTGGGAGGGAGCTGGCGGATGAGGGGGTTTTCGCTGCTCATAGACACCTCTGCCGGGGGGCAAGTTACTCGGCGCGGACGATGGCCACCGCATCCAGGGCGATATCACCGGTGGCGTTGGCGGGGATGGCGATTTGAATGTTGATGGGCACGGGCTTTTCGTAGATGCGCGGCGTGGTGAACTGGCCCAAAGAGACCCACTGCCCGCCGCGGAACTCGGATTGGTTGACGGCGATGTTGGCGCTTTCCAGCCCGTCGGGGGTGACATCTTCATTGTTAATCTGGACGCGGTACGAGACCTGACCGGTGGCGTGAGAGGCGGGCAGCCAGACGAAGATCTCATATTTGGCCGCGGCGACCGGTTCGTAGGTTTCCCAGGTGGCGGTGATCTCGGTTTCGGGGTTGATGACGTATTGGTATTGGTCTTTCCACGACAGAGCGTCCGACTCGGAATAGATCACCTGATTGGATTCAATCCGCGCAGCCAGGTCGTCAATGAAGACGGTTTGCTGAGCGCGGCGCGGCAGGCGTTCCAACATGGCCTGGGCCGTGGCGGGGTAGGGCACAATCAGCACGCGGTCCACCGCCACGATGGAATTTTCGTCTCGGTTCTGCCAGCTGGCAGCAATTGTCAGCAGGTCGGGGCGGTCGAGGTTGTAGAGGCCGATGCTGCGCCACAAATCTTGAATTTGAGGCGGGTTGCCGCGCGAGGATTGGTACTGCAGCGAGGCGGAGCCGAAGATGGGGCTGAGGGCTTGTCCGCCGAGGGATACGGTGAAGTCCAGGCTGCCGCCTGAGCTGAAAACGGTGTCGAGGACGTACACTTCATAGAGGCCGGGGCTGAGGGGTTTATCCGTTTGCCATTGGATGGAGGCCGCACCGAAGGTGGCGTAATAGCGTTCGGTGAGCTCCTTGCCCAACTGCTGGGCGATGGTGTCCGAAGAAATCCACTGGGGATTGTCAAAGGGCGGGTTAACCTGGGCCTGATCCTCGTTCATCACCACGGCCGTGCCTCGCAGGCCGGGCAGAACCGGGTCCAACAGGGAGGCATCGGGAATTTGATAGGCCGACGGTGGATAGGGGGTCAGCGTGGCGGTGGGTTCGATGGTGGGGGTGGAGGTGATGGTGGGGGTGCGTGAAGGCCGCGGTGTGGGGGTCAGGGTGGGGGGGGCCGGGGTGGGGGTGTAAATGCCGCGGGCCAGTTGGTCGAGGGTGGGGAAATTTAGCCAGAGGAGCAGCGCCAGGGTTAAGACGGCGGCGATCCAGCTCAGGAAGGCCCAGCGGCGGACGGGATCTGCGGCAGGGGATTCCGGAGCGGAAGGTGGGGTGGCGTTGTCGGGGTTGAATGTCATACGAATCAAATCCTATTGTGATTAGACTGCTGAAACCCAATGATACTATATTTTCGGCAATTCCCCTCAGAGGATTTGCGCCTGAGCGCAGCGGGTAAAAAAACCGTCGAGGGCTGGTTTGGCCCCCGACGGGTGAAAGAATGACTGTACATGGGCGGGTTTAGGTGCGGTCTTCCTCGCCTGGCTTGAGCTTACGCAGGGCATCCCACAGCGGGTTGATGCCCAGACGGTTGGAAAATTCGATGATGTTGCCGTCTACATCGCGCAGGGGTAGAGGCGGGTTGGATTTTTGGGTGACGAGCGAGCCGACAACCATGCCGATAACGGAGACGATGAGCGCAGGCACCGAGCCAATGTAGGCCGCGTCCCAAATCGCCACTTCGTAATCTCCTTCGCAGACCGCCAGGGTGATGGGCAGCAGCACCACCAGGGTGAGGATCAGCCAGGTAGAGAACCCGGCCACAAAAGCGGTGACAGCCCCCACCAGGTTGGCGCGCTTCCAGTACATGCCGAAGGCGAAGGAGGTGAACACACCTACCAGCAGCACCGTCCAGGAGAAGGTGGCCAGCTTGTAAATGGTTTCGGCGTAGAGTGCCAGCAGCAGGCTGATTACCCCCATGCCGATCACACCGATGCGCGTCCACAGCAGTTGGGTTTTGCCGTCCATTTTTTTGCTTCTAAAGAACGGCAGGATGTTTTCGGAGAGGATGGAGGCACCCGCCAGGATGGAGGTGTCGGAGGTGCTCATGAGGGCAGAAGCCAGGGCAGCGATGAAGACCGAGGTCAGGATGGGCGTGAGGTATTTCATGGCCGCGGAGACCAGCACGAATTCCGTCTGGTCCACGGTGAGGTTGGGGTTGAGCACGAACATGCCGATGCCGATCAGGGGGGAGAGCACGCCGAAGCCGATGTAGAGGGCGGAGGCTAAGTAGGTGCCCCACACCGAGGTGGCCTCGTTGCGGGCCGACATGGAGCGCTGCATCAGGTCCTGGGCGGCAATGGAGCCCAGACCGACTGCCATCCAGGCCGCCAGCCAATAGGTCCAGCCCAGCAGTCCGTCGTAACCCAGGTAGCCTTCACCGGGGATGGGCAGCAAGGTGAAGGGCTTGGAGGTGAACATGGAACCAGCATTGGCCACCAG
Organism: Levilinea sp.; assembly: GCA_029975215.1. GTDB lineage: Bacteria > Chloroflexota > Anaerolineae > Anaerolineales > Anaerolineaceae > Levilinea. The sequence goes on from JARKPO010000061.1 coordinate 63,583, forward strand.
CACATCCCAACCGCCGACGGCGCGCACCACTGCCGAGAAGACCAGGGTGATGCCGCCTGCGGTGAGGAACATTTGCATGAAGTCCAGAAGGGTGTCGGCCCACATCCCGCCCATGAGGGTGTAGACGGTGACGATGGTGGCCACCAGGATCATGCCCGCGGCCACCGGCCAGCCGAAGAGGGCGTGGACGATGTTGCCGCCCGCCACAATTTGAGCGGCCGTCCAGCCGAAGTAGGTGACAAGCTGCACCAGGGAGATGAGAAAGCCCATGGTGCGGCCGTAGCGGTGTTCAAAAAAGTCAATGAGGGTCAGGTAGCGCGCACGGCGCATGAGGCGGATGAAGAAGAAGCCGGAAATCAGCAGGCACAGGCCCGCGCCAAAGGGGTCAAACACCACCCCCTGGAAGCCGTATTGGTAGGCGTTGGAGCTGGCCCCCATGAGGACTTCGGCGGCGAACCAGGTGGCCATGATGGAGGCACCCGCCAGGTAGATAGGCAGACGGCGTCCGGCGACGATGAAATCGGTGGCGCTGCTGACTTTGCGCGAGGCATAATAGCCGACCCCCAGGCGGATGGCGAAGAAGACGGCGATGCCGATCAGTACCAACCATTGGTACTCATATCCAGAAATGTTCATACGATCCCTCCTGACAAGATTTCACAAAGAAAGCATGTAGTTTTACCACAGATCAGTCAAATGAATGAGTGCGGGAGATCTCTTCGATGACATCCGTGAGACGATCCAACACTTGATCCAATTGTTCCTGGGTGATGACCAATGGCGGCTCGATGCGAATGGTGTGGGCGCTGGTCAGGGTTCCGGCCACCAGCACACCGCGCTGGAACAACCCAGCGGCGACTTTGTAGCCGATGGCGGAATCTTTGAAGTGCAGGCCGATGAGCAAGCCTTTGCCGGTGACCGAATTGAAGATGTGGGGATATTTTTCGGCCAGGGCGCGCAGCCGGGGGAGGAGGTAATTGCCTTTTTGGGCGGCCTGTTCCCACAGACGGTCGCGCAGGGTGACGTTAATGGCGGCGATGGCGGCGCTGCAGGCCAATGCACCTCCGCCGGTGGTGGTGGTGTGGATGAAGGGGTTGGGATCCATCATCACCTGCCAGATGTCTGCGTTGGCGCAGAAGGCGCTGATGGGCATGACCCCGCCGCCCAGGGATTTGGCCACGGCCAGGATATCGGGGACGACCTCCCAATGTTCCACGCCCCATAGTTTGCCAGTGCGGCCCATGCCGGTCTGCACTTCGTCGGCGATGAGCAGCACCCCGTAGCGGCGGGTGATCTCACGCAGGCGTGGCCAGAAGTCGTCCGGCGGGACGATGGCGCCGGCCTCACCCTGAATGGGCTCCATCAGCACGGCGGCAATTTCAATGCCGACCTTAGCGCAGATGTCCAGCTGGCGTTCCACCGCGTCCGCATCGCCGTAGGGCACATGGTACACCGGCCCGCCGTAGAGCGTCCCAGGCGGGGTGCGGTAATCGGATTTGCCCATCATGGACAGGGATCCCATGGTTTTGCCGTGGAAGGCTTTGACGGCCACAATGAAACCGTTTTTGTGCGTGTACATTTTGGCCAGTTTGATAGCGCCTTCGATGGCCTCTGTGCCGCTGGCGGCGAAGAAGCTGTATTGGATGTCACCGGGGGTGATTTCGGCCATGAGGCGCGCCAAGACCCCGCGCAGGGGGTCAATCAGCTCCTGGCTGGGCATGGGTGTGCGCTGGAGCTGCGAACGAACGGCCGCAACGACATCCGGGTGGCTCCAGCCCAGATCCATCATGCCGTACCCGCCCAGGCAGTCGAGATATTCGCGGCCGAGGATGTCGCGGAAGACGGCGCCGGAGCCTTTCCATTCGACACAGGCCCAATCCCCGGCCTCGGTGACGGATTTGCGGTATTCGAGCCAACCGCGGTTGAAATGTTCGGCAAAATTGTTCTTGGATTCTTCGATGATCTGTTTGGCCTGGGCCTCCCCTACATCGCCGCCGTGGATGATTTGCAGCCAGCGGTCGGAGTAGGCGAGGGCTTCTTGAAGCGACTGGGGCATATGCGGTTTCCTCCTGACAATTAAGAGTAAGTGAAAGTGACGGACGGTTTTGAATCAAAAAGCCCCCTCGGCGAGGATGTGAGGTGTTCCCCAGATTCTGCCGCGGGACGCGCTGGCGCGGGATGGGGGGCTGGCCTGGAAATGCCCGCTATTCAATTCCAATAAGGGTTACCGGTTTCAAGGGGAGAACCTTGGGCCGCGCTGCCTGGCCGGGGTTCCAGAACCAATCGATTCTTGACTGAAATGATCATGGGAATAACTGTAGACCTACCAGATATCATACGACGAAATTCCCGAAAATGCAAATAACTATTCCGAAACGGAAAAACCCTTGTGCTGTACGGCCGCATAAAAACGCCCTGGGCAGGTGATCCCAGGGCGTTGAAGACCGGCAGTGCAGATGCGGCTATTCGTCCGCGGTCAGCAGCATCACCGACAGGCTGGCGGGGGGCAGATCCAGGCGGATATGCCCGCGGGCGCGCGTTTTGGTCAGCTCAATTTCACGGCTGCGCACGGCGTGGGGCTCGTCAAAGCTGTTCACCAGGCTGGGGTTGGGGGCGTTGAGCACCCAGGCTTTGGCAGCTTTGAGGGAGCTGAAATGTTCGAAGTTGACGTTGATGTGGGCGCGCTTGGCCGGGTGGCGGTTGATGAAGCTGAGCACCAGGCGCGAGCGGGCTTCGTCGCGGGTGGCGGCGATATCCAGATAGGGCACATTGCTGAGCGCGGCGATGTTGCCGAGGGCCTGGGTGCTGTAGGTGGGCACTTTTTTCATCTCCACCCGCAGGGCCAGCTTTTCCATATTTTGAGCCATCCAGAAGGGGTAATACAGCGGGGTGGCATAGGATTTGCGCTCGTTGGTCACAATCAGCGGCAGCACATTGACCATCTGAGCCAGGTTGGCCAGGGTGAGGGTTTTGCACTGGCGCTGGAAGACGTTCAACATCCCGGCCACATAGAGGGCGTCGCGCAGGTTGTAGTTGAGCTTGTGCATGGAAGAAGCGCCGGGGGGCGGGGTGAGCCACAGGTTCCATTCGTCAAACGCGATCTGGATCTTGCGGCGGGGGGCGGCGCGCTGAATTTGCGCGGCGATGCGCTGGATGATCACTTCGGCGTCCAGCGGCGCGGCGCACACGATGTGGTGCAGGGCGTCGGGGTCGTAGGATTCCTGCCAGCCGCTTTGGTCGGGCTGGTAAAGGTGGAAGGAGAGGTAGTCGATCTGGTCGGCACAGCGGCTGAGGACGGTTTCATTCCACAAGCGGCCGGGGTCGTTGGCATGATCGGTCAGAACTTTATCGCCGACGGCTACAATTTGAATGTTGGGGTCCGCGGCGCGCATGGCGGCGGCAAAGGCGTTCAGCCGCTCGGCGTACTCCTCGGCGCTGGTGTGGCCCACCTGCCACTGCCCCCAGACTTCGTTGCCGATTCCCCACAGGCGCACGTTGTAGGGCTGGGGGTGGCCGTTGGCAGCGCGGCGGCGGCCTTGTTCGCCCGTGGGCGGCTCGTTGCAGTAAGCTACCCAGCGAGCAGCTTCTTCAGGGGTGCCGGAGCCGTCATTGACCACCAGGAAGGGTTCGGCCCCCACCTGGGCGCAGAATTCCATGAACTCATCCGTGCCCACCTGGTTGCTTTCGTGCGACTGCCAGGCGGGGTCAAAGCGGGCGGGGCGCTGGCTGCGCGGGCCGATGCCGTCTTCCCAATGGTAGCCGGAGGCAAAGTTGCCGCCGGGGTAGCGGATGACAGAGGGACGCAGATCGCGGATCAGGCGCAGGGTGTCGGGGCGCAGCGCTGAGCCGTCTTCGTTCCAGATGCCGCCGTAGATGCAGTTTTCCAGATGTTCAATGAAGTGGCCGTAGACATGCGGATGGATGGTGCCAATCATCTGATCGGCGTCCACGCTGGCCTCCACCTGCATAGGACGCTGCAAAAAGCGCGGCAGGCGCAGGGCAAAGCGCCGCGGGGCGGCAGCAGCCGCAGCAGCGGAGGCTGAACCAGAGGCCTGCAGGGTGAAATCGAGAAGACCGGCCTCATGGGTATGCACGCGGATGCGCAGGCGGCCTGTGCCCGCTGGGTGACCGGCTACGCTGACGGTGAGGGCCACATTGACCGGCAGGGAGAAGGGTGTGCTGGCGGAAATCCAGTGAGCGGGGGTGGGGTCAGGCTGATCTTCCAGCCGCAGGGTGACTGCCTCCAGGGGAATATCCTGATCGTCCACGGCCAGTTGAAAGCCTTCAATGCTGGCTGGGGCAAAGGTGTTCTTGATGATGAAAGAGAATCCCTCTGGTGTGGAGTGCAGGGAGCCGGGCAGGTACAGTTTGCGCAGTAAAAATTCAGGAATAGCAGGCATTAATCCTCCAAAGGGGAGATCGTGGGGGTGTTTTTACGGGGTAAGAAGAACAAGGGCACAGCCGCCAGCAGGGTGGCAAAGGCGGCCACCTGAAAGAGCAGGGGGGTGGGGATGAACCCGGCTTTGCCGTCTATCAGGGTGGGGATGCCAAAGGTGCTGCCCAACCAGCCGCCGGTGAGCGCGCCCAAAATTTGCGGGATGAGCACATAAAAGAGTACGTAGATGCCGGCAAACTGGCCGCGCTGATCTTGCGGGAAGAGGTCTTTGGTCCAGGCCATGGTGGCGATGGTCCAGGCGGCGGTGGGGGCCAGCCAGAGGATGCCGGTGAGGGTGAGGGCCAGGAAGGAGCGCGAGAAGGAGAAGAGCAGCAGCCCAACCATTTCGGCGGCGACGGCCAACACGGCCATCGGCCAGCGGCCCCAACGGTCTACCAGCAGGCCGATAGGGTAGGCCAGCAGCATGCCGCCGACCAGAATGGCGACGGCCACCAGGATGGAATACTGGAGGGTTTCCAGCTTGATGTAGTGCTGCAAGTAGATGAGCAGGTATGGGAAGAACACGTTTTGAGCGGCGGTGAAGAGGGTGACGGCCGAGAGCACCAGCAAGATGCTGCGGTTACGGCGCAAATTGTCCGGGCGGAAGACGGCCACGATCTGCTCGGCGTAGGTGCCTTCCGGCTTTGTCCCGGCGGGGGGTTCGTGAATCAGACGGCTGCTGATCAGCCCCACCAGGAAGACGAGGGCCCCCACGCCGTAAAAGAAGGCCGGGTAGCCCACGGCTTCAATTAAAAGAGGCGCGCCGCCGTACACCAACAGAACCGACAGCCATTTCATGATTTCCAGCGCGCCGGTGACGCGGCCGCGGTTTTGCTCGGTGGTCACATCGGTGACGTACGCATTAAAGGCGGCGTCGTTGGCAGTGGAACCCCAAAAGGTCATGATGCAGTCGAAGAGGATGGCCATGGCAACAGCCAGACCGATGGGGTGAAATTGGGCGGAGGTGGGATAGATCGCGGTGAACACCCCCCACATCAGGTAGCCTGCAAACAGGTAAGGACGGCGGCGGCCCCAGCGGCTGCGGGTGCGGTCGCTGAGCGTACCCATGAAGATAGAAGTCAGCGTAGCCACCAGGGCGGTGGCCGACACCATCCACGAGATGGGTCGCGGGTCTGGGGTGATGTGGTTGTAGAGAAAGGTGTTAAAGAACTGGTTTTCCACCGCCCAGGCGAGCTGACCGGCAAAACCCAGCAGCAGCAAGGCCACCCATACGCGGCGGGTGAGCCAGGGGGAAGAAGAGGGGGTTGAGGTCATGCGAACCGTTCCGTGAGAGATAGGGTGGGCAAGCTTGCAGCCATAGGGTAATTATAGATGCATTGGGGCAAAACAAGCGGAAGCAAAGGCGGTTTTTCGGTCTGGTATGAAACCTGCATCTTTACCCGCGAACCCTGTATCTGCTGAGAGGAGCGCAGCAAAGCATGAAACAACCTCTTTTTGATTCCCTTTTGCATTCGGCCCGAAAAAAAGTGTGGTTGTGGGCCGCACTGGGCTTTTTATTGGTGCTTTTGCTGGCGGTGGGCGGTCTGCTGATTTGGCAGGGGGCGGGGGGGCCGGCGCTCCCGCATCGCATGACCGCCCAGCCCGATGATCCGCGGGTGGGGACGATTGCGAAGGCGTTGAAAGCCGCCGCAGAAGGCCGAGAAGAGCTGCTGGCGTTCTTGATTTATGATGTGAGCATTGATCACGTGTCCTTCAGCGACGACGGGCGCACGGCGCTGGTGTGGCTGGCCATGCACGAGCGCGAGACCGGTGAGGTGGTGGCCGGGGAAGTGGGTCTGGCTCTGGCGCGGCTGGGGGATGCACCGGACGAATGGAAGGTGACCTTGCAAGCCGACGCGGACTGGGCGCAGGTGCTGGCGAGTGTGCCCGAAGATCTGCTCAGCGCGGAAGAGCGCGCCTTTTACCTGCCCAAGGAACAGAAAGCGGTGAAGGGGGGGCAGGTTTTCCGGGGGTACAAACTGCCCTGGCCTGCGGGGCGCAAGGTGCGCGTGAGCGGCTCGGTGGGGCATGTGTATGTGTACAAAACCTGCCCAGCCACCTGCTTATATGCTTTTGATTTCGCCGACGGCACCAATTTTCCGGTGGTGGCAGCGCGCGGCGGGCGGGTGAAATACGCTGTGTGGCAGTACCCCAACGGCAACACCAAGCACGCCAATTACCTGGTGCTGGAAGACACCAGCACCTCGCCGGTGACCTATCAGGTCTATTATCACCTGGCCCAAGACAGCATTCCGCCTGCACTGCGCAAAGTGGGAGCCGAGGTCTTGCAGGGACAGCTGATTGGAGCCGCGGACGACACCGGCGCCAGCACGGCCTCACATCTGCATTTTCATGTGCACACCAACCAACATTTATATTGGGGCAGCTCGGTGGATATTGTATTTGATGAAGTGCAGACCAACGGCGGCCGCCCACGTACCTGTGTGGAAGCCAACACCTTCCCGGCGATGGGCGGACAATGCCAGCCGGGGAATTGGTATGAGAGCGCCAATGGGGACGCCCAACGGCCCACCGGCGGGATTGAAAGCCCTACAGATAAGACCCTGGTGACCACGCGCAAGCTGACCGTCAAGGGCTGGGCCAAAGACGATCGTGAATTGGAGAACACCCAGTTCTTGCTGACCTACACCGGCGAATGGACGCCGGTGGGCAAGCCGCAGCATGGGGGGCAGGTTCAGGTGACGTTGGATTTATGCAAGCTGGGTGTGCCGGATGGGCCTTTCCTGCTGGCGATGGATGTTCGCGACCGGTCTGGCAAAAATTCTGGCCCCACGGGGCAGGTGATGCTGGAAAAGCAGTTTAACTGCGCTGGGCCGACCCCGACCCCCACGGCTACCCCCAAAGTGTGCCAACCCGGGGCAGAGCAGGTGGGGCTGTGGACGGAGGAAAATTACCGCGGAGACTGCCAGGTGCTGGGGCTGGGCGAATATGCTAAGGCCAAACAGCTGGGGATTGGAAACAACACCGCTGAGTCGCTGCGCGTGGGGGTGGGGGTGATGGCCCTGGCGTACGCGGAGACGCAGTTTGGCGGGCAGGAAGAAGTCTTCTTGAAAGATTGGCCCAGTCTGCAGGACAGCCTCCTGGGGCCGGATGCGATTTCATCGCTGAAGGTGGTGCGGCGGCCCGACCCGCCCGCGCCGGCTGCGCTGAGCGCGCCGCTGGGCAAAGAAGGCCAGCCCCCGCGAGAGGACGAGACGGTGCGGCTGGAATGGCCGGCGGCAGCGAGAGCTCAAACCTACCGCAGCATGTTGAGCGGCCCGGACGGCTGGGAGAAAAGCCGCGACTGGGGCAAAGAGACCGTCTGGAAGGTGGGTAAGCTGGCGGCGGGGACCTATCAATGGACGGTGTGGGCGCGCAACCGCGCAGGTGAAAGCCAGGCGCAGATCGAATTCCGCATTTTGGCGGTGGATCAGCCGCCCGCTACCAGCCCGGTCTCGATAGAGGCAGCGGCAGCGGCCAGTTCGGCGGCCGTTCTGCGTTGGGAGGTTCTGGAAGGCGAAGAGGATCTGGACTACTTTGAGATGCGCTACCGGCGCGACGGCGGCGAATGGACGCTGTGGCCGGAAAAACCGGACGGCGGCGCGCGGCAGATGTGGTTTTTGGCCAAAACCGACGGCGTTTATGAATTTCAGGTGCGCGGGGTAGACCGTGCGGGCAATGCGGAGGATTTTGGCAGCAGAACAGCGCAGATGGCCCTGGATACGAAGTGTGCCGGGGCAGATGACAACGACGGCTGGCAGAACGCTGTGCCGGTGGCGGTTGGCGAGAGCTGGGAGGAGAACCTTTGCCCGCGCGGAGATGTGGATTGGACTGTGTTTCCGGCGCGGGCAGGGCGGCGTTACCGCTTTAGCGTAGTTTCGGTGAGCGGTGGGGCGGCGGTGCAGATTCAATTGCTGGATACCGACCACCAGAAAGTGCTGGGAGAGGCGCGGGCGGCTGAGCTTCAGCAGGACGCCAGCCTGGAGTGGAGCGCACCTGCGGATGGGCTGTATTACCTCAAGATCCAACCGATTCACCCTAACCTGGCGGGTAAAGGTGTGAATTACCGCCTCAGCATCGAAAGCCTGGGGCAGGTGCTGGTTCCAGCGCTGGCCTGCAGCGGGCTGACTTTGCCGGCGGCCTGGTGGTTGGTGCGGCTGGCCTGGAAACGGCGCAAAGAGGCGCGGGCAAAGCGCGCGGAGATGGGCGATATCTGACGAAAGTTATTAATCATATGCTATCTTTCACTATGAGGACGCTATTGGTCTGACATATAATCATCGTATACCCCCAAAATCCAACATTGGGTGAGTTTTGGCTGCTCAACCATCTTCCATCAAAAAGGACAAGGAGTGACGATGAAAAAACACAATTTTAACCCGGGACCATCCATTCTTCCTCAATACACGATTGACGGCACGGCTGCAGCGATCAAAGACTTTATGGGCACTGGCCTCTCAATTTTGGAAGTTTCTCACCGCGGCAAAGAGTTTGATGCGGTGATGAACGATACCGTGGCATTGGTGAAGGAAGTTCTGGGTGTGCCGGAAGGCTACGCCGTGCTCTTTGTGGGCGGCGGTGCCAGCACTCAGTTCTTCCATGTGCCCTACAATCTGTTGGAGAAGAAAGCCGCCTATTTGAAGACCGGCGAATGGGCCACGAAAGCCGCCAAGGAAGCTGAACTGTTCGGCGAGGTCGTGATTGTGGCTTCTTCGGAAGATAAAAATTTCAGCTATATTCCCAAGGGATATGTGATCCCCACCGATGTGGATTACTTCCATATCACTACAAACAACACCATCTACGGCACCGAAATCTTGACCGATCTGGTTTCGCCGGTGACGCTGGTGGCGGATATGTCTTCGGATATCTTTAGCCGACCGGTGGACGTGTCTAAATACGGTTTGATCTACGCAGGCGCGCAGAAGAACCTCGGCCCGGCAGGCGTGACGCTGGTGATCGTGCGCGAGGATATTCTGGGCAAGGTGACCCGCAAACTGCCGAAGATGGTGGATTACCGCACGCACATCAAGGCCAATTCCATGTTCAACACCCCGCCGGTGGTGAATGTGTATGCCTGCATGCTCACCCTGCAGTGGCTGAAGAACAACGGCGGCCTGGTGGCGATGGATAAGGTTAATGCGGCCAAGTCTGAACTGCTCTATGCTGAAATTGACCGCAACAAATGCTTCGTGGGCACGGCGGCGAAGGAAGACCGCTCGCGCATGAATGTGTGCTTTGTGATGGCGGAAGGCTACAAAGAATTGGAAGCCGAGTTCATCTCGTTTGCCTCCAGCAAGGGCCTGGTCGGGATCAAGGGCCACCGCTCGGTGGGCGGCTTCCGCGCGTCGCTGTATAACGCCCTGCCGTTGGAAAGTGTCCAGGCGCTGGTGGATGCCATGCGCGAATTTGAGGCGTCTCACTAATCCCTGGGAAACCGGGCTTTTCAGGAAAGGTGCAGAGATGACCAAAGTTTTGGTTGCAACCGATAAGCCGTTCGCCAAAGCGGCAGTGGAAGGCATTCGCAAAGTGGTGGAAGCGGCCGGGTTTGAGCTGGCGCTGCTGGAAAAGTACACGGAAGTGTCGCAGTTCCTGGCAGCGGTAGCGGACGCGGATGCGCTGATTGTGCGCAGCGACCTGGTGACGGCTGAGGTGTTGGACGCGGCAAAGAAACTGAAGATCGTGGTGCGGGCCGGGGCAGGTTTTGACAATATTGACCTGGAAGCGGCCACGAAACACGGTGTGGTGGTGATGAACACCCCCGGGCAGAACTCCAACGCGGTGGCCGAGCTGGCGTTTGAAATGATGCTGTATCAGGCACGCGGCGGTTTCGCGGGCAAGAGCGGTTTTGAGCTGCGCGGTAAAACCCTGGGCCTGCATGCCTTTGGTTACGTGGGCAAATGCATGGCGACGATTGCCAAGGGCTTTGGCATGAAGCTGTTTGCTTATGATCCTTTCCTCTCAGCGGAAGACATAACCAAAGAAGGTGTCACGCCGGTGTCTTCGGCAGAAGAACTCTACGAGAAATGCCAGTATGTGTCGCTGCACATGCCGGCCAACGCCAAGACCAAGCAGAGCATTAACTACGCGCTGCTTTCGCGCATGCCCAAGGGCGCCACGCTGGTGAACACCGCCCGCGCGGAAGTGATTCATGAAGAAGATTTGCTGCGCATGTTCGAAGAGCGCCCTGACTTTGTGTACCTGTCGGATGTGGCCCCGGCCTGCAAGGCGGATATCGAGGCCAAATACCCTGGACGGTTCCTATTCACGGCTAAGAAGATGGGCGCGCAGACGGAAGAAGCCAACACCAATGCCGGCATTGCTGCCGCGGAACAGATTCGCGATTTCATTGTGAAGGGCGACAAGCGCTTCCAGGTGAACAAGTAGGCGGCCGCACCTGCGCTTCGTTCTCTGATGGTCAACGGCTGTCAATTGATGGAAGGTCCCCTCCCCACCTGCGGGAGGGGTTTTTTTACCGGCTGGGGGAGAGGGTATAATGGGTCTGCATCTACGCAGGCAGAGGGAGTTGAGATTTGCAAAGAGCAGACGCAGGCAAAAAAATGGGTTGGCTGAGGCGGCTGGTGGGGGCAGGCGCAGCGCTGGCCGCGGCGGTTTGGGTGTTAACCACCCCGCTGCCGCGGGTGGTGGGGCTGACTGCGCGCTATGATTTGACCCTGGTTGTACCGGCCGCGTTGGTTTTTCTGGCACTGGTTTTTCGGCTGCGGGGCGAGTGGGGGCAAAGCGCAGCCTTGGGGCTGACCCTGGTGCTGTTTTGTCTGCCACTGGCGGGGCTGTGGGCCAGCGGTGCGAGCGAATCCTACACAGTGGGGGGGCTGCTGCCCTACAGCGATGCGCAGGTGTATTACCGCGACGCGGTGCGCGTGACTGAAGGGGATTTGCTTTCGTCTTTTTCGGCGCGCCGGCCGCTGTTTCCGGCTTTTCTGGCGGGGGCGCTGGCCATGACCGGGCGTAATTTGCAGGCGGCCCTGGCGCTGACCGTTCTGGTGACGGCCGTCAGCTGCTGGCTGGCGGCGCGGGAGGTGGCGCGCACCCACGGCAGCCTGGCTGGGGCGGTGGTGTTGGTGGGGCTGTTCCTGTTCAGCCGCCGCTTTGCTGGAACCACCATGACTGAAAGTCTGGGGCTGGCACTGGGGGCTTTGGGATGGGGGCTTCTGTGGCGCGGGGCGGCGGAAGACCGTTTGCGAACGGTTGCGGCGGGGCTGTCCTTATCGGCGCTGGCGCTCAACGCGCGCGCGGGGGCTTTCTTCACCCTGGCGCTGTGGGTGGTGTGGCTGTGGGTATGGGGGGTGAAGGGTTGGCCGCGCATTTTGGGCCGGGCGGCTTTGGGGTTGGCGGCGGTAGGGCTGGCCTTTGGGGCCAATTTGCTGCTGGTGAAAACCCTCAGTGCCCCGGGTGGGGTGGCCTTTGCTAACTTTGCCGACACCCTTTACGGATTGGCTGCGGGGGGCCAGGGCTGGCAGCAGATTGAGGCGGATGCACCGCAGGTGGCCAGGATGGATGAGCCGCAGCGTTCGCAGGAGATTTACGCGCTGGCCCTGGAGCGCATGCGCATCCGCCCGCAGGATACCCTGATGGGGGCGGCCAGGGCCTGGGGCGATTTCTTCACGCCGGACCGTGAGGGTGTATTTGGTTTTGTGGACAGCCAATTGAACCTGGAAACGCGCCGGAGCGTGCGGGCGACAATTTGGGGCCTGTACGCGCTCAGCGCTGCAGGCCTGTGGGGAATGGCACAGCGGCGGCGAGAGGCCTGGGCGGGGCTGTTGGCGTTTGGGCTGGCTGGCCTGCTGCTCTCGGTGCCCTTTGTGCCGCCGGTGGATGCGGGGCGCATGCGGGCCTATGCAGCCAGCCTGCCGATGCTGGTGACTTTACCTGCCCTGGGGGTGTGGGAGTTGGGTACGCGCGTGCGCTGGATTGCCTTGGAGGGTTGGCTGGCAGCTGATGCGGATACGCCCCGCGGGCTGCTGTGGGGTTGGGCGGGGGTGATGAGCGTGTGGAGCTGCGTGGGGGCGCTGGCGGTTTTTGCCCTGGCACAGCCCACCACGGCGGCGGCCCCGCAGTGCGAGCAGGGGGAAAAAGGCTTTGTGTTTCATCATGCGGCTGGTTCCACGGTGCAGGTGACGGCGGACGAGGCGGCGGGTGTGGATTGGCTGCCGCGGGTGCACGAGAGCCTGTTTGAACGCGGAAGCCGCACCCTGGCACCGGAGTTTTACGGCGATTTGGCCGAATTGCCGGTTCCCTTTAGCCTGGTGCAGGCCAATGACCTGAACCGCGGGGGTATGGTTTGGCTGGTGGCCGCGGGCGAAGATCTGCCGCCGCACGGGCTGGCGGCGGTATGCGCGGCCAAAATCAAAACGCCAGGGCTGGGCTGGCGTAATTTTTATGCGGTGCGGCGCTGGCAGGTGTTGGCGCCGGACGGGGACGGGTCGTAAAACGTTAACCCATTTTTAACCTCATAGGTGGGGGTGTCCCTTGACCAATTCGGCGGGCGGTTTTATAATTCAGTCGTTGAATATTGAAAGGGACTATGGGAACCTTCCCCGACACTGACCGAGATTTAGTCCTGCTGGAACAACTAGAACAGGATCCGGATGCTACCCAGGCGTCATTAGCTGCGCAGTTGGGGGTGGCAGTTGGGACGATTAACTGGCATCTGAAGCGATTAATTGCAAAGGGATACATCAAAGCGCGGCGCGTTGAGCGCCGTAAATTGCGTTATGTCATCACGCCCGATGGGCTGGCGCTGCGGGCGCGCCTGACTCTGGACTACATTCAGAACTCGTTTCGTATGTACCGCCTGGTGCGGGAGCGGGTTTTAGAAGCAGTGGAAGAGCTGCGCGCGCAGGGGGTGGAGCGGGTGCGGCTGGAGGGCGAGGGGGATGTGGCGGATGTATGCCGCCTGACCTGCCTGGAGCAAAATCTGCAGGTGGTCACGGATGAGGCTGCGCCGGTGATTTCCGTGCGCGGGCTGAAGGTGTTTATCGAGTACCACGATCACGATCAAAGGGCTGACTATGGAAACTGAATCGTTTTGGAAAGATCGCCGCGTGTGTGTGACCGGCGGGGCCGGCTTTTTAGGCTCGTTCGTTCAACAGAAGCTGCGTGAGCGCGGTGTGGGCGAAATTTTTGTGCCAACGATTGAGAAGTACAACCTGGTGGAGCGCGACGATATTCTGCGCCTGCTGGACGACGCACGGCCGGACGTGATCATTCACCTGGCGGCGCATGTGGGCGGGATCGGCGCCAACCGCGAACACCCGGCGGAATTCTTCTATGACAATTTGATGATGGGCGTGCAGCTTTTGCATGAGTCTTACCGGCACGGGGTGGAGAAGTTTGTGGCCATCGGCACGGTGTGCGCCTACCCCAAGTTCACGCCGGTGCCGTTCAAAGAGGACGACCTGTGGATTGGCTACCCGGAAGAGACCAACGCGCCCTACGGCTTGGCCAAGAAGATGCTGCTGGTGCAGGCGCAGGCTTACCGCCAACAGTACGGCTACAACGCGATCTTCCTGCTGCCGGTGAACCTGTACGGCCCGCGGGATAACTTTGACCTGAACTCTTCACACGTCATCCCGGCCATGATCCGCAAGATGATTGAGGCGCAGGAGGCGGGGCAGAAGGAAGTGGTGCTGTGGGGAGACGGCTCGCCTACGCGCGAATTCATCTACGCCGAAGACGCCGCCGAAGGGATTGTGCTGGCTACTGAACGCTATAACGGCCCGGATGCGGTCAACATCGGCTCCGGCTATGAGATTGCCATTCGCGACCTGGCGGAACTGATTGCCCGTCTGACCGGTTTTGAGGGCAAGCTGGTGTGGGACACCACCAAGCCCAACGGGCAGCCGCGGCGCGGGCTGGATACGACCCGCGCGGAGCAGTACTTTGGTTTCAAGGCGCGCACCAGCTTTGAAGAAGGGCTGCGGCGCACCATTGATTGGTATCGAGACACACGCACGGCGCAGACGCGCTGAATCTCTGCGATAGGATCGGCATGAAAGCCATAACACCCTCTGCAAACGATGTTCCCGTAGTCCATTTACGCCCGCCGCGCGGCTGGCTTTCCTTAAACCTGCGCGATCTGTGGCAGTATCGGGAATTGATCTATTTCCTGACCTGGCGCGACCTCAAAGTTCGCTATAAGCAGACCTTGTTGGGGGCGTTGTGGGCGGTGCTGCGGCCCTTCTTGACCATGGTGGTGTTCAGCATTTTCTTTGGCGAGCTGGGCAAGGTGCCTTCTGAGAATTTGCCCTATCCGGTGTTTGCGTATACCGGTTTGCTGCCCTGGGAGCTGTTTGCCACGGCGCTGACCGTGGCCAGTCATTCGCTGGTGAATAACCGCCACATGATCACCAAGATCTATTTCCCGCGATTGATTTTGCCGATGGCTTCGATCCTGGCGGGGGTGGTGGACTTTTTGATCGCCAGCGTGGTGCTGGCGGGGATCATGCTGTATTTCCGCACGCCGCTGTCGGGGCCGGTTTGGCCGGTGATTTTCTTCCTGCTGCTGACCCTCATCACTGCTTTGGGAGTGGGCTTGTGGCTGTCGGCGCTGAACGTGATGTACCGCGATATCAACTACATCACGCCGTTTTTGTCGCAGTTCTGGCTGCTGATCACGCCCATCGCCTACGGCAGCAGCCTGGTTCCGGAAGGCTGGCGGATTCTATATGCGCTGAACCCGATGGTGGGGGTGGTGAACGGCTTCCGCTGGGCGCTGCTGGGCATGGAAAGCGGCGCGCCGGGGCCGATGATGTGGGTTTCGGTGCTGGTGTCGCTGCTGCTGCTGGTGAGCGGGCTGATTTTCTTCCGCCGCATGGAACGCCAGTTTGCGGATATGGTGTAAGGAGGCGGCGGCATGAGTGATCTGGCCATTCGAGTGGAAAACCTGGGCAAACAGTACCGGCTGGGGACGAGCGGGACGAATTATCAGACCCTGCGCGATACCCTGGGCGAGGTGTTTTCCAGGCGGCGCGAACCCTCGGCCGAAAGCGGCAAGAAATTCTGGGCGCTGCGCAATGTGAGCTTTGAGGTGCAGCAGGGACAGGTGTTGGGCGTGATCGGGCGCAACGGAGCGGGCAAAAGCACGCTGCTGAAGCTGCTCTCGCGCGTCACTGACCCCAGCGAAGGGACCGCCGAGATCCGCGGACGGGTGGGGTCCTTGCTGGAAGTGGGCACAGGCTTTCACCCTGAACTAAGCGGGCGCGAGAATATCTTTTTGAACGGGGCGATTTTGGGCATGAAACGCGCCGAAATTGCCAACAAATTTGACGAAATTGTGCAGTTTGCAGAGGTGGAGCAATTCATTGACACCCCCGTGAAGCGCTATTCTTCGGGCATGTACCTGCGCCTGGCCTTTGCCGTGGCGGCACATCTGGAGCCAGAGATTTTGGTGGTGGACGAAGTGCTGGCGGTGGGCGACGCTGAATTTCAGCGCAAGTGCCTGGGCAAAATGAGCGATGTAGCCCAGCAGGGGCGCACGGTGCTGTTTGTCAGCCACAACATGTCGGCGGTGCTGCGCCTGACCCAGGAGACGCTGGTGATTGACAAGGGGCGGCTGGTGATGCGGGCGCCGACCACGGAAGCCGTGGATTATTACCTGTCGCAGGGCTTCTCACAGGAAGGCGTGCGCGAATGGCGCGAGGAGGAGATCCCAGCCAATGCGGAGCCGTTCCGCCCGCTGGCGGTGCGTGTGTGCAACCCGGCGGGGGTGATTTCCGACACAGTTCGTTCGCGCGAACCCATCACCCTGGAAATTGCCTACCGGCTGAACGCGCCGGTGCAGGGGCTGCGGGTGGGCATTTATTTGATGAGCACGCGGGGCGAGTATATTCTGACTTCGTTTGATACGGATGATCCTGAAAAATTTGAACGCTACGCCACGCGCGCACCGGGAGAATATGTCAGCCGGTGTGTGCTGCCCGCTGACTTTTTGAACGAGGGGCGCTATGTGATTGGGGTGAACGCCAGCTCTTTCCGCGTGCGGCGCTATTTTCAGGATGAACAGGCTTTGACGTTCAACGTTGACGCGGCTGGGGCACCGGGCACACAGTGGCCGGAGCTGCGCTTGGGCCCTGTCCGTCCGCGATTAGATTGGGACATTAAGGTGGTGTAGGCATGGCACTTTCCAGTAAAGAAGGCATTAAGAACCTGTTAGGGCAAATTCCGTTCACTGCGGAGTTGTATTGGCTGGTGCGCCAGCGTGGAAAGCCAATCCAAAGCCGGTTCTCGCTGCGCCATTTGCAGAACGCCATGCCCGATCTGGTGGCACAGGCGGCGGCACTGCGGCAGAATGCACCCGCGGGAAAGAATGTGTTCATTTTTGCCACCCTGCATTATTGGATTGAGCATGCGGCGCTGCTGGGTCTGGCGCTGGCTTCGCAAGGTCATAAGGTGACGTTGGGCTTCCTGCCTTACGCCGAATGGCAGTCGCCGATCAACCGCTTTGACCTGCGCCGTCAGAATTATTATGCCCGGAAAGTGTTGGAGGCGGCTGCGCCGGTGATGGATTCCGTGTCGCTTTTGAATGTGCGCACCAATTACAAGCCGATGGGCGAGGGCATGCGCGATTTGGTGGAACGCGTGACTGTTTTCGACACGCAGTACACCCTGCAGGTGGAAGATGTGGACCCGGAAAGCGAAGTTTACAAGCTGCGCTGGGAACGCAACGCCGATGCGGCCCGTGCGGCGCAGGCCTGGCTGAGCGCCAACCGGCCGGATGTGGTGATTGTGCCCAACGGGACTATCCAAGAATTGGGTGTGGTATACCGCGTGGCGCGCGCCATGAAGATCCCGGCGGTGACCTATGAATTTGGCGATCAACGTCAGCGGATTTGGCTGGGGCAGAACGCGGAAGTGATGCGGCAGGAGACCGACGACCTGTGGAAGGCGCGGCGCGACCTGCCTTTGACCGAGGAACAGATGGAACGCCTGCGCTCGCTGTTTGTGGCGCGTTCGCGGGCTTCTCTGGTAGAAAACTTTGCCCGCCTGTGGCAGGACACCCCTGCACAGGGCGGTGAACAGGCCCGCAAGGCCCTGGGGCTGGATGAGCGCCCGGTGGTGCTGCTGGCCACCAACGTATTGGGCGACAGCCTGACTCTGGGCCGTCAGGTGTTCAGCAAGAGCATGGCCGAATGGATCAGCCGCACGGTGCAGTATTTTGCCGGACGCAGCGATGTGCAGCTGGTGATCCGCGTGCACCCCGGCGAGGTTCTGACCCACGGGCAGTCTATGGTGGACGTGGTGAAATCGGTACTGCCGCATCTGCCGGAGCATATTCACCTGATTAAGCCGAAAGATAAGGTGAATACCTACGATATCATTGAGGTGGCCAACGCTGGTTTGGTGTACACCACCACCGTGGGTCTGGAAATGGCCATGAGCGGTGTGCCGGTGATCACCGCCGGTCAGACCCATTACCGCGGGCGCGGTTTTACCCACGACCCCGAGTCCTGGGTGACGTACTTCAAACTCCTGGGACAGGTCTTAGAGAAGCCGGAGGTGTTTAAACTGACGCGCGAGCAGGTGCAGCAGGCCTGGGCGTACGCCTACCGCTTCTTCTTTGACTTCCCGCGGCCTTTCCCCTGGCATTTGGTGCGGGTTTGGGACGATTACAAACAGCGGTCGATTCGCGACGTGTTCAGCGAGAGCGGCAAAGAACAGTACGGCCAGACTTTCCGCTACCTGACAGGTGAACCGATTGACTGGGCTAACGTGGTGGACTAGAGGCGCGGCATGTCTGAAGGCCAAGTTAAGGATCAGGTACGGCAGTTTTATAATCAGGTGGGCTGGCAGCAGGTGGAAGGCGGCGTGTATCAAAACGCGCGCTACGAAGATCTGCGGCCTGTGGCACGGGAATATATTCACCGCTGTCATCTGCGGGTGAACCGCCACCTGAAACCGGAAGGCCGTTTCTTGTTGGACGCCGGATCGGGGCCGGTGCAGTATGTGGAATATTTAACCTACTCGCAAGGCTATCAGCGGCGGGTGTGTCTGGACCTTTCGATTGTAGCCCTGCAGGAGGCGCGCAAACGCTTGGGCGCGCACGGGGTGTATGTGGTGGCGGACGTTTCGCGGCTGCCCTTCTGCGCGAATGCCTTTGACGGGGTGGTTTCGCTGCATACGCTCCACCACCTGCCCTTGCAGGATCAGCCGCGGGCCTATGACGAGATCCAACGCGTGTTGGCTGCGGACGGCAGCGCGGTGATCGTGAACGGCTGGACCGAGTCGCGCCTGATGCAGCGCTGCCAACCCTGGGTGCGCCTGATGGAACGCCTGGGCGGCTGGGTGGCGCGGCGGCGGGGTAAGGAGACGCCTGAGGCTGGCACTGCTGGCCGCACGGCGGTTAAACCCGCGGACCCCACCGGCACGTTTGTGCGCAAACTGGACGCCGATTGGCTGCGTCAGGAAGTGGGCAGCCGTATGCCGCTGGAAATTCGCGTGTGGCGCAGTGTCAGCGTGCGCTGGCTGCGGGCACTCATACACACCGCGTTGGGCGGCAAATATTGGCTGCGGCTGCTGTATTGGATGGAAGAGCGCTGGCCAAAGTATTTTGGCGAAAATGGACAGTATCCCATGGTGATCGTGCGTAAGGCATGAGGGCTGCGATGGACGAACAGAACGCGCAGTTGGGCGGGATCACCGTGCTTCCGGCGACGCCGGAGCGCTGGGATGACCTGGAGGGCCTGTTTGGGGCCAAAGGGGCATATGGCGGCTGCTGGTGCATGTATTGGCGGCTGCCGCGCAAGGCGTTTGATGCTGGAAAAGGCGAAGCTCACCGCCAAAGTCTACACACACTGGTGGATGAAGGGCGCGTGCCTGGGCTGTTGGCGTATGCCGATGGGCAAGCCGTGGGCTGGGTCAGTCTGGGGCCGCGCGAGGACTTCCCGACCCTGGAGCGCTCGAGGGTGCTGAAGCGCGTGGATGACCAGCCGGTTTGGGCCATCGTGTGTTTTTATGTGGCACGCCACAAACGCCGTCAGGGAGTGATGCGGGCGTTGATTGCGGGGGCGGTGGATTACGCTGCACAACAGGGGGCGCAGGTGGTGGAAGCGTATCCGGTGGAAGCGGCCAGGGATGGCTATCCGGATGTGTATGCTTACACCGGCCTGGCCAAGACCTACCGCGCCCTGGGTTTTGAAGAAGTGGCCCGCCACAGCCCTAAGCGGCCGATTTTGCGCAAAGTGATCAAATCCGGGGGGGCATCCCCCGCTGCGGTTAAACCTGAGCAAGGAGACTGATATGGATTGGACCAAGAAAGTGGTGTTGGTGACCGGCGGGACTGGGTCGTTTGGCAAGAAATTTGTGGATGTGATGCTGAAAGAGTATCACCCGGCCAAGATCATCATTTACAGCCGCGATGAACTGAAACAGCATGAGATGCGTGTGGCGGGCTTTGACCACCCTTCGCTGCGCTATTTCATCGGTGATATTCGCGATGCACAGCGTCTGCGGCGGGCGTTTAACGGTGTGGATATTGTGGTGCATGCAGCGGCTCTCAAGCAGGTTCCGGCCTGTGAATATAACCCCATGGAAGCCATCAAGACCAATATTCTGGGCAGCAGCAACGTGATTGACGCTGCCCTGGATGCGGGCGTGGGGCGAGTGATCGCCCTGAGCACGGATAAGGCGGTCAACCCTGTGAATCTGTATGGGGCCACCAAGCTGGCGGCGGAAAAGCTGTTTGTGCAGAGCAACGCTTATGCGGGCGGCACG
Source organism: Levilinea sp. (assembly GCA_029975215.1). Lineage (GTDB taxonomy): Bacteria > Chloroflexota > Anaerolineae > Anaerolineales > Anaerolineaceae > Levilinea. Next base: position 83,750 of record JARKPO010000061.1, read on the forward strand.
TCCACGCGCTTCAGCTGCGTGCGCTACGGCAACGTGGTGGGCAGCCGCGGCAGTGTGGTGCCCATGTTCCTGAAGCAGCGCAACAACGGCTCGCTAAGCGTGACCGACGAACGCATGACCCGCTTTTGGATCTCTTTGGAACAGGGCGTGCGCTTTGTCATCCGCTGTTTGGAACAGATGCACGGCGGGGAAGTGTTTGTGCCCAAGATCCCCAGCATGAGCCTGATGGATCTGGCGCGGGCCATTTCGCCGGAGGCTGAGATCAACGTCATCGGCATTCGCCCGGGCGAAAAGCTGCACGAGCTGTTGATTTCGGAAGATGAGGCTCGTTCCACGGTGGAGTTGGAGGATATGTTTGTGGTTCAGCCGGTGGACACGCCCTGGGAAACCCAGTGGCGAGGTCAGGAATGGGCCCAGAAGGGCAAGGCGCTGCCGGACGGCTTTTTATATGCCAGCAACAACAACCCGGAATGGATGACGATTGAGCAAATTCAGGACATGATCGCGCCCATTGAAACCGCGCTGCATGAGGGTAAGCTGGAATGACACGCTGGTTGGTGACCGGTGCCGGCGGCCTGTTGGGACTGAATTTCGCCCTGCGGCACGCCCGCCAACAGATGGTGGTGGGGGTGGTGCACCGCCAGGGTCTGGTGGGGGTCCCGTTTGAGACGCTCCAGGCCGATTTGAGCCAGCCCGGTGCTGTGGACGCGGTGCTGGCGGCGGCACGCCCCGACGTGATTCTGCACGCGGCGGCAATGGCCAATGTGGACGCCTGCGAAAGCGACCCTCAGGCGGCGCAGCGCGTGAACGCGGAGCTGCCAGCCGAACTGGCTCGCGCGGCGGCGCGGCTGGGGATTCAGATGGTGCATATTTCCACCGATGCAGTTTTTGACGGCAAGGTGGGATATTACCGTGAGGAGGACACCCCCAACCCCCTGAGCGTGTACGCGCGCACCAAACTGGCCGGGGAGCAGGCCGTGTTGGCAGCCTTTCCGCAGGCGCTGGTGGCGCGGGTGAACTTTTTTGGTTGGAGCCTGGCGGGCAAACGCAGCCTGGCGGAGTGGTTCTTTAATAATCTGCGGGCGGGCAGGAACATGAAAGGTTTCATCGATGTGCTCTTCTGCCCGATGAACGTCATTCATCTGAGCGATCTGCTGGCTGAGATGGCGGCGCGGGGGCTGACGGGCATGTACCATGTGGTTGGCCCGGAGGCTTTGAGTAAATATGAATTTGGACAGCGGATTGCACGGCGCTTCCGGTTTTCGGCCAAGCTGATCGAGCCAGCCTCGGTGTATGACGGCGGTTTGGCGGCGGCCCGTTCGCCGAATTTGACCCTGAACACCGAAAAACTGCGCGCGGCGTTGGGCCAGGATTTACCCGACGTGAGCGCAGGTTTGGATTTGTTCTATCATCAGTTCCGCCAGGGATACCCAGACATGCTGCGCACCCTGGGCGCGGCCGCTTAACCTGCACCTGCCTGAGAACGGGCAGGGGAGGGATTTCCACGCTGAGGAGAGAAAGATGGAAATGAAAATTGGAAACCGAACCATTGGTGGCGACAACCCCACTTATTTCATCGCGGATATCGCCGCAAACCACGACGGCAGCCTGGAGCGCGCCAAGTATCTGATCCGCCTGGCGAAGCAGGCCGGGGCGGACGCGGCTAAGTTCCAAAATTTCCGCGCGCCCAAAATCGTTTCGGATTACGGTTTTCGCCACTTGGGGGGGCAGCTTTCACATCAGGCGAGTTGGAAAAAATCGGTGTTTGAGGTATACCAGGATGCTTCCATCCCCTTCGATTGGAGTGAGGAGCTGAAAGCGGTGTGCGAAGAGGTGGGGATTGAGTACTTCTCCTCACCCTATGATTTTGATGCGATTGACCTGCTGGACGCCTACATGCCCGCTTATAAGATCGGATCGGGCGAAATTGATTGGATTGAAGCCCTGGAGCGCATGGCGCGTAAGAACAAGCCCGTGCTGCTGGCCACTGGCGCGGCCGAGATCGGCGAGGTGCAGCGGGCGGTGCATGCCATTTTGAGGATTAATCCCCAACTGGTGCTGATGCAGTGCAACACCAACTACACTGCCAGCCTGGAGAATTTCAAGTACATCAATCTGCGCGTACTGGAAACCTACCGGCTGATGTTCCCACAGGTGGTCCTGGGCCTTTCGGATCACACTCCGGGACATGTGACCGTTCTGGGGGCGGTGACGCTGGGGGCGCGCGTGGTGGAAAAGCACTTCACAGACGATAATTCGCGCGAGGGGCCGGATCACAAATTTGCCATGAACCCGGATTCCTGGCATGAAATGGTGGAAAACACGCGCTATCTGGAGCGGGCTTTGGGCTCGGCGGATAAGACCATCGCTGAGAACGAAGTGGACACCGCGGTGGTGCAGCGGCGCTGCCTGCGGGCGGCTCGCGACATCCGCGCAGGTGAAAAGATGACCCGCGAGATGATTGACGTGCTGCGCCCGGCTGCTCCCGGCGCCATTCGCCCGCATGAGATTGAGGCGGTGGTGGGCACGACAGCCATTGAGGACATCCCCTTCGGCAAAGAACTGCGCTGGACCCAACTGGGAGCCTGATTGCACGTTCTGTATTTCACCCGCGACTACACCCCCCACGATCACCGCTTTTTGACGGCGCTGGCCGACAGCGAACACACGGTGAGCTTTTTGCGGTTGGAGCGGCGCGGGATGCAGCGGGAAGATCGGCCCATTCCGGCGGCAGTGGAGCAGATTCACTGGTACGGCGGAGACCGTCCGGCGCGTTGGCAGGAGGGGCTGCGGCTGGTGCACAGCCTGCGTCAGGTGCTGCGGCGGGTGCAGCCGGATGTGGTGCACGCGGGCAGCGTGCAGACGGCGGCTTTTTTGACCGCAGCGGCGGGTTTTCACCCGCTGGTGAGCATGTCGTGGGGCTCGGATTTGCTCAAAGACGCCGACCGCAGCCGCGCCTGGCGTTGGGCCACGCATTTTACCCTGCGCCGCACGGATGTTCTGGTGGGCGACTGCCAGACGGTGGCGGAGCGGGCGGCGGAATTTGGCTTTCCGCGGGAACGCATGGTGCTTTTTCCCTGGGGCGTGGACCTGACCCGGTTTTCTCCGGGGGAGGCGCAGGCTCAGCGGGCGCGCATGGGTTGGGAGGATGCGTTTGTGGTTCTTTCGCTGCGCGCCTGGGAGCCGCTGTACGGCGTGGACGTAGTGGTGCGGGCGTTTTGCCGCGCGGCGCGGGAAGTGCCTGAACTGCGGCTGGTGCTGTTGGGGGGTGGGTCGCAGGCCGCGGAGCTGCGCCGTCTGTTGGAGCAGGCTGGTCTGTCGGAACGGGTGTGGTTCGGCGGTCAGGTGAGCAATGACCGCCTGGCGGATTTCTACCGCCTGGCGGATGTGTACGTGAGTGCGGCCTACAGCGACGGCTCTTCGGTGTCGCTGATGGAGGCCCTGGCCTGCGGGTGCCCGGCTGCGGTGACGGATATCCCCAGCAACGCGGAATGGGTGCAGACTGGGGAGCACGGCTGGCGCTTTCCGGCGGGAGATGCCGAAGCCCTGGCGGCGGTGATGGTGGAAGCGGCGCAAGACCGGGCTGCGTTGGCGCGCATGGGGGGCGCGGCGCGCAGGCTGGCGGAGGAACGCGCCGATTGGAAGAAAAATTTTCAAAAACTGCTGGCGGCCTACGACCTGGCAGTGCAGACCCAGGCCAAACGGCGCGCAGAACGTTGAGGACGATGTGCGAACGGTAGCGATCATTCAAGCCCGCATGGGTTCCAGCCGGCTGCCCGGCAAAGTGCTGAAAGACATCGGCGGCAAACCCATGCTTTTGTGGGCGGTGGAACGCGCCCGGCGGGCCACGCGCGTGGACGCGGTGGGCGTGGCCACCACGGACGACCCGGCAGATGATCCCATCGCAGCGCTGTGCACGGCGCATGAGATTCCGGTGTTCCGCGGCAGTGTGTTTGACGTACTGGACCGCTTTTACCGCGCGGCGCAGGCCTTTCGGGCGGATGTGGTGGTGCGCGTAACGGGCGACTGCCCACTGATTGACCCAGGGGTAATGGACGAGACCATTGCGGCCTTTTTTGAATCCGGAGTGGATTTTGCTGCCAACCGGCTGCCGCCGCCCTGGAAGCGCACTTACCCCATTGGGCTGGACACCGAAGTGTGCAGCTTTGCCGGGCTGGAGCGCGCCTGGCGCGAGGCGGCGGAGCCGTATGAACGCGAGCATGTGATGCCCTATTTCTACGATCAGGACGGCCGCTTCCGCGTGCGGGTGGTGGATCATGATCCTGATTACGGCGCGCTGCGTTGGACGGTGGATACCCCGGCAGATTTGGAGCTGCTGCGCCAGATTGTGGAGCGCTTTGAAGGGCGTGAGGATTTTTCCTGGCTGGAAGTGCTGGAGTTGGTGCAGCGCGAGCCGGAACTGACGCGCATTAACGCAGATGTGGCCGCCAAACAGACCCAGGAAGTGGATCCGCGGGCGCTGGGGGGGCAGCCATGAGCCTGATCACCCTGTTCACTGCCCCCAAGCCGTTCCGTGATGCGCATATCACCACCATTCAGCGCAACGCCCTGGAATCCTGGAGGGCGCTGGGGCCAGCGGTGGAGATTGTGCTGGTAGGCGAAGAGGAGGGTCTGGCGGAGACGGCGGCGGAGATGGGCCTGCGTCATTTGCCGCAGGTGGCTCGGAATGCCTTGGGCACGCCGTTGGTCAGTTCGATTTTTGATCTGGCGCGGGAGCATTCCGACAGCCCGATTTTGGGCTATGTGAACGCGGACATCTTGCTGCTGCCGGAATTAATTCCGGCGGTGGAGCAGGTTCGCGCGCTGCGAGAGCGGTTCTTGATGGTGGGGCAGCGCTGGGATCTGGATGTGCGCGAGCGGTTGGAATTTACGCCGGGATGGGATGCTCGCCTAAGCGCGGATATTCAGGCCCGCGGGCGGCTGCACCCGCCGGGCGGCAGTGATTATTTCTTCTTTCCGCGTGCCTGCTTTCGCCGCATGCCCGCTTTTGCCATCGGCCGGGCGGGTTGGGATAACTGGATGATTTACGAAGCGCGGCGCAGCGGCTGGACGGTGGTGAATGCCACCCCCAGCATGCGCATCGTGCATCAGGATCACGATTACAGCCATTTGCCCAACGGCCAGCCGCATTACCGCCTGCCGGAAACCAACGATAATGTGCGCTTGGCAGGCGGGCGGCGCACCATCTTTGGGCTGTGGGACTGCGAGCGCGAGCTGGTGCAGGGGGAGCTGCGCAAGCCGCGGCTGAGTTGGAAGCGCTTCTGGCGTGAGGTGGAGATCTTCCCCCTGGTGAAGCTGCACAGCATGCCCTTGGGACAGGTGTTTTACGCTGTGTTTCACCCGCTGAAGGCTTACCGCGAAACCCGCGCCTGGCTGCGGGCGCGAAAAAGCTAGTTGGATCTTGGTTTGGGAGAGCGTGATGCGCGTTGGACAGAACCCCGCAAAGTTTGTGAAAGACGTCAGCCAGCCAGAAAAAATCACCGTGGCGGTGCTGAACTACATCCCGTTCCTGAGCGGGTTTTACGCCGAGATGTTGGACGTTTTGAAGGCTTGCTTGGGCAGCCTTTGGGAAAACACGGACCTGCCCTTTGACCTGTTGGTGTTTGACAATGCCAGCTGCCCGGAAGTGCGCCAGTATCTGCTGGATCAGCACGAGGCCGGTAAGATTCAGCACCTGATGCTGAGCGAGAAGAATTTGGGCAAGGGTGGGGCCTGGAACATGATCCTGGCGGGAGCGCCGGGGGAAGTCATCGCCTACACCGATAACGACTGCTACTTTCACAAGGGCTGGTTGGGGGCCAGCATGAAACTGCTGGAGACTTTCCCCAAGGTGGGCATGGTGACGGCCCGGCCGTTCCGCACCAAGCCGGAGTACTACACCGCCACCGAGGCCTGGGGGGAGCGCGAAGCTCAGCTGGAACGTGGGCAGTTCATCCCGTTTGAGGTCTTCCGCGAGTTTGATTTGAGCCTGGGGCAGAGCGAAGAGGAAATCCGTGCGCATTATGACAGCAGCCAGGATGTGCGCCTGACCTATGCGGGTGTGCAGGCCATCGCCGGGGCTTCACATTGGCAGTTCCTGGCGCGCAAAGACGTGCTGGCCGAGTTCCTGCCCTTCAGCATGAACCGCCCGATGGGGCAGGTGAAGCAGTTGGATGAGCGCATGAACGCGGCGGGGTATTTGCGGCTGATGCCGGTGGAACCGCTGGCGATGAATATGAGCAACACGCTGCGCAACATGCCTGGGATGGTTTCGGCCACGGCCGCCCGGGCTGTACGCCGCCGCCAGGCGGGCATTTTGGACTTACCGCCGGTGCGCAAGGTGATGCTGGGCATGTATGACGCCATTTTTCGTTGGTATTATGACCGCGAGTGAGCGGTTGACAGGAGCCGAAGCGAGCAGCGTATGACCAAACGAGTGTTCATCAGCGCCGATCACGGTCTGGCGATTGTGTATTTTTTGCAGAGCGATGTTTTGCCCACCCTGCTGGATGCGGGGCTGGAGGTGGTGCTGTTAACCGATGACGGCCTGCGCGAACAGATTTCGCAGCGCTTTGGGCGGCCGGGGCTGACGGTGGAAGGGCTGCGCTTTCAACAGGCGCGGCAGTATTTTGAGCATAACGACCATACTCTGCAGTACTGGCTGCACTTTCTGCGCTGGATGGGCGGCTCGCAGCGCATCAACACCAATGCCATGGACGGGCATTTGCGCCAGATGGATTATGAATCCAGCGCCAAAGCCAAACGCCTCATGCCGCTTATCCGCGGGCTGACCTGGGGACTGCGCCGTTCGCGCTGGATGCGCCAGAGCCTGGTGCGGGCGCAGATGCGCTTTACTCCTGACCTGTACGGCGATTTGCTGGATCAATACCAGCCCAGCCTGGTGGTGGCCAGCACGCCTGGATGGCGGCTGGATCGTTACCTGCTGCGCCAGGCCGGGCAGCGCGGGGTGCGCACGGCGGCGGCCATCATCGGCTGGGATAACCCCTCCAGCTACCGCCTGCCGGGGGCGCGGGTAGATTATGCCACCTGCTGGTCTGAAATTCAAAAGCGCGAACTGGTGTTGGGGTCCGATTGGCCGGCGGAGCGCGTGCATGTGGGCGGCATCCCCACCTACGACGGCTATTTCCGCAAGGAATGGGTCATCCCGCGCGAGGAGTACTTCCGCCTGCACGGGCTGGACCCGCAGCGCAAGCTGATTTCTTACGCCTGTTCGTTTGTGACCTTCTCACCCAACTTCCGCAATATGGAAACCCTGGCGCGTCTGGTTTCAGAAAACGCGTTGGCTCAACCCAGCCAACTGCTCATCCGCCTGCACCCTAACCATTTTATGCCGGGGTCGTTGTATGAGCAGGAAGCTCAGCGCGTGCGGCAGATGATTCAGTCTATGCCGCATGTCCATCTGGTGGAACCGGTGGCGCTGGGTGGGGAGCTGGGGTATTACTCCGGTGAGGATATGCCGGAAAAGGCCTCGATGATGGCGCATTCGGACGTGTTCACTACGGTGTATTCCACCATGGTGGTGGAGACGGCCATTCACGACTGTCCGATTGTGAGCGTGTGCCTGGACACCCCAGGCGGCTGGAACACGCCGGGGAAATTCTCGCTGGCGCTGACCGAAATTGCTGAATGGCCCACCCATCAGCGCTTCCGCGAAGCTCAAGCCGGACGGGTGGCTTTTGACGAGGAGCAGCTGCGAGCGGCGTTGGACGCCTATTTGTGCGATCCGCAGTTGGATGGGGCGGAGCGGCGCAAATTTGTGCAGGATGAAGTGACCTATACGGACGGCAGCGCAGGCAAACGCACAGGGGCGTATCTGGCGAAGCTGGCGTTGGAAGGTTGACGAGGAGAGAAGCATGAGATTCTTGATCGCGGGCTACGGTTCCATCGGGCGGCGGCACCTGCGCAATCTGCGCGCTCTGGGGCAGGACGATATTGTGCTGTACCGCACGGGCAAAAGCACCCTGCCGGAGGATGAATTGGCGGGGTTAACGGTGGAATATGACCTGAGGGCGGCGCTGGCCCACCAACCAGACGCGGTGATCATTGCCAACCCGACCGCCAACCATCTGGACGTGGCTTTGCCTGCAGCCGAGGCAGGCTGCCACATCTTGATGGAAAAGCCCATCTCGCACAGCCTGGCGGGGGTCGCGGCCCTGGGCGAGGCTCTGCGGCGGGGTGGCGGCAAGCTGCTGGTGGGCTTTCAATTCCGTTTTCATCCCGGGCTGCAAAAGCTGGCCGAGCTGATTCGCCAGCAGACCGCGGGGCGGCCGCTTTCGGCGCGGGTGGAATGGGGCGAATATTTGCCCTCCTGGCACCCGTGGGAAGATTACCGCAAGAGCTACAGCGCGCGGGCTGACCTGGGCGGCGGCGTGGTGGTGACGCTCTCGCACCCCCTGGACTATCTGCGCTGGCTGCTGGGCGAGGTGAACGGGCTGTGGGCCTTCACGGGTAAAATCAGCGACTTGGAAATTGAGGTGGAAGATATGGGTGAGATCGGCCTGCGCTTTGAAAGCGGCGCGGTAGCCAGCCTGCACCTGGATTATTACCGGCGGCCGCCGGTACACCGCCTGGAGATCAGCTGCACCGAGGGGCTGCTGCGGTGGGATAACGCTGACGGCGCGGCTCGTTGGGTGAAGGCTGAGGATGGGAAAGAAGAAGTCTACCTGCCGCCGGCAGATTTTGAACGCAATCACCTGTTCCTGGCGGAGATGCAGCATTTCATGGACGTGATGCAGGGTAAGGCCGAACCGGCCTGCGGGTTGGAAGGCGGCCAACGGGCGCTGGAACTGGCGCTGGCGGTGCATCAATCCGCGGCGGAAGGCCGCAGAATCACCTGGTAAGGTGAGGGGCAGGCAGCGTGGAACGAGCGCGACAGGCAGGCGAACGGTGGTTTGGCGGGCGCAGATGGGTGGGGGCGGCGCTGTTCTTTGCGATTCTGGGGGCGGTGATGACCTGGCCGCTGGTGCTGCGCATGGGGTCGGCGCTGGCTGGGCGCATCGGGGATAACATTTACTTTGTGTGGATGATCGGCTGGGTGCGGAAGGCTCTGTTTGAGCTGGGGACCAACCCCTTTGATGTGTGGTTTTTGAATTACCCGGAAGGCTGGAACATGGCCTACACCGAGATCACCCCGGCCATGCTGGGGCTGGCGCTGCCCTTTAGCCTGGTGGGCGGTGCCACTTTCGGCTACAACGCGGCCATGCTGTTGAGCTATGCCCTTTCAGGTCTGTTCATGTTCCTGTGGGTGCGCAAGCTGACCGGCAGCTGGGGGGCTGGGCTGGTGGCGGGGACGGTTTTTGCCTGTTTGCCTTACCGCACGGCACATTTCTTGATCGGTCATTTAAATCTTTCGGGAACCATGTGGCTGCCGCTCTTCTTTTGGGGGCTGCACGGAGCGCTGGAAGAGACCGGCCGTGACGGGCGCAGGGCCGCTGTGCTGGGCGGGGTGGGGCTGGGCCTCACCGCGCTGACCTCTCAGTATTACCTGTACATGGCCTTGCTGGTGGGGGCGGTTTTTGCGGCGGCGTATCTGCTGGATGACGCCTGGACGCAGCGCAAAGCGCGTTCCGGCTGGCGGCTGGCGCAGCGCAATTTTTGGGTGCAGATGGTGATTTTGGGGCTGGCGGCCCTGCCGTTGACGGCGCTGGGCGTGGGGCCGTATGTGGCCTTGAACCAGCAGGGCGGCCTGCCGGATCGGGATATCGCCGTGACGCGGCGCTATTCGGCCAGCCTGACCGATTTTTTGCTGCCCTCCACCGACCATTTCCTGTGGGGGCGCTGGGTGGGTGAGCATTTTAACCGCGAACTGTGGGTGGAAGCCACCCTGTATGTGGGCGCGGCGGCGGGGGCTTTGGCACTCCTGGCCCTGATCCTGCGCAGGCGGGGCAGGCATCGGCGGCTGGTGGTGAGCCTGTTTTGGGCCGGGGCGGCGGCGGTGGCGCTGGCTATGGGCACCGATCTGCACTGGCTGAGCGAACCGGTGCGGGTGAGCGTGCCTGGGTTCCTGCAAGGGGCGCTGGGGCGCACGGAGATCCCGCTGGTGCACCTGCCGGGCTATTACCTTTTTTATCATTTTCCGTTTTATGCCAAGCTGCGCGCGCTGATGCGTTTTGGGCTGTTTGCGCTGCTGTTTGTCAGCGTGGGCGCGGGGCTGGGCGCGGCGCAGGTGCTGGAGCGCACAGCGCAGCGCTGGAAAGGGGCTGCGCTTCTGGGAATGCTGGCTCTGGTGCTGCTGGATTTCTACCCGGGTCCGGTGCAGGAATTTGCACCGGTGCAGGCCCGCCCGGTGGATACAGTCCTGGCGCAGCGCCCGGGGCAGGGAGCGGTGATCCAGTTCCCCTTTATTCTGAGCGAAGATCAGGAACAGACCTATTACACCCTGGAACACGGCAAACCGTTTGTGGGCGGGTTCTTTAACGCTTTCCCACCGCCGCAGTACGCCCGCATTCGGCCGGTGATGGAGCAGTTCCCCTCGGCGGAAAGCATCGCCATGCTGCCTGAACTGGGGGTAGAATTTGTGATTGCAGCAGCCGGGGCCTACCCCGATCTGGCGCAGGTGCGCCAGCCGCTGGAGGCGGCCGGGTATGTGTACCTGGGGCTGTACGGCGATCAGGCTTTGTTTGAAAAGGCAGAGAAGGTGACCCCATGAAAGCGGTCTGGGCGAAAATCGAAACCTGGATGCAGCTCCCCGCGGTGTTGTGGGGCGGGCTGGCCGTTTTGGGGGCGGCGGGGGTCGGGCTGGTGCTGTACGCTACCACCTGGGGCCCAGGGATTGGTGGGGACGCGACCATTTACATCACCTCGGCGCGTAATCTGCTGGCGGGGGTAGGACTGGGGTTGGTGGGGCCGCAGGGTGAATTTCGCCTGCTGCCGTACTTCCCTCCCTTTTTCTCGCTGGTGCTGAGCTTTTTGGGGCTGTTCACCGCCAACCTGGAAGCGGCGGCTCGCTGGTTAAACGCCGTGCTGATGGGCGGGCTGGTGGTGTTGGCGGGCCTGATGACGGCTCGCGCCACGCGTTCCACCCTGTACGCCTGGCTGGCAGCGGGGCTGACCCTGGCCTCGCCGGTGCTGATGCCGGCGGCAGCGTGGGCCATGTCGGAGCCGCTGGCCCTGTTTTTGGGATTTGCCAGCCTGGCGGTGCTGCTGCGCCGATGGGCGGAGGGACTGCGCTGGAAAGCTTTGATACTTGCGGGCGCTTTGGCGGGGCTGGCCTTCCTCACCCGGTACAACGCGGTGGCTTTTGCGGCGGCGGGCGGGCTGGGCCTGTTCCTCTTTGGGCGCGAGGGCTGGAAAACGCGCCTGTGCGCGGCGGCGGTGTATGTGGGGCTGGCGCTGCTGCCCATGACGCTGTGGGTGGTGTACGACCTGAGCCAGACGGCCACGGTGGCCTCACGCAGCCTGTTGGGCGCGAGCGGGTTTGGACAGCGCTTTCTGGAATTTTGGCCTGATTTTTCGGCGGCGCTGTTATTCTGGCTGGTTCCGGATGCGTGGGTGTATCAATCTCCTTATCCGGGCATCCTCAATCAGATCTTGCCCTGGGCGGCCTCGGCGGCATTTTTGGGTTGGGCGCTGTGGGCTGGGCTGCGCCTGCGCACGCTGCGCGGCGTGGAATGGGACGACGCCCGGCGGCTGCTGGCTTTGCTGGGGATCTTCTGCGGGCTGTTTTTAGCGGTGACATTGGGCGTTAAGCTCACCACCTACCCGCCGATCACCATCAATGCGCGCATGCTTTCCCCGCTGCATCTGGCGGTGCTGATGGGGGCGGTGGGGCTGGCCTGGGTGAGCGGGCGTTTTGCTGGGCAGGCGGCCTGGGTGCGGTTGGGGCTGGCGGCGGCGCTAATGGTGGCGGGCCTGTGGTATGCGCGCCTGTCGCTGCCGGTGGCAAAACAGTACGCCCGGCTGGGTTTGGGGTACAATTCGGCGGAATGGCGCGGATCGGAGTTGATTCAGGCGGTGCGGGCCCTGCCGGAAGATACCCTGATCATCACCAATCAAGAAACAGCCCTGCTGGCCCTGACGGGGCGCGCCTCATACCCGTTGAAAGAGGTGTACCTGAATCAGGGACTGAGCGAATTCAGCCGTTACGGTGACGGCGACCTGAGCCAGGATCCAGCGCAGCGTTTGTTCCGCGAGAAGGGGGCGGCGCTGGTGCTGTTTGATCAGATTGACGACCAGTTGGCCGAGCTGTACGGTGAGCGGACCGAAGAGCGCATTCGCACGCTGGTGACCGGCCTATACCGCGCCCTGCGCGTGGAGGACGGCGGCATTTTTTATTATTCAGAACCCCCTCAACCCTAAGCCGCGGTACAGCAGCAGGGCTGAGCTATCTTTTTGATTGGGAGTGGAATATGCATAAATTCTCTTTGCAAAATCGCGTGCTGGTGGGGTGGGTGATGGCAGCCTGCCTGATGGTGTTGGCGGCCTGCTCTCCAGCGGCGCAAGCGACCCCCGCCGCCGCGGCTGCGACCAGCCAGGCCCCCACGGCTGTCCCGGCAGAGCCCACTCAGACGGTTGAGCCGACTGCTGTGCCTACGGTGGAGGCGCCTCCCGAACCCCAGCCCACGGCGGCACCAACCGAAACCCAACCCGCTCCGACCGAGGTTCCTCAGAGCCTGACGGCCTGGTGCATGGGCCTGGAATTCAGCGGCGCGGCCAACTATGCGGGCGGTGTGTACGATATGCCCGCGGGCGGTAAGGCAGCCGTTATGAATGGAGATGTGGTGAACCTGACCGTTCCAGCGGTGTCCTGTACCCTGGCGTTTCAAATGAGCCAGCCTTTGGCGGCGGGGACGCGCCTGGAACTGGCGGAGATGAATTCGGCCACGGCCTGGCTGAGCGCGGAATTGACGCCAGTGGCCGGCAGCGACCGTCAGGGGTTTGTGACTCTGACCCATGCGTATGTGATTAATCCCCCGTTTTGGGAAATTACCTACCCCTATCGGGTGAAAGGCCCGGACGGTACGGTGCTGACCGAAGGTAAACTGCGCCTGGCTAAGCCCGCCCCAAAGCTGTGTTGGAACGGTGAGATTCCCGATCCGGTGACGCTGCAATGTGTGAAGAACGACCCCAAAGAATTGGAACCCGGCGATCCGGGGTACTGCGGCGGGATTTTTGAATGTTATGTAGGAGAATAAGTATGAATTGGAAACGATATGCTTCAGCGATCTGTCTGCTGGTGATTCTGGTGGTGGCGTTAACAGGCTGCGGCCTGTTAGACGCAGCCCAACCGACCGCGACCCCGGCTCCCACGGACGTGCCCCCGACCCCCACGGAGATGCCCAGCCCCACCCCCGAGCCGCCCACGGCAACCCCCACGGCGGAGCCGCCCACGGCCACGCCCGAGCCAACCGCCACGCCGATTCCGGAGAAGGTGGAAGCCTGGTGCTTGCCCTTGGAATTTGCGGGGATTTCACTGGACAGCGCTAAAACAGTCACCATGCCCAGCGGCGCGCGCCCGGCTACCCTTGAAAATGGGCAGTTGAACCTGATGGTTCCGGCGGTGGCCTGCACCTTTGTATACACTTCCAGCCAGCCGCTGCCCGCAGGCACGCAGCTGATGTTCTTTGACCCTGGCCAAAGCAAACCCTGGCTGACCACCACGTTGGAAAGTCCGGCGGATGCGCCCAATGTGGGCCTGTCGGTGATCAACCACACCTTTGTTTTGAACCCGCCTTATTGGGAGATCTCTTACGTAGCTGAGATTCGCGGCGTGGACGGGACTCAGAAATGGGCTTCCCCTCTGCGCGTGTACAAAGGTAAGCCGCCTTTGTGCTGGAATTTCCAACTGCCCGACCCGATCACGCTGGCCTGCCCGTCCATTGACGGCGACTGGCATGTGTATGAAACTCCGGTGAATTAAGATGAGCCCGATTCAGGATAAATTCTCATTGGAAGGCCGTGGCGCGGTGGTGACCGGCGGCGCGGGATTGCTGGGTGTGGAATTTTGCCGCACTCTGGCCGAAGCCGGCGCTGGGGTGGTGGTGGCAGACATCAACGCGGAGGCCGCAGAGACAACAGCCCAGGCGCTGCGCGGCCAGGGCCTGAAGGCTGTGGGGCAGGCGGTGAATGTGACCGACCCTGAGTCGGTGCAGGCGATGGTGGATGCCTGCGTGAACGCGTTTGGATCGCTGGATACAATTGTGTGCAGTGCGGCCATGGACCCCAAGTTTGACGCTTCGCAGGCGGGCAAACACGGCAGCGATTTTGAGACCTATCCCCTGGCCTTGTGGGAACAGGCCCTGAGTGTGAACCTGACGGGCGTGTTCCTGTGTTGCCAGGCGGCCGCGCGCCAGATGGTGAAACAGGGCAAAAAAGGCTCGATCATCAATATCTGCTCAACCTACGGCCTGGTGCCGCCGGATCAGCGTATTTACGAAAAGCCCGGCCAGCCTAAACAGTATAAACCTGCGTTCTACACTACCACCAAGGCGGGTGTTTTGGGACTGACCAAGTACATCGCTTCGTATTATGCCGGCACGGAAATCCGCGCCAACTGTCTGACGCCCGGTGGTGTCTATAACCAGCATGATGAAACCTTTACCAAGAACTATGCCTACCGCACAATTATGGGACGCATGGCCCACCGCGATGAGATGAACGGCGCGCTGTTGTTCCTGGCCTCGGACGCGTCTTCTTACATGACCGGCGGCAACGTGGTGGTGGATGGGGGTTGGACGGTATGGTAAAAGCGGAAGTCCTGGCCGTAATTCCGGCGCGGGGAGGTTCAAAGGGCATCCCGCGTAAAAATATCAAGAAATTCGCGGGATACCCGCTGATTGCCTATTCCATCGCGGCGGGCACGCAGTCTGAGATGGTGACGCGCGTGATCCTGTCGACCGATGATGAGGAGATCGCCGCGGTGGGGCGCAAGTACGGCGCGGAGACGCCTTTTCTGCGCCCGGCGGAATTCGCCCAGGATCAGACCCTGGACCTGCCCGTTTTTGAACACGCCCTGAGCTGGCTGGCAGAGCACGAAGGCTACCGCCCGGATGTGGTGGTGCAGCTGCGGCCCACTTCACCCATCCGCCCGTTGGGGATGGTGGACGCGGCTGTGCGCCTGCTGCTGGACAACCCGGAAGCTGATTCGGTGCGCGGGGTGGTTCCGGCGGGGCAAAACCCGCACAAGATGTGGCGCATTGATCCGGTCAGCGGGCATATGCAGGGCCTGCTGACGGTGGAAGGGTTGGCTGAGCCGTATAACGCTCCCCGCCAGGTGCTTCCGCCGGTGTACTGGCAGACCGGCCACATTGACGCCATCCGTCCGCGGGCGATTTTGGAGCAACATTCCATGAGCGGCCGAGTGATTCTGCCGCTGCACATTGAGCCGCGCTACACGGTAGACATTGACACACCTTTTGACTGGCTGCGCTATGAGTGGCTGGTGTATCACGCTGGTTTGGAGATGGTGACCCCTGGGCGGGCGCGGCGTCCCTTGCCAGAAACCGTGCGCCTGTTGGTGATGGATTTCGACGGCGTGCTGACCGACAACCGCGTGTGGGTGGATCAGGATGGGCGCGAGGCGGTGATGGCTTACCGCAGCGACAGCATGGGCCTGAAACGCCTGATGGCCCACGGGGTGGAAACGCTAATTCTTTCCACCGAGGTGAACCGTGTGGTGGCGGCGCGCGCCCAGAAGATGGGCGTGCCGGTGCTGCATGGGGTAGAAGACAAGGCCGAGCGGCTGCGCCAGTATCTGGCGGAACGGCAGATTGACCCGCAGACGGTGGTCTTTTTGGGCAATGATTTTAACGACACCCCTTGTTTCCCGCTGGTGGGCTGCGCCGTAGCAGTGGCAGACGCCCAGCCGGAAGCCCTGCGTGAGGCCGACCTGGTGTTGGAACGGCCCGGCGGACACGGCGCGGTGCGGGAATTATGTGATTTGTTGTATCAACGAATCCAATCTTGATAAGGAGTTAACAATGGCAAAAGCGGTGAAAATTGCAGATCGTTGGGTGGGAGAAGGCTACCCCACCTATGTGGTGGCTGAGATTGGGATTAATCATAACGGCGATTTGGAGCTGGCCAAGCGCATGATTCAGGCGGCCAAGGATGCGGGCGTGGACGCGGTGAAGTTCCAGAAGCGCACGCCAGAGCTGTGCGTGCCCGAAGAGCAGAAGGGGCAAATGCGCGAGACGCCCTGGGGCTACATTACCTACCTGGAATACCGTTACAAGGTGGAGTTCGGCGAGGCTGAGTACCGTGAAATTGAGCGATTTTGCAAAGAGATCGGCATCACCTGGTTCACCTCGGTGTGGGATGAACGCTCGGTGGATTTTATGGAAGCTTTTGAGCCGGTATGCTACAAAATCCCTTCGGCCATGCTGACCGACCATTCCCTGCTGCGACATCTGCGCGCCACAGGGCGGCCGCTGATCCTTTCTACGGGCATGTCCACGATGGAAGAGATCCGTGAGGCGGTGGAGGTGTTGGGCACGGACAAACTGGTGATCACACACGCCACCAGCACCTATCCCTGCGACCCGAGCGAACTGAACCTGCTCATGATCCGCACGCTGAAGAAGGAATTCCCGGTTCCAGTGGGCTATTCGGGGCATGAAGTGGGTCTGATCCCCTCGGTGGTGGCCGCCTCATTGGGTGCCTGCATGGTAGAACGGCACATTACCCTGGATCGGGCCATGTGGGGCAGCGATCAGGCGGCCTCGGTGGAGCCAGGTGGGTTTGAACGCATGGTGAAGTATATCCGTGTGGCCGAACAGAGCCTGGGCGACGGCGTGAAGCGCGTGTACGAGAGCGAAATGAGCTCGCGCAAGAAGCTGCGCCGCAACTAAGGCAGGAGGCGTTTTGAATTTCCGACAGGTGCTGAACGGCGCACGCCGCCGGTGGGTGCATTGGAAGAATAACCGCAGGATGGTAGGTTTAGCTCGCCAGGTGGCGGGGCTGGCCCCGCGGCGCAATGAACGCCCGGTGGTGTTTTTCAATGCATCCACCCGGCTGGAAGGGATGAGCCTGAACGCTTCCTTCTCGTTGGTGGCCAGCTGGGCGCTGCGCATGCAGGGTACGCCGGTGGTGCATTTTGTCTGTGCACAGGGACTGCGCCCTTGTGTTTTGGGCACGCAGCGCGATGATCCGCTGGCCAAACCTCCCTGCCGCGCCTGCCAGGCGCAGTCTCGGGCGGTGTACCACGGGGCCAAGAAACGCCCCTTTGTGTACCGTGAAGATGCGGCCTTGCGGCAGGCGTTGGAAGGGCGCAGTGTGGCGGATTTGATGGCGCTGGAATACGGCGGCGTGCCTTTGGGGAGGCTGGTGACCCCGGCCTTGCGCTGGATTTTGCGGCGGCACACCCTGGAAGAGAACGCCGCCACGCGCACGCTGCTGTGCCAATACTTGCTTTCGGCCTACAGTCTGGCGCAGCAGTTTGGCAAATTATTGGATGATGTGAATCCCCAGGCGGTGGTGGTGTTTAACGGCCAGTTTTACCCCGAAGCCACCGCTCGCTGGGTGGCCCAGCAGCGCGGTTTGCGGGTGATTACCCATGAAGTGGGACTGCTGCCGACCACGGCCTATTTTACCCCCGGCGAGGCCACCGCTTACCCGATTGACATCCCCGAGACCTTTGACTTAAACGAAGCGCAGAACCGCCAACTGGATGAATACCTGGAAAAGCGTTTTCAGGGCAATTTCAGCATGGCGGGGGTGCAGTTTTGGCCGGAGATGCAGCCTTTGGGCGAGGACTTTTGGCAGCGAGCCAGCAAGTTTCGTCAGATTGTGCCGATTTTCACCAATGTAGTCTTTGACACCAGTCAGGGCCACGCCAACGTGCTTTTTCCGCACATGTTTGCCTGGCTGGATCAGACGCTGGAAGTGATTCGCGCCCATCCGGAGACGCTGTTTGTGATCCGCGCACACCCAGATGAGCTGCGCCCCGGTAAGGAAAGCCGTGAGAGCGTGGCCATGTGGGCTGAGGAACGCAACGTGCGCGCCCTGCCCAATGTGCTGTTTGTGGATGCCACCGAGTACTTCAGCTCCTATGAGCTGATCCAGCGCAGTAAATTTGTGATGATCTACAATTCGACCATTGGGTTGGAAGCCTCGCTGATGGGGGCGGCGGTGCTGTGTGCGGGCAAGGCGCGCTTCACCCAGCTGCAAACGGTGTTTCTGCCGCCCAACGCTGAAGCCTACCGGCAGATGGCGGAGGAATTTCTGGCGAGCGAAAAGATTACTCCGCCCGCCGAGCATCAACGCAACGCCCGCCGCTTTTTGTATTACCAACTTTTTCGCACCTCGCTGCCCTTTGAGCGCTGGTTGCAGGAGGATGGGGTGTGGCGTGGGTACACAGCTTTTAAACCCAAGGTGACCTGGCAGGATTTGCTCGTGCAGTATTCTCCGGTGCTGCGCACGGTGGTGGACGGCATTCTGAAAGGCGAACCTTTCTTGAAGAAAGAATGAAACCGATTTGTTCGATTGTAATTCGCGCGTATAACGAAGAAAAGCACATCGGCCGTTTGCTGACGGGCATCACTCAGCAGAACGTACAGCCGGTGCAGATTATTTTGGTGGATTCTGGCTCCACGGACGCCACGGTGGCCATTGCTTCGCGCTATCCGGTGGATTTGGTGCAGATCCGGCCGGAGGATTTCACCTTTGGGCGTTCCTTGAACCTGGGGATTCAGGCAGCGCGCGCCGATTTTGTGGTGATGGCCAGCGCGCATGTCTACCCCGTTTACCCGGATTGGCTGGAACGCCTGCTGGCGCCGTTTGCGGATGAGCAGGTGGGTTTAACCTACGGCAAGCAGCGCGGGGCAGAAACCTCCCATTTCAGCGAGCACCAGGTGTTTGCCCGCTGGTTTTCGGATGTCTCGGTGCACCACCAGGCGCACCCCTTCTGCAACAATGCCAATGCGGCCATCCGGCGCGCCCTGTGGGAGCGGCATCCGTATGATGAGACCCTGCCGGCCCTGGAGGATTTGGCCTGGGCGCGCTGGGCGCAGGAGCAAGGCTGGTGGGTTTCGTACGCCGCCGAGGCTGAGATCATCCACGTGCATCAGGAAACCTGGCGCGGGGTGTACAACCGCTACCGGCGCGAGGGCATGGCCTTTAAACGTATTTACCCGCAGGAGCGTTTTACCCTGACGGATCTGATACGCCTGTGGGCGAGCAACGTAGCCACCGATTGGCAGGCGGCTGCTCGCCAAAAGGTGCTGCGCACGCACTGGAGCAGCGTGCTGCGCTTTCGGTGGATGCAGTTCTGGGGAACCTACCAGGGCTACCGTCAGTCGGGGCCGTTGACCTGGAATTTACGGCAGACCTTTTATTATCCGCACAGCAGCCAGACCTCCCCTCAGACCGCGCGCCGTTCGGTGCGGCCAATCCCCTATGGGGAGACGCTGGACGCGGGGGCGGGCAAAGACGCAGGACTTTCGTAATTAATTGCGGAGGGAACATGGGATTAAAGATTGAAACCATCGCGGCTTTGGTGCCCATGCGCCACTATTCGGTGCGCGTGCCGGGGAAGAATTACCGCCCGCTGGCAGGAAAGCCCCTGTTTCACCATATTCTGGATACGCTGCTGCAAGTGCCGGAGATTCAGACGATTGTGGTGGACACGGACAGCCCAGACGTTTTGGAAGGGCTGGCCAAACATTACCCCACTGTGACCGCGCTGAACCGGCCGGAGCATTTGCGGGCGGACGATATCCCCATGAACGAAATTCTGCTGCATGATACCGCCCTGGTTCCGGCGGATTTGTATTTGCAGACGCATTCCACCAACCCGCTGCTGCGGGCCGAAACCATCCGCGCGGCCATTCAAACCCTGGTGGAGCGATACCCGGCCTATGATTCGCTCTTTTCGGGCACGCGGCTGCAAACCCGTCTGTGGGACGGGCTGGGGCGGGCGATTAACCACAACCCCAACATCCTGCTGCGCACGCAGGACCTGCCGCCGGTGTATGAGGAAAATTCGTGCATCTACCTGTTTACCCGCCAGACGCTGGAATTGCGCCGCAACCGCCTGGGTGAGCGGCCGTACCTGTTCGCGATGGAGCCAGACGAAGCCTGGGATATTGATGAAGAGTTGGACTTCACCATCGCCGACCTGCTGCTGAGCAAGCGCCTGCTGCAAACCGGGGTATAATTTCACAGCTTGGCGCACCCTGAGGGTGCCGCTAGGCCATTCACACTTTTCCAGGCGAGGAAGCATAATGCCTACCATTTTGTTGACGGCCCCCTACATGATCCCGGCGCGGGAACGTTTTCAACCGGTTTTTGAGCATTTTGGTCTTGAGGTGATCATTCCGGCAGTGGAAGAACGCATGGAAGCCGCGGAATTGCTGGCGTATGCCGGGCAATTTGACGCCACCATCTGCGGCGACGACCGCTACACCCCCGAGGTGCTGGCGGCCTGCCTGCCGCGGCTAAAAGTGATCTCCAAATGGGGGACGGGCATCGATTCGATTGACCGCGAAGCGGCGGTTCAGATGGGGATCCAGGTGCGCAATACACCCAACGCCTTCACTCTGCCGGTGTCGGATTCGGTGCTGAGCTACATGCTGGCTTTTGCCCGGCGGCAGCCGTGGATGGACCGTGAGATGAAGGCCGGCCGGTGGGAAAAACTGATGGGGCGTTCGCTGAGCGAATGCACCCTGGGCGTGGTGGGGGTGGGCAACATCGGCAAGGCGGTTTTGCGCCGGGCGCGCGCCTTTGGCATGAAGCTGCTGGGCTGCGACATTGTGCCCATCGCCCCGGATTTCCTCTTGGAAAATGGGGTGGAGATGGTGCCGCTGGAAGAACTGCTGGCCCGGGCGGATTTCGTCAGCATCAACTGCGATTTGAACCCCACCAGCCGCCACCTGATCAATGCGCGTACCTTGCAGATGATGAAGCCCACGGCAGTGCTGATTAACACGGCGCGCGGGCCGATTGTGGAACAGAGCAGCCTGGAGGCGGCCCTGGCCGCGGGGCAAATTGCCGGCGCAGGGCTGGATGTGTTTGAATTTGAGCCGCTGCCCAAAGATTCGCCCCTGCTGCACATGGATCAGGTCCTGTTGGCCCCCCATAACAGCAATTCCAGCCCGGCCGCCTGGGAACGGGTGCATTGGAACACGCTGCGCAACTTGCTGGACGGCCTGGGAATGGACCCGGCAGATTTGGCTCGCTTTCAAAACGCATAACCACGATGCAAGCCAAACGCATTCTCGCAGAAACTTGGTTAGCCGCCGGATTCCTGGCGGCGCTTTCTGCTTTGGCCTACCTCAGCCGGGCGGGCGCGTTGGGCTTTTACACGGACGACTGGTATGTGATTTGGGGCGGAACCCAGCGCGGCCTGGGGCAGATTGTGGATTTTTATCTGGTGGACCGGCCGTTTATGGGCCTGCCCTTCGCGGCCACCTTTTCCCTCTTGGGCAATTCGCCGCTGGTCTGGCATGTGTATGCGGCCCTGCTGCGCTTTTTGGGCGGGCTGGCGGCCTTATGGCTGCTGCGCCAGTTGTGGCCGGAGCAGCGCCTGGCTACCACGTTGGCGGCGGGCCTGTTTGTGGTGTACCCTGGGTTTTTGTCGCAGCCTAAAGCGGTGACGTATCAGCTGAATATCCTGGCTCTGGATTTGGGTCTGCTCTCTTTGGGGATGATGACGGCGGCGGTGCGCGCCCAGCGCAAATGGGTGCGAGTGGGGCTGACGCTGGCGGCGGTGGGGGCGGCTTTGCTGTGCTACGCCATGTTTGAATACATGATCGGACTGGAAGGAGTGCGCCTGTTGGTGCTGGCGGCGCTCTTCTGGGGCGGCGCGGCCCAAAAACCCCTGCAACGCGCCTTGCGCGCGCTGCGCCCGGCGCTGCCCTACCTGGGTGGCGCGCTGGTCTTCTTGATCTGGCGCGTGTTCTTCTTCACCAGTGCGCGTGCGGCCACCGATCTAGGCGGCCTGAAGGGGCAGTATCTGGCCGACCCGCTGGGGATGGGGCTGCGCCTGGTGGTGGAATCGTTTAAGGACATGTTGGAAAGCCTGTTCCTGGCCTGGGGTGTGCCGCTGTACAACCTGACCCAGCGGGCAGAGACCGGCGTGGTGCTGCAAGCCCTGGGAGTGGGACTTTTGGGCGGAGTGGCGCTCTTTGGCTATGCAGCGGCGCTGCGCCTGCGCGGACTGGATTCGCGCGACGAGGAGCCCGCCTGGACGCGGGGGGCTTTGTGGATGGGGGCGGCGGGGACGTTGGCTGCGCTGCTGCCGGTGCTGTTGGCCGGACGGGATGTGTATTTCGCGGATGCGTACGACCATTACTCGCTGCAAGCCGGGCCGATGGTGGGTTTGTTTTTGGCGGCAGCGGCCTGCGCCTGGTTCCGGCCTAAGGGGCGCATTTTGGCTGGGGCGGTGCTGATCGCTGCGGGGCTGGCGGCCCAGAACGCCAACGCGGCGGTGTACAGCCGCGCCTGGGAATATCAGCGCCAGTTGTGGTGGCAGCTGAGCTGGCGCGCGCCCGATTTGAAAGACGGCACGGTGATCGTTCCCGTACTCCCGGCGGGCTACCGCCTGCGCGAAGGCTACGAAGTCTGGTCGCCAGCCAATTTGATCTACAACCCCGGCGAGGCGGATTTGCGCGTGGTGGGCATGACCCTGGACGACCAGACTCTGCTGCAAGCCCTGCGGCGTGAGACCTTTGGCGAATGGTTTCGGCGGGTGGAATACACGGTGGAGACGCGCAGCAGCCTGGTGGTGAGCCTACCGCCCGGCGGGGCGTGTTTACATGTGATTGAGGGAGGGCGCGGCGAGGTCTCCAGCCGGGAGGAAGCGTTGGTACGGCTGGTGGCACCGCTTTCAGATGTGAGCCGCATCGCGGCGGAGGCTGCGGCGCATACTCCCCCGGCGGCGGTGTTTGGGCGCGAACCGGAACATGGATGGTGTTATTATTACCAACAGGCCAGCCTGGCACGCCAGCGGCAGGATTGGCAGGCTGCCGCGTCTCTGGGAGATGAGGCTTTGGAACGCGGGTTGACCCCGGCGGACCTCAGCGAATGGATGCCGTTTTATGAGGCTTACGCAGTGCTGGGCCGTCAGGAACAGGCCGACCATTTGGGCGGGCTGCTGCGCACGGACGCGGCCTTTTTGAATACTTACTGCACCGCGCAGCGCGCTCAATTGGGTGCGCAGGCGGCGGAGAGCTATCTGGTTCACAATTTGTGCGGAAACGTGGAAGCTGCCAATTAACCGAAAGGGAGCGATACGAATGGAAGAACGACAACGAGTGATGCTGATCACGGGGGCGGCTGGCGGCGTGGGGCGGGCGACCGTGGCCTATTTTGCCCAGGCGGGCTGGCGTGTGGTGGGGGTGGACCGCGCGGATTTTGGCGCGGGATTTCCGGCAAACGGCTTGTTCATTCGCGCCGACATCTCGAATCCCCAGGATATTGAGACCATTTATCAGCAGGCTTCGGCCTATGCGGGGCTGCTGGATGTGGTGGTGAACAACGCCGCCATGCAGATCACCCGGCCGCTGGTGGAAACCAGTGTGGAAGAATGGGATCAGGTGATGGCTTCCAATCTGCGTTCGGTTTTTTTGGGGGCCAAGCTGGCCTACCCGCTGCTGGTGGCAGCGGGCGGCGGGGCGATTGTGAATGTTTCTTCGGTCCACGCGGTGGCTACCTCGGCCAATATCGCCGCGTATGCGGCCAGCAAAGGCGGTCTGTTGGCGTTGACGCGCGCCATGGCGATTGAATTTGCGCCGCAGAACATCCGCGTGAACGCCATCCTCCCCGGCGCGGTGGATACCCCCATGCTGCGGGCGGGGCTGAACCGCGGGCATGTGGGCGGGGAATCGGTGAACGACCGGTTGGAAAACCTGGCGCGTAAGACGGTGAACGGCCGCATTGGGCAGCCGCAGGAGATCGCCAGCGCCATTTATTTCCTGGCGGACGGGCGGCAGTCGTCGTTCATGACCGGGCAGGCGTTAATTGTGGATGGGGGCGCCACGGCGCGGCTGAGCACAGAATGAGCGCGATCAAACAATCCCTCAAGAAAATCCTGTCGCCGTCCCTCATTCGAGCGGGCGGGCAGAGCCTGGATGCGCTGCAGCGGGCCAAAGGCTGGCCGGAAGCCACCTTTCACCCCTGGCGGCGCGATACTATGCGGCGCATGGCCGCCCTGAAGGACAGCCGCAAGGGTGAACGCTGTTTCATCATCGGCAACGGCCCCAGTCTGCGCGAGACGGATTTGAGCAAGCTGAAGGGCGAGTTCAGCATCGGCATGAACCGCATTTACCTGATGTACCCGGAACTGGGTTTTTCTACCAGCTATTACCTGTCGGTCAACGATCTGGTGGTGGAGCAGTGCGCGGCGGACATTCAGGCGCTTAAACTGCCGCGCTTTGTCTCCTGGCGGGCGCGGCGCTGGCTGCGGCCCGAAGACGACCTGTACTTCCTGTACACCACCTACACCGGTGCGGGCTTTCAAAAGAACGCAGCGCGGCGGCTGTGGGAGGGCGCGACCGTCACCTACGTGGCCATGCAGCTGGCTTTTTACCTGGGCTTTCAGCAGGTGGTGCTGATTGGCGTGGATCACAATTTTGTGACTCAGGGCAAGCCCAATACTACGGTGGTTTCTGAAGGGGACGACCCCAACCATTTCTCCCCCAGCTATTTTGGCAAGGGCTTCCGCTGGCAGCTGCCCGATCTGGAGACCTCCGAACTGGCCTACGGCATGGCCAAACAAGCCTACCAGGCGGCGGGGCGGGAGATCATTGACGCCACGGTGGGCGGCAAGCTGCGCGTCTTTCCGCGGGTGGATTACAACAGCCTGTTCCACGGTTAAATCCATATGTCTGCCTGGCCGCGCCTGACGATTGTGACCCCCTCCTTCAACCAGGGAGCTTACCTGGAGCAGACCATCCATTCCGTTCTGGATCAGGGCTACCCTAACCTGGAATATTTTGTGGTGGACGGCGGGTCCAGCGATCAAAGCCCCGAGATCATCCGCCGCTACGCCAAACGATTGGCGTGGTGGGTTTCGGAGCCGGACCGCGGGCAGGCTGAGGCGATTAATAAAGGTTTGCGGCGGGCCACAGGTGATTTTGTGGCCTGGATCAATTCGGATGATTACTATCTGCCGGGGGCTTTTAAGGCCGCGGTGGAAACCCTGCTGCATCAGCCGCGGGTGGGTCTGGTGTATGGGGATGTGCTGGCGGTGGATGAAGCCGGTCAGCCCCTGAACCGCCTGAGCTACGGTAATTGGGGCCTGGAGGGGCTGCTGCGCTTTCAGATCATCGGCCAACCGGCGGTGTTCATGCGGCGTGAAACGCTGCGGCGGGTGGGGTATTTGGATGTGCGCTACCACTACCTGCTGGATCACCAACTGTGGATCCGCATGGCGGCTGCCGCGGGGGCGCAGTATGTGCCGGAGTTGTGGGCGGCGGCCCGTTTTCACGCTGAGGCCAAGAACGTGGCCCAGGCGGCGGCTTTTGGGCGTGAGGCGCTGGATATCGCCGCCTGGATGCAGTGGCAGGATGGACTGCGGGTGCATTTCCGCAAAGACCGCAAACGAATTTTGGCGGGGGCGCAGCGGCTGAACGGGCGTTATCTGTCGGAGGGGGGCGACTACGAGGGCGCGCTGCGGGCGTATGCGGCCTGTGCGCGGCTGCATATGCCCACGGCGCTGGCCGATTGGAAACGCATCGCCTACACCTGTGCGGCGGGGATGGGCGGTGCCCGGCTGCGTACATGGTTCGACCGTCGGCGTAGTGTGCGCACGGCGCGGCGGCTGCCACCCAATTTGGAATGAATGGGAGAAGGTATGCTGGATTCGCTTCCGGAAAAAGTTGAAAAGGCGCTGGAATATCTGGTGACCCCTCTGGCCTTCCCGCGGGATTTTGGCCGCCTGGCCAAATGGACGCTGACGCGCCGCCCGCTGGTGCGAGAATTGGCCCATCTGCGCCGCCACCGGCGTTGGTTTGAACACCAGGGCTTTCAAACGGTGCTGGATGTGGGCGGGTACATTGGGGCGTTTTCGCTGGCTGTTCACGCCCTGCTGCCGGAGGCGCAGATTTACGCCTTTGAGCCGCTGCCGGATCATTATGAACAATTGACCCGCAATCTGGCGCATTTACCGCGTTTTACCGCTTTTCAGACGGCTTTAGGAGCCGAGAGCGGCGAGATCAGCTTTTACCGCAGCAGCTTCTCGCCCTCTTCGTCGGCGCTGCCGATGGATGAGCTGCACAAGCGCACCTTTCCCCACACAGCGGGGGTGCAGGAAGTGCGTGTAGCCGTGGGGCGGCTGGATGATTTCCTGCCGCGCATGGAATTGCGCGCGCCGGTGCTGCTGAAGCTGGATGTGCAGGGCTATGAGGAGCAGGCTCTGAGCGGGGCGGCGGAGACCCTGCGCCACGTGGATGTGATCCTGAGCGAAGTCTCTTTTCAGCCGCTGTATCAGGGGCAGGTGAGCTTTTCTCGCCTGAACGCGCTGCTCAAAACCCAAGGCTTCCGCTACGCAGGCGGCTTTGACAGCCTGCTTTCGCCGGTGGACGGCTCGGTTTTGCAGGCAGACGCCTTGTTTGTGCGCGGTGAGGAGGCCTAGGGTGAGCCTTTCGCGGCTGTGGGCCAGGGGTTGGCAGACGGCGCTGGTGGTATTGGTGTGCCTGGCGGGCTTCGGCGTGCGCCTGGTGGATCTGTACGACCCGCCGCTGGATTTTCACCCCACGCGGCAGCTGCGTTCGGCCATTCTGGCGCGCAGTGTGTATTATCAGCTTTCGCCAGATGTGGATCCGCAGCAGCGCGAGGCTGCGCGTTCCCTGGCTGAGTTGGAGACTTACGAACCGCCCATCTTGGAGACGCTGGTAGGCGGGGTATACGCCCTGCTGGGAAAAGAAGCGCTGTGGGCGGCGCGGGTGATAAACGCTCTCTTCTGGCTGATCGGCGGGGCGGCCTTGCTGCAAATTCTGCGCGGGGCGGTGCCGTTTTGGGCCAGCTGGCTGGGGCTGCTCTTTTACCTGTGCCTGCCTTTTGGGGTGATCGCCAGCCGTTCCTTCCAGCCGGAGCCGTGGATGGTGATGTGGATGCTGCTGGCCACCTGGGGGCTGCGGCGTTGGCAGGCCGCGCCGGACCAATGGCGCTGGGCGCTGATTACCGGCGGGCTGATGGGTATGGCGCTGCTGGTGAAGGTGGTGGCGGGGTTCTTCCTGCTTCCGGCGCTGGCGGCGGTGATGCTGGCGGGCGGGCTGGGCAAGATGCTGAAACGGCCGCAGACCTGGGCGTTGGCCGCCCTCAGCGCGGCGCCGGTGCTGATTCTGTATCTGGGCTTCAATGCCCAGCGCAGCGGCGACTTCCTGTCGTTTTGGACTGTGGCGCTTTCGGGTTTGGTGCTGACCACCAATTTCTACGCGGATTGGCTGGCGATGGTGAAGGGGCTGACCGGCCTGGCGTACCTGCCGGCGGCGCTGCTGGGGACGCTGCTGGCGGGGCGCGAGCACAAACCGCTGCTTATTGGCTGGTGGGTGGGCTACGCGCTGTATGGGCTGCTGTTCCCCTACCAGTACACCACCCATGAATATTATCATTTGCCCCTGGTGGCGCTGATTGGGCTGAGCCTGCCTTTTTTGGCGGCGCCGGTGGTGGAACGGCTGAAACAGGAAGCCTGGGTCTGGCGGCTGGCCGCTTTGGGGGTGGTTTTAGCGGCGGCGGGCTATGCCCTGTTTGTGGCGCGCTCGACCCTGGTGGCCAAAAATTACCCCTATGAGCCGGAAAGCTGGCGGCGCGTGGGCGAGGCCATTCCGCCGGGAAGCTCGGTGGTGGCCCTGACGGCCGATTACGGCATGCGCCTGCGCTATTACGGCTGGCGCAGCATCGCCGCCTCTTGGCCCGCGGGCGCGGATCTCAAGCTGTTTTCGATGGCGGGCAGCGAAGCCGGCGACCCACTGGAGGCGTTTGCCAGTCTTACGGAGGGCCGCCAGTATTTTCTGGTGACCGCTTTCAGCGAGCTGGATGCGCAGCCGGAATTAAAACAAATTTTGACCGAACACTACCCCGTATTCGCGGAAGGCAACGGTTTTGTGCTGTACGACCTGCAAAATCCGCGGCCGGAGACGAAGTGAGCAGAGGGAGCATGGCTGAGCAGGTTATGGACATTTCTTTGCAGACTGAGACGCCGCGGCTGGCCCCGCGGCGGTGGATGCTGTTTGCGGCCCTGGCGCTGATTTTTGGGCTGGGGCTGGCGGTGCGCCTGTACGATTTGGGCGACGCCCCGCTGGATTTTCACCCCACTCGCCAGCTGCACTCCATGTTGATGGCACGCGGGATGGCTTACCAATCCCTGCCGGATGTGCCCGATTGGCAGCGGGAAATGTCTTATCAGCAGTGGAAGAAAGAGGGTCTGATAGAGCCGCCGGTGATGGAATGGCTGACGGCGCAGGCTTATCGGGCTGCGGGGCAGGTGGATCTGCGGCTGCCGCGCCTGTTTTCCATCTTCTTCTGGATGCTGGGCGGGGCGGGCATTTTTCTGCTGGCCAAGACCCTGACCGGGCCAGACGGGGGACTGGTGGGGGCGGCTTATTTTCTGGTGCTGCCCTACGCGGTGCTGGCCAGCCGGGCTTTCCAGCCGGACCCGCTGCTGACGGCGAGCATCATCTGGGCGTTATGGGCGGCGCTGCGGTGGCAGATGCGTCCCAGTTGGGGACGGGCAGCTTTGGCAGGGGTCCTGTGCGGCCTGGCTATTTTCATCAAAAGCACGGCGGTGTTCTTCGTGGGCGGCGGGCTGGTGGGGCTGGTGCTGGCGGGTTGGGGGCTGCGGCGCGCCCTGCGGGACGGGCAGGTGTGGCTGGTGGCGGTGCTGACTGTGCTGCCCTACGCTTTGTTCCACATTTACGGTGTGTATATATCCGGCGAGCTGCAAAGTCAGTTCAGCCTGCGCTTTTTCCCGCAGATGTGGGTGGATCCGGTTTTTTACCTGCGCTGGAACGGGCAAATTGCCAGCACGGTGGGGTTTGAGTGGTTTTTACTGGCGCTGCTGGGAACGTTTGCGGTTAAAGATCCCCGCGCACGGGCCATGCTGCTGGGCGCGTGGGTGGGCTATTTCCTGTACGGTATGACCCTGCCGCATCACATTTCTACCCATGATTATTATCAACTGCCGTTGATCCCATTGGCGGCGCTGGGGCTGGCGGCAGGGGCAGCGGTGCTGTTTCGCGCGCTGCGCGGGCCGCGGGTGCTGGTATCTGTGGCCGTGATGGGGGTGCTGCTGTATGGGCTGACGATTAAGTCCTGGGATGCACGCGTGAGCCTGAAACGGCAGGATTACCGCCAGGAGGTGGTTTTTTGGGAAAAGCTGGGCGAAAGGTTGGGGCGCGACCGGGCGGTAGTGGGGCTGACCCAGGACTACGGCTTTCGCCTGAGCTATTGGGGCTGGGTTGACACCACCAACTGGATGACCTCCGGCGATTTCAGTTACCGCGAGTTGGCCGGACAAGAATTTAACATGCGAACCTTGTTTGACGAGGTGACCGCGGGCAAAGATTTGTTTGTGGTCACCCTGCTGGGTGAATTGGATCATCAGCCGGAACTGAAGAAAATTCTGGATGAAAACTACCGGCTGATCGAATCGAGTAGTGATGTGCTCATCTACGATTTGAAGCAGGCTCCCTGATGCGCGTCAGTATTGTGACCCCCTCTTATCAGCAGGCGCCGTTCTTAGAGGCGACCATACGTTCGGTGCTGGATCAGGATTATCCCGATTTGGAATACTGGGTGATAGACGGCGGCTCTACCGACGGCAGCCTGGAGATCATCCAGCGCTACGCACCGCGGCTGGCGGGCTGGGTCTCCGAGAAGGACCGCGGGCAGACAGACGCGATTAACAAAGGTTTTGCACGGGCCCAGGGGGAAATTTTGGCCTGGCTGAACTCAGACGACACCTACGAGCCAGGGGCTGTGCGGCAGGCGGTGGAATATATGCAGGCCCACCCCGAGGTGGGGCTGGTGTATGGGGATGCCAACTTTATCAACGCGCAAGGGGCGGTCATCGGCCGTTTTCCGGCGGCGCAGACGGATTACCGGCGGCTGCGGCAGGGGTATGTGCACGTGCCCCAGCAGGCAGCTTTCTTCCGGGCGGATCTGTGGCGCAAGGTGGGGCCGTTAGACCCCAGCTTTTACTTTGCGATGGATTACGATTTGTGGGTGCGGCTTGCGCGGCTGGCGGCGGTGGCGTATCTGCCGGGCAAGGTGTGGGCCAATTTCCGCCTGCACGGGGAGGCCAAAACCATCGCAGCGGACGACCGCTGCTGGCCGGAGATGCTGCGGGTGCACCGGCGCGAGGGCGGCTCCGTTTTTTCGGTGATCTATGCCAAATATTGGGTGCGCAAGCTGGTGGGGCCGTTGATCCGCTGGCGCAGACGGCAGCGGCTGCGTGCGGAGTAGGGGGTTGGTCTACAGGGCCAGCATGAGAAAAGGCGGACGGATGGGGGTTTGACCGCTGAGCCAGTTTTGAGCGCCGATGCGGATGAGGATTTTTTCTGCTTCCAGCCAGTAGGGCAAGGCCTGTTCGGGTGTGTTTTGCTTGCCCCCCAGATCCAGCAAACAGGCGGCTTCATCGAAGGGGCGGCGGGTTTCGCGCGCCACGGCCAGGGCTTCTTCCAGCCAGGGGACGGCTTGACGAGGGGGATGCAGGAAGGCCATTCCGCGGCGCCAATGGATCTGCAAGGCGGGCTGTTCTTTGAGCGATTCAGAGATGCTTTGGGCCTTTTGGGTGTAGTACAGACCCAATGTGGTGTTGTTTAAACAGGCGTAGCATAACCCCAACTCAATATAACTCAATACCACCAGCTCCTGGCGTCCCATGGTGCGGAATTGGGCCAGGGTCTTCAGCAAATCAGGCAAGGCCTCAGCACAGCGGCCCAAATAGAGCAGGATGCTGCCGCGGTTGCCGACTGCTCGGGCCAGTTCGATGGTGTCGCCGATGCGCTGGGCGATCTCAAGGTGACGGCGGTCGTATTCCAGCGCGTCTAACAGGCGGCCGCGGGAAAGCTGCACAGCCACCAGGTTGCCCACCGAACGAACCAGCCGCCACTGCGCGTCGCTTTGTTCGCAGGCGATGACGCTCTGGCGAATGAGATCTTCTGCGGTATCATATTCGGCCATGCTCCAATGAATGAGGCCGAGGTCTCCGCGCACATTAACCGCCTCGAAAGAATCGCCCAATTGATCCAAAATCTCAGCGGCGCGGCGAAAGTCTTGGGCGGCCAGGTGGTGCTCGCCGCGCGTCCAATACAGCGTACCGCGCATTTGAAGTGCCTCGGTGAAGAGCATGTCCGGCCGGGAACGGGAAGATAAGGCGATGAGAGCGGCATGGGCAGCGTGAAGGGCTTCGGTCAGGCGGCTTTCAATGCGCAGCAGAGCGGCACGGTGCAGATTCAAGCGGGCACGGGCCTCCAGAAGATCCTGGGGGGCGGGCGGCGGCGACCAGCGTTCCACCTCGTTTTGAAACGCGTTGAGATATTGGACGGCGTCGATATTTTCGCCTTGAGTGCGCAGGGTGAGAAGCAGGGCGCTGGCTGCGGCGGCGAAGGGCGGCAGGGCATGCTGGGCGCGCGCGATTTTGAGGGCCTGAACCGCGAACTCCAGGGCCTGGGGCAGCACGCCGCGGGCAATTTGCAGCTCAGCCAGGGCGGTGAGCAGGTAGGCTTGCTGATCTGCCAGACCCAGGGACGCGGCGGTTTGGGCGGCGGTGCGCAGGGCCGAATCCCAGGCAGGCCACATACCCCAGCGCAGCGGCCAGGGGTGCAGCCCCAGGGTCAGTTGCACACTGAGGGGATGCGGGCCGAGCTGCTGATCCGCTTCGGACAGCAGGGTGAGCAGGCTGGCAAGATGGGGCTGAAGATTAGTCGGCGGCTGACCGGCGGGGGGCAGACTCTCCACCGCCCACCGCAGCCGGTTTTCCAGCAGGGTGCGGTAACGGCTGGCCCAATCGGCGGCGGGGGGAGCGGCAGGTGAGGGGGGTGCGTTCATACCCAGCGCTGGAGGATATTGGTCTGCAAAAAGGTGGCGGTCAGGCGGTGCAGGCGGTAGGTGGGGTCACCCAGGCCGCCGCCCACCTCGATGAGCGAGAAATGCTGCAGGCTGCGCAGCGCGGGGGTGAATTCGTCTGGCGGCAGTCCGCTCATGGCCTGCAGCCAGGGGAGGGTTTCGCCGTCAGGGGAGCTCATCAGCATCGAGAGCAGCAGTTGGCGGGCGGGATCGTCCAGCAACCCCCAGGATTGGCGGTAAATGTGGGTATAGAGCTGGGCGCTGTCCTGATTGGCAGCATCCTGCAGGGCGGTGAGAATGGCATCAAAGGGCAGCAGGGTGAGCTGGGCAGCGGCCAGCTTGAGGGCCAGGGGCAGGCCGCCGGTATGGGCAAACAGAGCGGTCATGACTTCGCGGCTCAGCCCGGCGGTATGCCCGCGGCGCAGCAGTTCGCTGGTGACCAGTTGGTGAGCCTCTTCGATGGACAGCTCCGGCACGGGCAGCACCTGCACAAAGGGATAGGCAGACAGACTGGTGCGGCTGGTGAGTAGAAAACGGGTTTGACCTGATAGCGGAAAGAGGTGGGGCAGCAGGTCTTTGACGTCGTCGGGGGTTTCCAGATTGTCAATGACGATCAGGTAAGGGTGTTCGTGCAGCAGTGGACGCAGATTTTCCAGGCGGGCGGTGGTGGTCAGCCCGGCCAGGGGATCCTGGCCTAATTGATACGAGATGCGCGTGACAATGTCGTCCAGGCGCTGGATGGGGTGCGGTGAGGAGGAATCGGGGGCGGCCGGACGTGCGGAAACCCAGGCGACGCCCGATAACTCGGCCTGGGCGGTCAGGTCCCAGGCGACGGCGCGTGCCAGGGCGGTTTTGCCAATGCCGCCTAGGCCTTCCAGGCTGATGAAACCCGGTCCGCAGGGCTTTTGCAGCAGTTCCTGCAGACGCGCGCGCAGCGGGCTGTGCCCTACGAAATGCAGATATTCGGGCGGGGGGATATGGCGGCGGAGACCGTAAAGGCGGTTGGTGCTTTGAACATCTTCATCGGCGCGCTGCAAAGCCGAAAGCAGATGTTCCAATCCGGCAGACAGGCGGCGGCGAAATTGGCGGGGGGCCACATGCGCCGCATCGGACAGGTCGCGCACCGAAACATCCAGCGGGCTGAGATAGCGGTGGTAGACGGCGCTCCAGGCTTCCAGCTGTGTGCTGGAGGCGCTGAAATCGGAGGCCAACTGCTCCAGGTTCTGTTCGCGAGAAGGGTTGGCAGGGGCAAGGGTGGGGGCGCCCGCAGCGGCGCGAGCTTGCTGGAGATGTTCCAGCGCGAGGCGCAGAAGAGTCTCTTCGAGCAGCACGGCGGGGCTGCGGGTGGTGGTGGCGGTCTGCAAGATCTGCAAATGGAGGACAACCCCGCTGAGAGGTTCAGCCCGGCGGAGAGCACGAAGAGCACGTTCCAGATCGTCGGGGGAAAGCTGGGATTGGGACATGACCTGTCTCTTTTTTGTCCGAAATTTGTCTGAAACCAGCTTGTTTGCCGAAAAGCAATCACTATAATGAATGCAATTATAGCGAACTTGCAGTACAGTTGCAATTGTTGTAAGTCATCAATGTATAAGCATTGTGTAACCCCCCCCATGCGCCATTTCCTTCCGCGCCCAGGGGAGCGGAATTCAATCCCAGTCTTGCGAGGGCCACTACCATGAGCCTCGTGAGACTGGTTTTTTAAGCGGACTGCGGGCCCCTATGCAAGGGGTGCGGCGCTTGGGGTTTCGCGGCGTTCCACGCGGATCAGATACAGCAGGAAGGCAAAGCCAACCAGAGCGATCACTCCTGCGCCAATCCAGATGAAGATAGGGCCGAGAGTGTCATTGAGCAGGCCGCCCAGGAGGGCGCCCACGCCGTGCGAGATGCCCCAGGTGAGGCCGAAGATGCTCATATAGCGGCCGCGCATGTGGGCAGGGGCGCGTTTGGCGGTGTAGGCGTTGGCCGTGGGAACCAGGGTCAGCTCGCCAAAGGTCATCACCACCATACTGATCCAAAACCCCCAAAAGCCAGTACTCAGACTGATCATGAACATGGATACGGCGTACAGCAAAACCCCCACGGCGATCACCGGCAGGGAGGAGTAGCGTTTGGTGATGTTGGTGACAAACACTTGCAGGGCCACCACCATGATGGCATTGGTGGAGGCAATCCAGCCGAATTCGCTTTCAAGGATACCAAAATTGGCTTTGAGATAGACGGCCATAAGCACCCACACCATTGTGGCGCACATTTGGCCGAGGATGAGGGCGAAGATAAAACCCATGAATGGCCGGTCTTTGAAGATGATGTTGTAGCCACCGAAGCGTTCGCGTACGGGGGCTTGCAGCGCGGCTTCAGGCAGACGGGCGGGCAGGGTTTCGCGGGCGAAGAAGGTCAGCAGCAGACTGTAGGAGACCATGCCGGTGGCGGCGCTGAGGAAGGCCACCGTGTAGGAAGAGCTGGCGATGAAGCCGCCCAAAGCCGGGCCGATGGCGACGCCGAGGTTGTTGCTCATGCGCATGATGGCATAGGCATCCAGGCGTTTGTCCTCGGGAATCAGGTCGGCCACCATTGCGTCGGCTCCCACACGGTAGAGGGGGTTGACAGCACCGGAGAGGATCATCAAGGCGGCAAAGGCAGCGTAGGTGTGCGCCTGGGTGTAGAGCAAGTACATACCGCCCAACAGACCGAGGCTGATGACCATCGCCCATTTGCGGCCCAGACGGTCGATGATCGGCCCCACGATTAATGAGCTGACCAGACCCGCGGCGGAGTTGATGGTCATCAGGCTGGAAACGATCACAAGGGGCAGGTCGAGCTGGCTGCTGACATACACCATCAAAAAGGGCCAGATCATGCTGGCGCCGATCGTGCTGATGAGCATGCCGGCCACCATCAGCCAGAATTGACCGGGGTACCGTTTGTTTTGAAGGCTTGCCAGATAGGATGACATAGGAGCGCTCCATTCAGGACAGCGGGGTGCGAGTGAGCGTGATTTTGAAGCGGCGAGAGAGGATCAGGAACACGGCCACGCCCAGCAGGCCGACGGCCAGGCCGCCGTACCACATGGCCACGGGGGCAATGTTGTCGTTGAGCAGACCGGCAAAAATGGGCCCAAAACCGGCGGCCAGCGGCCAGGTGAGGGAATAGACGCTCATGTAGCGGCCGCGCATGTCTTCGGGGGCCAACTGGGCGGTGAGTGAGGTGGCCGTGGGGGTCATGATCAACTCGCCGATGGTAAGGATGACCATACTGACCACAAAAGCCCAAAAGTTCGTGCCGAGAGCCACGCTGCCCGCCCCCAGAGCGTAAAAGAGCGCGCCGACCGCCAGAACGGGAAGAGGCGGGTACTTTTTGATGACCTGTGTGACGAAGTACTGCACAAATATGCACATGAGTGCATTGACGGTCACGATGTAGCCATACTGACTTTCTGGGACGTTGAAATTCTCGTTGGCGTACACGGGCAGCATGACGAACATGAGGGTGGCGGTGACCATGGTGAAGGTGAAGGCCAGCACAAACCAGACGAAAATGCGGTCCTGAAGGATGCGGCCGTACCCGCCCAGCGGTTCTTTGGGGGCAGAGGCAGATTTTTCCGCCCGGGTGAGGGTTTCGCGGATGAAGAAAATATTAATGAGGGCATACAATCCAAAAAAGGCAGCAGCTGTAGCAAAAGCCACATTGTATGAGGCGGCTATGAGGATTCCACCGGCAATGGGGCCGATGGCCACGCCCACGTTGTGCACCATACGCAGGAAAGAGTAGGCATCTACCCGTTCTTGATCGGCCACCAGATCGGCGACCATGGCATTGGCGCCTACGGGGTAGAGAGCCGAAGCCGCACCCCAAAAACCCATCAGCAGAGCAAATTCGAAAAAGGTGGAGGCGCTGCCGAGCAGCCCGTAATACAGTGCACCGCAAAGCAGGGACAGGCTCATCACATGCTTGCGTCCGAAGCGGTCCGCAGCCATCCCGGCGATGAACGAAGAAATCAGGCTGGTGATCGCGTTAATGGTCAAGAGGCTGGCCACGGTGGTCATGGGTAAATCTAACCGCTGGCGCAGGTAGATGGTGAGAAACGGCCAGATCATGGCGCCGCCGGTGGCAGACAGCAGGGATCCGCCGACCAGCAGCCAGTACTGGCGGGGGAAATTTTGCCAGGCTGCTTTAATTTGGTTGAGCATAGTGCCTGCCTTCCAGGGAGTATTAGAGCATATTCTAACACAACCCGCCGCTTTTGCAGCAGCGGCGGGTTGGGGATCATCCACTGTGTGCTGTCCAGGGTGGTTTAGGGCGGGGTGACGCTGAGGAAGGGAAAGTAGATTTCCCGCCGGTTGAGGATGGTGATGACGAAGCTTTGCTCAAAGCTGTAACCGCCGCTGTCTTGCACGGCCAGGCGGATTTCACAGCTGGGTTCGCTTTCATAATCGAACACGTCGGTACTGATCAGCCGATCGCCTTGCACAGCGAAGCGCGCATTGCAGGTGTCCCCAGAGCCGGGGACGAGGGCAAAGGTAAAGGTCTCACCCAGGTCGGCGTCTGCGGTGGTGAGCAGGCCCACCACGGTGCTGCCGTCGCCGGGTTGATTCTCCCACAGGGAAGCGTTGGAAAGCAGGACAGCCGTGGGAGGATATTCGCTGACGGGCAGCACCTGTACGCGCAGCGGGGTTTCCACCGCGGCCCCGGCGGTGTCCACGGCGCGAATGCGCACAAAGTATTCGGACTTGCTTTCGTAATCGAAGACTGCGGCAGAGCGCAGCTGCCCGTCGGTGAGGGTGAAGGCAGCGTTATCCTGCCCACCTTCACCAGCTGCCAGCGAGAAGGTGAAGGTGTCGCCGGCATCCTGATCTACGGCGCTGAGCGTGCCGATGGGCGCTCCGGCAGGGGTGTTTTCTGGCAGGCTGCCGTTGGTCAGCAGCACGGCAGTGGGGGCATCGTTGGTGTTGGTGACGGTGACGATGAGGGCCTGATCCACAGTGAGACCGCCGGAATCGGTGGCGCGCACGCGGATCTTGTACTGGCTCTTGGTTTCATAGTCCAGCACGCGGGCGGTACGCAGGCTGAGGCCGTTAATGGTGAAGGCGGCGTTATCTTCGGAGCCTGTGCCGGAAACCAGTTTGAAAGTGTGGCTGTCGCCCTGGTCTTGATCCAGCGCGCTGAGGGTTCCCACCAGGGCGGCGGCGGGCTGATTTTCGGCCACACTGCTGGGAGAAAGCAGAATGCCGGTGGGAGCGTATTCGTTCTTGTTGGTGACGGCGATGGTGAGGGCCTTTTCCACGCTCAGGCCGCCGGAATCGGTGGCACGCACGCGGATGCTGTACTGTGTTTGCGTCTCATAGTCAAAGACGGCGGCGGTGAGCAGGTTGGCCCCCGAAAGGCTGAAGCTGGCGTTGTGGGTGCTGCCCGCGCCGGATACCAGGGCATAGGTGAAGGTATCGCCGGTATCAGGGTCCACCGCGGCCAGTGCGCCCACCAGCGTGCCGATCGGTTTATTTTCGGCCACGGTGGTTTTGCTGAGAGTCAGGTCGGTGGGGGCGTCGTTGCGGTTGTTAATGGTGATGATGAAGGCCTTTTCAAACCAGGCCGCGCCCGAATCGGTGACGCGCGCGCGGATCTTATAGCTGCTCTTGGTTTCAAAATCAAAGCTTTGGGCACTGAGCAGTTGGTTCCCCGACACGCTGAAACTGGCATTATCATCACTGCCGGTACCGGGCACCAACGAGAAGGTGAAAGTTTCACCCGCGTCCTGATCTTCGGCGCTGAAAAGGCCCACCAGGCTGCCCGCCGGACGGTTTTCATCCAGAGTGCGGTTGGAGAGGGCTGGGGCCGCGGGGATGTCGTTGGTGTCGGTGATGGTGAGAGTGAAGGCTTTTTCCAGGAACTGCCCGCCAGAATCCGTGGCGCGCACGCGCAGGCTGTAAGCGGCTTTGGTCTCAAAATCGAATACAGCGGCCGATTTGAGCTGGTCGCCGCTGATGGTAAAGCTGGCGTTATCTGCGGAGCCTTCGCCAGAAACCAGGGTGTAGGTGAAGGTTTCGCCCAGGTCAGCATCCTGCGCGCTGAAGGTGCCCACCAGGCTGCCTTTCACTTTATTTTCGGGGAAAGTGCTGGTGCTGAGGGTAATGTCTTGGGGAGGGGTTTCGCTGACATTCTCAATTTGCACGGTGAGGGCACGCTCAAAGCTGGCTCCGGCGGCGTCGGTGGTGCGCACACGGATGGAATATTGGCTGCGCACCTCGGCGTCAAAAATGACCGCGGTTTTGAGCTGATTCCCGCTGAGGGTGAAGCTGCTGTTATCCGCACTGCCTGTGCCAGAGACCAGGGCATAGGTGTAGGTATCAGCGGCGTCTTCATCAGTACTGGAAAGCGTCCCCACCAGTGTGCCCGCGGGGCGGTTTTCCAGGACGGAAGCGGGCGTGAGGGTGATGCCGCTGGGGGGATCGTTGGCATCCGTGACGGTGATGGTGAATTTTTTGTCGTAGGTGTCGCCGGAATTGTTGGTGACACGCACGCGGATGCGGTAGGTGGACAGGACTTCAAAATTCAGCGCGGTGGCCGTTTTCAACTGGTTTCCCTGGGTGGTGAAGAAGATGTTCTCTTCACTACCCTCACCGGAAACCAGGGTGTAGGTATGGGTGGCGTTGGGGTTCTGGTCGGTGGCGGTGAAGGTGCCCACCACGGTGCCGGCAGGCAGATTTTCGGCAACGCTTTTGGGCGTCAGGCTAAGGCCGGTGATTTGATAAGGATCGTGCAGCCAGCCGGTGACCACGGTGGAGGCGTACACGTGCCAGCCGCCAACGGTGAGGGTTTTGGAGCCGGTAGCGGAGCTGTTCTGTTCGATGACGGTAATGCTTCCGTTGCCGTTGGCATCCACGCTGGAGGCGCTGACCACCGAAGTGTGGCCCACGCCGGTAGTGCCGTAGCTGAGTACATCTCCGGGGACGGGAGCCACACCGGCGGTGTCGTTGGCAATTTTGACCAGGCTGCCGTTGGGATTGTAAATGGCATAGTTGTTGACCACGTTGAGGCCGTTGCCGGGATAGGGGGGGACGTTATGCGCCAGGTAGAGATAGCGCATGGAGAGTTCCACGCACTGCCATTCCAACTCGCCGTGCGCGCCGCTAAAGAAGTAAACGACCACATCCTGAACACCGTCATAATAGGGCCGCGGGCCGCAGGCTTTCACATTGCGGTAGGACGCCCCCAGGGGATAGGAAGCCACTTTGGAGCCGCGGGCTTTGTAATAATCCAGGTCGCATTCACCCTGCCACCAGGCCGGGGTGGGCAGATCTCCCACGGCGAAGAGTGACTCGGCGGTTTGCACGCGCGGTAGGGGGGCGAGAGGCGCAGGCAGGGTTTGAGCGGCGGCGCTGGTGGAAGGCTGGCTGGGGTCAGGACTGTTGAGCTGAAATTGCCCCAGGGGGCGCAGCAGGGCGGCGAGGTCTTCCGTATGATCCAGACGCTGACCCGCGCGCAGAATCCAGATGCGTCCGCCGGCTTCCGCCACCCATTCGGCCATCAGAATCTGGACGGGGTCCAGCCCGGCGACGGGGGCATCATACACGCTGAAATAACCCGGAACCCAGCGCCCAAACATACGCGCAGCGGGAGCACGGCGAGCGGGACTGCCCGCCTGGGCATGCTGTTCCTGCAGGGTAGTGCGGAAGGCGCGTTCCTGGCCGGGGGCGGCGGGGGGCAGGGCTTCGGTGGGGGCGCGCATCCCATAGGGGATGACAGTCAGCGACACTTCCTGATAATCGCCCAGGCGCACAGCGGTGGCCATCTGGATGCTGTCATCAGGATCCGCCGCTGTGAAGGGGCCGGGAAGAAAAGGGGCTGCAAGGTTCAGTTCCACGCCGTCCAATGTAAAAGAAGTGCGAGCGGTTTGGGTTGGGGCGGCCTGGGCGGGGGTGATCACGGCGGCGCATAAAACAGCGCAGGCGGTGAGTATACGGAGCATTTTTGTCATCCAGGGGGAAAGGTGCACGTGCCGACATCCTCCTCACTTTCAGTATACCGGCCGGGGAGGATTCGTCAACCCATGGAGGATTACAAAACTGATAGATAGGGGCTTGCAAAAGCCGAACCGCTCGTGCCGTGAGGGGCTTCGTCGGGGGCAGGGGATTTGTGATAAAATTTACCCAACCAATTCCGAGACAATGAGGTGGAACCATGACTGAACCCGTTCTTGTGGCCGTCGCCTGGCCGTATGCCAACGCTGATATCCATGTGGGCAATTTGACCGGTGCCTATTTGCCTGCCGATATTTTTGCGCGCTACAACCGCTTGATGGGCCGCCAGGTGCTGATGGTCTCAGGTTCGGATTCGCACGGTACGCCCATTACGGTGCGGGCGGACGCCGAAAACTCCACCGCGCTGGCTGTGTATGAGCGTTTTCATGCCGGTTTTTTGGAACTGTATCAGAAGCTGGGCCTGACCTACGATTTGTTCACCTCCACCCACACCGAAAACCATTTCGATGTGAGCCAGAAGATGTTCCTGGCTCTGAAAGATAATGGCTTTCTGTACACGGCCCGCGAGATGCAGTGGTACGCTCCCAGCCAGGGACGCTTCCTGCCGGACCGCTACGTGGAAGGCACCTGCTACATTTGCGGTTACAACAATGCCCGCTCGGATCAATGCGATAAATGCGGCAACCTGTTGGAGCCTGACAAACTGATTGATCCGCGCTCGAAGATTGACGGCTCGGTTCCCGAACTGCGTGAGACCGAACATTACTATCTGGATCTGTCTAAACTTCAGCCGGAAGTGGTGGATTTTTTGGAGAAGCGTCAAAGCTACTGGCGGCCCAACGTGCTGCGCCAGTCTCTGGGACAGATTCAGGCTGATTCCCTGCGCGGGCGGCCGATTACCCGCGACCTGGATTGGGGCATCCCCGTGCCGCTGGAAGGTTGGGGTGGAAAATGCCTGTATGTGTGGTTTGAGGCGGTCATCGGTTACCTTTCGGCTTCGATCGAATGGGGCAAGGTGACGGGAGACCCCGAAGCCTGGCGGCAGTGGTGGCATAACCCGGCTGCGCGGGCGTACTATTTCATCGGCAAAGACAACATCCCCTTCCACGCCATCATCTGGCCGGCGGAGCTGATTGGAGTGGGGACGCGCTTTGATGAGCTCATTGGCAGCCAGCCCCCCGAAAAGATGGTGCTGCCCTACGATGTGCCCGCCAACGAATTCATGAATCTGGAAGGTCAAAAGATCTCCGGCAGCCGCAACTGGGCGGTGTGGGGATTGGACTTCCTGACGCGTTATGATCCCGACCCGCTGCGCTACTACCTGACCGTGAACATGCCCGAGGCGCGCGACAGTGATTGGGATTGGGGCGATTTCCTGCGGCGCAACAACGACGAGCTGGTAGCCACCTGGGGCAATCTGGCCAACCGCGTGCTGGGTTTTGCCAACAAGCATTGGGAAGGGCGTGTGCCCGACCCTGGCGAATTAACCGAGCGCGATCAGGAACTGCTGGCGCTTGTGGAGGCTGGTTTTGAAAGCGTTGGCAAAGAAATGGAAGCGGTGCGGCTGCGCGGGGCGCTGGCGGAAGCCATGCGCATCGCCAGCGAGGTGAACCGTTATCTGGACCAGACGGCGCCGTGGACGGCGGTGAAGACCGACAAGGCCGCGGCGGCGCGGGCGGTATACACCGCCTTGCGGGCGATTGACTCGCTGAAGATTTTACTGGCCCCCTTCCTGCCGTTCACCAGCGAAAAACTGCACACCTTCCTGGGATACGACCAGCCGCTGTTTGGGGAACAGGGCGTGGAATCTTACACTGACAGCCTGGGGACGCACACCGCCCTGCGCTATTATCCCGAAAAGGGCACAGGGCGTTGGCAGCCCAGCCAGCTTCAGGCCGGGCATCCCCTGCGCCAACCCGCCCCGCTGTTTAAGAAATTGGAACCCTCTGTGGTGGATGAGGAACGCGCCCGCCTGGGGCAGAGCGCGTAGCGCATCTTGAATGGACAGCTCACAACTGCCAGGGTTTTTTACCCTGGCAGTTTTTTGCGCAGATGAGCGTTTAGAGCAGCTTGATGATGTGCTGGATATGATCCATCTCGTGCCAGAGCACGCGCCGCAGCAGTTTGCGCGGAGACCAGAATTCACCCTCTTTGCCCAGCACTTGCTCCACCTCCACCAGGCCGCTGAGCAGGGTACGCAGCCGAGTCCGGGTGAACTCCAACCGTTCATAGGGATCTTTCGGCAGATCAGCGCGCGGGCCGCCCTGGCCAAAGCGGTCTAAATACCACCATTCGGCCGTAGCGATGTGGGCCAGGATGCCGCGGATGGACCAACGTTCTTCTGGATAGACCTGATCCAGCTTTTCGGCGGGCAGACTTTGGACGATGGCGAGTAGATCCTGGCGGGAATATCCCAACAGGTCCAGCCCAAACGAGACTTCATCTGTTGTCAGGGGCCGCCAATCGTCGTGGAACCAGGCGTTGATGGGGACCCCCTGTGGATCGGGGTTAAAATCTTTGTTCAGCGTGTAGACTTCCCAGGTGTCAACCAGCCGCAAATCGAAATCGCCCAACTGCATGCGCTCAAAACCGGAATGACGATTCACCCAATGCTGATAGTGAATGAGGGCCTGAGGCAGGTTCATAAATGCTTCACCGCTGTCCAGACCGTAGGCAAACGCACCAGGGAAATCTAACGCCCAGGCTTGACTGCGGCCTTGAAAACCATTTTCGATGCCAATACGAATGAGCATGCGTCTCTCCAGGTAGGGTACGGATGGGGGCTAAGACTTCTTTTTTCCAGGGGAAAGCAGGTTTTCCTGCCAGTCCACGTGGAAGCGGGTCAGCAGATCAATGAGGGGCAGGCGGCCTTTGGCACGGCTTTCGGCAGAGGGTGAGGGGCCTTTTTGGGCGGCTTCCCAGGCGAGGTGAGCGATGGTGTAGGCTGCTTCAGGCTTGCCCAGGGC
The DNA here is from genome assembly GCA_029975215.1 of Levilinea sp. Taxonomy (GTDB): domain Bacteria; phylum Chloroflexota; class Anaerolineae; order Anaerolineales; family Anaerolineaceae; genus Levilinea. Next base: position 126,657 of record JARKPO010000061.1, read on the forward strand.
GCGGGCGTTTTTGGCGGCCTGGCGCAGCTCGCGCTGATCGTGCATGAACCAGTGAGCAAGGACGCGCAGGGCCTCAATGGGGGTGGTGGCCAGCACACCTGCTCCGTTAGAGACGACGTATTCGGCGTTGCCGGTTTCCTGGCCGGGCAGGGCATCCACCAGGATCATGGGCAGGCCAGAGGCCATGGCCTCGGTGACAATCAACCCGCCGGCTTTGCAGATGAGCAGATCGGCAGCGCGCATCATGGTGGGCACGTTGGCGGCATATTCGTAAATGTGGGTGGGCACATGCCAATCCACGGCTTTTAGCTGGGCGTACAGGTCTTCGTCTCGCCCGGCGACAACGGCCAACTGCAGGGGGCTGCCAAAATGGTTGAAAACATCCAGGGTTTCCAACAGGTTGTCCACTCGGCGGCTGCCGACGGCCAACAGGGTGGGCAGGTGCGGATCCCAGCCGAGGGATTGGCGCAGGGTGGTGCGGTCGCGGCGTTCGCGCAGGATTTCGGTAGAGACGGGCAGACCGGTGACGATGACTTTCTCGGCCGGCAGATCGAATTTGAGAGCCAGGTCACGCACCTCTTGCGTGGGAGCCAGGCACAGAGAGGCCGCGTTATGAAACCAGACACGGTGTACAGTGGCCAGGTCGGTGATGACTGTCAGCAAGGGGATCTGGAAATTACGGATGGTGAAGACCGCGTCGAGCGGAGCCTGATAAAGGGGGTAGGTGGTGATGATGGCGTCTGGGCGGAAACGGCTGAGTTCGTCGCGGATGGCTTCATAGAGCAGAACCGCCAGGGCACTTTCTAAAATGGCTTTGGGGACGATGCTGTCGCTGGCATCGTAGCCAAAGCGGTACAGCTCTGGCGCGTTGCGGATGATGGTGTCGTAGTCCGATTGGGAATCGCGCAGAAAAAACGGCGTGCGGCGGTCGTCCAGGGGGTTGCTGATCTCCACCTGGCATTGGTCAGGGTAAACCTCTTCCAGGGCCGCTGCCACGGCGTTGGCCGCGCTGCGGTGGCCGAAACCGGCATCTGCGGTTAAGATGAGAATCCGTTTTTTTGCGTTCATATTACCTCAAAAGAACGAAGAGATGCAGGGGGCGTGTCAGTCCGCCTGAAGCGCCGCTCCATTGAGATAGTCCCACAAAATGTTCAGCGCACGGTCGGCGGTTTGATCCTTGATTTCAATGCGGCTGCCTTTGAATAGGTTGCGGAATGCCCAGGTGCCGTCGGGGGCGCTGAGGGCGATCCACACCAGCCCAACGGGTTTGCCGGGCATGCCGCCGCCTGGGCCGGCGATACCGCTGACGGCCAGGGAAACGGTATGGTCCAGCGGATAGCGGGCCGCCAGCGCCTGGCGCACGCCCTGGGCCATCTCCAACACGGTGGCTTTGCTGACGGCGCCGTGCTCCAGCAGGGTCTCGTGGCGAACCCCCAGGAATTCCTCTTTGGCGTCGTAGGCGTAGGCAACCACCCCGCCGACGAAATATTCGGAGGATCCGGGAATATTGGTGACGCGGTGGCCGATGAGGCCGCCAGTACAGGATTCGGCCAGGGCTAACATGAGCTGTTTTTGCCGCATGAGGTCGCCGATTTGATCTTCGATTTCGGGTTTCAATGGTAAGGCGCTCCTTTAAGGATGAAAATACCACCTTCCTATTATAATGCCTGAATATCATTCATTTTCCCAAGCTACCCCATTTTGACCTGGAGCCATCCCATGAGCCTCAACGCACCCGCCCGCAGCTTGACGCGTCAGACCCAAGGTTATCTCATCGCCCTGCTGGGAACGGTGATTTGGTCCACCACTGCGATTTTAATCCGCTACCTGACTGAAAATTACGAGATTGCCCCGCTGACCCTGGCCTTTTGGCGCGACCTGATGGCCTTTGCTGCCCTGGCGGCGGCCTGGCGCGTTTTTCGGCCGGAATGGCTGCGGGTTCGGCGCACGGATTGGGCGTTTATGGGGATCTATGGGGCTTTAATGGCGGTGTTTAACGGCCTGTGGACCGTTTCGGTGGCGCTGAATGGGGCGGCGGTGGCGACGGTGTTGGCTTACAATTCCAGCGCGTTCACAGCGTTCTTGGGCTGGCGCCTGTTTGGCGAAAAGCTGGGCGCAGCCAAGCTGCTGGCGGTGAGCTTGAGTCTGGTGGGCTGCGTTTTGGTGGCGGGGGCGCACGACCCGGCTATGTGGCGCGGTAACGCCCTGGGAGTGATCTGTGGACTGGGGGCGGGGCTGTGTTTTGCGGGCTACAGCCTGATGGGCCGCGAGGCTGCCCGTCGCGGCATCCCCTCGTGGACGGCCCTGACCTACGCCTTCGGCGGGGCGGCGGTGGTGCTGCTGGCGGGCAATGTGCTGTTGGCGCAGCTGCCTTTGCAGGTGGGCGGGGCGTTTTTCCCGGACATGGACGCCGCTGGGTGGGGAATCTTGTTTGCCCTGGCCGCTGGGCCGACCATCGGCGGGTATGGGTTTTACACCCTGAGCCTGGCTTATTTGCCTGCCAGCGTGGCGAATTTGATCGCAACGCTGGAACCTTCGCTGACGGCTGTGCAGGCTTATGCCTTTTTGGGCGAATCCTTCACCTTGACTCAGATTGTGGGCAGTTTGATGGTGATCGCCGGGGTAGTGATTCTGCGAGTGAGCGAGGCGGGCAAAGGGGATGTGGGTTCTTGACCGGCGTTGACGGATATGTTATAAAGGCCTTTAGAGGAAATGAACCAATGAACGACATGGATACGCCATCGTCGCCGCGGCAGGAATACGACGGCGATGCGCCTACCGGGCCGGAAACGGCTGAGTCCCCCCAGCGATCAAAAATGAATTGGACCCAAATTTGGGAGAATCTGCTGCGCTTGGGTTTGGGCGAAACTGCTTTGCGCTTTGGTACGGCGCTTTCATCGATTGTGCTGGTGCTGCTGGTGATTTGGGTGATGAGCACGTTCTACCTGCGCGGTGAGTTCAATACCGCCAGCGAAGTGGCCATTGCTGCGCCGCAGGCCGCGCCCACTGCTTTGCTGAAACAGCCGCCCCTGCAGCCCATGCGCAGCGGTGCTTTTGACGGCGGCATCGCCCGCTTGCGCGAACTGCACACCTCTTTGCCGGTGCAGCCGCGCGGTGAACTGACCACCTATATTGTGCAAAAGGGCGATACCATTTTCGGTATTGCGGAAAAGTTTAACTTAAAGCCGGAGACGATCCTCTGGGGCAATTATTACACCCTGGTGGACGACCCCCACCGGCTGCAGCCCGGGCAGGAACTGGTGATTTTGCCGGTGGACGGCGTGTATTATCGCTGGAACGCGGGCGACGGGCTGAACGCCGTGGCGCGCTTTTACGGTGTGACTCCCGAAGATATCATCCAATGGCCGGGCAACCACCTGAACCCCGATACCCTGGGGGATTGGGCCAACCCAAATATTGAACCGGGGACGTTCCTGGTGGTTCCCAACGGCCGCCGCGAATTTGTAACCTGGAGTGCGCCGCGCATCACTCGCCAGAATCCCGGTGTGGCGAAGATCTTCGGCCCTGGGGCCTGCGGCACGATTACAGATGGGCCGGTGGGTACGGGCACTTTCGTGTGGCCCTCGGTGGAACGCTACCTGTCTGGCTTTGATTATTCGCCGGAGACCAACCATCGTGGAATTGATATCGCAGGTAAGATGGGCAACGCCATTTTCGCCGCGGACAGCGGCGTGGTGGTGTACGCAGGCTGGAACGATTGGGGCTACGGCAACGTGGTGGTGATTGACCACGGCAACGGCTGGCAAACCCTGTACGCGCACTTGAGCACGCTTAACGTGGCCTGCGGATCTTACGTGTATCAGGGGGATGCCATTGCAGGCATGGGCAGCACGGGCAACTCTTCTGGACCCCACCTGCATTTTGAAATGCTGAGCGATGAATACGGCAAAGTGAACCCCTGGAATTTCCTGCAGTAAGCGTTCGCCTGGCAACCCCACCCCTCCGCGGCCGCGGAGGGGTTTTTTTTATTTATGGGTTAAGCGGCTCGGTGGGCTGCACTACCAGCAGCACGGCCACCATGCCCTCCTCCGCCAGGGGCGGGGCGGCGATCACATCATATTCACCGGCGGCCTGGGGGGCGGTGAACTGCCACAGCCGTGAAGCTCCGGCGGGGATCTCCACCCAGGCAATCACCGCCGCGCGGTCGGCTTCATCCCAGGGGGAGGTGTAGCTGCGGGAGAGGACGTAGAGGGTGTGGGTCTGCGGATCCTCGTTTTTCACGGTGATGGACAGTAAATGGTCGGCGGGCACGCGCCATTGAGCCGGGCGGATGGAATGATCCACCAGGGTCACTTCCCATTCCGCAGAGCCAGGGGCGATGGGGGCGGGGGAGGCACAGGCAGTCAGCGCGGCGGCGAGGCACAGCACAGCCAAAAAGGTGGAAAAAAAGCGCATAGAACTCCTTGAATAAATAGAACAAATATACTATAATGTGAGTCGCAGCCTATTGGAACTGGTTTGAGACAAGGAACACGACATGAACTCAGCGCGCGGATGTATCTTCCCTGGAATTGTACTCGGATGTTTGCTGCTGGTGGGTTTTTCCAGCCTGGCGATTGTTTCGGAGCCGGTGTCCGCCCAATCCGAGGTGAACGCGCCCACCCCTGCACCCAAAGCAGAGAAGCCCACACGGGGATGCGGGCTGAACCCGGCCATTCCCGAAGAGATTCGCCAATGGTGCGAGCTGATCGAAAGCTCCGCCCGGGAGCAGGGCCTGGACCCGGCGCTGATTGCGGCGGTGATCACCCAGGAAAGCAGCGGCGATCCCTCTTCCTATTCATCCAGCGGGGCGGTTGGGCTGATGCAGGTGATGCCCAAAGACGGCCTGGCGGCCAGTTACCAATGTATTCACGGGCCGTGTTTTGCGGCGCGCCCGACGATGGACGAGTTGTTTGACCCGCGCTTCAACGTACAGTACGGCACGCAGATGCTGGCAGGATTGGTGCGGAAATACGGCAACTTACGCGACGCGCTGCGCGCCTACGGGCCGATGGATGTGGGTTACCTGTATGCCGATTTGGTGTTGGGGATTTACGCGGGCTATCAGGCTGGGTCGGAGGGATAAGACGGGCCGCTGCGCAGACGCCGCACGATGTATTCCTGGCCGCGGCGGATGTAGCGTTCGATCTGAGCGGCAGTCTTGTGGAAGGCATCCGGCGGGCCGCCCATTGGGTCGTCAATGGTCACCTGTGTCCCGGACATTTCGCTGAGCAGGTAAATACGACCGGCCAGATGAGAGAACTCCACCTGGAGCGCCTCTTTCTGGCCGGTTTCCATGGTTAAGATCAGATCAAACTGCTCCAGCAATTCCTGGCTGACCTCGCGCGAGCGGTGGCGACTGATGTCAATACCGCGTTCGGCCATCACCTGCCGCGCCAAAAGGGCAGCGGGACGGCCGGGGGTGGTCCAGGTGCCAGCAGATTCCACCCGCCAATCCAGCCAATTGGGGTCCACTTCGGGCAGGCGGGCAGTAAAGAAAGCCGCGGCCATTGGCGAGCGGCAGATATTGCCGGTGCAGACGAACAACACCGACGGCATAGCGTTTAGCGCTCCATGCTGACGACTTGTGATTCCCAACGGTGCCAGCCGCCAAACTTCTCCTGCAGAATGCTGCGGCCTTCGCCGGGGCAGGGCAGCCCTGCCAGCTCCAGATCGGCATCTACCATGATGCGCACCAGTTCGTGGAAGCGCACCTTGGGTTCCCAGCCCAGCTGTTGGCTGGATTCGGTGGCATCCGCCAGGAGGTAATCCACTTCGGTGGGGCGGAAGTAGCGCGGGTCAATACGCACGTAGGCTTCCCAATCCAGGTTGAGGTAGCCAAAGGCTTCGGTCAAGAATTCACGCACGGTGTGGGCTTCGCCCGTGCCGAGGACGAAATCACCGGGCTGGCCCAGCTGGAGCATCTTCCACATGGCCTCCACGTATTCGGGGGCATAGCCCCAATCGCGCCGTGAGTCCAGGTTGCCGAGGTAGAGGTACTGCTGCTTCTTAGCCACAATTTGCGCCAGGGCGCGGGTGATTTTGCGGGTGACAAAGGTTTCGCCGCGGCGGGGGGATTCGTGGTTGAAGAGGATCCCGTTGGAGGCGAACATCTGGTAACCTTCGCGGTAGTTACGCGTGACCCAATAGGCGTACACTTTGGCGGCAGCGTAGGGGCTGCGCGGCTCAAAAGGTGTGTGCAGGCCCTGGGGGGGCTTTGCGCCGCCGAACATCTCGCTGGAAGAGGCCTGGTAAAAGCGAGTCTCAATTTTGCTCTTGCGGATGGATTCCAGCAGGCGGATGGTGCCCAGGCCGGTCGTATCCCCGGTGTATTCGGGCATATCAAAACTGACGCGCACATGCGACTGGGCGGCGAGGTTATAGATTTCGTCGGGACGCACGTTGTAGATCACGTCGGTGATGGTTTCGCCCACGGAGATGTCGCCGTAATGCAGATGCAGGTGAACGGTTTCGCCGTTGTTGTGCGGGTCGTGATAGATGTGGTCAATGCGGCGGGTGTTAAAGGTGGAGCCGCGGCGGATAATGCCGTGAACTTCGTAACCTTTGGCCAGCAGCAATTCCGCCAGGTACGAGCCGTCCTGGCCGGTGATGCCGGTGATGAGAGCTTTTTTCAAGATTTCCTCCTGTTAGATCCAGCCGCGTTGGCGAGGCGGAAACGGGGGGGGTTCCAGCGCCAACCCCCTGGTCGAACCGCGGCGGGATTATCTATTCGCGTGAGTTTAAAATCAAGGTGTGCGCCAACCAGGGGCGCGCAGCCTGGGATAGTATACCACGAGGAAAAAAGACGTGGGGGAAGATTGATGCGCACGGCGCAGGGGCGAAAATCTGGTAGAATCGGGGGCAGCGAGGTTAACGTTGAGACGACGGACGGGAAATATCCTGCGCTGGACGGCGCTGGTGATGATTTTTGCGGCGGCTTTGTTATTGGTGGCGCAGCTGGTGGTCTTCAGCCGCATCCGTTCCGCGTTTCCGGCGGGGCTGATGGTGGCGGGGGTGCCGGTGGGGGGGCTGAACCAGCAGCAGGCAGCGGACCGGCTAACACAGGCTTACGGTGTGCCGGTGGAGCTGCGTTACGGCGAGGCTGCCATTCAAATTAAGCCTAATACAGTGGGCTTTGAGTTGGATTTGCAGGGCATGTTAGCCGCGGCCGATTTGCAGCGCATTGAGCAGCCGTTCTGGTCGGCTTTTTGGAGCTATTTATGGGGGCGCACCAACCCGCCGCAGGCCATTCCGCTGCGTTCCAGCCTATCGGAAGACCGGCTGCGAGAATTCCTGAAGGATGAGATCGCCAAGCGCTACGATCGCCCGCCCTCCGAGCCGGTTCCCGTGCCCGGGACCACGGAATTTGCCCAGGGCGACCCGGGCTCGACCCTGGATGTGGACCGCGCGGTAATATTGATCGGCGACGCGCTGCGCTCGCCCTCGGCGCGGGTGGTGAACCTGTCCTTTACCCGCGTGGGGTCACTGCGGCCCTCTTTGGCCAATTTGGAAGTGCTGCTCAAGCAAACCATTGACCTTTCAGGCTTCCCCGGTGAAGTGGAATTGTACATGCTGGATTTACAGACGGAACGCGAAGTGTACTTTGCGCGCGGCGGCGGGCAAGACCTGACCCCTGGAATTGCTTTCACCGCGGCCAGCACGATGAAGATCCCCATTATGGTGTCGGTGTTTTCCCGCGTGGGCGAGCCGACCCCGCCGGGGGTAACGGATTTGCTGGAACTCATGATTGAACGCTCTGAGAACGACCCGGCAGACCGTCTGATGGAAACGGTGATGGATAAGAACCTGGGGCCGCTGCGTGTGACAGATGATTTAAAAGAAATGGGGTTGGAAAACACCTTCCTGGCCGGGTATTTTTACCCTGGGGCGCCGCTGTTGGTGCGCTTTCAGACCCCGGCCAATTCGCGGACGGATGTTTTTTCTGGCCCTGACCCGTACAACCAGACCACATCCCTGGAAATGGGCATGGTGCTGTGGGATATTTATCAGTGTGCGGATAAAGGTGGGGGTACGCTGATGGCGGTTTTTCCGGGAAAGATCTCACAGGCCGAGTGTCAGACGATGCTGACCTACCTGACCCGCAACCGCATTGGGGTGCTGATGCAGGCGGGGCTGCCGGACGGCACGCGCATCGCCAATAAGCACGGTTGGATCACAGAAAACGATGGTTTGCTGCACACCATGGGTGACGCGGGGATCATTTATACCCCTGGCGGCAACTACATCCTGGCGATTTACATTCACAACACCCAGCAGTTGGTGTTTGATGAGGGCAACCGGCTGATCGCTGACCTGACCCGCGCTACCTACAACTACTTTAATATGCCGCAGTGATGCAGAACTGTTTAACCAAAAAGCCCCGCGCGGCGCGTCACCGGCGGGGCTTTTTTTATGGACGCATATCAGGCAGAGGGCGCGTTGAAGGCTTCGCGCAGGCGCGGAATAAGCTCGCTGCTGGGGAAGCCTGCTGCGCTGCAAATCTCTTCCTGCAGGGTTAACAAAGGCCCCTGAAGGCGTTCCAATTGGCGTGGGTCAATCTGGTAACGCTGCTTGAGGGCAGCGATGCGCTCAGACAGCGGGGTGATTTGCCCTCCTTCCGCCAATTTATCGGCAAAATAGACCAGTTTTTCTTCCCAGGTGGTGGGCACGAGCTGGGGGTCGAGCAGGGTGAACATGGTGTGCCGTCGGACGATTTGCGCCAGGAGGGGTTCACCCTTTTCGGTCAGGATATGCCCGCCCAGTTCGCCGTGGTTCAGGTTTTGGGCGCGGGCGGCCAATTTGGCGATGTCGTGCAGCAGCCCACCGCGGTGGGTGAGGACGGGACTGACCGCTTCACCGCGGGCGCGCAGCCAGAGGGCCAGCTGATAAGCTGCGGCGGCCACCAGCTGCACATGATTGAGCAGATTGAAGGAAAAGGGTTGTTCCCACAGCCAGCTCAGGCAGGTTTCATAGCTAGGCGGCAGACCGGCGGCCAGGGCGCGCGGCAAATCGGACAGATGAGCGAGATCGGCATCCTGCAAGGGGACCAAACTGGGGGCCGGGCGCGAGGCAGGGTTATACCACACACTGCGCCAACTGGCGCGGTGAGAGCCGAGGACGTCGTTTTTCCATTCATCGCCCACCATTGCAATTTGCTCGGCGGGAACTTGAATCTGGGCGGCGAGGTTGTGGAAGAACTGAGGCTGCGGTTTCCGTGCGCCCAATTCGGCGAAGGTGAAAATGCCGTCCAGGTACTGTACCAGGCCCACCCGCCCCAGGGCAGCGCGCACCTGATCGGCGCTGGAGGCCTGGGCGTTGGTGCCCACATACAGGGCGCAACTGCCGTGCAAGTCCTTCAGGGCTGCGCCGATGCCGTCCACAGCCTGAACCTGGGGCCAATCGGCCATCGGCCCATCATATTGGGTGAAGTTGACCATGAGGGTGTCGCCCCAATCAAAAACCAGGGCGCGCGGAGGAAGGGAAGACATGTCAGGCTCCTTGGGTTTGGTGGGGGAATTGTACCATCAGCACCCGCCTTGCCTCCTCTTTGAGAACTGGGGAACGTTGCCGAGTTGGATGGGTATGGGTTATACTGTAGCCTTCAGATTGGGGCCTGCGGCCCCAGGATTGTATGCTCGGATTTGAGGAGAAAGGCAAAATGATGACGAAGAAAATCTTAACGCGTTTAATATTGGGCGGCCTCATGTTGGCGCTGGCGGCCTGCAATGCCGCGCCTGTGGAGCCGACGGTAGACGCGAATATCATTTACACCCAGGCGGCCCAAACCGTTGAGGCGCAGCTTACTCAGACAGCGGCTGCCCAGCCGACCGCCACGGCAACCCCTGAACCCACCGCCACACCGGAGCCCACGGCCACCCCTGAGCCGCCCACGGCCACGCCCACCCTGGACCCCACCGCGGCGGCCTTGACTCAGGTCAGCGGTTCGCCCACAGCGGCGGTATTGGTTCCGCCCACCCAGGCCGCAGCACCCACGCAGGAAAGCGGGCCGAAGCCGGGAGATAACGCCACCTTCCTCTATAATGTACCTGCCGATGGGAAGAAGTTGGCCCCCAAAGAGGAATTCTTGTTTGCGGTGGGTTGGAAGAACAGCGGCACGACCACCTGGAACTCCAGCTACGGTATGGTTTACCTGGGCGGTACGCTGACTACAACCTACACCAGCATCAAAATGGATAAGGATGTGAAACCCGGCGAGAAATACGAGTTTAACATGCGCATGTATGCTCCGGAAAAGCCGGGCAAATACATCACCCGCTGGAAGTTGGTGAACCCGCAAGGGGTGTATATGAACGAATTCTATTTCCAGTTTATCGTCGAATAAACTCAGTGAATATGAGGTCAGGCCCTGGCCGGCTTCCGCGAGGAGGCTGCCAGGGTTTCTGATTTAACGAAGGGCCTTGAGGTGGGGCTTGCCAGATCAGCCAGTTTCAAGGATAATCAAGCCTGTTAGATTGAATAACCTGAACTTACCTTCAAGACGGAAAGACCTTTCTATGGAACAACAAACGCGAACAGCCACATCCTGGTTTGACCGGCCGATCACCTGGCTGTCAACCTGGAATGTCGAGAAAATTCTGGTGGTGATCATCCTGATTCTGGCTTTGGCCAGCCGCTTTTACATGGTGGGGGCGCGGGTGATGAGTCACGATGAGGTCAACCATGTGGTGCCGGCCTATGAGCTTTTTCAGGGGAACGGTTATCGGCATGACCCTGTGACGCACGGGCCGATGCAGTTCCACCTGCTGGCGCTGTCCTATTTCCTGCTGGGCGACAGCGATTTCAGCTCCCGCGTTCCGGCAGCGCTGTTCAGCACGGCGGCAATCATTTTTGTTCTGTTTGCTTTTCGCCGTTACCTGGGGCGCAAGGGGGCCATGATCGCGGCGGTGATGTTCCTGATTTCGCCGTACATGCTTTTCTACGGACGCTACACGCGTAACGAGGCTTTCATTGAACTGTTTGGTGTCGTGGCCTTATATGCCACCCTGCATTATCTGGAGACGGGCAAAAACGGCTCGCTGACTCTGCTGACGGCGGCCATGGGGCTGCATTTCACCACCAAAGAGACGGCCTTTATTTACATGGCCCAGCTGCTGCTGTTTACCTTTTTGGTGTTCTTGTGGCGGGTGATCCAGCAAAGCTGGCCCTCGGAGCAGACGCGCAAACGCTTTATTTTGCTGATGATTTTCGCGTTGGGGGCTTTGGTGGCGGCCCTGGGGCTGGCCATTTGGAACGCTGCTCTGCAAAACCCGCCGGAAGATGGGGCGGCTACGGTGACGCAGGCCTCAGAGGCTGCGGCGCAGACGCTTCAGCTTACGCCCCAACTGGCGGGCGAGGTGGCGGCCCTGGCCCTGGCGGCGGTATTGGCCCTGGCCGGCGCGGTGGTACTGATCCGCAATTTGGGATGGGAGGCTATCCGCTCGGAGCGTTCCTTTGACATTCTGATCATGATGGGCACGGTGACCTTGCCGCAGCTGACTCCTTTCATGGTCAGCATCATCGGCGGGGACCCGCTGAATTACGAATGGCCGGCGGTGCTGGTGACGGCGGTGGTGGCGGCGGTGTTCTTTGGCATATCCATCGCCATCGGCCTGTACTGGAAGCCCAAAGTGTGGTTAGGCAACGCGGCTTTATTCTGGGTAGTCTTTACGGTTTTATACACAACTTTCTTCACCAACGGGCGCGGTTTTGTGACCGGGTTGGTGGGTTCGCTGGGGTATTGGCTTTCGCAGCAGGGGGTTGAGCGGGGCAGCCAGCCGCTGTATTACTATGCGTTGATCCAGATTCCGATGTATGAATATCTGGCAGCATTGGGCACACTGCTGGCAGCCTATTTTGGCTTGCGCTACGGGCGCTTCTGGCAGGAGGCTGGCCGCGCTCCGGCGGATATTCCTTTGCCGCTGGTTCCAACCGAAGAGCCAGATCTTGAACCTGGGAAGGAGACCCTGAAGCAAAACGAAGCCAAAGCCGTTCAAACCGTGGAGCCGACGGCTGCGGAAACGGGCGAACACGCGGAGCGGCTGCCGGTGTTGGCGCTGCTAATTTTCTGGAGCGTCACCAGCCTGGCGGCTTATTCCTTTGCAGGAGAAAAGATGCCCTGGCTGACCGTGCACATTGCTCTGCCGCTGATTTTGACGGCGGGCTGGGGTCTGGGTTTTTTGGTGGATACGACCCCCTGGAAGCGGGTGCTGGAACGCAGCGGCCTGCTGGCGCTGGCGCTGACGCCGGTGTTCATCACCAGCCTGGCATCTGTGTTTGGCAGCATTCTGGGGGCCACGCCGCCCTTCCAGGGCAAGGAACTGGTTCAGTTGGAATCCACGAACACCTTCCTGCTGGGAACGCTGACAGCGGGCTTGACCGGTTGGGCCATCTTGCGCTTTCTGAAAGACTGGCGCTGGGGCGACCTGCTGCGCTTGGTGACGGTGACCTTCTTCGTCATTTTGGGCGTGCTGACGGCGCGCACGGCAGCTACGGCTTCGTACATCAATTACGATAACGCCAAGGAATTCCTGGTGTATGCCCACGCGGCTTCTGGGCCGAAAGAAGTGCTGCGTCAGGTGGAAGAGATCTCACGGCGTACCACAGGCGGCAAGAATATCGTGGTGGCCTACGACAATGATGCGCTCTATCCCTATTGGTGGTATTTTCGCGATTATCCCAACAAGCGCTGGTTCACGGACAAACCCTCACGTGACCTGCGGGATGCACCGGTGATCATTTCCGGCGAATCGACCATGGGTAAGCTGGATCCAATCGTCAAGGGTGATTACGTCAAGTTCAGCTATATGCGCTTGTGGTGGCCCATGCAGGATTATTTCAACCTGACCTGGGAACGCATTGCCCCGGCTCTGACCAACCCGAAAATGCGGGCAGCCCTGTGGCAGATCTGGCTGAACCGCGATTACACCCAATATGCTGCGGTGACGGGCAGCCAGACGCTGACCCTGGAAAACTGGCAGCCGAGCAGCCGTATGGATGTGTTCATCCGCAAGGATGTGGTCGGGCAGATCTGGAACTACGGGGCGGTTCCTGTGACCCCTGGCGAGATTGAAACCGACCCCTACGAAGGCAAGGTGTCGCCGCTGACACCAGATTTGCAGATCGGCGCACCGGGGATGGACCCGGGACAGCTTCAGGCCCCGCGCGGAATCGCGGCGGCGGCGGACGGCTCGATCTATGTGGCCGATTCGCGCAATCACCGCATTCAGCATTTTAGCCCAGAAGGCGAGCTGCTGCATGTGTGGGGGTCCTTCGCGGATGCCACGGCAGCCAACGCAGAGGCCCCCGGCGGAACCTTTAACGAGCCTTGGGGGGTGGCTGTGGGACCGGATGGGTCGGTGTATGTGGCCGATACCTGGAATCACCGCGTGCAAAAGTTCACGGCGGACGGCCAGTTCCTGACGATGTGGGGCTATTTTGGCCAGGCGGAGAACCCGGATGCCTTCTGGGGTCCGCGGGATGTGGCTGTGGACGCGCAGGGCCGGGTGTATGTGACGGACACGGGCAATAAGCGTATCGCTGTGTTTGACGGGAACGGCGAGTTCATTACCCAGTTTGGTGAAGCCGGAATGGAGCCGGGGCAGTTCGACGAACAGGTGGGCATTGCCCTGGGGACTGACGGCCTGGTCTTCATCACCGATACGTGGAACCAGCGCGTGCAGGTATTTGCGGCTGAGCCTGGCACCAATAATTTCACGCCGCTGACCACCTGGGAAGTGTACGGCTGGTTTGGACAGTCGCTGGACAACAAACCCTATATCGCTGTGGATCCCGCGAATAATGTATTTGTGACTGACCCCGAAGGGCCGCGGGTGCTGAAATTTGACCTGAACGGCAAATTCCTGGCGGCCTGGGGCGATTACGCTGTGGATTCCGGCGCCGGAACGCTGTATTCGGGGGTAGCGGTGGACGCGGAACGCGGTGTGCTGTGGATCACCGACGCCAACGGTGGGCGGGTGCTGCGCATGCCGTTAGAGGCGCTGCCTATGCCTTAAGCGGGCTGGAGGATTGAGGACGATAAATAACCAGGGCGTTTCGATCATGAAACGCCCTGGTATTTGTTAACTAAGAACCGAATGTGGTGGGGGGCCGCTTAGCTGGCGCGGCGGCGGTGATCCCGCGAGTCACGCAGGAGGGCGTTCAGGAAGAAGCTGACCACGCTGACGATGAGCGCGCCCCAAAAGGCCGGCCAGAAGCCGTCTACCGTGAAGCCCACGCCGAAGTTAGCGCCCAACAGGCCGGAGAGGTAAAACAGCAGCGTGTTGATGAGCAGCGCGCCCAGGCCCAGGGTCAGGATAACCAGCGGGCAGCCGACAATGTGCAGGATGGGCTTGAGAACGGCGTTGACCACTCCAAAGATGAGGGCCAGCCAGATGAACGAAAGCCAGTTATCGCTCTGGGGGGTAATGCCTCGGCCGTTCAGCAAAGCCACTGCGGCGTATAAGGCCACAGCATTAATCAGTAAACGAAGCAAGAATTTTTTCATATGATCTCCTCTCTTCTGTATCTATCTACGTGCGATCGAGGGAAAAAGTTGCAGAAGTGGGGTAAAGGATGTTTTGCGGCAGCTTCATCCAGGTGAGCGTGTTCTGAAGGGCAAAGCCTGCCTGCTGAAAGGCGGTGTCGAGGCGGTGGGCAGGATAGTTGAGCAGAATGCCGCGGTGGCCGCCGCGCCGGTGCAGCACTGCCGCCAGCAGTGGGGGGGCGGCCTGTTCTTCGCTTTCGGGGTCCAGGGCCAGCCACAGGAAATCCAGCTTGTAACCGGAACCGTCCAGAGTGGCCGCACCCAGGTAACGGTTTTCCAGCCGGGCTGCCCATTGGTGGATGACCTCGCCGTTCACCCAACGCGAGAGCGAAGCCAACATGCCGGGGCGGAAGCGCTCGGGGACCAGGGGTAAATTCCAGCGGATATCCACTGGGTAGGCGTGGTTGAAGAAGCGCAGCTGCTCCGGCCAATCACTGTTGCGGCTGGGGGTAACGAGCACGGGGGAAGCAGGGGCAGGCGGCGGGGTTGAATGGGCAGGCAGCCGCCAGTTGGAGCGGACGGCCTGAGTCTCAAAACCCAATGAGCGGTAAAGCTCCTCGGCAGAGGGGTTATCATCGCGCACTTGCAGCCACAGCGCGCTGACGCGGTGGTCGCGGGCGTGCTGGATACCGCGCTGGGTGAGGGCGCGGCCAATCCCCAGGCGGCGGTAATCGGGATGAACAGCCACATTGGCGATGAGATAAATCCACTGACCGTCGCGCTGGTGGGGGATAAGAGTCACGTTGCCGACTATACGGTTATCTTGAACCCACACATAACCGTGCAGGGGATAGGAGACGCGTTCGCCGGAGCCAGAGAGCCATTGGACGTAATGTGAATCGTACCCGGCGCGGCGGATGTGGGCGAGGTACTCGCGGCCCT
The DNA here is from genome assembly GCA_029975215.1 of Levilinea sp. Taxonomy (GTDB): domain Bacteria; phylum Chloroflexota; class Anaerolineae; order Anaerolineales; family Anaerolineaceae; genus Levilinea. The sequence continues at coordinate 142,081 of JARKPO010000061.1, forward strand.
CTTCGTCCATCGTGGAGAAGAAGCAGGTTTCGATGAGATCTGAAACCGGCAGCAAGTCGCGGCGAGGATCCAGAGGACGCAGCGTGCCGGAATGCACGGATGTTGGGATATCCATGGGCTAATTTTACTTGATTCAAGCCCGTTGGCGCGAAAACTGCACGGACAAGATGTGGATTTAAGGAAAGGGGTTGATTTGACAGCGGCAAGTCGCCTGGCTACAATCAAAGCAGGGTTAGAGGATTCACACGGGCGTTTCTATGCGATTCTTATAAGGTTCTGATACAGTAGACATGGAGTATTCATCCGCCAGATGCTATAATGCCTGCAATTGGCTCCTATAAGCCAATGAAAAGGACGTGAACTATGATGCGTTTTGACCGATTTACCGAGCGTGCCCAGGAAGCAGCCCAGCGGGCAGCGGAGATTATTCAGCGGTATGGGCACAATCAGATTGACACCGAACATATCCTGTTGGCGTTAATTGAGCAGCCGCAGGGTGTGGTTTCGCAGATTTTGGCCCATTTGAAGGTAGACCCGAACGCCATTTCGGAGCGGCTGGATTACATCCTCCGCACCAGCCCGAAAGCCAGTATTTTTGGCGGCGGGGCGGGACAAATTTTCATCACCCCGCGGGTGAAGCGGATTATTGACCTGGCCAATGAGGAAGCCAGCCGCCTGCATGATGAATACATTTCTACCGAGCATATCTTCCTGGCGATCCTGAGCGAGCGCAACACCCCGGCAGCGCGGCTTTTGGAAGGAGCCGGGTTGACCCGTGAACGCGTTTACGACGCTGTGCAGCAAATGCGCGGCGGGCAGCGGGTGACCGACCCACAGGCGGAGACGCGCTACCGCACCCTGGAAAAATACTCGCGTGATTTGACCCAGCAGGCGCGGGAAGGCAAGCTGGATCCGGTGATTGGACGCGATGCCGAGATTCTGCGGGTCATGCAGATCCTTTCGCGCCGCACCAAAAACAACCCGGTGTTGATTGGTGAAGCTGGTGTAGGTAAGACGGCTATTGTGGAAGGCCTGGCACAGAAGATCGCGGCCAATGATGTGCCGGAAATTTTGATGGGCAAGCGAGTCATCTCGCTGGATTTGGGCGCTATGATCGCCGGTTCGCGCTTCCGCGGTGAGTTTGAGGAGCGTTTAAAAGCCGCCATTGAAGAGGTGCAGCGCGCGGCGGGTGAGATCATTCTGTTTATTGACGAACTGCACACCGTGGTAGGGGCGGGGGCAGCCCAGGGGGCCATGGATGCCAGCAATATGTTAAAACCAGCCCTGGCGCGCGGCGAGCTGCAGTGCGTGGGCGCTACTACCCTGGATGAGTATCATAAGTTTATTGAGAAGGACGCGGCTTTGGAACGCCGCTTTGCACCGGTGTATGTGGAAGAGCCGACCGTGGACGACACCATTCAGATGCTGTTTGGGCTGCGCGACCGCTACGAAGCTCATCACAAGGTGCGTTTCTCGGATGAAGCCCTGGTTTCGGCGGTGAAGCTGTCTTCGCGCTACGTGACCGATCGGCGCCTGCCGGACAAGGCCATTGACCTGATGGACGAGGCTGCAGCCAAGCTGCGCGTGGCGCTGTATTCTCTGCCGCCGGAGCTGAAAACCATGAAGAGCGAGATCGAGCGCTATGCGGCGGAGGAAGAACAGGCGGGTGTGGAGCGTAATTACGAGCGCGCGGCCCTGATGAAGACTGAACGCCACCGCCTGGAAGCTGAATTTGCGCAGCTGCGGGATCAATGGGAAGCGGAACACAAGCTGGATGAGGTTGTGGATGTCAACGATATTGCCCAGGTGATCGCGCAGTGGACGGGCATTCCCGTGAGCCAGATGATGGAAACCGAGGCGGAGCGCCTGCTGCAAATGGAAGACCGTCTGCATGAACGCGTGATCGGACAGGAAGAGGCCATTAAAGCCATTTCCGACGCGATCCGGCGAGCGCGCAGCGGACTGAAAGACCCGCGGCGGCCTATCGGCTCATTTATTTTCATCGGACCGTCGGGTGTGGGCAAGACCGAGCTGGCCAAAGCCCTGGCGGAATTCCTGTTTGATGATGATGACGCCCTGGTGCGGCTGGACATGAGCGAATACCGTGAACAGCACACCGCTTCGCGCCTGTTTGGGGCGCCCCCCGGCTATGTGGGCTATGAAGAGGGCGGGCAGCTGACCGAAGCTGTACGCCGCCGCCCATACCGGGTGATCCTGTTTGATGAAATTGAAAAGGCCCATCCGGAAGTGTGGAACGCCCTGCTGCAAATTTTAGACGACGGCCGCCTGACTGACGGTCAGGGCCGCACGGTGGACTTCCGCAACACAGTATTGATTATGACCAGCAACCTGGGCACCGAATTTGTGCGGCGAGGTGGCACGCTGGGGTTCATTCAGGCGTCAGGCAGTTCAGAAGATGACAAACTGGCGCACGAGAAGATCGAAAAGGCGCTGAAAACCACCTTCCGTCCCGAATTTCTGAACCGCGTGGATGAGATTATCATGTTCTCGCCGTTGACGATGGACCAGATGCTGGAGATTGTAGATTTGCAGCTGCGCGAAGTGCAGCAGCGGTTGGAAGAGCACGGCCTGAAGGTGATCTTGAGCGAAAAGGCACGGCGGCGGCTGGCAGAAGTGGGTTTTGACCCGGCCTTTGGAGCGCGGCCCCTGCGGCGTGCGCTGCAAAAATTTGTGGAAAGTCCGCTGTCGGTGAGCTTGCTTTCGGGCGAATTCTCGCGTGAGGATACGGTGGTGGTGGACACCGATGAGGCCGGTGAGATCGTCTTCTCGAAACAAGAGCACAAGAAAAGCAAGAAATCCTGAGAGCACAGTGCGGCAGAGATCGCTGAACCTGGCTGTTTCAATTGTGGGACAGCCAGGTTTTTTCACCCCAGGGAACCTGTCAGGGGGCTGGGGCGTCTCTGAAAGGAGAGGTGAAACCATGAAAAAGATGATGCTTGCCCTGATCCTTTTGAGCGCTTTGCTGTCTGGTTGTGCAGATGGCGCAGCGCAGATGCCGCCGAAGCCAAGCCCCCTGCCGCGAGGGACTGAAGCCGGGCCGGATACGCCGGTGACGAGCGAGACCAGCGCTCCCCGCCCGCAGCCGCCAGTATCGGAGGAGGGTATGATCAAAGAAAAAGCCTTTGTGGATTCCGCCGAAGTTTTGGTCATGGAATCAGACCCGCCGCAAATTCGCGTGCTGGTTAACGGCAACGCTCCTACACCCTGCCATTTCCCCAAAATGGTCATCAACCCGCCCGACAGCCGCGGGCGCATTGAGGTGGAGGTGTACACCCTGGTGAACCCCGATATGATCTGCACCCAGGTGTTGGCGCCTTTTGTACTGAACGAAACCGTGGATATGCAGGATCAAGCGAGCGGCAAGTACAGTGTTATTGTCAACGGAAAGGCCATTGGTGAGTTCGATTGGCCCTAAATCGGATATACTTAAGGCATGCCATCGCTTGAAGAGATCGCCGGGCTTCTGAAGACCCATTATCCATTTCGGAAATTGGATGATGCCAGGCTGCTGGCAATTGCCGAGCGTATGGACGGACAAACTTTTGAGGATGGTGAGCTGATTTTCCAGGCCGGAAATGACGCTCGCCATCTTTATTTTGTGTACAGCGGGGCGGTGACTTGCTCGGTGGGTGAGGGCGAGGCCGAAATGGTGATTTCTCGCTTTGTCCCTGGGGATTTGTTCGGCTATGAGATGCTGGGCAATGAGGCCTGTTGGCAGTCTTCGGCGTCGGCGGACGGACAAACGCTGGTGATGCGTCTGTTCCGCGACGATATGCAGGCCATTTTGGAGGAGATGCCGGAGCTGGTGGACGGATTGGAGATGCTCTACGACAGCTACCATCTGTCCTTGCAAGTGCCTTTTGATTGGCGCAAGCCGGATGAGGCCATCTATTTTATGGCGCGCAAGCAGATTTTATTTCTGGCGCTGCGCATGGCCCCGGTAGCGCTGTTGGCTGTGTTCACTTTGCCCCTGGCGCTGACATTTTTGGTTTTGACCAACGGCATGGCCACCGCCTGGGTGGTGCTGCTGGTGGATTTGCTGGCGATTGCGGGCTGGGGGTTGTGGAATTATGTGGACTGGGCCAACGATTATTCGGTGGTGACCAGTCAGCGGGTGATTAACCAGGAACGGGTGGTGCTGCTGTATGACAGCCGCCAGGAGGCTCCCCTGAACGCAGTTCTCTCCGTTACCACCAGCACTGATCAATGGGGACGCTGGTTGAAGTATGGAGACGTCATCGTGCGCACCTACGCAGGGGTCATCGTACTGCCCAAGCTGGCGAATCCCCAGCAGGTGGTGGCGTTGATTGAAGGGGAATGGGCGCGGGCGCGGGTGAACCGCACGGCGATGGAAAAAGCTGCTATTGCCAAAATGCTGCGCGAGCGGTTGGGAATGAACCGCCCGGGGGCAGCAGCGGTGAATCAGCCGGTGGCACCTCAGGTGGAGCCTGGAGAGCTGCAAAGATTGTTTGCCAATTTGTTCCGCATGCGTTTTGAAAGCGGCAGCACCATCACCTACCGCACCCACTGGTTTTTCCTGCTGCGCCACATCTTCTTCCCCACCCTGGCGTTTCTGGCCGTGTGGGTGGTCTTTTTCCTACGTGCAGCAGGGGTGTTTGCGGTCCTTTCGGTGGGGGCCATGTTTGCGCTGACCCTGTTGGGTTCGCTGGTGGTGGGTCTGTGGTGGCTGTACCAGTACACCGACTGGCGCAACGATTATTACGTGATCAGCGACGATCAGGTGCTGGATGTGTACAAAAAACCATTGGGGCGCGAGGAGCGCCAGGCGGCCCCGCTGCGCAATATCCAGAGCATTGAGTTCAAACGCATCGGCCTGTTGGGCCTGCTGCTGAATTACGGCACAGTGTACATCCGCGTGGGCGATGCAAACCTGACCTTTGACTACGTGTTTAATCCAGCGGATGTGCAGCAGGAACTGTTCCGGCGTATCGCGGAGCGGGATTACAAAGACAAGCGCAGCGCGGAAGAGAAAGAATTGCAGCGCACGCTGGATCTCTTTCAGATTTATCACCGTGTAGCGGAAGAAGACCGTATACTGCGCCAACCGCCGCCGCAAAATTGAGGTAAAATCAGGGTCGAACCATTTTAGAGGATGGAATGAAGAAGGTGCTGAGATGACGATACGACCGATCGTGACGATACCGGACGCTGTGCTGCGCCGCAAAGCGCATAAGGTGACCGATTTTGGCAAAGACTTTCAAACCCTGGTGATGGACATGGTGGAGACCATGCGCGAAGCGCCGGGGGTGGGGCTGGCTGCGCCGCAGGTGGGCGTGCCCATGCGCCTGGTGGTGGTGGAATATGGGGACGACGAGGACGACGACGCCCCCAAGAAACTGTATGTGATGGCCAACCCGGAGATCGTGCAGGTATCGGAAGACGATAAGGTCCTGGGGATTGAGGGCTGCCTTTCGGTGCCGCGCCTGGTGGGCGAAGTGGAACGCTATCATAAGATCGTGATCAAGGGCATGAACCGCCTGGGAAAACCGGTGAAGATCAAAGCTGAGGGCTGGTTGGCACGCATTTTTCAGCACGAAATTGACCACCTGGAAGGGGTCTTGTTCACCGACCTGGCGACGCGCGTTTGGGAGCCGAGCAAAGAAGAGGAAGCGAAGTACGTAGATTGAAATGTATCTGACGCGCTTATCGTTGACCGATTTTCGAACTTTTGCCCGCCTGGACATGGAAGTGCCCCGGCGGATTCTTTTGTTGGTGGGGGATAATGCCCAGGGCAAAACCAGCCTGCTGGAGGCGGTCTACTATCTGGCCACCTTCACCTCGCTGCACGCGCAAAGCGATCGGCAGCTGATCCATTTTTTGGCGGCGCAGGAGGCATTGGCGGTGGGGCGCATTACGGCGGAATTTCAGCGCGGGGGGCGCGGTCACCGTTTGGAAGTGCGGCTGATCCTGGAAAACAGCAACGGCAGCGCGCGCCTGCGCCGGGAAATTCTGGTGGATGGGATTAAACGCACCGCGCAGGAGGCAGTGGGCTTTTTCAACGCGGTCATCTTCCTGCCGCAGATGACGCGCGTGGCGGACGGCAGCCCCGAAGAGCGGCGGCGCTACCTGAATTTGCTGCTTTCCCAGGCCCACCCCGGCTATGCCCAGGCGCTGAGCGAATACCAACAGGTACTGACCCAGCGCAACGCACTGCTGAAACAGTTGGGCGAGCGCGGGGGCGACAACAGCCAGCTGGACTATTGGGATGGGCTGCTGGTGGAACGTGGGGCTACCTTAATTCACGCTCGCAACACGGCCATTTCTGAGATGGAACGTCTGGCGGCGCAGTTTCACGGACGCCTGACTCGCCAGCAGGAAGTGCTGCGCATTTTTTACCAGCCTGCCTACGATCCGCTGGAACCGCCTGCAGGGCAGTACAGCCTGCCGCTGATGGCCAGCGCTGACCGCAGCCGCTTTAGCCGGGAGGATTTGCGGCGCGGCTTTCAGGAGAAACTGGCCACCGTGCGCGGGGAAGAGATTGCCCGCGGAGTGACCACCATTGGCCCGCACCGCGACGAGGTGCGCTTTGTGAGCAACGGGATTGATCTGGGCAGCTTTGGCTCGCGCGGCCAGGTGCGCACCCTGCTGCTGTCCCTCAAGCTGGCCGAGGTGGCCTGGCTGAAGGATAAAACCGGCGAGTGGCCGGTGCTGCTGCTGGATGAGATTTTGGCTGAGTTGGATATGCAGCGCCGGGCTGATTTGCTGGAGGCGCTGGGTGAGGGCGAGCAGTCTTTGATGACCACCACGGATTTAAACCTGTTCGACCCGGCGTTTATTCAAAATGCGGCCGTGTGGCGGGTGCAGCAGGGAGTGGTGAGCAGCGAGGCGTAGGTTATTTTAGGGGGGTCTTGGAAGGGATGCCCACCCGGCGGGGGTACTGGGGTGGGGTGGCGGCGACTTTATCCACCACAATTAAATAGCGGTCTTCGGTGATGCCCGGCAGGGTCAGATGATGCAGCTGGCGCAGCCGCCCGCCCAGGATATGGGTCGGGTGTTCGGCAGCATGGGCTTCGGCTGGGCCGTTTTCGCCCTTCTGCATGAGCACGGCGCCGCCGATGCGCACCAGGGGAATGAGGTATTCCACCAGGGTGGGCATATGCGCCACGGCGCGGGCTACAGCCCAATCGTACTGCTCGCGGTGTTGAGGCGATTGGCCCAGCTCTTCGGCACGGGACTGCAGGATTTCGACTTTATCCAACCCCAGGGTGGCCACCATGTGGCGGCAAAACTCAGTCTTCTTCCCCACTGATTCCACCAGGGTCAGGCTGAGGCTGGGCAGCAGGATTTTGAGAGGCAGCCCGGGGAACCCGGCGCCGGTGCCGATGTCGATCAGGCGGGTGGGGGGAGCTTCGCGCAGCACCAGCAGGCACGAAAGCGAATCCAGGAAGTGCTTGCTGCGCACGCCTTCTGAGTCGCGGATGGCGGTCAGGTTAAAGCGGCTGTTCCACGCCAGCAGTTCGCGTTCGTAGGTCTCAAACGCGGCAATTTGGCGGGCGGTGAGGGTGATCCCCAGCAGATTTTTGACGTCCTGGCGCAATTTTTCCATACGGCTTGATTATAACCTTTAGCGAAGAATTTCACGTCCGTCAGGGCCGAAGACGCGCTGGTTGGGGAAGGAAAGTTTCTGGTCTTCGGCTGCGTAGACGGCCCGCAGCCGGGCTTTTTCGGCTGAGGAGCAGCCCCAGGCCTGCTGGCTGTCGGCAGGCAGGGGCTGGCCGGGTGAGAGCACCGCAAAGCGTTGGGCTGCGAGGTCCGTCTGGGTCTGCTGCACCACGTACCAGCGGCCGGCCTCCGGCTCGAAAGCTTCGCCAGAGGTGAGGATGATGGGGGTGGTATCGCAGGCGCGCAGCAGGGGTTCCAGATCCAGACTGCGGCGGTACAGGCGCGCATCCGTTTGCAGGTTGGCGATGAATTGGGCGGTGAGCAGGAAGCCCACCAGCAGGATGGGGGCTGCGCGCGGGAAGGCCACGGTAGGGGCGGGGGCGTCTTCACCGCTGGGGCGGGCGGGCGAGGGCAGCTCGGTGAGGGCCAGCAGCGCGGAAAACACCGGAATCAGCACCGGCAGCCAGTAATGATCGGGGCGCACGGCGATGACCCAGCCTAGGTAGGCGGTGTAGGGCAGCGCCCAGGCAAGGATGAGCTGATTGTGCAGGCGGCGCGGCCCCGCCAGGGCGGCCACCAACAGGGAGAGCAGAGCAAATGCCAGGAAATAACCGCTGCCGTACCAGCGTTCCAGCACCGGCAGCCAGGAGAGCGGCCCTTTGGCATAGACGTCCTGGTTCTCCCAGCCGTGGGTGAAGGAGAAATTGTGATCCTGGTGAACCTGCAGGATGGCAGCGCGGGTCTGCGGGATGAGCAGCAGGGGGTTGGAGAAGATGAAGACCGCAAAGAGGACCAGGATGAAAAGCGCACCGGCTTTCAACGCCTGGGGCCAGGTGAGGCAGCGGCGGCGCAGGCCGGTGAGCAGATACCAGGCGATCGCCAGGAAGAAGAAAAAGCCGATCAGCTTGATTCCGGCGGCCAGACCGCAGGCTGCCGCGGCAAAATAGAAGTTGCGCCCAAAACGCAGCTGGTCGCGGTCCAGAAAGTAAAACGTCAGCGCCACGGCCAGCACGGTGAGCGCGTCGGGGTGCCACCATTGGATATTCTGGCGAAACACACCCGGGACAAAGGCCAGGAAGAGGAAAAGCGCAGCCGAGCGCCAGAAAGAGCGCAGGCCAGTTTGCAGGGCGGTGAAGATCACCAGGGCGGCCAGCATGGGCAGAACGGAGATTCCCTGGCGGAGAAAGAGAATCAGGGTTTGGGTGTGGGCGGCAAGGTCAGCGCCGTAGATGATCTTGAGTGGCAGGGCGGCCAGGGCGTTAAAGAAATAGAAGGGGTAGCCATAAATGTAGTGCTGATGGTTGAAGAAATGCTTGAGTGATTCGATCAGGGTGCTGCCGGGGGTGAGCATGCGTAGCAGGTTGGGGTACTGAATGTTCTCGTCCGGCGAGGTGAGGAAGAGCATGTGCTCATCCGCCGCGCCCTGGGCGTTGGGGAAGATGAAAAGAATAAAGTAAGCCAGGATAAAGGGAAACAATGCCCAAAACACACGCTTGCGAGAGGTCAACATCCACACTCCATCGGACAGAATGGGGTCATTTTAACCGAAATTTGGGCAGTAGGGGAAAACAAGCACGGAAGGCATTGCTGCACAGGGAGGAGGGGGCTATACTGGGAACTGTGACGGAGTGAACCGCTATGCGTTTTTGCTGGAAGGCAAGGCTAATTCAATTGGCCCGCAAACCCGCCGCGGGGCGGGTGATCGGATGGGTGTTTGCGAAGATGAGCTTCCTGCTACCTGTGGATCGTCTGGTGGAAACGGAGCTGCTGGTGGCTTTTTGGCACCCGCAGCCGGCCTACGCCACCCATATTTTGATTGTGCCCAAACGAGCCTACCCCAGTTTGACGGCGGTTCCGGCGGGGGAGGGGGCTTTTTGGGGAGCACTGATGGAAACTGTGCAGCGCCTGGTGCGTGAACTGGGGTTAGAGGCGGGCGGATACCGCCTGATCGCCAACGGCGGGGCCTTTCAAGAGGTGGGACAGCTGCATTTCCACCTGGTTAGCGACCGCCCCTTCACGGGAGCGGAACGCGCATAAACGGCCAGATGGCGAGGGAAGTACCTACCCATTTGACCAGTCTTTTATCAGAGAACCAGTAAGTTCTTGACACGGTTTGGGGCGGCGTGCTAAACTGGACTTGATGTAAATTCTAAGAAAGGAGAAGCGCAAGAGATGGTTTTCAACATTCTTCCTACATTCATGATTTGCTCTGCGGCCGTCGTTTCTGGCGGTGGTGTTGTTGTGCCTTCTCGGAGTGCGCCAACTCCCGGTTAGAAGAACCAGTCGTCTCTTCAAAGCCACGGGCGTGCTCCAAGCCCCGTGGCTTTTTTGTTTGATGAAAACTCAGGCCGCGGGAATCCCGTGGCCTTTTTGTTTCAGCACGGAGGACAGAAATGACATTCAAAACAGGATTGAGCAAGGCTTTTTGTTGAGTTTTGGATCTGCGGTGGCTGCGAACTTCGGGCCGTTCGCGAGGCCAATTGGTTAGGACAAAGGAACACAAGGAACACGATGAAGGAGCACCATATGTTTGAGACGTTGACCCGACATGGAGGATACCGCATCGATTACCTGAAGCCGGAAATTGCCGGCCACCCCGAAGCGTTTGGCTTCTATGTGTGCGGCAGCCTCCCCGAAGATGCGGTGTACAGCACCAGCGCGCGTAGACAACTTTTGGCCGGGTTGAGTGCCATTCAGAACCAAATGAACCCGGATCACCTGGTGGCGATTTATGTGGACATTAACAACCTGGAGAATTTATTCCGCGGCGCATACCAGCAGTTGAAACGAGACGTGCGCGAGGGATTGATTCACCGCGTGTTTGTGATCTCACTGGGCGATTTGATAGACGGCCCAGAAAGTATTGAAGATATGACCGGATTGTTCCGCGATTCAGGCGGTTTTGAGATTATTAGCCTGGAGGATGGAATATGCCAGCGTGAGACTTTTGCATACGCCTGTTACCGATGGGTGATGCGCAATGCAGCGGAGATCTATGAAGCACCTTGCATTGAACACTAAACCCTTGCAGGAACTGCATCCGGTTCAGGTCCACTGCACCTGCCGTCTGAGCGGCGTGGGGTCAAAGCCCACCCCGTCTCACTTCGGCAGCATGCTCGATAACGGCTCTTGAGGTTGAAAACGCGCCCGCGCGGCTTTTCAGCCCAAGGGCCGTTTTTCTTGTTTCGGCAGCTAGATAGAAAAGGAGGAGACGCAGACATGATCGAAACGCCCTTATTTGAAGGCAAACGAGTGATAATTTGCGAGATTGACCCGGAAAGAACGGCCGCCGAGGAAGCGCGATGGACATATGACCTGGATGTGGCCAGTTATTACCGCCCCAATGCCTCGCGTCCTCTGGCGGCTTTTGAAATTCAGAAATTCTATGAGGGGCACAAAAAAGACCTCGAAAGCATGCAGGTGCTTTATTTTCTGCTGCGCCACAAAGCCGACGACCAACTGATCGGCTTTTTCCGCGTGCGCGGCATTCAGATTGCACACCGCACGGCCTGGTTTGATCTGGTGATTGCTGAATCCGAAGGGCAGGCCGAGGCCGAAGAAGAGGCACTGCGCCTGGCGCTGCGCTACCTGTTTCTGGAATTGAATCTGGAGTACGTGACCATGCGCCTTTCGGAAACCCGCTTTGGGATGGAAGAACGCCTGAAAGCAGCGGGTTTCGGCCTGGATGTGCGTCAGCGCGGCATGGTATACCGCCGCGGACGCACCTGGGATCTGCTGCATTACGGTTTGCGGCGGCGCAGTTGGCTGCAGAAACAGGGGTTGGAGGTGGAAGAATGAACAGCATGGGTAGCATTTTTGAAGGTAAGCTGGTGCGTCTGGCGATTCCTGATTTCGAGCGCGACAACGAGATCATGGTGGGTTGGAGCCGCGACAGTGAGTATATGCGCCTGAGCGGCAGCGAACCCGCGCGCATGTGGTGGCCAGCGGTGGAGAAGAACTGGCTGAAGGAGTATATGGAAGAGGCCTATCTCTTCGGCATTTACCGCCGCGAAGATGACCGCCTGATTGGTACCCTGGATCTGGAGGTGGACAATTGGGCAGTGCGCAACGCCTGGCTGGGCATTGGTATCGGCGACCGCAGCTGTTGGGGCAAGGGTTACGGCAGCGAGGCTATGCGGCTGCTGCTGCACTTTGGGTTTGAGGAACTGCATCTGGATCGAGTCACCTTGAATGTTTTTGAGTACAACACCCGCGGGGTGCATGTATATGAGAAGCTGGGTTTCAAGGCGGAAGGACGCTATCCCAAGTGGCTGCTGCGCGAAGGCAAACGCTGGGATTTGATCTACATGGGGATCACGCGCAGCGAGTGGGAACAGGTGTGCGCGGAGAGCGGCAGCAGTTTTTAAATGGAGAGGGAAAAATGGCAGCTATTCATCCCATCGCAGAAAAATTCCCCCTGGTGATGCCGGAGGGGATGCACGACCGTCCCTTTACCCTGGCAGATGCGCCAGCGGTGGTGGAGATCTATAACCGCGTTTCGCAAAAAATGACCGGTCATGACGATACATCGTTAGAAGAGGCCCTGGCCGATTGGAGCGACCCGGTGTATGTGCCGGAGCGAGATGGGCGCGTGATGGTGAACGAGGCAGGCAAGGTGGTGGGTTTTATTGAGTTTTATGATATGGGCCAGCCACACGTCCGATTTTACAGCTTTGGGCGGGTGGACCCCGACTTTGCCGGTCGGGGAGTGGGACGGTTCCTGCTCAGTTGGGTGCTGCACCGCAGTTTGGATAATCTGGAACTGGCTGATCCAGGTATGCGCGTGTCCCTAATGGGCGGGGTGAACGAGGCGGATCAGGCCGGCCGGCGCTTGTTTCAGAACCTGGGCTTTCGCCTGGAACGCGTGTTCAGCCGTATGCGCATTGATTTTGACCAGCCCCCACAGGCTCCCGTAATTCCAGAAGGGATCACCCTGCGTGCTACCCGTCCAGAGGATAACCGGCAGGTGTACCTGGCGGTGTACGACGCGTTCATGGATCATTACGGCTTTGTGCCGCAGCCCTTTGAAGACTACTACGCGCGTATGATGCACTTTTTAGAAAGCGACCCGTATAAAGATTACGCTCTGCGCTTTGTGGCCGAAGAGGGGGGCGAGATCGTCGGTTTTTCGCTGTGCGATCCGCGCACGGGCGAAGACCCCAACCTGGGCTGGGTGGGGCAGTTGGGGGTGCGACGAGCATGGCGGCGTAAGGGCCTGGGGCTGGCGCTGCTGCTGCATTCTTTTAAAGAGATGTACGCGCGGGGGCTTCGTTCGGCAGGGCTGTGGGTGGATTCGGACAGCCTGACGGGGGCCACGCGTTTGTACGAGAAAGCGGGCATGCGCGTGCAGACGCGCTCAGTGCGTTTTGAATATGAGCTGCGCGCGGGCAAAGAGGTGGGGGTGATGAGCCTGTAAACGCTCTTCCGCAGATAGGATCAAAACACAGCCCAAGCCGCCGCGCGTGGGCTGTTTCTTTGCGCTGCAGATGATATAATCCAGGGAATTGCCGCCACCAAGGAGGTTCAGACCCGTGATATCAAAGCCGAAAATTCGCGCTGTCATTTTTGACATGGGGGGTGTTTTGCTGCGCACGGAAGATGGAAGCCCGCGTGAAGCCCTGGGACGCTCTTTGGGGATCACCCGCGCCGAGCTGGAACGGGCTGTGTTTGAATGTGATGAGGCGCGGGCAGCCACCATCGGGTTGCTGCCCGAAGAACGCATGTGGCAGGCGGTGGGGGAACGCCTGGGGGTGGCAGCAGAGCAGTTAGCGGCTTTTCAGGATCAGTTTTGGGCAGGGGATGAGCTGGATATGGATCTGGTGCAGATGATCCGCGGGCTGCGTAAGCGCTGGCGGACGGGGCTGTTGAGCAACGCCTGGCCCAACATCCGTACCACGCTGGGGCGGTTGTACCCTGAGTTTCTGGATGCCTTTGACGAGGTGGTGTTTTCAGCTGAGGTTAAGATGGCCAAGCCGGATGCGCAGATTTACCATTTGATGGTGGAACGCATGGGGGTGCGGCCAGAGGAAGCCGTGTTTGTGGATGACTTTTCGGCCAATGTGCGCGGAGCGCAGCGGGCGGGGCTGCACGCGGTGCATTTTACCAGTCCGGCGCAGACCTGGCTGGAGCTGCGCGCGCTGCTGGGAGACGGCCTTGATTGAATTGGAAACGCTGAGCATTCCCAACGGCCGGCCGCTGCGTTTGGGCGTGGTGTCGGACACGCATGTGCCCGACCGGGCGCAGGAACTGCATCCGGGGCTGATCCCCAGCCTGGCGGCAGCGCAGGTGGACTTGATTTTGCACGGCGGGGATATCTCGTCTCCGGCGGTGTTGGAAGCGTTGGCCCAGGTGGCGCCGGTGCGGGCGGTGCGCGGCAACCGCGATTTTGCCTTCTTGGGCAAGCTGCCCCTGGCGCGTGCTTTTCAGATTGGGCCGCGCAAACTGGTGCTGATGCACGGGCACGGCGGGTGGCTGCGCTACTTGCTGGATAAGGTGGAGTATATCCGGCACGGTTACCGATTGGAGCGGTATCACGATTTGCTGGTAGAAACCCTGCCGCAGGCGGATGGGGTGATCTTTGGGCACACGCATTTTGTGGAAAATGTATGGAAAGAGGGGAAATTATTGTTCAATGCCGGCTCGGCTTCGATGGGCTCGCCGGTGCACCCGCTCCCTTCGTTTGGCGTTTTGAGCGTGGCGCATGATGGGCAGATGCAAGCGGAGGTGGTGGCTCTGACGGGGCTGCGGCGCGAGGGCCGGAAATGGGTGGAATCATAATTTGCTCTGATGGATTTTCTTAAATTATCTTGACCTTTCCATATGCGATTGATATAATCACTATTTGCGCATGGTATACCCATACGCAGGAATTTTTGTGTATTAAGCGGATCTGGAAGAAACCAATATTCGGCCAGGTTTAGACAACTTAGGAGTGCTCTATGGCGTCTGTTCTGCCAACCAAGTCTTTTGCGCGTATTCCCGTCATTTTTGACCTTCCTGACCTGATCGAAGTCCAGCTAGATTCCTTCCGACGCTTGAAATCGGAAGGTCTGGCCGACCTGTTCAACGAAGTTTCCCCGATTGAATCTTACAACAAAGGCATGAAGCTGTTTTTCCCCAGCCACTCGCCAGAAAGCCAGCAGTGGGGCTTGCGCTATTGGTTTGGGGACCCCAAGCACTCCATGAACGAATGTGTTGAGCGCGATTTGACCTATGCCAGCCCGCTGTATGTAAGCGTGCTGCTGGCAGGGCCAGAAGTGCCCGAACCCATCAAGCAAGACATCTTCTTGGGCGATTTCCCCGAAATGACCGAAAAGGGCACGTTCATTATTAACGGCTCTGAGCGTGTGGTCGTTTCACAATTGATCCGCTCGCCTGGCGTGTATTTTGAAGCGCCGGTGGACCGCGCCTCTGGCCACCGCCTGGCCATGGCCAAGTTGATCCCGGATCGCGGCGCGTGGATGGAGTTTGAAACCCGCAAGAACGATTATTTGATTTTGAAGTTCAACCGCAAACGCACGGTGCCGATCACCATCTTCCTGCGGGCGCTGGCGGCCATTTCGGACGGCCTGGTGGATTCCCCGATCAAAGAAGGCAGCGACGAAGAGCTGATCGCCCTGTTCCAGGATGTGGACAACAACCCGGACCGGCTGTTCATCACCTCTACCCTGCGCCAGGAACCCGCCTGGGATTTGAGCGGCGGCCTGACGGTGGCGGAAGCGGCCTTGATTGAGTTCTTCAAGCGCATGCGCCCGGGCGACCCGGCCACGTTGGAAAACGCTCGCCAGTTCCTGGAAGAGCAGCTTTTTGATCAGCGCCATTATGACCTGGAACGGGTGGGGCGCTACAAATTGAATCAAAAGCTCGATCTGGTGGACCGCGTGCCGATCACGCACCGCACGATCACCCGCTGGGACATTGTGTATCTGATCCGGCGCATGATCCTGATCAACAACGAAGTGGAAGACAAGGACGACATTGACCACCTGGGCAACCGCCGCGTCAAGACCGTGGGCGAGCTGATTCAGAATAAGCTGCGCATTGGTTTACGCCGTATGGAACGGGTGATCAAAGAGCGTATGTCCATTCGCGACCAGGAACAGGTGTCGCCGGTGGGTCTGGTAAATATCCGCCCGGTGGTGGCTGCTCTGCGCGAATTCTTTGGTTCCAGCCAGCTCTCGCAATTCATGGATCAAACCAACCCGCTGGCCGAGCTGCGTCACAAACGTACTCTTTCGGCTTTAGGCCCGGGTGGTCTGCGGCGTGAGCGCGCTGGCTTTGACGTGCGCGACGTGCACCATTCGCACTACGGCCGCATTTGCCCCATCGAAACCCCGGAAGGCCCGAACATCGGTTTGATTGGCCGTCTGGCAAACTTTGCGCGGGTGAATGAATACGGCTTTATTGAAACGCCTTACCGGCGTGTGATCAAGCAGCTGTACAACGACGACGCCCGCATGGAAGGCCGCCTGCTGAAAGAGGCGGTGGCCAACCCCGAAACCGGTGAGGTGATCGCCCAGAGCGGGGAACGCGTGACCGCGGCCCTGGCGGCGGAGATCAAGAAGCTGCCGCGCCGTCTGGTGTTTGTGGCCCCGTTTGTGTCGGACGAGGTGGAATACCTTTCGGCAGACGCGGAAGATAAATTCGTCATCGCCCAGGCCAACACCCTGCTGGATACGAATAACGAATTTGTCAACGCGCAGATTTCCTGCCGCCACCATTCAGATTTCATCACCTCTTCACCGGATGCAGCCAACTATATGGACGTTGCCCCCCACCAGGTGGTGGGCGTCAGCGCTGCGCTGATCCCCTTCCTGGAGCATGACGACGCTAACCGCGCGTTGATGGGCTCGAACATGCAGGCGCAGGCCGTCCCGCTGGTGAAGCCAGACGTCCCCCTGATTTCGACGGGTATGGAAGCCTTTGCCGCGATTGACTCGGGCCAGGTGGTGGTAGCCGAAGAAGACGGCGATGTCGTTTCAGTGACCGGGCGGCAGGTGATCGTTCGCAACCTGGACGGCATGCTGAAGACCTATTCCCTGCGCAAGTATCAACGCTCAAACCAGAGCACCTGCATTGACCAGCGTCCGGCTGTGGCCAAGGGGCAGCGGGTGCATAAGGGCGATGTTTTGGCCGATTCTTCCTCCACGTCTTCGGGTCATCTGGCCCTGGGACAGAACGTGGTGGTGGCCTTCGTTTCGTGGGAAGGCGGCAACTTTGAAGATGCCATCCTGATCAGCGAGCGGCTGGTGCAGGACGACCGTTTCACTTCGGTTCACATCGAGAAGTATGAAGTGGAAGCCCGCGATACCCGCCTGGGCCCCGAAGAGATCACACGCGACATCCCCAACGTGGGCGAAGATGCGATCAAGGACCTGGACGATCACGGCATCATCCGTATCGGCGCGGAAGTTGGCCCCAACGACATCCTGGTAGGCAAGATCACCCCCAAGGGTGAGAAGGAACTGACCCCCGAAGAGCGCCTACTGCGGGCCATCTTTGGCGAGAAGTCGCGCGATGTAAAAGACACCTCCCTGCGCATGCCTCATGGTGAGCGCGGCAAGGTGGTGGATGTGAAGGTGTTCACCCGCGAAGACAATGTGGACCTTTCGGCGGGTGTGGACATGATGGTGCGCGTTTCGGTGGCCCAGCGCCGCAAAATCACCGCGGGCGACAAGATGGCCGGCCGCCATGGAAACAAAGGCGTGGTTTCGCGCGTGGTGGCCGTGGAAGATATGCCCTTCCTGGACGACGGCACTCCGGTGGACATTATCCTGAACCCGCTGGGCGTGCCTGGCCGTATGAACATCGGTCAGGTTTTGGAAGTACATTTGGGCTGGGCGGCCAAGAAATTGGGTTACCGCTCGCTGACCCCGGTATTCGACGGTGCCAACGAAACCGAAATCGAAGCGGAACTGGCGCGAGCCTGGCTGACGGATGTGGCCTGGCAGGAGATTGGCCTGCGCGCGTGGGATTGGCTGCACGCTCAGGGCGAATATGACCCGGAATTGATCCGCGACGATGATGAAGTGCGCCTGATGTACCTGGAAGATTGGTTGGGCGAGCAAGGCTACGATGTGGCCCGTATGCCCACCGACAGTGATTACACGCGCCGCAGCGTCAGCGCGGCCTGGCTGCGTGAAAAAGGGTTCAACCCCGATGAGATTTTGGATTACGACTCGGTGCCCGCCAATGCGCCTTTCACCCGCGAGAGCGACCTGCGCGCGATCAACGTCAGCCTGCGCTTGTGGCTGGAGCGCCAGGGTGTGGACGTCAGTGATTTGAAGGACGAAGAAATTCGCGCTCGCGCTGAAGCCTACACCGCTGAAACGGGCACACCCATGCCGATTTTGGGCAAGGAAGTGCTGCGCGACGGCAAGAGCGGCATGCCCTATGACCAGCCAGTGACGGTGGGCGTGATGACCATGCTCAAACTGCACCACCTGGTAGAAGATAAGGTGCACGCCCGTTCCACAGGCCCCTACAGCCTGGTGACCCAGCAGCCGCTGGGTGGTAAGGCGCAGTTTGGCGGCCAGCGCTTTGGTGAAATGGAAGTGTGGGCGCTGGAAGCCTACGGCGCGGCCTACACTTTGCAGGAAATGCTGACGGTCAAGTCGGACGATGTGCAGGGCCGTGTGAATACCTATGAAGCCATCGTCAAGGGTGAGGCGATTGAAGAACCGGGTTTGCCGGCTTCCTTCCGCGTGTTGGTGAAGGAACTGCAGAGCCTGGGACTTTCGGTGGAAGCCGTAATGGATTCGGGCGATGTGATCCGCTTTGGCAAAGATGAAGAGCGGACACGGCCGCCGAAGATTGAAACTGGACTGTTGGGCCTGGGTGAAGATCTGGAGAATTTAATCTAGCTTGACGCTCAAAATGGGCTGTGATATAATCAGCGCCTGTTGCCCTTAGCGAAGGGGTGGGCATAACCCGCCCATATCCGTTGCACAACGGCGAGGCCATCATTGCAAACGATGGCCTCCCTTATTGGAAAACAAAACAATCATTTTATAAGGCGAGGATTTCGCCGCAGGCAATGTTTCGGAGGCAAAACGTGCCAACAATTAACCAATTGATCCGCAAAGGCCGCCAAATTAAAAAGGCCAAAAGCAAAGCGCCCGCGCTGCAGTACACGCTGAATTCGATGAAGCAGCGCCGCGTGCGCCAGATGGAAGGCGCACCGCAGAAACGCGGTGTGTGCACGGTTGTGCGTACCATGACCCCCAAGAAGCCGAATTCGGCGCTGCGCAAGATTGCCCGCGTGCGTCTGACGAACGGCATTGAAGTGACCGCCTACATTCCGGGCGAAGGTCACTCTTTGCAGGAACACTCGGTGGTGTTGGTGCGCGGCGGTCGTGTGAAGGACCTGCCCGGTGTGCGCTATCACATCGTGCGCGGTACGCTGGACACGACGGGCGTGGCCAAACGTGGCCAGTCCCGCTCGAAGTATGGTTCTAAGCGCCCGAAGGCCTGATCGCTGATCAGACCCTGACGCCAGGCAATTGAAGACGGAGAGATCTTAATGCGACGTACGAAACCCGAAAAGCGAGAAGTAACCCCCGATGTGCGCTTTAACAGCACCATCGTGCAAGAGATCATCAATCGCGTGATGCACTCTGGAAAGAAAAGCACGGCGACCGCGGCCATTTACGGCGCGATGGACCTGATCAAAGAGCGCACCGGGCGGGAGCCGATGGAAGTGTTGGAGCAGGCGCTGCGCAACGTGGGGCCGATGATGGAAGTCCGCCCGCGGCGTGTGGGTGGGGCGACCTACCAGGTCCCTATGGAAGTTCCGGCTTCGCGCCGGTTGACCCTGGCCATGCGCTGGTTGATTGATTCATCCCGCAACCGCACTGGCAAGTCCTTCGCGGAGAAATTCTCGGCGGAACTGATTGACGCGTCCAACAACACCGGCGCGGCGGTCCGCAAACGCGAAGAAACCCACAAGATGGCAGAAGCCAACCGCGCTTTCTCGCACTACCGTATGTAATTGAAAGACCAGAGACGCAATCATGTCACGGCAATATCCGATTGAAACTTACCGCAATATAGGCATCATCGCCCATATTGACGCCGGAAAAACGACCACGACCGAGCGGATCTTATTCTATACCGGCAAGACCTACCGGATCGGTTCCGTGGACGAAGGGACAACCGTGACGGATTGGATGGCCCAGGAACGCGAACGGGGCATTACCATCGTTTCTGCGGCAGTCTCTGCGGAATGGAAGGGTTACCAGATCAACGTCATCGACACCCCAGGGCACATTGACTTCACGGCTGAAGTGCAGCGCTCTTTGCGTGTGTTGGACGGTGGGTTGGTGGTGTTTGACGCTACCCAGGGTGTGGAACCGCAAAGTGAAACCGTTTGGCGGCAGGCGGATCGTTACAGCGTTCCGCGCATTTGCTTTATCAACAAAATGGACCGCATTGGGGCTTCGTATGAAGACTCCATCGACTCCATCCGCACCCTTCTGGGCGCGAACCCCATCGCTATGCAGCTGCCGATTGGCAGTGAGGCCAATTTCCGCGGTGTGGTGGACTTGATGAGCATGCAGGCCATTTATTGGGATGATGATCTGGGCCGGGAAATGCGCATTGCTCCGATCCCGGAGGAATTAAAAGATCAGGCCCAAGAAATGCGCGACCAGATGGTGGAACGAGCCGCCGAATTGGACGACGACCTGACGGTCAAATTCCTGGAAGGCGAAGAGATCAGTGTGGATGAACTGAAGGCCGCTTTGCGCGGTGCGGTGATCCGCAATCAGGCCACACTGGTGTTCTGCGGCTCTTCCCTGCGCAACAAGGGCGTTCAGCCGCTGCTGGACGCGGTGGTAGATTACCTGCCCTCACCGTTGGATGTGCCTGCGGTGAAAGGCGTAAACCCCAGCACAGACGCCGAAGAAGAACGCATTCCCAGCGATGAAGAGCCGATGAGCGCGCTGGTGTTTAAGATCGTCACCGATCCCTACGTGGGGCGGTTGGCGTATTTGCGTGTGTATTCTGGCGTGCTGCGCCAGGGTGAGATGGTTTACAACCCGGTGAAGGGGCGCAAGGAACGCGTGGGGCGGCTGATCCGCATGTACGCTGACCGACGCGAAGACATCACCGAAGTGTACGCGGGTGATATCGCGGCCATTTTGGGTCTGAAAGATACCTTCACGGGCGACACCCTGACTGATCCGCAAAAACAGATTATCTTGGAAAGCATCTCCTTCCCCGAACCGGTGATCCAGGTGGCGATTGAGCCGAAGACCACCATGGACCAGGAAAAGATGGGTGAGGCCCTGCACAAGCTTTCGGAAGAAGATCCGACCTTCCGCGTGCATGTGGACGAGACCACCGGTCAGACGATCATCGAAGGGATGGGCGAGCTGCATCTGGACGTGCTGGTGGACCGGATGATGCGCGAATTCCGCGTGCAGGCCAATGTGGGCCGCCCGCGGGTGGCGTATCGCGAAACGATCACACGGCCGGTGCGCAAGCTTTCGTACCGCTATGTGAAGCAAACCGGCGGACACGGTCAATACGGCCATGTGGTCTTTGACCTGGAGCCGTTGGAACGTGGAAACGGTGTGGTTTTTGAAAACAATATTGTGGGCGGTGCAATCCCCAAGGAATACATCCCCGCAGTGGAAAAAGGCGTGATTGAAGCTGCTGACAGCGGAACGCTGGCCGGATATCCGATGACGGACATTCGGGTGAGCCTGGTGGACGGCTCTTTCCACGAAGTTGACTCGAGTGAAATGGCTTTCAAGATGGCCGCGATCTTTGCCTTCAAAGAAGGTGTTGAGAAAGGCTTACCGGTATTTCTTGAGCCGATTATGAGTGTTGAGGTCATTATCCCCGAAGAATACCTGGGCGATGTGCTGGGACAGATCAGCGCGCGCCGTGGGGAAATTTTGGGGATGGATATGCGCCACGGCAACACACAGGCGGTCCGCGCGCGGGTTCCCCTGGCCGAGATGTTTGGGTATGCCACAGAGCTGCGCTCTGCAACCCAGGGCCGGGGAGTGTTCTCGATGGAATTTGACCATTATGCGCCGGTTTCCGACTCGGTTGCACAGAAAATTTTGAACGGCTAGTTCAACCCTGGAAACTATTCGGCTTAATTCTTAAGGAGAGTTAGATCTTATGGCCAAGCAAAAATTTGATCGAAGCAAGCCGCATCTGAACGTAGGAACGATGGGACACATCGACCACGGGAAGACGACCTTGACGGCGGCGATCACGAAGTACTGCCAGATGCTGGGGACCGCGGAATATCGGGCGTAC
>JARKPO010000069.1 GCA_029975215.1 Levilinea sp.
CCGCCTTCCGGCTTTTCGGCGTTGATCCGGTAGTTGAGTAAAGTATGCGTTGAGATTGTTTGTCATTCCTTCGGTATTCATTGGGCTCCTCGTGGTTTCTTTGAGGATACCCGATTTCTCTAGAATGCGATTGCCCTAGTGAAACTGTTAGGAGAACTTTACCAAAAGGGTTGAATGGCTTACAATAGCATTATCAACTATCCCTTCAGGAGGAAGAACATGTGCGATTGCTGTGAACGTAAGGTCGTGACTGCTGAAAAAGCTCCCAAAGCCATTGGTCCGTATTCGGTGGGGGTGCGTGCAGGCCACCTGGTTTTCACCGCTGGGCAAATTGGGTTAGACCCGATCAGCGGCGCGGTGGTGGAAGGCGGCGTGCAGGCGGAGACGCGGCAGGCATTGACGAACCTGAAGGCCATCTTAGAAGCGGCTGGGACCACCCTGGAAAATGCGGTGAAGACTACCGTATTTTTGCGGGATATGAACGATTTCGCGGCGATGAACGCCGTGTATGCTGAGTTTTTCACTGCTGATGCCCCTGCTCGTTCTGCGGTGCAGGTGGCGGCACTGCCGAAGGGCGTGGCCGTGGAAATTGAGGCTGTGGCAATTGTGCCGTGTAAAGATGAGGGCGGCTGCTGCTGCAAGTAAGCGGCGGTGAACTGTCGAGATCGCGGCGGGCTGCTTCTTTCCAAGATGATGACTGACCGATTCCCCCAACGGTTATGGGGATAGATCTTTTTGACCATCTGGCTTTAACCTGCGCTTTACCCAGCGCGGGTTAAAGTCGTTTTCTTACAGCGCGGACAGGGTGCGAATGCCAACGGTTTCGGTGATTATTCCATGTTACAATGAAGACGCCACCATCCGGCTGCTGCTGGAAGCTCTGCTTCAGCAGACCTTTCCGCAAGCGGATATGGAAGTGATCCTGGCTGACGGCCTGTCCACAGACCAGACGCGTTCGATCGTGAACGCGTTTGCGTCTGAGCACCCTGAGATGCATTTGCGCGTAGTTGATAATCCCCGGCGGAACATCCCGGCAGCACTCAACTGCGCGCTGTCGGCGGCGCAGGGGGAGGTGATTGTGCGTTTGGACGCGCATTCCCGTCCGGCGCCGGATTATGTGGAACGGTCGGTGACGGCAGTACGCACCGGTGTCGGGCAGAATGTGGGTGGGGTGTGGGAGATTGCACCTGGGGGGGCGGGCTGGATTGCTCGAGCGATTGCAGCCGCTGCAGCCCATAAGTTGGGCGTGGGTGATGCACGCTACCGCTACACCACTCAGGCCGGAGCGGTGGATACAGTTCCTTTTGGGGCTTTCTATCGTGCTTATGCGGATGAGATCGGACGTTTTGACGAAACGCTCTTAACAAACGAAGATTATGAGTTTAACACTCGCATTCGCCTGCGCGGCGGGGTGGTGTGGCTGGATCCACAGATCCGCTCTGTGTATTTCTCGCGGGCAACCCTGGGGGGGCTGGCGCGCCAGTATTGGCGCTACGGCTTTTGGAAGTACCGTATGCTGCGGCGCTACCCGAAAACCCTGCGGTGGCGGCAGGCGCTGCCGCCTTTGTTTGTGCTGAGTGTGTTGGTGTTGGGACTTTCATCGCTGTTCTGGGCTTTGGCCCGCTGGATGCTACTTTTGGAGGTTGGAATCTATCTCCTTGCGTTGTTGGCCGGGGCTGTGCCCACGGCGGTTCAGAAGCGGGACCCTAAAATGCTTCTGGGAGTTCCCGTAGCGATTGCGACCATGCATTTTGCCTGGGGGGGCGGCTTTTTGGCAAGCTTGGTGCGCGGACAGCGCGAGGCATAGAGACGCTATGAGCACTGTGAAACATACGAACAAGCCGTTTTTGTGGCGACTACCCCCAGCGGAACGGCGGGTCGTGTTGATCCTGGGCGATTTGTTGGTCAGCGGTCTGGCGCTGCTGATCTCGTTGTATTTCTGGGGCGCACGCGATAACTGGTTGGATTTCTCGCTGGCTTTCCTGCGCGAACGGCCGCCGTATTGGTTCTACCTGCTGCCGGTGGGCTGGCTTTTGCTGCTGGTAGAGCTGTATGATTTGCGGCGGGCGGGACGGCGCAAGGATACCCTGGCTGGTGTGGCGTTGGCGGCGCTGGCTGGGCTGGGGGTGTATCTGCTGGTCTTTTTCCTGTCTCCCAAAGGCTCGCTGCCGCGCTTCAGCGTGGCGGTATTTATCATTGCTGAAACGGTGCTGACCCTGGTCTGGCGCTTCACTTACATCAGTATTTTTTCCGCGCCGCAGTTTCTGCGGAGAGTCTTGATTGTGGGGGCCGGACGCGCGGGGTCGACTTTGGCTACGGTGATCAAAGAAATGTGGCCGCCGCCGTTTTATTTGACGGGCTTGATTGATGACGACCCGCAAAAGATCGGTACAGAGGTTGCCAGAGTCCCGGTGCTGGGGGGCAGCCGCGACCTGATGCGCATTGTGCAGGAGCAGCAGATCACTGATCTGATTTTGGCTATTTCAGGGGAGATGAAAGAAGACCTGTTTGAGGCGCTAATCAACGCTGAAGAAAAAGGTCTGACGGTTAAGACCATGCCGATTGTGTATGAGGAACTGTTGGGGCGGGTGCCCATCTTCCTGCTGCAATCCGATTGGATTCTGCGCTCGTTCTTCGACCATGTACATGCCAGTGAGTTTTATGAAGCGCTCAAACGCCTGCTGGATATCGTCGGTTCGCTAGTGGGTGTTCTGTTCTTCCTGCTGTTTTTGCCTGTGGGGGCCGTGGCCATTTTGCTGGACGACGGATTCCCCATCTTTTACACCCAGGAACGTCTGGGAAAAAGCGGGGATGTATATAAGATCATCAAGTTCCGCACCATGCGCAAAGACGCGGAACGCGACGGCCGGGCGCGTATGGCCACAGAAAACGATCAGCGAGTGACCTGGGTGGGGCGCATCCTGCGCAAGAGTCACCTGGATGAGCTGCCGCAGTTTATCAATGTGCTGCGCGGTGATATGAGCCTGGTGGGGCCGCGCGCTGAGCGGCCTGAATTGGTGGATGAATTGCAAGAGCATGTGCCGTTTTACCGGGCGCGGCTGCTAGTGAAACCTGGCCTGACCGGATGGGCGCAGGTGAATTTTGGATATGCATCGAACGTGGCCGATACGGGTGTAAAGCTGGAATACGACTTATACTACATCAAGCACCGCAACCTGCTGCTAGACTTTTTGATTCTGGTGCGGACGGTCGGAACGGTCATTGGACTGCGAGGTCAATAGCCCCCCATGAAAGCCCAACCGAATGTACGCAATCGTTATGTGCTGATGGGGGATCTGGCGCTGATATTAATTTCCGTCCTGGGCAGTTACGTGCTGCGGTTGGAATTGGGCGCGCAATTCTTCCAATACCTCCCCAGCGCTTACTGGTTGGCGGGTTTAGCGCTGATCATCAAGCCGGTGGTGTACCATTTTTTTGGCCTGTACCGGCGCTTGTGGCTGTATGCCAGCGTGCAGGAACTGAAGCTGATACTGGCAGCGGTAACTGCGGCCTCGGTGTTGGTTTCCATGGCCATCACCAGCCTGTTTGCGATGGGTTTCTTTGTCGGTTTTCCGCGCTCGGTACTGATCATTGATTGGCTGCTTTCCATTTTAATGGTGGGCGGCTTACGCTTCACCTTACGGCTGCTGGCGGAAAACCGGATTTTAGCCTCGGTGGCTGGACGCAGCGCGCACACACGGCACGTTCTGGTGGTAGGCGCTGGGGATGCGGGGGCGCTGGTGGTGCGCGAATTACAGAAGAATCCGCAGCTCAATATGGCCGCGATTGGATTCTTAGATGACAACCCCTCAAAAAAAGGACAGCAAATTTACGGTTTACAGGTGTTCGGCCCGCTGACCGATCTGGAGCAGACCCTGGATTCACGCCATGTGGATGAAGTGATCATCGCCATCCCCAGCGCACCGGGACGGGTAGTGCGTTTGGTGGCGGATGTATGCCGCCTGAAGGGCGTTCCCTTCCGAACCATGCCAGGAATCTACGAGCTGTTGGGCGGTAAGGTGAGTATCAGCCGCCTGCGTGAAGTGGACATCACCGACTTGCTACGGCGGGAGCCGGCACATCTGCAGGATGAACTGGTGGGGGCTACGCTGGGGGGGCGGGTGGTGTTGGTGACGGGTGCGGGAGGTTCCATCGGCAGTGAACTGTGCCGCCAGATCGCGCGGTGGGGGCCGTCGGAACTGCTGCTGTTGGGTCATGGCGAAAACAGCATTTTCGAAGCGCTGATGGAGCTTCAGGAAAGCTTCCCCGGGCTGCATGCCCGGCCGGTGATTGCGGATGTGCGCGACCTGGAGCGGTTGAAGACGATTTTTGCCCGCTACCGTCCAGAAGTGGTCTTCCACGCAGCGGCGCATAAGCATGTGCCCATGATGGAAGTTAATGTGGAAGAGGCGGTGACGAACAACATCCTGGGGACGTTCAACGTGGTACAGGCTGCCTTGCTGTACAATGTGGACCGCATGGTGATGATTTCTACCGATAAAGCCATCCGGCCCATCAATGTGATGGGGGCTACCAAGCGAGTGGCTGAAATGATCGTTTTGGATGCAGCGCAGCGCTCTGGGCGCAGTTTCTCGGTCGTGCGCTTTGGCAATGTACTGGGCAGCCGCGGGAGCGTGGTGCCTTCATTCAAACGGCAAATTGCGCGCGGCGGGCCGGTGACGATCACCCACCCAGATATGAAGCGTTACTTTATGACCATCCCTGAAGCGGTGCACCTGGTGCTGCAAGCCAGCACGCTGGGGGAGGGCGGCGAGACTTTCGTATTGAATATGGGCCAGCAGGTGCGCATTATGGACCTGGCCGAAGATTTAATTCGGCTGTCAGGCCTGGAACCGGGGCGGGATATTGAGGTGGTCTTTACCGGCATTCGTCCGGGTGAAAAACTGAGCGAAGACCTGTGGGATGAAGGGCAAACCTTCTCCAAAACTCAGCATCCTGATATTTTTCGCCTGGACGGACAGGAAAGCCTGTATGGGCCGCAGCTGCGTGCGGCGGTGGATGAACTGGTGCGGTTGGCGCGCGAAGGTGATTCAACCTCGATTATCCATCTGCTGGACGAATTAATCCCAGAATCGGCGGTGCAGGCGACCCCGCCTCCGCCGGAGATGACCTCGATTTAACCATGAGCATTCTCACCCTCGACGCCTGGGAACGCTTTACAGCAGGACACCCGCAGGCCCATGTGCTGCAAAGCGCTGCCTGGGGCGCCCTAAAACAGTCTTTTGGCTGGCGGCCGGTGCCTGTAGTGCACGGCGACAGCGGGGCACTGGTGCTTTTCCGGCGCGCCTTGCCGGGGGTTTCGGTGGGATACCTTCCCAAGGGGCCGCTGGGCGAAGACTGGGCGGGGCTCTGGCCGGAAATTCACACCGTCTGCCGCCGCGAGGGGGCCGTTTTCCTGAAAGTGGAGCCGGACGCCTGGGAACCGCTGGATGAGAATCGCCGCGCCCAGATGAAGGGCTTTGTGGAAGGTGCTGCTACGATCCAACCGCGGCGCACCCTGGTGGTGGATTTGCGCGGCAGTGAAGCCGACATTTTGGGGCGGATGAAGCAAAAAACTCGCTACAATATCAAATTGGCTGAAAAAAAAGGTGTGGTGGTGCGTCAGTCGGAAGATGTGGAAGCCTTTAACCGCCTGATGGCTGTCACCGGTGCACGAGACAATTTTGGGGTGCATACTCCGGCCTATTATCAAAAGGCATTTGATTGCTTTCCGGCGCAGGAACGCGCGCTGCTGCTGGCGGAATATGAAGGTCAGCCGCTGGCGGGGGTGATGGTTTTTGCGCACGGCGAGCGTTCCTGGTATTTTTACGGCGCATCCAGCGACGAAGAACGCAACCGGATGCCTGCGTATCTGGTGCAGTGGGAGGCTATGCGCTGGGCGCGCAGCCACGGATGCACCACCTATGATTTGTGGGGAGTACCCGATGAGGAAGAGGAGGTGCTGGAAGCCCAGTTTGAGCACCGTTCTTTGGGTTTGTGGGGCGTGTACCGCTTTAAGCGCGGCTTTGGCGGCAGGTTGCTGCGGACTGCCAGCGCGTGGGAACGCGTTTATTACCCCACCCTGTACCGGCTTTACCAATGGTGGACGCGACGGCGTCATGCGGGGGGAGAGGCACAATGAGCCATTACTGCCTGATGTGCGGGACGGCTTTGCAGGTGGAACTGGAAGATCAGCGTGAACGGGAAACCTGCCCGGCCTGTGGGTGGGTGTATTACCCGCATTGGAAGGTGTCGGCGGGGGTGGCAGTGGAAGTCAACGGCAAAGCTCTGTTGGCGCGGCGCGCCTTTGACCCGTGGAAAGATATGTGGTATTTCCCGGCAGGTTTTGTGGAGGCGGATGAACTGCCGGAGGCGGCCGCGGTGCGCGAGGCGCGGGAGGAAACGGGTCTGGAGGTGCGCATTGGCGGTCTGGTGGGGGTGTTCCCTTATGACGATCCGCGCGGCAACGGTTTGTTTTTTCTGTACCGAGGGGAGGCCGTGGGCGGCGAGCTGACTTGCACCGAAGAAATTCGTGAGTTGGGATATTTTGCGCCTGACGCGCTGCCCCTGCCGATCTGCTCGGCTCACGCAGAGGCGGTTGCGGCCTGGGCGCGAGGAGCCAGAGCATGAGGCGCGCGCTGGATTTACAAGGCGCGGCCTGGGATCAGGTGGTTTGCGGCCTGCCAGGGGCGCATGTGCTGCAGAGTTGGGAATGGGCTGAGGCCAAGAAAATTAACGGCTGGGAAGCCTGCCCACTGGTGTGGGAAGGGGAAGCAGGCACGCCGGAAGCGGCGGCAATGGTTTTGAAGCGGCCGCTGCGCGTGGGCGGGCTCAATTTTGGCGTGAATGTGCTGTATGCGCCCCGCGGCCCGCTGCTGAACTGGGCGAACGAGGGACTGCGCCGGAGGGTGTTGGACGACTTGCAGGCTTTTGCCCGCACCGAAGGGGCTATTATGATCAAAATGGACCCAGAAGTGCAGTTGGGGGTGGGCGTCCCAGGGGCAGAAGACGCTCAGGAAGACGCTGTGGGCCTGCGCGTGCGTGAGGACCTGGTGCAGCGCGGCTGGTGCTATTCTGATGCACAGGTGCAGTTTAAGAATACGGTGTGGGTGAATGTGGACGCGTCAGATGAGGTGCTTTTGGGGCGTATGAAGCAGAAAACCCGTTATAACCTGCGCCTGGCGGAACGGAAAGGGGTTGTGGTCCGTTCGGGCAGTGAGGCGGACCTGGCGGATGTTTACCGCATGTACGCGGAGACCTCGGTGCGGGACGGGTTTGTGATTCGCGGGGAAGGATATTACCGGCAGGTATGGGAACGGTTCTTACGGGCCGGCATGGCTGAGGTTTTATTGGCCGCGGTGGGGGATGAAACCGTGGCAGGGTTGATCCTGTTCTATTTTGGGAGCCGGGCGTGGTATTTGTATGGAATGTCGCGCAATGCGCACCGCGAGGCGATGCCTAATTACCTGCTGCAGTGGGAAGCTATGCGGCTGGCGCGAGCCAGGGGATGTACCGTGTATGATTTGTGGGGTGCGCCTGATCGGTTCGAGGAAAGCGATTCGATGTGGGGTGTTTACCGGTTCAAGGAGGGTCTGGGCGGCCGTGTGATCCGCACGGTAGGCGCCTGGGACTTTGCGAGCCGTCCTTGGTTCTATTCCCTTTACACGCGCACTTTACCTCGGCTGCTGGCGTTGATGCGGCGGCGAGGCAAGGCGCGCACCCGACAGGAGATGCTTGCATGATTCCGAGAGTTCGTATTGCTCATCTTCCCACTCCGGTGGAAGCGTTACCGCGGCTCAGCGCAGTTCTCGGCGGCCCGCGGTTGTTGGTGAAGCGCGACGATCAGACAGGTGTGGCCTTTGGGGGAAACAAAACCCGCAAATTGGAATTTGTGATCGCTGAAGCCCAGGCCCACGGTGCGAAAACACTGGTGACGATGGGCGGTATCCAATCCAACCACTGCCGTCAGACGGCGGCCCTGGCGCGGCGCTTTGGCTTCGACTGCATCATGGTGCTAAACGGTCAGGAGCCGGAGATGCCCAGCGGGAACCTGCTGCTAGATCATTTATTTGGGGCGGAGATCGTTTGGACGCAGCGCGCAGAACGAAATCAGACCTTTGAGCGCACCTTTCAGCAGGCCTGGGATGCGGGACGGAGACCCTACAAAATCCCCTTGGGGGCCTCCAACGCGACCGGTGCTTTGGGCTATGTGGAGGCGATGGATGAGCTGGTCAAACAGGGGGTGGAGGCAGATTGGATCATCGTGCCGTCATCTTCCTGCGGAACACTCTCAGGGATGCTTTTAGGGGCGAAGCTGAAGGGGTTCAAAGGCAAAATCCTGGCCATCAGCATTGATATGCCTGCGGATGAGATGCAGGAGACCGCGGCAAATATGGCCAGTGAGGCTTCAACGCGCTTTGGCGAAAAAATCAGCTTCCGGCCGGAAGAAATTCTGGTGAACACGGACTACCTGGGGGCAGGCTACGCGGTGATGGGCGAATCGGAGAAAGAGGCGATTGAATTATTTGCCCAGGCGGAAGGGCTGCTCCTCGGCCCGGTGTACACGGGCAGGGCGGCGGGCGGCATGATGGATCTGATCCGCAAGAAGTTCTTTAAACCCGGTGAGACGGTGCTGTTCTGGCATACAGGCGGGACACCGGAGCTGTTTGCAGACCCCTACGCGGCGCAACTGCTGGGCAAGCGCCCCTTGGGACCGGCAGCAGGCCAGGAAACGCGCAAGTAACCCCCGCTTTGAAGCAAATAAAACCGCCTGGCAGCCGTTCCGCGGCAAGCTGGGCGGTTTTTTTGTATCTGTGATCGGGAAGTTCAGTTGCCCGCTGGCCGCCATACGGCGTCAAAATCTTCGGCGGGGTCGTCGGTGAGACGGGTGAGATTGGCTCCGGATAGGCTGTTCATACGGTACAAATCCAGGTTGCCGTCCTGCGTGCTTTCAAACAGAAGCCAAAAGCCGTCGGGGCTGTAGTCCGCGTTGAGGGCGGGGCGAAATTCGGAGACAGGGAAGGTGTCGGTGCTGATGGGTGGGTATTGCTTAGAGACGAGCCCCTGGGCGTTGGAGCCGCGGGAAAAGACGATCACGTCCCCAGCAGGGCTCCAGGTGGGGTAGGCCGCGGCACCGTCGGATTGGCGGGAGAACTCGCGTACATTTTTCCCTTCGGCATCCATGACCCAAACCTGAAGGACACCCAGACGGGTGCTTTCGAAGGCAATCCATTCGCCGTTGGGCGACCAGGTGGGGCGAATTTCGTTGGTGGCGGTGTTGGTGAGGCGGGCGGCGCGGTTGGCGGCCAGATCGTAGATGAACACATAGGGGACGTTGTTTTGCCGGATGGAGGTGAAGGCGATCTTGGTGCCGTCGGGCGACCAATCCGGATGAAAGTCGCCGCCGGGGGAAGATACCAGGGGAGTCAGGCCGCTGCCATCGGCATTGATGAGGAAGAGGCTGGATCCTTTGTAAGTGGCCTGGCGCGCGCGGCAAGGGGAGACAAAAACCAGGCGCTGCCCATCCGGCGACCAATCCGGCTGGCAGGCTCCGTCGGTCAAATCGGTGACCTGCGTCACCTGACTGTTGTCCAGGCGCAGGGTGTAGATTTGATAAGTTCCCGTGCGGTTGGAAACGAAGGCGATCTGCCCTGGATCCCCGCCGAGGGCAGTGGCCTGGGGGAGCAGCGTGGGGGTAGGCAGCGCGGGGGTGGCGGTGGCCGGGGACGGGAGGGTTTCTGTGGGGTCGGCGGGGGGCGGCAGAGCCTGGGTGGGGCTGGGCGTGTCCGCAGCCGCGGCCGGAGCGGCAGTAGGGGCAGGCAGGGAGGCGGTGGGGCGGACAGCGGAGGGGAACTGGCCCCGCAGGACGAAAAATACCACAGCCAGGCACAATCCAACCGCCAGCAGGCCGCCAAAGGCTGCCAGCAGCCAGGGGAAAGCGCGCTGTTTGGGTTTGGCGGTGGAGCCGATGATGGAACTTACCGCCGCCGAATTGGAGGCAGACGGCATCGCCGTTTCAGCTTTGGTTAAAATGCGCTGCCGGGCGGCGGTGTTGGCCGAGAGCAGGGCCTGTTTAAAGGCGTCGGCCGTGGGGTAGCGGTCATCCATCTGCACCGACATCGCTTTTTCGATGACCGCGGTGAGGGCGGGAGAGACGTGCGGGTTCAGCTTGAGAATGGGGGTCAACTGTACGCTGCCCATGGCGCGGGCTAGAGCATCCTCGGGGATGGTGTGGGTGAGGGCGGCGTAGAGGGTGGCCCCCAAGGCATAGAGGTCAGAGCGCGGCTCAGTACCTTGTCCGTACTGTTCGGGTGGAGCGTAGCCGGGGGTGAGGGCTTGCGCGCCAATGGTGGTGGCCTGACCAGGAGCGGCGGTCTTTGCCAGACCGAAATCCACCAGATAAATCTGACCGGCAGGGGTGATCTTGATATTGCCGGGTTTGATATCGCGGTGGATGACGGAGGGGGTGCGGGAATGGAGGTAGGACAGGGCGTCACACACCGCGGCACCGATGAGGACAACCTCTTCATCGCTGATTCGGTCGCGGCGGTCAATGCGCGTCAGCAGGTCTTCGCCTTCGATGAAATCCATAACCAGATACTGCCCCTGTCCTTCGATAACAAAATGGTCAGTAACGCGGGGCAGGTTGGGGTGGCGCAGGCTGGCCAGGATGGTGGCTTCGCGGCGGAATTGGCGGGTGGATTCTTGGGAACCAAAGAGATTCTCTTTGACAGCCACGGCAACGCCCAGACTTTCATCCACGGCACGGTAGATGGCACCCATACCGCCGCGGGCGATGATATTCTCGATCCGATAGCGGTCGTGGAGCAGCTCCCCAACAGCGACAGACATAGGTTGATCTCCGGAAACAGGGTTTGGACTAAGGCGCGGTGAGGGCTGTCATCGGCCTCCAGACGGGGCCAAAATCGAAACCAGGATCGCTGGTGAGGCGGATACGGTCTGCACCATTGATATCCACGCGGAAGATATCGTGGTTGCGTCCGTCCGGCCAGCTTTCATAGATGATCCACAGATTATCGGGTGAGATATCGGGGTCTGAGACAGGGCCGATATCGGGGGAGTTCAGAGGGGGAATGCGCAGCTCTGGCCCCGCTTCGCGGTTTTCATAGGCGAGAAGTTGGATCCAGGGGATGGCGGGGGAGATTTTGCTGCGGGTGTAGAGCAGAAATTCGCCGTCCGAAGACCACACCGGCGAAGTATCGTTGACGTCCCCGCTGGAACTGTATTGGAATTGGGTGAAGCCCTGGTCGGACATGATCCAAATGTGGTTGAAGGTCATTTTGCGCACGAAGGCTAATTGGCGAGCGCCCGGCCGCCAGGCGGGTTGGAAATCGGCGTGGCGAGTATCGGAGACCTCGGAGAGGGTGTCTTCGCTCATATCGAGCACAAAGATGTGCGGAACGCCAGTACGCAGGGAGGTGAAGGCGATGCGCGAGCCTTCGGGAGACCAGGCGGGGTCAAAATCACCGGCCTGAGTTCGGGGCATGAGGCGGATGTTTTTGCCGTCCGCGTTCATGAGATAGATTTGGGAGTTTTCGTAAATTTCATTGCGTTTGCCCACACAAGGCGAGATGAAGGCCAACTGGCTACCGTCAGGGGACCAGGCTGGCTGGCAGGCCCCATTCGGCATATCGGTGAGCTGACGCTGCTGAGAGCCGTCGGCGTTCATGATCCACAGCTGGAAGGTGCCGGAACGATCGGAGACAAAAGCAATTTGACCCAGACCGCCGCCAAAGGCGGTGGGGGTGGGCGAGGGGGTACGCGTGGCCGTGACTGCGGGGGTGAGGGTGGGCAGAGCAGCGGTCGCAGTGGGAGATTCCTCGGGCGGGAGGGGTGTTTGAGCGGGAACGTCACCTGCTGCGGGCGTCAGGCCCTGGGTGGGTGTATCGGCCAGAGGGGGTTGGGTGTCTGCCACTGGGGGATCGCTGATGGTGGCGGTGGCGAGGGGCGCGGGCATGAAGCGGGCCGCGATGGCAGCTGACACATCTGGCCGCAGAATGGAAAAAGCGGTGAGCAGGAGCACCAAGGCAGCCAGAATAATGGGAAAAGGCTTAATGCGAACTTTGCGTTTCCGGCGCGCCGGAGTGGGGTTGAGGGGACGGGAGGGAGGCTTGGGCGGCTGAGAAGAGCTGCCTTCGGGCGGCGGTGTGACCAGCAGGCGGCGCTGGGTGGCGGGGTTGATGTTGCCCGCTTCAAGCAGGGCCACTTTGAACTCTTCGGCGCTTTGGTAGCGGTGTTCCGGCTCAATTTCCAGGGCAATTTCGATGGCCTCGGCCAGGCGCCGGTCGACCGTGGGGGTAAATTGGCGGATGGGGGTGAGGGTGGCTTTATTGGTGGCGCGAGCCAGACCGTCTTCGGGTATGACTCCGGTGAGGGTGGCATAGAGGGTGGCGCCCAGGGAATAGATATCCGAACGCGGGTCTGTGCGGGCGGTGCCGTACTGTTCTGGCGGCGAATAGCCGGGCGTCATGGCGCGCGCACCGGTGGTGGTGGCCTGCGAGTCCATCATGATCTTGGCCAGGCCAAAATCTACCAGGCAGACTTCGCCTTCTGGTGTGATTTTGATGTTGCCGGGCTTGATATCCCGATGGACGATGGGAGGAGTGCGAGAGTGCAGGTATGAGAGGGCGTCGCAGATCTGCGCGCCGATGAGAATGACATCTCGCGGGGGGAGGACGTTCATGCGTTCAATCCGCTGGCGTAGGTCCTCGCCCTCAATGTAATCCATGATGAGGTACTGACCCTGACCCGAGATCGCAAAATAGTCGCCGACCCTGGGCAATGTAGGATGGCGCATACTCGCGAGGATACTCGCTTCGCGCTGGAATTGGCGGGTGTACTCTTCGCTGAGGAAGAGATTTTCTTTCACGGCTACGTAGATTTTAATGTTCTCGTCTACGGCCTGATACACGGCGCCCATTCCGCCTTGCCCCAGGATGGAGACAATACGATAGCGGTTGTTGAGGAGGGTCCCTGGGTTGAGAGTCATGTGCAGATTGGTTCCGGTATTGATTTTACTCAAGAGTAGTAAAATCCGCAACGAGTTCTGAGCAGTAAGGTGGAGATGTTGTCATTTTGCTTTATAAATCTGGGCAACAATTGATATTTTGGACACTGCGAGCTGAAAAAGGCAGGGGGAACATGCTATAATTCTGCCAGGGTTGACGAAAGCTGACTGATACTTATGAACGTTGATATTCACACGGGTGTACAAACGGCATTTTATCTGGCTCTGGTGGGGGTGTTGTTGGGCCTGTTCTTAGGGATTCGCACGATCGTTAGCGGGCGAAAGCTGATGTATTTTCGGCTGCGGCGCGAGCAGATTATGCGCGGCTGGCGCATGGTGGGCGTGGGGCTGGCGATGGGGGCAGTGGCGGTGTTCTTAAACCAGTTCGCGGAACCGGCTGCTTACCTGATTTTTCCGCCATCGCCGACACCGACGCTGACACCCACCATCACGCTGACGCCGACGATCACCCTGACGCCGACCATCAGCCTGACACCCACCATCACCGACACTCCTTCGGTGACCAACACACCGGCCATCCCGCCGGAGATTGCGGCGCAGTTTGAGGCAGAGGTGACGCCCAACCCAGAATCGGTGTTCAGCTCGCCGCGGTTCTCACGGGAGATAGATGAAAACAATCAGGCAGTGGAACCGGCGAATGAATTTGCCAACCCGATTACCAAACTGTACGGAGCCTTCACCTACGATAAGATGGTGGACGGTGTCCAGTGGACGGCTTTATGGGTGCGGCTGAGCGATGGGAAGATCCTATGCGTGGAAACCAAACCGTGGGACGGCTCGACCGGCGGGTATGGGTATACAGACTGTGAACCGTCCTCTGATCAATGGACGGCTGGGGAGTACGAGGTACAGATCTATGTGGGGTCGGAGTGGAACAATTCGGGCCGCTTTATCGTGACCGGCAACCCACCCGCGCCGACAGTTACTCGCACCCCCACGCGCACGCCGACGGCGACGCGCACCATCACAAGCACGCCCACACCTTCGCCCACGCGCACAGCGACTGCGACCTTTGGCCCTTCGCCGACGCTGACCATCACCTTCACCCGTACGCCCACACTGACCTTCACGGTCACCCTGACCCCCACGGTGACGCGCACGCGCCCACCGACCTCCACGCTGTGGCCGACGCGGACGCCGCGCATCACGGACACCCGCTGGCCTTCACCGACGCCGTAGGGGTTGGATGGAAACATCATTTTGAATCAAACGGGCTGCCTCTTGGAAAAGGCAGCCCGTTTCTGCATGTGAGGAAAAATGGTTTAAGCGTGTTCGGTTTTGGGGCCAGCCACCATTGCGCAGGCAATTTGACCGGCGATGGCGGCGTTGTTGCGCAGCAGGGCCAGGTTGGCGCGCAGGCTGGAACCACCGCTCAGTTCGCTGACACGGGAGAGCAGGAAGGGGGTCACTTTGGCGCCGTGAATGCCCTGCTGGACAGCTTCGGCTTGCGCCTGCTGGATAATGCTTTCTATTTGCTCGCGCGGCACAGCCACCTCGGCCGGAGGTGGGGCGGTGACCAGCAGGGCGGCTTCGATACCCAATGCCCAATGGCGGCGGGCAATTTCGGCCACCTCGGCGGGGGTATCCACGCGCGCGCCCACGGGAAGGCCGGATTCGCGCGAATAGAAGCCGGGGAACTCGTCGGTTTGATAGCCTAAAACGGTGACGCCCTGGGTTTCGAGAACTTCCAGCGTGGCGGGGAGGTCTAAAATGGATTTGGCGCCGGCACAGACCACCACCAGCGGCGAGCGGCCCAGTTCGGGCAGGTCAGCGGAGACATCGAAGATCTCCCCGCGGTGGACGCCGCCGATGCCGCCGGTGGCAAAGACTTTCAGCCCAACGGCGTGGGCAGCGATGAGGGTGGCAGCAACGGTGGTGCCGCCTTTTTCTTTGCGGGCCAGTACCAGGCCAAAATCGCGGCGGCTGACCTTGCGCGAGGGTCCGCCGGGGGTGCCCAGCTCTTCCAACTCGTCAGCGGTGAGGCCTACGTGGATTTTGCCGTTGAGCAGCCCGATGGTGGCGGGGATGGCCCCCTGGGCACGAACGGCAGATTCAAGGTCGCGGGCCAACTCGAGGTTCATGGGGTAAGGCAGACCGTGAGTAACCACCGCGGTTTCCAGGGCCACGATGGGTTGGTTTGACCGGCGCGCCTCAGCAACTTCGGGCGAAAACACATAATCGGAGGGAATTTTTGTTGTCATTTAGATCACCAGTTGGTCATATAAGATTTCCAGGGAGAGGTCGGGGTAGACCGTCCCAGGATGGCGAAGGGTCAGGGAAGCGGCGGAAACACCCAGGCGGGTGGCTTCGTCCAGGCTGATGTGGTTGAGCAGGCCGAAAATGACTGAGGCGGTGAGGGCGTCACCCGCGCCGGTGGGGTCGAGGATGGCGGTGCGGATGGCGGGGATGTGGCCGCTGGTTTCGGAGCTGGCGTAGCACACCCCGAAGGCGGCGATGGGCAGAACGGCGATTTCTGCACCCAGCGCGATCAGATCACGGGCCACTTTTTGAGCGGCTTCTGGACCTTCGGGGGCTGAGGGCGCGCCGGAGAGGATGGCGGCTTCGTAGGGGTTGGCTGTGATCATGAAGAGTCGGGAGAGATAGGGCTTCAACTTGACTGCCAGGACGGAAGAGGTGGCGTCGGCGCACACTGGCACACGGTATTTGCGCGCCAGGCTGAAGACGGTGCGCAGGGCGGCGGGGGAGAGGTTGGCATCCACAAAGATCAGGCCTGCGCTGGCAAAGCGGTGTTCCTGTTTGCGCAGATAAGTGGAGGTCAGTTCAGAAAGGACGCGCATGTCATCCAGGGCAAAATGCAGGCGGGATTGTTCGGTGAGGACGGCCAGGTAGGCAGCAGTGGTGAGGCGGCTGGACTGCAGGCAGGCGGAAGTATCCACGCCGGCCTGTGCGGTGTATTCCAAAAGCTGAGTGCCAAAGGTGTCTTTGCCTACCACGGTGATGAGGGAAACGGGCTGCCCCAAACGGGCCAGGTTTTCAGCGATGTTGCGCGCGACGCCGCCAAATGAAGGGCGCACCTCTGCGGGGACAGATGCGCCGAACTCTGGCATCTGCGAGGGACGGCCGACAATATCCAGACCGGCAGCCCCAATGACCAAGACGGTTTCTTGTGAGGGGTTAAAATCATCCAGGTTCATGCAGAACTCCTTCGAAATCGCCGCGCGAATAGAGTGATATGTGTATTGTAAACGATTCTGAGGGGGAAGGCAAAAAGGTGTCTGTCCCAAGAGTGGTAGGTTTTGAAAAAAGAGCAAGCTCCGAGTAAACTGGTAGGTGCTTAGGCCACCAAGTTACCGGAGCTTGCCATGTCTATTGTCACCTTACAGATACCAGAAGTCAAGTCAATTGAGACA
>JARKPO010000074.1 GCA_029975215.1 Levilinea sp.
TACAATAGGTCGCGAAACCGCGAGGTGGAGCCAATCCTCAAAGCTTGCCTCAGTTCAGATTGTAGTCTGCAACTCGACTGCATGAAGATGGAGTTGCTAGTAACCGCAGGTCAGCTATACTGCGGTGAATACGTTCCCGGGGCTTGTACACACCGCCCGTCACGTCATGGGAGCTGGCAACACCTGAAGCCGGTATCCTAACCCGCAAGGGAGGGAGCCGTCGAAGGTGGGGTCGGTGACTGGGACGAAGTCGTAACAAGGTAGGTGTACCGGAAGGTGCGCCTGGATCACCTCCTTTCTATGGAGTTTCGAGCGAAGCCTTTGGGCAAAGCTCAACTCTGTCAAAACTAAGTCCTCATCGCGGTGATGAGGCACTCTAAAGAAGGCGTTTGCAACGCTTCCTGTCACTCTTCAGCGGTTAAGGCGCTGTTAGGGGCCTTTAGCTCAGTTGGTTAGAGCGCGCCTCTGATAAGGGCGAGGTCTCAGGTTCGAGCCCTGAAAGGCCCACTGAGCGTCCGCTAGGGCGCCGACCAGAGCGTCAATGTATGCCTGGGGATGTAGCTTAGTTGGGAGAGCGCCGCCTTTGCACGGCGGAGGTCACGGGTTCGAATCCCGTCATCTCCACTGAGCGCCTAGACAGGAGAGGATCTTTGAAGGTTCGTGAGAGCCGGATCCACAGCTGAAAGAAGAAAGGCAATCCGTTCGGGTATATCAGCCCAGCGGTGCGCTGGGCTGACTTGTCTCTTAACAACAGATCGTTGAAACGCACTGCGTGATCCTGACTTCGGTCGGGGGCACACAGCGCTGGTCAACGGCGCAAGGGTCGTAAGACCCTCTGAACCTTACCAATCGAATAGCATGTTGTAGGTCAAGTCATAAACAATAAGCCATATCAAATGATACGGATGAAAGAAAGAAGATCGATTTCTCCGCATCACGTGTGAAGTTATTAAGGGCTTACGGTGGATGCCTTGGCACCAAGTGCCGATGAAGGACGTGGGTCACTGCGAAAAGCCTCGGGGAGCCGTGAACAGGCGTTATATCCGGGGATGTCCGAATGGGGAAACCCGCCGAAAGGCATCGTTAGCTGAATATATAGGCTAACGAAGGGAACCTGGGGAACTGAAACATCTAAGTACCCAGAGGAAAAGAGATTATTCCCTCAGTAGTGGCGAGCGAACGGGGAACAGCCCAAACCACTGCGGCTTGCCGTAGTGGGGTTGTAGGGCCCAGCATTGTAGAGTTACAAAATGAGCGGTTAGTGGAAAGGTGTGGGAAAGCCTACCAAAGAGGGTGACAGTCCCGTACACGAAAATCGATCATCTCCCGCTGGGTACCTGAGTACTGCCGGGCACGCTAATCCGGCAGGAATCTAGGGAGTCCACTCTCTAAGGCTAAATACACTTGGTGACCGATAGTGAACAAGTACCGTGAGGGAAAGGTGAAAAGTACCCCTGTTAGGGGAGTGAAATAGAACCTGAAACCGTAAGCCTACAAGCAGTCGAAGGGCTAATGGTGGGTCGGTGCTCCGGTGAAAACCGGGTGCGCGCCACTATGCCTGACGGCGTGCCTCTTGGAGAATGAGCCTGCGAGTTAATTTCTGTGGCGAGGTTAAGGGAGTTACACCCGAAGCCGTAGCGAAAGCGAGTCTGAATAGGGCGCTTAGTCGCAGGAATTAGGCCCGAAACCGGGTGAGCTACCCATGGCCAGGTTGAAGCGAGTCTAAACGCTCGTGAAGGACCGAACTCACTAACGTTACAAAGTTAGGAGATGAGCTGTGGGTAGGGGTGATATGCCAAACGAACTCGGAGATAGCTGGTTCTCCCCGAAATAGCTTTAGGGCTAGCGTCATGTGTTTAGTACCGGAGGTAGAGCACTGAATGGGCTAGGGGGCTTAGAGCTTACCAAACCCAATCAAACTCCGAATGCCGGTACTCCATAGCATGGCAGTCGGACTACGGGTGATGAGATTCGTGGTCGAAAGGGAAACAGCCCAGATCATCGGCTAAGGTCCCAAAATCCAAGCTAAGTGGGAAACGATGTGGAGTTACTGAAACAACCAGGAGGTTTGCTTAGAAGCAGCCACCCTTTAAAGAGTGCGTAATAGCTCACTGGTCGAGTGATTCTGCGCGGAAAACTTAACGGGGCTAAGCTTGGTACCGAAGCCATGGGTCTCAGCTTTGCTGGGGCGGTAGGGGAGCGTTCTATTTGCGGTGAAGGTCGACCGGAAGGACGGCTGGAGCGAATGGAAGTGAGAATGCAGGCATGAGTAGCGTAAAATACGTGAGAACCGTGTTCGCCGTATGTCTAAGGTTTCCGACGCCAGGTCAGTCCGCGTCGGGTTAGTCGGGTCCTTAGCCGAGGCCGAGAGGCGTAGGTGATGGACATCCGGTCAACATTCCGGAACTGCTCGAGTGGAGCGATGGGGGGACGCAGCGAGGTAGACCAGCCTGTGATTGGTCGTGCAGGTGCACCTGATGTCAGACGTTGAGAGCCGTAGGAAAATCCGCGGTTTGAGTTGAGATCTGGTGGCGTGCCCTTGAGGTGGAAGTGAGTTGAGCCTTGCTGCCAAGAAAAGCCTCTAAGCATTGAAGCTCGAGTACCCGTACCGCAAACCGACACTGGTAGACGGGTAGAATATACCAAGGCGAACGGGGGAACCTTCGTTAAGGAACTAGGCAACATAGCCCCGTAACTTCGGGAGAAGGGGTGCCTCCTGGCGTGAATGAATAATGAGCGCTGGGGGGTCGCAGTGAAATGGTTCTAGTGACTGGTTAACAAAACCACAGGTCTCTGCTAAGTCGTAAGACGATGTATAGGGGCTGACACCTGCCCAGTGCCGGAAGGTTAAGGGGAGAGGTTAGCGCAAGCGAAGCTTTGAACCGAAGCCCCGGTGAACGGCGGCCGTAACTATAACGGTCCTAAGGTAGCGAAATTCCTTGTCGGGTAAGTTCCGACCCGCACGAACGGTGTAACAACTAGAACACTGTCTCAACGAAGGACCCGGTGAAATTGAAATGGCTGTGAAGATGCGGCCTACCCGCAGCAGGACAAAAAGACCCCGTGGAGCTTTACTGCAGCTTGGCATTGAGTTTGGGCATGATCTGTGTAGCATAGGTGGGAGGCTTTGAAGCTGGGGCGCTAGCCTCGGTGGAGCCATCGGTGAAATACCACCCTGATTATGTTTAGACCCTAACCCCACACCGTCATCCGGGTGG
Source organism: Levilinea sp. (assembly GCA_029975215.1). GTDB lineage: Bacteria > Chloroflexota > Anaerolineae > Anaerolineales > Anaerolineaceae > Levilinea. The sequence continues at coordinate 3,219 of JARKPO010000074.1, forward strand.
GGGACCGTGCCAGGTGGGCAGTTTGACTGGGGCGGTCGCCTCCTAAAAGGTAACGGAGGCGCCCAAAGGTTCCCTCAGGGTGAATGGAAACCACCCATAGAGTGTAAAGGCACAAGGGAGCTTGACTGCAA